>CAZTBB010000001.1:0-75691 GCA_964611755.1 uncultured Pseudobdellovibrionaceae bacterium
GAGCAGGTGACTGTTAATCACTTGGTCGCTGGTTCGAATCCGGCCCGGGGAGCCATTCTTTATAATCACCCAAATCTTGAAGTAGATTGAACGGTTTTTTCAAGGAATACCGCACATTTCCGCCTTCCATTTGTAAGTTCGCAAAAAGGTATCCGATCAACTGGCGCTTTTCATCGCTTTTTGAGCGTCCATGATACTGCTTTCTGTGAAAGTTACTCTTGTATTATCCAACCTGCCAATTCAGGCTTTACAGATATTTGCTCCTTCATGACAAATTTTTGGATCATTAGTATTAGGCATAGGCCAGCCGAATGAATAAACATTTCTAGTATTTCAAGGCTCTCATTGTCTTTTGGTGTATCCAACATGCCTTTTGTATGAAAATGAGCCGGTTCGCCGCCGAATAAGTCCATTGCTTCTGGATACCGCGCATGAACGTAATTTGAAAAATTCGCATATACGCTCCACATCATATCAGCGGAAGAACGACCTTTAAACACTTCCCCATTTATGGCATCCAAATATTGACTAATTTCCTTATGCACTTTTTCTTGTCTTACGCTCGGTTTTTTAAAATCATCGCTAGAATTTCTTTCAAAGTCGTCAAAAAAGGTATTCAGGTACTTTTGCTGTTGAGGTTTTAATTCACCATTTTCTAGCCCGGATAGAACAAATTCAATATGGGTTGTGCACTCAATCACTGTTCGCATTAGCACGCACATTTCCTGATTGTAACCTTGTCCTGCCAATACCATGGCCGCATTTAAACCGCTTACTAATCTTGCTACTTTAATTAAACAGAAATGTTTAGCAGTAGGCTTCGCGTAACGAAACCCTTGGTGTAATGGCCCTGACGAGTGCATGTGCGGCGGTTCAACAGAATCCGCAAAGCAGTCTACGACAGCTGCAAACTGGTCAATTTTATTTTGAAAAAGTCTTAGTGTGGTTTCCATGCCCTAAATTCTTCCAGCTTGAATGTAATCCATAACATATTAGGGATGGAATAGTATTAAACAAAACGATTAAATCCTGATAATGTTTAGTTCGCAACGTATCAATTACGGAGAACCATCCACCATAAATAACTGAAATAAATCAATATCTCTAAGATGACTTATTAGAATTGTCTTTTATTAACACACAATTTAATCGATAAATGGATTGATTTGGTATAGATTGCAGATACCTTTCTTAATATGTTTGCAATGAGGCTAATGCTATGAAAACAACACTTTTTTTATCTGTTTCAATTGATGGATTAATTTCTGATGAAAACGGAATCCCTGCTTTTCCTGACCCTGCTTGGCAAGACTGGTGCTCACTTGTTAACGACGTTGGTAATGTTATCGCCGGTAGAAGTTCGTTTGAGCAGTTGAAAGATGATGATATGGCTTCTTTATTGAATCCAGAACATAAAATCGTACTATCACGAAATGATATTGATGTTGGAGACACTGGTTGGCAACATGCCAAATCTCCAAAGGAAGCATTAGAAATTCTAAAAAACAATAATGTTGATGAAGCTATCGTTGGAGGTGGGCGCGCTGTTGCCCATGCTTTCATGAAAGAGAAATTGCTAGATGAAATTGTTATCGATCTTCAACCCGTCGCCTTTGGAAAGGGAACGCCTATGTTGGGGGAGTATTTGGAGATGGTTCAGTTGAGGCTTCTCGATTCTAAAAACCTTAACGATAATGTTCTGCGTCTTAGATATAAAGTTATCCGATCCTAATCTAAAAGCAGTTATTAGTCAGCTCAACTGCGTATGCGCGTCTGCTTGCTTAGCTCGCTATGTGGCGCTGTTGCACGGCGCAGTCGTGATAAGATATTTTGGAAGGTAAAGCTTGGAATAAAACAATTACATCTTGATAATAAGAAGTTCGTAACGTATCAAGAACGCTGAGCAATTTTTTCAGACATTAATCAATAACTTTTATACCTTTAGGGTGTTTTATCTGCTCCGGTAGATGTTCCGCAGGAAGTACTCTTTGATAGCTGCCACTTGTTTGAACCATAACTCTCTCACCTTCTTGAATAATGGGTTCATCTTTTTTGAAGTATTGTGCAATTGTAAGCGTTTCACCATCATCGGTTACAATGGCAAGTCATTTGACATAATATTTGGAATCTGTTAAGAATTACTCTTCGAAATAATAGGGTGATTTATGGCACAAGATCCGAATAGCCAGGTAAAATACGACATTGAGAACTACGCAAAGTTTCGGCCAGATTACGTGCCGGAAATCTTTTCTCGTGTTTTTGAGCGCGCTAATATTCAGGAGGGCAGTACGGTCATTGATATTGGATCAGGCCCCGGCAACACGGCAGCACCCCTTTTGGAGCATGGTGTGCGTGTTTATGCCGTCGACCCAGACCCAGGAATGCTAGAGGCTAGCACGGCACGTTTTGAAGGCAATGATAATTTTAGTGCACATGAAGGAACTTCTCAAAATACTGGTTTGGATAAGACTGAGAAAGCCGATTTAATTGTAGCAGGAAATGTCGCAATTTTATGGGAGACAATTGCGAAGGCCAGTGCCCTGAATTCTGGGGCATCTGAAGTAGAAGCTGAGCAGGCATTAAGGGTTTGTCAGCAGAGGGTTTTAGAAGAATTCAGATCATTATTAAAGCCAAACGGCAAGTTGACAATTCTTTACAATAAATACGCAGAAGATGCGCCTGTGAATAAGGCACTCCATGATTTGCTCATAGATCTATCAAAGCCAAATACATATGAGAAGAAGATTTCGCGCTTAACTAATGCTATTGGCTTTAGGCCGGAAGATTACGCACTTTATTTTGAAGATGGAAAGATGGATGTTGATTATGAGCATTATGATGTGGAATTGAAATCAGGCGATGAGCTATGGGGGTTTTTGATGGCTCACACCTTTTTTGATCAAGGCAAAAATTTAGAAGATTTGGAAACAGCAATCACCAGAGTGCATGCTTTTTTTGATGCATATAATGAGAATGGTGTTTTAAAAATTCCTCATTATAGCTGTGCATTTACCGGCAATATTGCCTCTGAAGATCCAATTCTGGATGCCGCACCGCCGGATTTTAATTCATAGAATAAAGTTTTCTAGGCTTCCAAACGTGGCTCACCAGTGATCATCGGGCTGATTGCGGGTCTGCCGGTATAATCTTCAATCGCCTTAATCATGAAGGCATACAGGCCATCGCCTTTTTGATCAACCGCATCACGCATGGCTGCGTGGATGTTGTTCTGGCTCCACTCTTCCTGCATGGCCATTTGTTGCCCATAGGAGAAATTCGCATCATTTAGCTTCTTAGGAATATCATTCAGGAGAGCAATAAGATGCTCCATATTGCCGTTATACCATTCTTGCTCCAGATCTTCTTCACCGGATGGAAAGATATAGCGTTTATCCGCCAGTTGTTTAAGGTGAAGCACGCGCTCCGCGATTTCCTGTAATTTTGAATAGCCGCCAATAAGATGAACCGCATCGCGCACATCACGATTAAAGCCTTTGCCATCTTTGCGCGCAACCGGGCTTGGTTTTTGCGCATAATAAGGCAGCTGTGGCGGTTCTTGAGGAATATTCCGGCCTTTATGACAGTCAACGATATGTTGGATCGCTTTGAAGTTGCCGGCATCTTTCAAAAGCGCGGCCGAGATTTGCTGGCGAATTGTCGGTTTGGCAATGCCGGCATTCTTAAGCGCCTGCTTAGCCTGTGGCAATCCATCCGGGCGATCGGTGGATAGAACATAGTCTTCGGGTGCATCCAAACCGAGTTGTTTGAGCGCTTTATCAACCAATTTCGGATTGACGGTATCGGGAACATGGCCGTGACGCCCAACCAGATAATTGGCAATACCGGGATAGAGCGAGTGGTATTTATCGCGCCCCTCTAATCTGTGCCATAAGGATATAGCGGCCTGTCCGGTTGTGTTTGCGGCATAGGGCGTTACCTGAATTGGCTGGCCTAAATCTTCCAGAATTTCGGCCTGCATCTTGTAAATTTCTGTTTGGATTGTATCCCAATCGGCGTGCTTGTCTTCCGTGCCGAGCAGGCGTCCTAAATTTTCTACCAAACCGGGAATGGATTTCAGTGTTGCCGAAGCGCCGCCGGGTGTACGTGCCTTGTACATCGCATCCACTAACTCCGGGTTATAGGAGGATTCAAATTCCCTGTAGCGGAAACGCAGTCCGAACAGGCTGCTCATGCTTTTCTTAATGGCCGAAATATTCAATTTCGGGGCATTTTTCTTCATATTCGCTAGAGGATGATTTTCGATCAGTGAAGCCATTTTATTCATGCTTGGCTGCGCTGTCGATCCGGATAGAGCCGGATGTTGCACATCCATCGTGATTTTCTTACCCCTTTCTGTTGCCGCTTTGGCGGCAGAAATATAGCAGGCCGGTGCTTCCCCATAGGCCGAGTGCGCGTGGATTGTAATTTCCTGGTCCGGGAATTTATCATAGAGCGCAGAAGTGAGTTCATAGACAAAATCACGGTCAAGGCGCCCGCTTGCCGATTTCAGATAAAAACCTTCATGGCCCATATCAACGAGTTCCTGAGCAAATTTTAAGCACTCTTCAACGGTGATATTGGGATTATCTTCAATACAGATTGTGCCCTGGGCAACAATATCATACCCGGCCTCTTGCGCTTCTTTTACGGCCTTTGCCACACCCACAAGACAGCGCGGGTCGTTCATGCCGTGGAAGTTTTGAAGCACATTCATGCCCATCTTGGCATATTCAAAAACCATGGCTCGAATAACGTCATAGGGCTGTGGTTCATAGCCAAAGAGGAAATCACCGCGAATAAGGGCCGATTGTCTGACACCTTGTTTTTTAAAATGCGCGATGAGCTTTTCGGCTTCTTCCCATTCATTGCGGCCTTTTTTGGCAAATATATCAAAGAAAGTTCCACCGCCGGTTTGTATTTGTTTTGAGCCGGTTTTATGCGCCGTTGGATAGGCATCGATCATTTCCTGCGCGGATGGGTTTGTCCCGAACAATGATTGGATGGCGTCACGCAAAACGTCTTGAAACTCAATTAATGGCTTACTCATGATTACCCTACTTCTAAATTTTTATTTGGGAGAATAAAGCACGCCATAAGAATTATGGCAATAAAATTTTTTAGAAGGCTTGAAATATGGGTGTTTGGGCCTGTGTATGAGCGCATGATCTATTTATCTCTGCCCCCTTTTTTCATGGATGAAAATCGATTACTCTGTGCGATGGTTAATCATGCGATCACACAGAATTAAGGGGGATATATGGCCTGCCATCATGAACACCTCAAGGGAAAGACAGCCCTTATTACCGGATCAACCTCTGGCATTGGCCTCGGGCTTGCCCGTGGCTTGGCCGATGCGGGCATCAATATTGTCATGAATGGTTTTGGTGATGCCGATGAGATAGAGGCGCTCCGCCAAGACATTGAATCCAAGGGGGTCAAAGCCATTTATAACGCCGCTGATATGACCAAACCCGATGAGATTGAGGCGATGGTCAAGGATGCAGAGGCAGAATTAGGCGCTATCGATATTGTCATCAACAATGCGGGTATTCAAAACGTACAGCCGGTAGAAGAGTTTGATAAAGCGAAATGGGATGCGATTGTCGCGATCAACATGAGCTCCGGCTTCCATAGCGTGCGCGCGGCTGTGCCCGGCATGAAAGAGCGCGGCTGGGGCCGTATTATTAATATTGCATCGGCGCATGGTTTGGTGGCCTCTCCGTTTAAAAGTGCATATGTCGCCGCCAAACATGGCGTAATGGGCTTTACCAAGAGCGTTGCTTTGGAAGTGGCGCAAAACGGCATTACCTGCAATGCCATTTGCCCGGGCTATGTGTTTACAAAATTGGTTGAAAACCAGATAGCCGATACGGCAAAGGCGCGCGGCATTACCGAAGATGAGGTGATTAATGATGTGCTTTTAGCGGCGCAATGGACTAAGAAATTCGTGACAGTTGAACAATTGGCGGGCGTGGCCCTGTTCCTGTGTTCTGATGCGGCCGAGAACATCACAGGGGCGTCAATTCCTGTGGATGGTGGATGGACAGCCGCATGATAATTGGCATTATTGGTATTGGGTGTATCGGATCATCCCTGGCGCGTGATTTTAAGGCGCAAGGACAGGGGGAGGTGCATCTCTATGATATCAATCCCGAATATCGCGCCCGCGCGCAAGAGCTGTCGCTCGGGGATGTCTATCATGATGATGTGAATGCGCTTGCCAAAGCCTGTGATCTTGTCTTTGTGTGCGCCCATATCGGGGTGATTGCCGATATTGTGAAATCTATCGCGCTGCATATGCGCCCCGGCTCGATCATCACGGACGTAGGCTCGGTGAAATCATCCATCGCCAAGAGCGTACAGGGGCATTTGCCTGATAACATATATTTTATTCCGGGTCATCCCATCACCGCAGGGACAATAGAGATTGGCCCAGATGCGGGCCGCGAGGGCGTGTTTCAGGGCGCGAGTTATATTTTAACCCCTGATACGGATACGCCGATCGAGGCGTTGAATACACTGAGCCAGACCCTCGAGACGATCGGGGCGCATCTTATGACGATGGATGCCGATAAGCATGACATGATTTTGGGCCTGACATCGCATCTATCCCATATTATTGCCTTTTCGATGATGCAAAGCGCCGAACAGCTATCGACGCAGCTTACCGAGCGTGTCACCGATTTTGCCGGCGGCAGTTTTCAGGATCTCACCCGCGTCGCAGGATCAGACCCACAGATGTGGCGAGATATTTTCCTTGCCAATCAGGAGCATCTGAGCACAGTGCTTGATATTTTTGCCGGTGAAATCAATACACTTAAAACCGCGATCGAGGCACAAGATTCAGAAAAACTGCTTGAGCACATTGCCAAAGCATCCAAATTAAGGCAAAAAGCTTTTTAGCATCCACCGTTTAACCAAGAAGGCAATAACGATGAGTAACACAGAAAAGAAAACAGTCAGCTATCTCGGCGTCCCGGGATCCTATTCGCATCAGGCGTGTATGGAATGTTTTCCGGATCATTACCACCGCGGGTTTAAAAAATTTGATGAGGTGATCCGCGCCGCCGATGCGGGTGAAGTTGATTTTGCCATTTTGCCGGTTGAAAATTCATCGGCTGGGCGCGTCACGGAAGTGTATAATTTATTGCCATCCGTGAAGTTGCAAATCATTGGTGAGTATCTTTTGCCGATCCATCATTGTTTGATGGTGGCGTATAATGCGTACCGTAAATGGGTGCCACGCGGGATCGATGAAAAAGATATTCTTGATTGGAAAGACTCACCTTTGACCGAAGAAGAAAAGCAAGAAGCACTCGCCTCGATTAAAGAGGTGCACAGCCATTCCCAGGCCTTGATGCAGTGTTCAAACTATCTTGAGAGTAAATTGCCAAACGCACAAACGGTTGTTGATTTTGATACGGCCACGGCGGCACAAAATCTCTCAAATTATGATGAGAAAGACCGCGCCGTGATCTCATCCGCCATGACAGCAGATATTTATAGCTTGTTGTTGTTGGATAAGGACATTGAGAATGACCCCTATAACATGACACGCTTTTTGATTTTTGGGCGTGAAGCGGTGGAACAAACATCACCTGATGAACATTATATTACATCTATTTTGTTCCAGACGAACCACATTCCAGGGGCCTTGATCGGTGCTCTTAAGGCGTTTTCCGATAACAACGTCAATTTGACAAAACTTGAGACGTACATGGTGTCCCAGGAATTACCGAACCCGACTTTTTATGTTGATATCGGGACATCAATGGCCAATCCCGATCTGCAAAATGCCCTGAAGGAATTTGAAAAGCATGCGGCGGAATATCACATTCTTGGCTCATACCCCGCCAGTGCGGAGCGCGGCAATAAAAATAGCTTCCTGCCGGTGAAATAGCACAATCACCGGGGCGCGTATCCTTTGTATCTATTGATCGGAAAAAGAGCTATTGAATAGCTCTTTTTTTAATATCCGGGGCCAATAGGTTTTGGGATGCCAAAGGTATTCAATGCCACCATAATACCGAATGACATCAAGGCACCTTTGGCCATTGCATTAAATAAGGGACTTCTAGATTCGCCTTCCATGGGTTTCCTCCTCTATAAACTGAGAGTCGGCACGCCAAAAGCCAGCGCGGCGCCAATAGCACCGACATGACCAACAGCTTCCATGAAAGTTTCACCCAAAGTCTCGCCGGCAGCGGGACTCATGCGCGTTCTCCTTTTCGTTCACCGTGTTAAAATTATGTGCAAAAGCACGTCTAAACTCGTTACCTTTTTATATTCAAAAAGGCTAATTTTTGTCAATCATTTTTCCTGATTTCGGGGACGAATTTAGACGATAAATCTTAATAAAAAGTAAAGCATTTCGCGGCTGTTTAAATCCAGCCCGATAGCTCTCTTTTTACTAGATCCGAGAGCAGATCAATATGGGGCTCACTGTCATTCAAACAGGGAATATAGGTGAATGTCTCGCCGCCATTTTCAATGAATGTTTCCTGCAGGCCAATGGCAATTTCTTCCAGGGTTTCAACACATTCAGACACAAAGGCGGGAGAGATAATCGCAATATGTTTCTTGCCCTCTTTGGCTAGTTTTTCAACTGTCTCATCCGTATAGGGTTGAAGCCATTCTTCCGGCCCGAAACGTGATTGGAATGTTGTATGCCATTTATCTTCCGGCCATTTCAGTTTCTCACGCACCAATCTGGATGTCTTGGCACAGAAGCAATGATAGGGGTCGCCATTCATCAAATAACGTTTTGGCAGGCCATGGAAGGACACCAATACAGCGTCCGGCTTTCCCTTCACAGTTTTGAGATGATTTTTAATGGAATCGGCCAAAACGGAAATATATTTCGGATCATCCTGCCATGCCGGTGCCGTGCGCACGGCGGGTTGGCGGTTCAGTGTCTTGAGATAATCAAAGGCCTTGTCATAGGCGGTCGCGGTTGTGACCGCGCTGTATTGTGGGTAGAGAGCGAAGAGCAAAATCTTGGTGCAGCCCTGAGATGTCAGGGAATCGATACCGACTTTGGTCGATGGGTTGCCGTAACGCATACCCCATTCCACAACAATATTCTTGTTCTCTTTTTGAAGCGTCTTCGCAATTTTTTCTGCCTGTGATCGTGTATACGTCTTAAGCGGTGATTCATTGCGCTTCTTGTTCCAGATCAGTTTGTAAGCATGGCCGGATCGAAAAGGCCGTGTGGTCATGATAATGCCCTGAAGGATGGGTTGCCAGAACCATGACGGGTAATCAATGACGCGCTTATCGCTCAAAAACTCCGATAGATATTTGCGCATCGACCAGTAATCTGTTGCGTCGGGTGTTCCCAGATTTAAAAGAAGCACACCGATTTTCTCTTCCTTGACCTTTGGGTGGCCCTTGGGCGCATGATTTGTATTGGCTGGTTTAGTCTTATTGGCAGGAGATTTTTTAACACCAGCCTTTTTGACCACTGCTTTTTTCGCGACAGCTTTTGTTGCTTTTGCTTTTTGGGTCTGTTTTTTAACGGCTGTTTTTTTACTGGCTGTTTTGGGTGATGTTTTGCTCATAAATTTTATCCGGTGGCTGATTGTTCCTATTACATGTCATAGCATGATTTCCTACGAAAAATGAAGGGGATCGGATTTTTTTCGTGACAATAAATAAAATTATTGATTACTGTTATTTTTTATAAGTTCAACACAATAAAATTTGATCATGAAGCCATTAGGTTACAAATCTTTGACCGGTTCCAAGTCTCTTGTCTCGCAAGAGCAACGCTTCTGTATGTGTTGTCTGTGCATGTGTCGTTAATTTTTTAACGATTAATCACTTTTTATTGAACTTCCATTTTTTAAACACAGACAAAATTTATGACTTTAGTAATTGAAAACCAAGTGCCCGACTCTTTTGATATTTTGCAAGACAACGATCCGCGAGGCGACGGGCCGATGAAATTGCAAAAACAACACCGCCCTGAAACATGCGGTCCGGCGAGCTTGCATGCGGCCTTGAGCTTATTGGGTATTGATTCTGATATGAATACAGCGCAAGAGCTTTTGCGCACAGCGCCATACCCCCAGGGGACATGCCATAACAGGTTGGCGGCGGTAATGGAAAAATATCCCGAGATTGAGGCCCATACGGAGCCCTATCAGGGCGGGCTTGCGATTGCGAATATCAAATCACCTCTGAGCTCGCATTGGGGAGAAAATGATGGCGGGCATTTTGTATTGATATTGGGACAACGCGATGGGTTGATCCGGTATTTTGATCCCGTCTTCGGGCAGGTATTCGAAGTGAATAAAGACGAATTTGCATCCTATTGGTTGAATGGAAGCAATGAGCTTAGTGAGTGGGCCGTCAGTCTAAAGCGTGCAGATCAAAGCCAAAGCCCCGATTTTTTTGATGCTTTTTCGGTGAATAAGCCAATCTCGGATGCGCATCATTTTGTTATCAAAGAAGGCACCAGGGACGATAATTTACGAACCTATTTCTTTGATGAAGCCGCACCATATGAATGGGCGCGCGGCAATGTGACCGAGAGCGAGCACAGGTTGCGTGATATTGGTTTTAAGATTGTTAACAGAGAGCCCGAAGCAAGTGCTGCTGGGCCTTATAACCTCGTTGTGACTTTGAATAATCTAACGATCGCGCCGCATGATCGTGTGACCTATATCGATAAGCAAGGCAATAAGCATGAATGGAGAGGCGCGGAATTTATACAAAATGAAATTGAAAAAGAGTTCCAGTATCTTCTCTCGGCGCAAGCCGCACAGCAGGGAAATCTGATTGTGTCTATGGGCGATAATAATCTGGCTGATTTTGGTTTTTTCAAAATGCAAATGCCGGATAGGCTTCAAAAAGTCAGCCCTCTTGTGATTGATGTACCGCACGCGGGTCAACATATTCCGGATCATTTGATTGAATCTCACAAACCGCTGGGTGTGAGCAATAAAAAGGATCTGAACCATTTTGAAGCGGGCAGGCCCGAAAGCCATGTGCTCTATGATATTGCCACGCCCGAATTGATTGCATCACTTCTCGAGAATGGATCATATCGCGCGTCTTATGTGCTTTATGATGAAACCTCGCGTTTGGTAAGAGAGACCAATCGCCGTGAGGGACTTGGGTTTATCACAACGCATTTTCAGGATAGCGGCAATTCCATTCCCGCCAACCAGCATATCAATATTTATGAATATATGCGCCGCGCGGCCGAGCATGATAAATATATCAATACGGTGCTCAGTGCGCTGGCCCGTTCCAAACAGGCCAATGGCTGGTCGGCTTATATCGGTCTCCACAGTATGAAGCCTAAAAATACGGATGGCTCTCTGCGTGCAGACATAGACATCTTACATGCGAATTCGCACGCGCTGGCCGATGAGGTGAATGCGTTTTTCAAAGACCATAGTTTTAGGCCTGATGAAAAACCCTTAACCGTGCATGAAAATGCCGCCTATCCATTATGTGATGACCAAGGGGAAGAAACGCATTTCGGTGAAAGTGTTGTTCTCGGGCATTACATGGCACATCAAGATAAGGTTGATGATGGCGTCATCATTGAAATTCGTAATGATCATTTGATGGATAAAAAGACGCGGGCCCGCATTGTATCCTTGATGGCCGATCTGAAACTTAGGCTGGAACAAAGAATGCCGCATATTTTAGGCCTTCAAAATCATCCGAATACGGCAAGCGATGAGTATGCTCCTCAATATGGCCAATAATACGGCCAATAAACTTTAGGCGGCTATTGTTTCAATCAGGTTCTTGCCTTCATTGCGAATATTGCCAACCTCATAACCAACTTTATGTGCCTCAAGACGGGCCGAGCTGCTTTGGGATATGATGCTTGCCGCCTCATCTTGGTTTGCGCCAAACCATGCACCGGCGCTCTCTTGCCGGATCAGGACAGGGCTACGGTGGTGGATATCGGCAACAGGGCCATCGGCCTGTTTCGTCAAAATTGTAAATGTTACGGTCGTGCCGGTTTTTGACCATAGCCCGGCAAAGAAAAGACAGTCTTCATTCGGGTCAGTAATAAAGTAGGGCTGTTTTTTGTCTTCGCCTTCAATTTTTTTCCATTCAAAAAATCCGTTGGCCGGAATCAGGCATCGCCGTCCTTTGTGCCAGCTGTCCTGAAAAGTGGGTTTTTGAGACACGGTCTCAGAGCGCGCATTGATCATTTTGGCCGCAAAGCTAGTATCATCAGGCGATTTCCACTGTGGTATAAATCCCCAGCGCGCCATCCCCATACGATTGTGCACCACAACCGGAAGATCCTGCATGGGCCCACAATTATAGCGTGGCTCTAAGTTGAGGATATTTTCACAGCCCAGTGCATTTTTTAGTTTTTCCGGGCTCATATAAAAGGCATAACGTCCACACATGGAAAACCGCTTGGTTATTTGCTATTTTGATACAGGTTATCTGTTGCGTTGCTCCATAGTTTAAACTTTACACAGGCACGTGAAAACAAGATGATATGATTTGTGCACATGCCACATCATGATCAGATAAATAAAGAAAAACTCTCGCTATGAATGATACAGCTCATCACAAAAAACTCATTGCAAATGCTTTGAAACATATACCGGCCAAGGCCAGTGCTCTGGAAAAGGAAATGGTCTCTATGTTGGCCTCGGCCATCAGTGCCGAAGATCTGGATTATTTTGATCCCGAGCTTTTGGCCGATATGGTTGAAACGCATTGGGGCATGGCAAAGAGCCGCCATAAAGGCGAGCCAAAGATCAGTATTTATTGTCCTGTCACGGAAGATAATCGTTACCGTAAAACCTTTATCGATATCGTCAGCGATGATTTGGCGTTTTTGATTGATTCTGTTGTTGCCGAGATCAACCGCCACAATCTTTTGATTGATTTGTTGATTCACCCTGTTCTCTATACCGAGTATGATAAGAAAGGCAATCTAAAGACCCTTCAGG
The DNA here is from genome assembly GCA_964611755.1 of uncultured Pseudobdellovibrionaceae bacterium. Classification (GTDB taxonomy): domain Bacteria; phylum Pseudomonadota; class Alphaproteobacteria; order Micavibrionales; family Micavibrionaceae; genus CAZTBB01. Next base: position 12,942 of record CAZTBB010000001.1, read on the forward strand.
AAAAGCGCGATCGCTCTCTTTTGCCGCAATCCCATATTCATATCCAGATTAAAGAAACTCTGGCTGAGGATGTTCTCAAGGAATTGGAACAAGGGCTCTACACGGCCATGGAAGATGTGTTTTTTGCCAATAAAGATTGGAAAAAAATGCTGGAGCGTATTAAGGATTCCAGAGATGATCTGGCCAATGCCCCGATCAAACGCCCTTTGCGTGAAATCGAGCAATATTGCGCCTTTTTGGATTACGTCTATGACAATAATTTCACTTTGCTCGGGTACCGTGAATACGAATTTATCGAGCGCGGTGGCAAAGTTGTCAGCAAGACCGTTAAGGGTCGCGGCCTTGGTGTTTTGAATGACGAAATGAAGCCAGCCTATATTTCGGAGACGGAAGAGGGGCTTCCGATGAACCTACAGGAATTGCGCCACCGCCTTGATCCTGTGTCTATCTCGAAAACAAATCGTATCTCAACCGTGCATAGACGCGTGCCTATGGATGCGATTGCTATCAAGACCTATAATTCCAAAGGCAAGGTTGTGGGTGAGAAACTGTTCTTGGGTCTTTTCACATCTGTGACTTACTCGCGCTCGGTGATGAGCATCCCGTATTTGCGGGAGAAGATCGAAGACACAATGGAGGCGTCCGGCTTTATACCGGGTAGCCATGATCGAAAAGCGTTACGCCATATTTTGGAAAAATATCCCCGTGATGAATTATTCCAAATGAGCAGTGACCAGCTTTTGGATATTTCTTTGAACATTTTGAGGCTGCAGGAAAGACAACGTATTTCCTTGTTTATGCGCCCTGATCCGTTTGGCCGCTATGTGTCGTGCCTTGTTTATGTTCCGCGTGATCGTTTTAGTTCGGATTTGCGCCAGAAAATGGCATCGATTCTGGAAGAAAAATTGAGTGGTAAGCTCGGTAATTTTTATACCACGTTGGATGATTCCGTTTTTGCCCGTGTCATGTTCATTTTGAATATTTCACAAAATACCCCGCCCAAATATGATAAAGATGACATCGAGGCCGAGCTTCAGGAGGCCGGACAGACATGGGCGGAACGTCTGGATGATGCGTTGGTTGAAAGTCTGGATTCCGAGGATCGCATTAACGCGCTCTCCGATAAATATGCGCAGGCTTTTCCCGTTTCCTATACAGAACATTACCGCGCCGCGCAGGCCGTGTTTGATATTGAAAAAGTCGAAACCGCCCTCTCGCAAAATTCTTTGCAAATAGATCTTTATCGCTCGGCTGAAACACAAGATCATCAAATGCGTCTAAAGCTTTATAACCCCGCCGGCCCTGTGACGCTCTCGGATGTGATGCCAATTCTCGAGAATATGGGATTGCGGGCTATTGCCGAGCTGCCGTTTGAGGTCAAGCCGGATAGTGAGTCAAAATCCGTTTGGATTCATGACTTTTTGTTGGAAATGTCCAATTGCGATACCCATGTGGTCATCAAGGATATCAAAAAGAATTTTGAACGTGCCTTTATCAAGACATGGTATAGGGGCATGGAGAATGACGGTCTGAACAGATTGGTGGCCAGTGCCAATATGAATTGGCATGAGATTACGATTATCCGTACCTATGTTCGTTATCTCAAACAAATCGGTTATCCGTTTTCGCGCCAATATATTGAACAGGCTTTGACGTCCCATCCTAAAATCGCACGCGTTTTGGTGGATATGTTCAAGGCGTTTCATGATCCACAGAACGGGAGCTCATCCCAAGAGAAGGCCGCCGGATGCGCATTGGCCATTGACCATGCCTTGCAGGATGTCGATTCATTGGATCAGGATCGTATTTTGCGCAGCATTACAAATTTGATCGAAGCAACGATGCGCACAAATTATTACCAACGCCAAGAAGATGGTAGTGCCAAAACCTATTTATCGATCAAGCTTGCCAGTACGCAGATCAAAGACCTGCCGAAACCCAAACCGTACATGGAAATTTTTGTGTATTCGCCGCGCGTGGAGGCTATTCATTTGCGCGGTGGTCCGATCGCCCGCGGCGGCTTGCGCTGGTCTGATCGTCATGAAGATTTCCGCACAGAAGTGCTGGGTTTGATGAAGGCACAAATGGTCAAAAATGCCGTGATTGTTCCTGTAGGATCAAAAGGCGGTTTTGTTGTGAAGACCAAAACATCCGGCCGTGATGAATTTTTTGAAGAGGGCGTGAAATGCTACAAGATTTTTATTCGCGGGCTTTTGGATATCACGGATAATCTGTCTGCGGCCGGAAAAGTTTTGCCGCCTAAAGATGTTGTTCGCCGTGATGGTGACGATCCGTATTTGGTTGTGGCGGCCGATAAAGGAACGGCAACATTTTCGGATATTGCAAACGCTTTGTCTGTGGAATACGGGTTCTGGCTCGGTGATGCTTTTGCATCGGGCGGTTCGGCCGGCTATGACCATAAAAAAATGGGTATTACGGCGCGCGGGGCATGGGAATCTGTGAAGATGCATTTCCGCCAGCTCGGGCACAACACACAAGAAGAGCCATTTGATGTGGTCGGTGTTGGTGATATGGGCGGCGATGTTTTTGGAAATGGCATGCTGCTCTCACAACATATTCGTCTTGTCGGTGCGTTTAACCATTTGCATATTTTTTGCGATCCCGATCCGGATACAGCCAAGAGTTATAAAGAGCGCAAGCGCCTCTTTGATAAAGTTGGCGGTTGGGATCAATATAATACGAAATTATTGTCCAAAGGCGGGCGCATTTATTCCAGAACGGATAAAGTTCTTGAGCTAACGCCCGAAATTCGCAAGCGGTTCGATATAGATAAAGACCGCGTCAGCCCGATTGAATTGATCCGGGCCATGTTGCGGGCGCGCATGGATTTGCTGTGGTTTGGGGGAATTGGGACCTATATCAAATCATCCAAGGAAAGCAATGCGGATGCAGGCGATAAGGCCAATGATGCGCTGCGCGTTAATGCGACCGAATTGAAGGCAAAAGTGATCGGTGAGGGCGCCAACCTTGCGACAACACAGGCGGGGCGTATTGAATTTGCCGAAAATGGTGGCCGTATTAATACCGACTTTATTGATAATTCTGCCGGTGTGGACTCTTCTGACCATGAAGTGAATATCAAAATTTTGATGACCGATATCATGGCGCAGCCAAATCATAAAATGGATATCAAGGGGCGTAACAAGTTGCTTGAAAAAATGACCGATGAAGTTGCAGAACTATGCCTGCGAAGCAATTACCAGCAAGCACAAGCCATCAGCTTGATTGAATTGCAGGCCAGAGAGCGCCTGCAAATTCAAGATGAATTTATTCGTGACCTGGAACGTGAGCAGGGCTTTGACCGGTCTCTGGAAGGGCTTCCGGATGCGGAAGAAATAGAAAAAAGATTAAGTTTGGGCAAGGGATTAACACGGCCCGAGCTCTCGATTCTTCTATCATATGCTAAAATAAGTTTTACCAATGAGCTGCTTGATTCCGATATTCCTGACAATCCCGATATGTTGGAATGGATCCGCGGGTATTTTCCGGATATTTTGCAAGAGAAATATGCCACCGAAATTGATCGTCATAAATTGCGCCGCGAAATTGTGGCCACGACCATGTCCAATTCTTTGGTCAACCGCATGGGGCCAACATTCCTGAAATCGCGGATGAAGAAAACAGGGGCAAGTCCGGCCAATATCGCCAAGGCGTATATCATCGTGCGGGAGGCCTTTGGCTTGCGTGCTTTGTGGGATCAGATTGAAGGGTTGGACAATAAAGTTCCATCCGAAGTTCAGATGAAAGCAATGCGGGAAATTGCATTGCTCTCTGAACATGCAATTACGTGGTTCCTCACACGGTTGGGGCGTGATCCTGATATTGGGGAGGATATCAAGGCCTTTGGAAAAGGGATTAAAACCCTGTCCGAGAATATTGAGGACATTATGACCGATGCGCAAAAGAAGAGCGTTAAAGAGCATATTCATGTCTCTGTTCTTGAGGGGTTACCCAAAGATCTGGCCGAGCGCATTGCCTTAATGCCGGGATTATCATCGGCATGTGACATTATTCGTATTTCCATTGAACAGAAAACAAACCTCATTAACACAGCGCGCACATATTTTGAGCTTGGTGAGCGCTTTCATGTGGGTTGGCTGCGTGAAAAGGCGCGTTTCATTCATTCCGAAGATCATTGGACCAGCGAGGCCACAAGCGGAGTGATTGATCAGCTATTCAGTGTGCAGGCAGGTCTTACAGCCCGCATTCTGCGCGATACGAATAACGGGCGTTCCAAGAAGGATGATAGTGCTGTGGAAAAATGGATTGATGATAATCCGGAGATTTTGGCACAAATCGATCCATTATTTGCCGAACTGAAACGCTCGCAAACGATCGAGTTGCCGATGTTGATTATTGCGGAACAACGCCTGAGAAATATAAGCGCCTAACTTCAATAAAGGCGCTCATCGCATATCCATAAGCCAATCAACAGGCGCAGACAGGCGTGAATCATTAAAGCGCGGCGCATCAATAATGCGGATTTCTTCGATGGATCCGCGCGCAGTTTTTTCCAATGAGCGTCCAAAACGCATGAGCGATTTTCTCAATTTATCGAGAGGCACCATGGCCTGAATTTTCTTTTCAGGGTCTTCGCCATCCTTAAACCTAAGGTGGATTTGATTAACGCCGCCTTCGGCGATTAAATTCGGCAAATCTTCTTGGGCCCTCTCAAACGCCGATGACACGGCCTTGAAATCATGGCCTAGATTCAAAAGTTTCCCAAAGCGTGTCAGAGAATCATCCTGGCGGATTGATGTATCAGAGAGATCAAAGAGTTCTTCATCAAAATAGGAAGAGCGATCAAACCCATACCAAGGACGCCGGACAATAAGGGAGCCGGGATTATCTTCGCTGCCTGCATTGAGGCCAAATATTTCGGAGATGCTGCTTCTGTCGATGAGTTCATCGGTCGTGTGCGGGTCTTTTTTGGGCATGACTCTGTAGGTAATCATGGCGCCGACCTCTCTGTTATCAAGGGGCAATCCGAAATCACGCACGACTTTTGCTGGATCAATTGTCATGTATAACTACTCAAGTTTATTTTATTATTCCAATAAAAGACATTTAATTAGAAATAAAAAGTCGTGTCAATCATCAAAATTAAACAATTGATGCGGCCAGCACAAGCAGCCCGATATCACGGCTGGATTTAAATGCTGTAAGGCTGCTGGCTTTATCATCAGGATCCCAGTGCTTTAAGCTATGTGCTCCATAGATAAGGGCCGGTATAATTAAAATTGCATACCACCAGACTTCCTGAGCCATCATAAAACCGGCCATCACAAAAACACCGGCCAGGCCGTAGAAAATTGTGACCATTTTCTTTGATTGTTCACCGAAATGCAGCGCAGTGGATTTTATGCCGATGGCAAGGTCGTCTTCTTTGTCTTGATGGGCATAAATCGTGTCATAGCCAATCGTCCATAAGATTGCGCCAATGTAGATCAGCAAGGATGCAAGAGAGATCACGCCGCTGATAGCACTCCAACCCATAAGAACGCCAAAATTAAAGGTGATCCCCAGAAAAGCTTGCGGCCACCAGGTCAGGCGCTTCATCAAAGGGTAGACGGCAATAAGCGGGAGAACCAAAAAGCCCAGTAAGATCGTGACGATTTGCATCTGGAACAAAATGAAGGCTCCGCATAAAAGCAGACCCATCAAAAACGCAATGGCTTGCCACGGTTTGACTCTTCCGCTGGCGATGGGACGCTCGGCTGTTCGCTCAACTTTGGGATCAATATCGCGGTCCCATAGATCATTAATGACACATCCCGCACCGCGCATAATCACCGCGCCAATGCAAAACAGAAGCATAATATTAAGCTCATAGCTGTTCATCGCAAACGGGTTGCCGGAGGCCAGAAGAATACCCCATAAAGCCGGCAACAATAAAAGCCATATGCCAATGGGCCTATCTATCCGCATTAAATAGAGATAGGGTTGAATGAAATGTGGCAGAGCGGCGATAAAAGATTTTTTGTTGATGTCGGTATGGCTCATGAATAAAAGGGTATGCGATATTGTCTCAACCGACAAGATAAAGATAGATACGGGCGAAATGGAACACACAACACAGCGCTATAAGCTGACGATTGAATATGAGGGCACTGATTTTGCCGGATGGCAACGTCAAGATGGCGGGCCGCGCACGGTACAACTGGCCGTGGAAGAGGCAATCAAGGGATTCAGCGGTCAAGAGGTCACATTATATGTTGCGGGACGAACCGATGCCGGTGTGCATGCTTTGGGTCAGGTCGCCCATGTCAATCTCGAACCATTCACCAGGGAGATGGACGAGTTTGAAGTGGCAAAAGCTATAAACGCGCATTTGCGCTCCGAACCGGTTGCGGTTTTAAAAGCCGAAAAAGTCAGTGAAGATTTTCATGCGCGTTTTTCGGCCACGAATAAGCTGTATCGTTATCATATTCTCAACCGTCCGGCCTTTCCTACGTTGCGCTCCGGCCAGATGTGGCATTTTAAACGCCCCCTCGATGCCGATAGAATGCATGAAGCCGCACAGTTTTTGCTTGGCCACCATGATTTTACAACCTTTCGGGATTCACAATGTCAGGCTAAATCACCTCTAAAAACATTAAAAAGGCTGGATATCCATGCTGTGCCCGAGCCCAATGGCGGGCAGGAGATTATCATTGAAACCGAAGGCCAATCCTTTTTGCACCATCAAGTGCGGAATATGGTCGGGACGCTTAGCCTTGTGGGTGAAGGCAAGTGGAATAAGGATGATATTGTTGAGGCCTTGGCGGCAAAAGACCGCACCAAAGGTGGACCAACAGCGCCATCTGACGGGCTCTATCTGGTAAGGATTGATTATGATCACGCATAATGCGCAAACAAAAATTTGCATCTCAAATATTTTTCATATAAAACATGTGCCCATGGTACGCATATTTATTTTTACAGTGTTTTTTCTTTTGACAACAATGCTTGTTCAATTGGCACAAGCCAGTGAGCTACGTTTGACGCCTTTCTATGAGGTGCTTTCGGATATGAACAGCATGCCGGCCTTACAACGACCGTTCTTCAAGCAGGGCGGCGACATTTTGGCGGATAATATTCTGGACAGCAAAAGCCGTGTGATTGGCGAAATTGATGAGGTTGTTGTTAACAATGATGGCAGCGTATATTCCGTCGCAGCAGAATTGGACCGTCTTGCCCTGAGGCAGAGCGTCTTTATGCGTTTTAGCCAATTGCAAATGAAGGGCATTTCAAATGGTTATCGCTTAGGCTTTGACCGTGAGCAAATCGAAGACATATATCCGACCTTATTGGCCGATATTGAAACCGCAGCGGGCGAAGACGCATCACAATTTTCATTATCGTCTTTTCAAGGTGCGCGCCTCAAGAATGAATCCAATCGCGTGATTGGCGATATCACAGAAGTTCTGTTTGATGAATTTGGTGAAAACGCACAGGCCTTTTATGTGAGCGCGAAATATCGCGGCATCAGTGGCCAAACATTTGCCGTTCCATTTGATCAGGGGCGTTTTGAAAGCCGTGGCAGCAAAACCGATGTGATTTTGGATAATAAAAGCAGCGATATTCTGATCCAATTCTTGCGTGATCGCGCGAATTAATCATCTTTGCAATTGATCTTGGGCGCGGGCTTGTTTATCTCTGATAAGCATGAGCATTGAAAAACACGTATCCTCTATGAATCCGGTATCTTCTGCACAAATGCCCGCATTAAAAGGTGTTGTGAACATTCCCGGCGATAAATCCATTTCACATCGATCCTTGATGTTTGGCGCGCTGGCGATTGGTGAAACGGTTATTCACGGCTTGCTTGAAGGCGAAGACGTTCTGGCCACCGCGGCCGCCATGCGTGCCATGGGCGCCACGATTTCCAAAGATGGTCAGGGTGTATGGCGCGTAAACGGTGTTGGTGTGGGCGGTCTTCATCAACCGGATCATGATCTTGATATGGGCAATAGCGGAACCTCAACACGTCTTTTGATGGGTCTTGTGGGCGGCCATAACATGCGTGCGCGCTTTGTTGGCGATGCCTCATTAACGAAACGCCCGATGCAGCGTGTGATGACACCGCTTGAGCAAATGGGCATTCAATTTGAGGCAGCAGAAGGCGGAAAATTGCCTCTCACAGTGATTGGAGCGGAGCAATGCATTCCTGCTCATTATCGTTTGCCTGTGGCCTCAGCGCAGGTGAAATCGGCAATTTTACTAGCTGGTTTGAATGCACCCGGAACAACAACCGTAATTGAAGAGAAGAAAACCCGTGATCATACCGAAAACATGCTACGCCATTTTGGTGTAGATGTGCAGGTGGACGATATGGACGATGGCGCGCAGGCTATTCATTTGCTCGGCCAGCAAGAGATGCATGCTTCTGAGATCCATGTGCCCGCGGATCCGTCATCCGCCGCGTTTCCGGCTGTTGCGGCTTTGATTACAAAAGGATCGGAGATTACATTGAAGAATATCGGCATGAATGAGCGCCGAAACGGCATTTATACAACGCTCATCGAAATGGGCGCAGATATTCGGTTTGAAAATGAGCGCCTTGAGGGCGGTGAAAAGACGGCAGATCTTGTGATTAAATCCTCATCCTTGAAAGGAATTGATGTGCCTGCCGATCGAGTGCCCTCTATGATTGATGAATTTCCGGTTCTTTTTGTGGCGGCCTCTTTTGCCAATGGTACAACCCGTATGACGGGCCTTGAAGAGTTGCGGGTTAAGGAAAGTGATCGTCTTGGGTTAATGGCTGAGGGGTTGCGTGCATGCGGGGTTGAACTGGAGATGGGCGCCGATAGCATGATTATCCATGGCACTGGCGAGCCACCAAAAGGCGGCGCAGAAATTGAAACAGCTCTGGACCATCGCATTGCTATGAGCTTTTTGGTGATGGGCTGTGCCTCTAAAGAGCCGGTATCCGTTGATGATCGCACGCCTATTTTAACCAGCTTCCCTAATTTCATAGATTTGATGAATGGCTTGGGAGCGAGAATTGCCTAAGGAGCATATCATCATTGCCATCGATGGGCCTGCTGCGAGCGGTAAGGGAACTTTAGCCCGCAGATTGGCAAAGCAATTAGGCTGGCCGCATATGGATACGGGTCTGCTTTACCGGGCTGTTGGTTATGACCATATGGTCAATGGAACAGAGCCGGTCGTGGCCGCGCAGGCTCTAGCGGCCGATTTTTCACCCAAGATACTCGAAAATCCGGAACTTCGTAGCGATGAAACCGGTCAGGCTGCTTCAAAAATAGCCGTCATTCCAGAGGTGCGTCAGGCGCTTTTGATGTTACAAAAAGACTTTGCCAATACCCCTCAAAGCGGCTCTGGCGGTGTGATTTTGGATGGGCGTGATACCGGCACAGTGATCGCGCCCGAAGCTGATTTCAAGTTTTTTGTCACCGCTTCACTTGAGGTCAGGGCAGAAAGACGCGCAAAAGAGTTGCAATCTAAAGGAATATCCGTTACTTATGAGGCCGTTTTAACGGATATGCGCGCGCGCGACGACCGCGATGCAAGCAGATCAAGTGCGCCGATGAAGGCTGCCCAGGATGCCATTGTGATTGATAGCTCTGATTTGAGCATCGAGGCAATGGTTGAAAAAGCCCTTCAGATCATATCCCACTAAAACAAGCCAAACGTATAATGTCCATTGTGATAAGGGCCGCATAGGTCCGCATTTCTGGTTGGCTGAAAAATTTGAAAGGAAAATATCATGGCACAAGCTGCTAGAATTGAAGATAGAGAAGATTCAAAGGAGTTCGCGAAACTTCTTCAAGAATCCATGGATGAACAAGGAGCAATAGTCGGGAGCGTCGTAAACGGAACAATCGTTAATATGGACAAGGAATATGTCCTCGTTGACGTTGGTTTGAAATCAGAAGGACGTATTCCGGTTGAGGAATTCTCACGTCCCGGTGAAGACCCGGAAATCAAAGTAGGCGATAGTGTTGAAGTTTTCGTTGAGAAAATGGAAAACCGCGAAGGTGAATCTGTTCTCTCACGTGAAAAAGCACGCCGCGAAGAAGCATGGGCTGAACTTGAAGTTCTCCATAAGAAAGAAGAGCGCGTGACAGGAACAATCTTTGGACGCGTGAAAGGTGGTTTCACTGTTGATCTTGGTGGCGCGGTTGCGTTCTTGCCGGGTTCACAGGTGGATATCCGTCCAATCCGTGATGTATCCCCATTGATGGGTACACCACAGCCATTCATGATTTTGAAGATGGACCGTGCTCGTGGGAACATTGTTGTATCCCGCCGTGCGATCCTTGAAGAGTCTCGTGATGAAGCACGTTCAGAAATGCTGGAAACAATCAGTGAAGGCCAAGTTGTTAAGGGTGTTGTCAAAAACATCACTGATTACGGTGCATTCGTTGATTTGGGCGGCGTTGATGGTCTTTTGCACGTGACCGATATTTCATGGAAGCGCATTAATCACCCATCTGAGGCTCTTCAGGTTGGTCAGTCTATTGATGTACAGGTTATTCGTTATAACGAAGAAAATGGCCGTGTATCTCTTGGTATGAAGCAACTTGAGAACGACCCATGGGAAGAAGTAGCATCCAAATACGCCGTTGGCTCCAAGCTGAAAGGCCGTGTAACGAACATGGCTGATTACGGTGCATTCATTGAACTTGATGATGGTGTTGAAGGTCTTGTCCATGTCTCTGAAATGTCTTGGACGAAGAAAAACGTACACCCAAGCAAAATTGTTTCTACATCCGAAGAAGTGGAAGTTATGGTGCTTGAGATCGATACTGAAAAGCGCCGTATTTCACTGGGTATCAAGCAATGCCAAGACAATCCTTGGGAAAGCGTTGCCGAGAAGCACAAAGTTGGTGATGAGATTGAAGGCGAAGTCAGTAATGTTACTGAATTTGGCCTCTTCGTTGGCCTTGGTGATGATTTGGACGGGATGGTTCACATCTCTGACATCTCATGGGAAGACCAAACAGAAGACGTTCTCAAAAGCTTTAATAAAGGCGATACAGTCAAAGCCAAAATCCTTGAGATTGATGCTGAAAAAGAGCGTGTTGCTCTCGGTATCAAACAGCTCACAGACGACCCGTTTGCCGGTTCTCTGTCTGGCTTGGCCAAAGGCGCAATCGTTACATGTACAGTGTCTTCTATTGAAAGCAATGGCGTAGAAGTGGCTGTGAATGACGATGTGAAAGGCTTTATCAAGAAAGTTGATCTTTCTAGAGAACGCTCGGAACAACGCCCTGACCGTTTTGCTGTTGGCGAGAAGGTTGATGCGAAGATCCTGACTGTTGATAAGAAGAACCGCAAGGTGACACTATCGATCAAAGCGCGTGAAATCGATGAAGATAAGCAAGCGATGAAAGATTACGGTTCAACAGAATCAGGTGCCTCTTTGGGTGATATTCTTGGTGCTGCTCTTCAGGAAAAAGAAGGCGCTGCCGCTGAGGCTGCTCCTGCAAAGGAAGAAAAGCCTAAGAAGAAAGCCGCTACTAAGAAGGCCGATGAGAAAAAACAGGATGCAAAAGCAGAAGATGCTGCGGATGCGTCCGATGATAAAGAAGAAAAAGCTTAAGTTTTTTTCTTCTTTCATAAGAAATTTTACAAGAAAAGCCGGAGTGATGATCGCTTCGGCTTTTTTTACAGCGCCGTGGATGATTCTTTTTTGACGAAGAAACAGAGTTTTTCTTGACGAGGCGCAGAGGAATAAGGCATTGTATAATCTATTCTAAATCAATTTGTTAGACCCTATTCAACGCATTTGAGCTGGGCTATTTTTGACTATAAGGACGCATGAACTATGACCAAATCAGAACTCATTCAACGGCTGGCAGAATTAAACCCGCATCTTTATTTACGTGACGTTGAGAAGATTGTCGAAACAGTTTTTGACGAGATCACAGAAGCTTTGGTTCGCGGTGACCGTGTTGAATTGCGTGGTTTTGGTGCTTTTTCGGTGAAACACCGTGAGGCGCGCACAGGTCGTAACCCGCGCACGGGCGAAACCGTTCATGTTGAAGCCAAGCGTTTGCCGTTCTTTAAAACCGGTAAAGGCCTTCGTGAAAAGCTGAATGAGGATGGCTCTTCTGCTTTCTAACCCCCTAGAATCATCAATTTTATAAGGATGATTTCATATGGTCGCTTTCTTAAAAACTATTCTAACACTTGCATTATCCGCTATTCTGGCGGCGTTTGCCGTTCTGAACCAAGATCAGATGTCTCTTGTCTACAGCCCTATTCATGACGCTGTTTTATTGCCTGAGTCCATTGTGATTTTGGGCGCTATGGGCGCCGGGTTTTTTCTGGGGGCTGTCGTTGTTTGGTTTTCCGGGGGGAAAGACCGACGTCTGAAACGCGAAGCCCAGCGTGAGGCGCGCCATTTGCACAAAGAACTTGATAAAATGGAGCATCAATCAAAAGACGATGGACAATCCGATCCGGGTTCTGATTTTTTCCCATCACTGCCCAAACCCTATAAGTTTTAAGCAGATTTAGCCCCTAATTTCAGCGGCTTTTTCATTTTGGTAGCGCTGCTTTTCTCTGATTTTTTATCAAAAGGAATAAATAAGCGTACGATTGTGCCCTTGCCAATTTCACTTTCCAAATCGACCGAGCCTTTATGCAGTTCTATGAGGTTTTTAACCAAAGTCAGGCCAAGGCCGGCACCGGTTTTTTGATGTGGATCCTGCGCTTGAGCGGGTGAGGAGAGCGGCGCATCCGAGCTTTGGGCTCCGCTTTTGGCTTTCTCAAAGGGGCTGAATATACGAATTTGATTTTCACGGTCAATGCCCACGCCGTTATCGGCCACAATGATCTGGACACCATCTTTCTTGCGGCTGGCTTTAACTTCAATTAGCCCGCCTGTGGGAGTGAATGTGATCGAATTGCGGAGCAAATTAATCAAGGCTTGTTTCAAGCGGCGTTCATCAGCATGAAGTTTTCCGATCGTTTTGGGGCAGGTCAGTTTGACTTTGACGCGCTCTTTATTCGCCCACGGGCTGATAAGCTCAATCAAGCTTTCCAACATCGTGGTGAGATCAATATCATGTTTTTGTAATGAGAATTGACCCGCTTCGATTGTCGAAAGATCAAGAATATCATTAATCAATTCCAACAGGCGTCCGCTCGCTTCGCGCATATCATGGGTGTACTCTTTTTGGCGCGCATTGAGTGGACCAAAATATTCCTTATCCAGAATATCATTGAATCCCATAATCGCATTCAAAGGCGTACGGAGTTGATAGGAGACATTGGCAAGGAAGTCTAGTTTCACCCGTTCCGCCATTTCCAGAGCCGAGTTTTTCTCGCGCAAGGCATTTTCAAATTGCACGCTATCGGTGACATCAGTGTACGTGACAAGTACACCTCCATCAGGAAGAGGTACGGTTGTGTAATCAATTTCTTTTTGATCTTTTCGATGAATGCGCCCCTCATGCATGATGCGATCCAGAGCTTTTCCGTGAAGTTCTTCTTTGCGTTCAGGCCAGCTTTTCTCATCAAAGAATTTTTTAAGTTTTTCAACAATCCGGCTGATATGGGGTTCACCATCCAAATCTTCCGGGTTGAGATCCCAAAGCCGCCCATAAGCAGGATTGCAGAGCTTTAAGCGCCCATCGCCGCCAAACACGGCCACGGATTCAGCAAGATTGTCCAATGTCTCGCGCTGTACGGCAACAAGCGTGTTATAAGATGATTCCAGCTCGAGGCGGCTACTCACATCCTCAAAAGTCATCATCAACCCACCCATAGAATGCGGCACAACCAGCATGCGCAGGGTTGACCCATCGGGCAGGTGGAGTAAGTCTTCATGCGGCTCAATCAAAGAGGTAAACATATCCAGCCAACTTTGTTTAAACTCTCTAAAATCGGCTTGTTCGGGAAGTCTGCGTGTTTCCCTGAGTTTTTCCATGATTTCGCCAAGTTTTGGTTTTTTATTCAACCAGCCGGCTTCGAGATGCCATAGCTCTGAGAAGGCAGAGTTATAAAATTCTGCGCGCTCTTCACGATCGAAAATCACAATCGCACTGGTCAGATATTCCAATAACTCAGCATTGGATTTTTGATTACGCTTTAATTCTTTTTGCAATGTATCAATAGTGCTGAGATCCTGGGCAATACCGATTGTCGCATCATGCCCATCAAGATAGGTCTCGAGAATATTCATCAACATGCGTTTGCCCGCCTTATTGAGATTCGTTTGATATGCGGCAGGTGCATTTTTTCCCTCGAATGCTTTGCGCGCTATCTCTTTGCTCGACATATAATCGTGTTTTAAAGCTTTGGATTTGGCATTTTCCGGGATTAATTCTTTTTGCTCATTGATGATCGTTTCTGCATCCAGATCCATAAACTCAGCATAAAGCTTGTTCACCCATATCAGTTCCTGGTTACTATTGCGGATCCATACCGGCGCGGCAAAATGATCAAAAGCCTTCTCAAACATACAGAGCCGCGCGGCTTGTTCTTCATATTTTTGTATGGCTTGTTGATGATCGGTAATTTGGGCTGTGATGTCCTCAAACCAGAGAATATCGAAGCTGTCTTTGCGTTCCAGATCATAACCGCGCGAGGCGGAAATTCTGAAATTCCGTGTTTTGGCAGCGTTCTCGACCTTCATCGTAAAGGGCGTACCCTCGTCTTGAAGGCGATTAAAGACGCCCTCCAAGGCGGCGGCATCACTGGTATCAAGAGCGCTTAAGATATCATTGATGGATTCAACAGATGGAATGTGCAGCAGCCCGCATAATCCGGCACTATAGGCGACAGACCCATCTCGTGCCCAGCCGCAATATTCACCCGGAACGGCTGATAAAAAAGCTTCCAGACGCGCTTTTTCGGATTTTAAATCCGGCACGAATGTCAGGTTTTCAAACCATTTTTTGATTTTATTGCCAAGAAGGGGGCTATGTTTTTTATTCTTTGTCACGTCTAAAGATTTTATAAGGTTGCAAAAATTCTACAAGAGCGTTTATATTACCATAATTAATTTTTGAGGGCAGTATGCAACCTGTATTTCTTATAAACCACGTACAAGATGAGTTTTTAGACGCTATAGAGAGAAGCGGGGAGTATTATGCGCGGGTTTTGGCTTATGCGAATTTTTTTCGTGCGGACGGGGCACAGGTGGTTTGGGCCATGTATACCGACCCTTCCGACATGGAAAAACCGTTTGATTGGGACGAAGAGCTCTCGCCCTTCTTTGTAGAGGGTCAAGATATGATGCTTCAGCACAATATGGACTCAGATGTTATTAGCTTTCAATATCCCAAAAATCCGTCTTTATATCCTTGGCTCCATCATCAATGGCCACCTTTTGTCGTGATCGCAGGTATTTACACGGAAGCATGTATCAGAGATACGGCAATCCATCTCTCCAAGATGGGGATCAAGACATTTGTCGTCGAACAACTTTGTAGCTCCAGTAAGGATGCTCTTCATCCGGAGCGAGCAAAGCAGGAAATGCGTGATGCCGGTGTGGAGTTTTTATCGCCACAACAGGCGCGTCAAATGGTGGCTGATTACAAGCCCGGAATGAAAATAGGGGCCGATCAACCCGGCCCCCATCTTTAAATTCAACGAAAAGATCGTGATGATCTTTTAATAACGGTAATCATCCTTCTTGAACGGCCCCGTTGGTGACACACCGATATATTCCGCTTGCTCATCGGTCAGTTTAGTCAGCTTGGCACCAACCTTATCAAGGTGAAGAGCGGCCACTTTCTCATCCAGATGCTTTGGCAAAACATAAACTTTGTTGTCATAGGCTGAGTGGTTCTTCCATAGCTCGATCTGGGCCAATGTCTGGTTCGTGAATGAGGCGCTCATCACGAAGGATGGGTGACCCGTTGCACAACCAAGGTTAACCAAGCGGCCTTCTGCTAAAAGAATAATCTTCTTACCATCCGGGAATTCAACTTGATCGACTTGTGGTTTGATATTTGTCCATTTCATATTGCGCAAGGCTTCTGTCTGGATCTCATTATCAAAGTGACCAATGTTGCAAACAATGGCATTTTCTTTCATGTCACGCATGTGATCGATGGTGATAATGTCTTTGTTTCCTGTTGTGGTTACAAAGATATCGGCGCGTGCTGTGGCATCTTCCATGGTTGTGACTTCGTAGCCTTCCATGGCGGCTTGCAATGCGCAAATAGGATCAACTTCGGAAACCATCACGCGGCAGCCGGCCATTTTAAGAGACTCAGCGGTTCCTTTACCAACATCACCAAAACCACAGACCATGGCCACTTTACCGGCCATCATAACATCTGTGGCACGGCGGATAGCATCCACGGCTGACTCACGGCAACCATATTTGTTATCAAATTTTGATTTGGTCACAGAGTCATTCACGTTGATCGCTGGACAGCGCAATTTACCGTGCTGAGCCATTTCATAAAGACGAAGGACGCCTGTTGTTGTTTCCTCAGAGATGCCCTGAACACCGTCCATAATTTCCGGGAAGTTTTCATGCATGCGCACAGTCAGGTCTGCGCCATCATCCAAAATCATGTTTGGAACCCAGCCATCAGGACCTTCAATAGTTTGGTCAATTGCCCACCAAAATTCTTCATCGCTCATGCCTTTTTTGGCAAAAACAGGAACGCCAGTAGCCGCAATTGCCGCCGCCGCATGATCTTGCGTAGAAAAAATGTTGCAGGAGCTCCAGCGGACTTCTGCGCCAAGCGCTGTCAGAGTTTCAATCAAAACGGCTGTTTGAATGGTCATATGCAAACAACCGGCAATGCGTGCGCCTTTTAATGGCTGTTCCTTGCCGTATTCCTCACGCGTGGCCATCAGACCCGGCATTTCAACCTCTGCGAGTTCGATTTCCTTGCGGCCCCAGTCGGCCAAGCCAATATCGGCCACCCAGTAGTCGTTCTCAAGGGCTTCGGGTAATGCAGACATAAGTTTCTCCTTAAATATTAATTATGATGATCGTATAAATTCTTGTAAGCGAATTCTTTACATTTCTATGCAATAAATCAACAATAAACATGTTGTATGCACTTAAATTAGAAGGATTCATGCCTTTTTAAAGGGAAGAGAGCACAAAATGGGATTAAATAACTTCAATGAAGAGAGTGAAAAGCCGGAATTTATCCATAAACCAAGCCCTGTATCCGAGCGCAGCTTCCAGATTTTTCAATTTCATGGTGATAAAAATGATTATGAGCCGATTGGTGAATATACGGTTCTGGATTTGGATGAAAAGCCTGAATTGACGGAAACGCGTTTAATGAATTTGTTATCGATTATGAACCAACGATCCCGTACGTTTGATTTGTGCGAACTCACGCAAAGCCGTATATTATTTAACATTATCCCGTCAAAACCCGATGATATTAACGAAAAAGTAATCTTCCGCACCTATACTGGAGACGGTGTTTCCAAAGAAAACGCCATGTTAACGGTAAAAAAAGGTGTATTTGATGAGTTTAGCTAGTATTTGTGCGCAATATGCGCAAATTTCCGATACATTGCCTGTAATTCCTGCGCCGGCACCTGATGCGGCGCCAGAAATAGGTGGCATGGGGTAATAAATCATGGCTTTAGTATCTGTATTTGAGAAAGCTGACCAGTCAGCGACAAAGTTTGCAACAGATCCCGGTCGATTGTGCCAGTATTTTGGTGAGTGCGCCGGCCAAGGTGCAGAGGTCTTAGCACCACAAGATCCGCAAGTTGGTTTTGATGGCATGCAAAACGGTTAGAAAAAACCAATTAATCTTTTAAATCTCTATGATCAATATGGGCTTGGTGGCCATTGTCACTAAGCCATTTTGCTAATGTTTCCACGCTGAAGACTGAACGGTGGCGCCCGCCTGTACAGCCAATGGCAATTGTCAGATATTTTTTACCTTCATTAAGATAGCGAGCCAGCAATGGTTCAATAAGGGCTTTGAAATTGCCCATAAATTCATCAAAGCCCTCATCGTGTGATACATAATCGCCCACAGCTTTATCTTTGCCTGTTTGTGGCTTGAGAGCGGGATCCCAATGCGGGTTTCTGAGGAAGCGGACATCCATAATAATATCGGCTTCTCTGGGGGTTCCGTGTTTAAAGCCAAAAGACATAAGCGTAATCATCAATTCTTTTTTATCGCCGGTCTTGAAATGACCTTCCAGAATATGCCGCAAATCATGAACAGAGAGATCGGTTGTATCAATCATCAGCTCGGCCTGATCCTGTATGGAGTTCAATAGCTCTTTTTCCTGCATAATCCCAAAACTGGCCGGTTGGTCTTTGGCCAGAGGGTGGCGGCGCCGCGTTTCGGTAAAGCGTTTGAGCAACGGGCTCTCATCGCAGGTGATGAAAACAAGCTTGGCTTTAAGATCGGCCTTTGTTTTGAGAACAGCATCGGGCGAAAAACCACGTGTACGTGTATCAAGACCAACGGCAATAGGTTTGGCTTTCTGATCTGTGCCCTGATCATCAATGAGCGGCTTGATCAGGGGAAGGGGAAAATTATCAAACACTTCATAGCCCTGATCTTCCAGTGTTTTTAAAACCGAGGATATACCGGCTCCTGAAAAGCCGGTTACAATAACAAGATCATCTGATGTTATCTGTTTGCTCATAATTTATTTAGAATAACCGTGAAGCGCGCGCCTGTCACCTGTCCTGATGGGGTGCTCATATTTTCGGCAAAAATGCGCCCCTGATGCGCTTCGATAATTTGTTTGCAAATGGACAGGCCAAGACCGGAATGGTTGCCGTAATCTTCATTTTCCGGCCGTTCCGAATAAAAACGCTCAAAGATGCTCTCGAGTTTACCTTCCGGAATTCCCGGCCCTTCATCTTCAATACGGATCAGAATGTGATTATCTTTGATCAGGGTTTCTATATAGATATGGCCATCTTGCGGAGAAAACGATAGAGCATTGGAGAGAAGGTTTTCAAAAACTTGGCTCAGACGTCCTTCAGATCCGAAGACATCCAAAGATTTGGCCTTGGGCAGGTCCAGATCAATCTGCACAGTTTCGGCCTGTACCTTTAATGAGCGCTGGTCGCTGGTCTCGCTACGGCGCTCAAGTGGATCACGATAGACATCCAGCAAGTTTCTTAATATATCGGCCAGATCAATTTTAACAAAACTCTCACGGCTTAATTCCGCATCTATGCGCGAAGCGTGTGAAATATCGCTGATCAGACGGTCAAGGCGCTGCAGATCGTGCATAATGATATCCATCATCTTTTTACGATCAGATTCTTTTTTAACCATGGATGCGGTTTCAATGGCGCTGCGCAGCGATGTCAGCGGGTTTTTAAGTTCATGCGATACATCGGCGGCAAAACGTTCAATCGTGTCCATACGATCCCAGAGCGCGCGGGTCATATCCCGTAGGATCAAAGAGAGCTCACCAATATCATCATGGCGCTTGCTGAGATCGGGGATATCATCGGCATTGGCCTGACCGCGGCGCACTTTATCGGCGGCTTTTGCGAGGCGACGGAGCGGCTGTGCAATCACACCGGAGAGATAGATGGATAACAGCACGGTAATCACAAGGCTGATGAGGAAAGCACGAATCACGTCAAACCAGACGCGCTCAAGGTCGCTTTCGATGTCATGCGCCTCTCTTGTGAGGAGAATAACGCCGGCCTGATCCTCGTTCTTGATGATAGGCGCAGAAGCGGAGAGAAACACATTGGCATTTTGATTGCGCCAGGCTGAAATGCTGATCTTTCCTTGAAGGGCACTATTCGCATCCGGGTATTGCCGTGCTTGATCGGAAGAAATAGCCGGATATTCGGGAAGCTCGCTGCTATCGGGGAGAATACTGAGGAAAATCGCAGCCATGTTTTTGAGAATCTGAATAGAGCGCATCTCGGTATTGGGGGGCTCAAGTGATGAGATTTGGATTAATCCCCCCGGGCCTTGGCGCTTATGAGAATCTGATAGCAAAAGACCATTTTGATCAAAGACGCGTATGCGTTGCCCCATTGTATCACTGAGGCTGCGCCCCATTTGATGCGCGCGTTCCACATCCAGAGTAATGGGCGTAGTATTGCGCGTTGCGCCTTCGGCCAGAGCCGTTGATACCATTTCTGCTTCGGCCTGAAAGGTCTCCAGTTTCGAGATAATCAGGCGGCCTTGATATTCGCTCATATACAAAATACCGATCAGAAGGATCAGCAGGGCAATCGCATTCACGGCGATAATACGCACAGTCAGAGACGTGATACGCCGTTCCGGTCCACCCCAATAGAGATCAAGAAGCTTATCAATATCAGGAAGGTCAGCAGAGCCCTCAGACAGGCGCAGCGGTCTTATTCTGAACCAGCGGCGCTGGTCATCAGTTTTCTTTGTATTTATATCCGATCCCGTAGAGTGTCTCGATCTGGGAGAATTCGGGATCAATGGTTTTGAACTTTTTTCTGACACGTTTTATATGCGAATCGATTGTACGATCATCTACATAGATATTCTCACCATAGGCGAGATCGATCAACTGATCTCTGTTTTTTACATGGCCGGGGCGCATGGCGAGCGCTTTTAGAAGGAGATATTCTGTGACCGTCAAGTTCACAGGCTGGCCTTTCCATGTGCTTAAATGGCGGGAATCATCCAAGGTGAGATCACCGCGCACGACTTTTTCGGCCTCTTGTTTGGATGGTGGGTTATTCATGAATTCCTGCCGGCGCAAAATCGCACGAATGCGTTCAATCAAAAGGCGCTGGGAAAAAGGTTTGGTGATATAATCATCCGCGCCCATACGCAAGCCAATCGCTTGATCAATTTCGTCATCCTTCGAGGTTAGAAAGATCACTGGGACATTGGATTCATCGCGCAATTTGGTCAGAACCTCCATCCCATCCATGCGCGGCATTTTAATATCCAGGACAACCAGTTCCGGCTCGTCCTTTAAAATACCATGATAGCCGGACTCACCATCGGAGTAGGTACTGACCTCGAAGCCTTCGCTTTCCAAAGCGAGTGAAACAGAGCTCAGAATATTGCGGTCATCATCTACCAATGTGATTTTATGGCCCATAATTTTTTAAGTCCTTTAAATAATCGTCTTTATCTTTGGTAATATGCGCTGCGCAGTTTGGCAAGATTATGGCGGGAAATACGAATTTTTTGTGGCAGTTAATTTTATCAAAGGGCGGCGCTTAGAGAATTTTTTCACCCAAATAGAGCGATCCGGCCACTAAAATGCGGCCGGGCGTGTTGAAGGACTGGATGGCTTTGATGCCCTCTTCGGGTGTTTCACAATAACGTGCCGGAAGATCACCCATATCGGCTAGTATATCCTCGAGTTCGGCGCGCTCAAGACAAGGGCCGATATCGGATGGTTTGGTTAAAGTAATGCTCTCAACAAAGGGAATAATCGGCTCTAGGTAAGCCTTGGCATCTTTATCGGCCTTCATGCCAATAATAAGGTGAAGCGGCTTATGATCATGGCTTTGCCATTTTTGAAGCTGTGCGGCGATGGCTTGTCCCGCGCTATCATTATGCCCGCCATCAAACCATAACTCATAGCCGGAGGATAAAAGCGCGTGTATGGGGCCGCTTTGTACGTATTGCAGGCGCCCTGGCCATTGGACGGCCTGTAAGCCTGTCGCAAGTGCTTTTTGATCTATGCTCACTGTATCTTTGATCACATGAAGTGCCGCCAAAGCACAGCCTGCATTTGCCACTTGATGATCGCCGATCAAATTAGGCAGAGGCGTAATATAAGATTGGCCGCCATATTCAAAACAGAGGCGGCCATTATCAGGGCGTACGCTCCATTCATGGCCATAACGATAAAGCGGGACACTCAACTCTTCTGCTTTATTTTCAAATACCCGCATCACGCCGGCCTCAATGGCTTGATGGGTTTGCGCCCCGATGATACATGGGGTATGCGGCTTCATAATGCCCGCTTTCTCGCCGGCAATCAGATCAAGGCTATGGCCTAAATGCTCGGCATGGTCCATGGAGATCAGGTTGATGATCGTACAAAGCGGGTTTTCAATCACATTCGTGCAATCAAGGCGGCCGCCCATACCGACCTCAAGCAAGCATAAATCAGCCGGACGCTCTGCATGGGCTCTCGCAAAGGCCGTAAAGGCCAAAGCCGTGGTAATCTCAAAAAAGGTAATTTCTTGCCCGCCGTTTAGATCCATGACCTCATCAATCAGAGCCTCAAGGATATCGTTTTGAATGTGAGCCCCATCGACAAAAATACGCTCATTAAATTCTTTTAAGTGCGGGGAGGTGTATGTCTGTACGTTTAATCCTCCGGCCAGAGCCATGGATTTGAGCATGGCTATGGTGGAACCTTTTCCGTTTGTTCCTGCAACATGGATGGTTGGCGGTAAATGGAGATGCGGCTGGCCGAGTTTTTCGAGCAGATCCAGAAAAGGCGGGCGAAACGAGAGATCAATCGCCTTGGAACGATTGAGACGATAGAGTGCTTGCAGCTTATCTGCCAGATTTTGATTGGAGTGTTTTACATCGGCAGCATACATAGCCCAAAACTCTCCCTTGATACAAATCCGTTAAGCCGCGTCTTTCAGTGCGGCAATCTTACGCTGTGATTTTTGTGCTGTTTTTTGTGCCGCTTTGACCTGTTGAAGAGCCTTCATCGACGCATTTTCTGTGCCTTTGCGGGCGATAGTCTCTTGGTCGTTATTGGCCGCTCCATTTGTTTTTGAATGTTTATGCGGCGGCGTTGCTTTAGCGCGATCTTTGCCTTTGGGGTCCATGAGAAGACCCAAAATACGGCCAATGGTCGGATTTAATTCTTTACGTGACACAACGGCATCAACAATACCATGTTCGAGCAAATATTCGGCCGTTTGGAAATCTTCCGGCAGAGTTTCGCGCACAGTTTCTTCGATCACGCGGCGGCCCGCGAAGCCAATTGTAGAGCCGGGCTCGGCCAAATGTATATCCCCAACCATCGCAAAGGAGGCGCTCACACCGCCCGTGGTTGGATCAGTGAGAAGCACAATATAAGGCAGGCCGGCTTTCTTGACCATCTCCACTGCAATGATAGAACGCGGCATCTGAATAAGCGAGAGCATGCCTTCTTGCATGCGTGCGCCACCCGATGAAGGAATTGTAATCAAGGCTGCGCCGTCTTTAACCGCTTCTTCTGCAGCTTTGACAATAGATTCACCAACAGCCATACCCATAGAGCCGCCCATAAAGCTAAAATTAAAGGCGGCAATGACAGTTTTCTGACCGCCAATCGTGCCTTTGGCAATGGTGATGGCTTCTTTCAGGCCTGTTTTGGATTGAGCATCGCGCAAGCGATCGGAATATTTCTTGCGGTCTTTGAATTTCAGAGGATCATAGGCGACTTTGGGCAATTCAAGTGTGTCGTACTGACCGCCATCAAACATCACGGCGAGGCGTTCTTTCACGCTAATGCGCAAATGGTGACCACAGTGATAGCAGACATTCACATTATCCTGAAGATCACGGTGGAAGAGCATGCCATCACATGATGGGCATTTCTGCCATAGATTATCGGGCAC
This sequence comes from uncultured Pseudobdellovibrionaceae bacterium, assembly GCA_964611755.1. GTDB lineage: Bacteria > Pseudomonadota > Alphaproteobacteria > Micavibrionales > Micavibrionaceae > CAZTBB01. The sequence continues at coordinate 36,412 of CAZTBB010000001.1, forward strand.
TTCTTTTGGCTCGACAAGGGATTGAATGCGTGGACGGATAAAGTTCGTTAACCAGTTCATGTATTTAATCTTTCATGGGTGATCTTTTGTGATGGCAAGAATGTGCAGATTATCGATGTAAATGTCAAGTTCTGAGCGCAGCGGCGAGTGATTTGACAAGGGATGTTGTCTCATCAACACCCTTTTCATTAAGGCTTTGGACAATGGAAGACCCCACGACAACCGCATTTCCAATTGCGGCCATCTCTTTGGCATCATCAGGTGTTTTAATACCAAAACCAATCGCAATGGGTAGATCCGTACGTGTACGTATGTCTTGTATGTGTGGTTTAATGCGATCAAGATCCGCACTGGCCGCCCCTGTCACACCCGTAATAGACACATAATATAAAAACCCGCTGGCATCACGCAGCACATGGCCCAGTCGCTCAGCATCGGTTGTTGGGGTAATCAGGCGAATAAAATCAAGATCATGCTCTTTGCAAAGGGATGAAAACTCTGCGCTTTCTTCCGGTGGTAAATCCACAATGATAAACCCATCCACGCCGGCGTCTTTTGTCTCTTTGACAAAGGCATCCAGACCATAAGCCATGACCGGATTAAAATAGCCCATCAGGACGATGGGCGTGTCTTGGTTATCGGCGCGGAACTCTCTCACCATTTTCAGCGTATTTTGCATTGAGCCACCCGCGTCCAAGGCTCTTTCACTGGCAAGCTGAATGGTTGGCCCATCGGCCATAGGATCAGTAAAAGGCATGCCAAGCTCGATAATATCGGCGCCTGCCTCCGGCAAAGCCTTGAGCATGGCAAGGCTGGTCTCGTAATCAGGATCGCCGGCGGTAATGAAACTCACCAAGGCTTTGCGCTCTAATGTTTGGAACAGAGTATCTATCCGGCTCATGATGCCTCCTGTTCATTATCAATGGTAATGCCCACATGGATCAGGACTTCGTTCACGCCATCTTCAAAAAAGCGCGGGCCGTAAATTTCAAAATCCGTGGCAAAGCTGCGGTCCAGATCACCTGACCATATTGCCTGCCACGCTTCGATAAGAGCTTTTGGCTGCTCACCGGATGCACTCATTACGGCATAATCCTGGGCAATAATGGAGACATGATGCATGCCTTCTGGAATATCATCGGTGGATGTGACCTTATATCCAACCGTAAAGCGGTATGGCTCTGTGTGATCCCCTTGATAATCGGAATAAACCGCATAGATCACATCATTTTCTTTGTTGGGGACGCTTTGACCAATGGAATCTTTAAAGAAACGCTCCCACAAATCATTAATCGCCTCCGCGCCACTTTCATTATCTGTCATGACCGAAATGCCGACCACATCAAATCCATTCACCTCTGCCAATCCGGCTTTGACTTCTACGTCATTCATACCATTTTAACTCCCAGTTTATCGGCAACCGTAAAGATGTCTTTATCGCCGCGGCCGCACATATTCATCACCAAGATATGGTCTTTGGGCAGATCGCCGGCAATTTTGAGCACATGGGCAAAAGCATGCGATGGCTCAAGCGCGGGAATAATCCCCTCCAGCTTCGAGCAGCGTTGGAAGGCCTCCAAGGCTTCATCATCGGTCACCGAGACATACTCCACGCGTTTTTGATCAAACAACCACGCATGTTCCGGGCCAATGCCGGGATAATCCAATCCGGCGGAGATGGAATGGGCTTCGGTGATCTGGCCGTCCTTATTTTGTAAGAAATAGCTCTGCATTCCATGCAGCACGCCCGGGGTTCCGCCGGTCAGTGAGGCAGCATGCTGGGCGGTATCTACGCCGTGGCCGCCAGCCTCCACGCCGATCATTCTTACATCGGCATCATCCAAGAAGGGGTGGAAGAGGCCAAGCGCATTCGATCCGCCGCCAATGCAAGCCACAAGGCTATCAGGCAGCCGTCCTTCACGCTCCATCATCTGGGTACGCAACTCCTTGCCGATCACGCTTTGGAAATCGCGCACCATCATCGGGAATGGGTGCGGCCCTGCCACAGTGCCAATCAAATAATATGTATCATGCACATTGGTGACCCAATCGCGCATTGCTTCATTCATCGCATCTTTGAGCGTGCCCGCACCGCTCTCGACCGCACGTACGTCCGCGCCCAGCAACTTCATACGGAACACGTTCGGGGCTTGGCGCTCAATATCTGTGGCGCCCATAAAAATCGTACAGGGAAGATCAAAAAGCGCGCAGACAGTCGCTGTGGCCACGCCATGCTGACCAGCGCCAGTTTCGGCAATAATGCGTGTTTTACCCATGCGGCGTGCAAGCAGGACTTGCCCAATACAGTGATTGATCTTGTGCGCGCCCGTGTGGTTCAACTCATCGCGCTTGAAATATATTTTCGCACCGCCAAGCTCTTCCGTTGTGCTTTTGGCAAAATAAAGCGGGGATGGACGTCCAATATAGTTTTTTGCCAAATCATCAAATTCTTCCCAGAATTTAGGATCTTTTTTTGCCTCTTCGTAAGCTTTTTCAACGCTCAAAATCAAGGGCATCAGTGTTTCAGCAACATAACGCCCTCCGTAGGGGCCAAAATGCCCACGCTCATCGGGTTGTTTCATCAAGGAATTGGGTTTTGCATCACTCTGTCTCATGAGGGCGGTTATAGCGGTTTTGATTGCGCTAATCTAGTGAAATTTGCTAAGCCGCGTGCACAGCTTTAATAAAGGCTGTGATCTTGTCTGGATCTTTGATGCCGCGGCTTTTTTCAACGCCGCTGGAGACATCAACCGCATCGGGGGAGAGGATTGAGAGAGCCTCTCCGACATTCTCGGCATCAAGGCCGCCGCCAAGCATCCATGGTTTTTTGAAGGTGCGGCCTGCGAGGATGTTCCAATCAAAGCTGTGTCCTGTTCCGCCGGGTAAATCCGCGCCTTCTGGCTTGGCATCAAAGAGCAGCCAATCAGCCGCGCTTTCAAATCCATCCAGACCCTTCAAATCTTCAGGATTGGCCACGCGGATGGCCTTCATTACGGGCATGGCATAACGCCCTTTAATCTCGGCTATGCGCCCGGGACTCTCATCGCCATGAAGCTGAACCATATCGAGTTGTATCCCTGTTAATACATGCTCGAGCTCGTCATCTGTGGGGTTAACAAATAACCCAACCGAGCGCACACCCGTGGGCACAGCTCTGGCAAGATTCCAGGCAATATCAAAGGATACATTTCGTGGGGAGGCGGGATAAAAAACAAATCCGACATAGCGTGCGCCGGATTTTATGGCTGCTTGTAAATTTTCAGGATCGCTAATACCGCAAATTTTGACACCGGCCATGGGCTTAACCAATTTCTTCTAAAATGGCATTGGCGGCTTTGGCCGGATCATCAGCCTGCGTAATTGGACGGCCAATAACCAGATGTGTCGCCCCCAATTCAAGCGCCTGCTTCGGTGTCATGATGCGCTTTTGATCCCCTTGGTCGGAACCTGCGGGGCGAATACCGGGAACCATGAGCACAAAATTATAGCCATGATCGGCGCGCATTGTTTCAATCTCATGCGAGGAGCAGACAATCCCATCAAGGCCACTGTCTTTTGTAAGTTTGGCGAGGCGCTGGACCTGCTCGGCGGGACTATTATCAACGCCAATGCCATGCAGATCACTTTCATTCATAGAGGTGAGAACGGTCACCCCTAATAATTTCGTCGAGGGGTGACAGGCCTGCTTTGCCTTTTCCATCATTTCGCGGCCGCCGCCTGCATGCACATTTAAATAGGCTGGTTCGATAGCATATGAAATGGCTTTAATCGCTTTGGCCACTGTATTGGGAATATCATGGCATTTCAAATCCATGAAAAGCGGAATATCAGGGTTCGTATCACGGATGGTCAGCGCGCCTTGCGGGCCATTGGCATTAAAAAATTCAAGCCCAAGCTTAAGCCCTATTCCAAGGGGGGCGAGAAGGGAGGCTAGCTCTTTAGCACGGCTAAGGTCATCGGTATCTATCGCGCAGAAAATTTTTGGTTCCAAATTCATGAAGCCAGTGAAACAAAATCAATCCATTTTGAAAAGGAAAAAAGAAGGATTCGCTATGAGATATTAATAGCAAACAGCCCAGGTTTCTGTGCCGCCCTCATCTCTGAATCGGCCTTTAATAACGATTTCACCCATATCGATACGGGTTTTACAGGAGAAAATAGGAAGCAATGTCCGCAGAACCATTTCCAATTTGCGATCCGGCAAGAAGGGCCCGTAGGAACAAAATTCGGCCTGATCCGCCGGATGGCCTTCGCGGTCAAGACTGCCCGGTTCTTCGAGGCGGAAATTGGCGCGGTGGCGGGCTTTGATCCCGTCATCACGCATATAATAATCGGTGACAAAATTGCCATAGACCTTATAGGGGGCCTCATTACGTACTTTGAAACAAATAGGGTCATCGACCACATCCATTTGAAATGCATGTGCGGAGCCCGGGATGAGCATGAAAAACACTATTGCAAAAAACACGTATCTCATAATCTAATTATATCAAATTTCGGCGATTCTTCCTATAACAAGACATTGTGCAATGCCTCTATAACCTAAAGAATACAATGTTTTACAGAATAAGTTGGCGTTAAACTGCCTGAAAGCAATAAGAAAAACATGGAAATAAAGAGTTTTACCTTAGAAAACGAAGAAAAAACCGTAGAATTTGCAAAAAATACCGCTAAAAATGCAAAAAATGGCGATATTTTTTGTCTTAATGGTGATTTGGGTGCGGGAAAATCCGTTTTTGCACGAAGTTTTATACGTTTTTTACTAAAAAATGATGGTTTAGAGGTTCCTAGCCCAACTTTTACCCTTGTCCAGCACTATGAGGCGCCCAATTATCCGATTCATCATTTTGATCTTTATCGTTTGGGCTCTGCTGAGGAGATTTATGAAATTGGCTGGGAGGAGGCTCTCAAAAACGGGGTTTGCCTTGTGGAATGGCCAGAGCGTTTAGAGGGATTATTGCCCCAAAAACGCGTGGACATCCTGATCGAGCCTTGCGAGAATGATCCCGATAGACGAACATTAACGATGAGCAGATACGATTAAAGCAAAATCTATGCGTGAAATCATTGACCAAGCATTCATATTAGCCGCAGGGTTTGGAACACGTCTGCGCCCTCATACGAATGATCGCCCGAAGCCTATGGTCGATATTGGCGGGCGCTCGCTGATTGAGCGGACGCTGGATCATTTATCCGAGGCCGGCGTGAAGCAGGCATGCGTGAACACGCATTATTTGGGTGCGATGTTACATGATCATCTGAAGAACATTCCAGATATAGGCATTATTTTTTCTGATGAGGATCCTATTCTGGATACAGGCGGCGGCATTAAAAAGGCTCTGGCGGAATTTCATGGCCAAGATTTCTATGTCCTCAGCGGGGATGGTCTCTGGAGTGATGCACCGGGTCAGAATACGTTGAAAACCATGCAGGCGGCATGGGATCCTGACAAAATGGACATTCTGATTCTGTTGCAAGATATTTCAACCATGACATTGACACATGGCGTCGGTGATTATCATCTGGGCGCAGATGGCCGTGCCACGCGCGCCCATGATCAAGGCGGGGATTATATGTTTACCAGTATGCGGATCAACGCATCGCATATTTTTGATGATTGCCCTGAGGGTGCATTTTCTTATTTGTCTTTATTGGACGCCGCCGAGCGCAAAGGCCGTCTCTATGGGCTGGTGCATGAAGGGGACTGGCATCATATCAGCACCCCAGAGGATTTGAAGCGCGTGAGAGGTGCATATAAAGCGCAAAAAGAGGCGGTATGACCCAAGAAAGATCCAGCGCCTCTATCTTTAATATTTCCTCGGATAAACCCTTTGCGAAGCATTTTTGTCAGGCCATCTTGGCAGATTATAAAGGGCGGGAGGAGGCACTGGCCCATTTATTGATCCTTTTACCGACACGGCGGGCTTGCCGCACTATCCGTGAGACGTTTTTACTCCTCAGTGCAGGCAAGCCAATGATTTTGCCGCGTATGCAGCCCTTGGGCGAAGTGGATGAGGAAGAACTCGCCATTGATTTGGCTGATCATGATATGGCTGAGCGGTTTTTTGCATTAAAGCCGGCTTTGAGCAGCACAAAGCGGCGCATATTGCTGGCGCGGGCGATATTTGCCATTGATACATTCGAGCAAGATTTTGCCGGAGCCTTACGTTTGGCGGATGCGCTGGCGGGGTTCATGGATCAGGTCATTATTGAAGAGAGAGATTTGGCCGATCTGGATAAAATAGTGCCGGAGGAATTTGCGGATCACTGGCAGATTACACTAGAGTTTTTGAAGATTTTAAGTGAGACATGGCCGCGCATTTTAGAAGAGAACGGCGTCATCGATGCGGTTCAAAGGCGCAGTATTCTTATGGATATGCTGACATCTTATTGGCATGATAACCCGCCAAATCACCCTGTCATCGCGGCCGGATCAACGGGCTCGCACCCGGCCACAGCGCGTTTGCTTGGTGTTGTTGCCTCTATGGATCAGGGCGCACTGGTTTTGCCCGGGTTGGACCAGCATTTGGATGATGAGGCTTGGGCGCAGATTGACCCCGGGCATCCCCAGTTCGGCTTAAAACAGTTATTGGAACGCCTGCATGTTGACCGCAGAGCCGTTCAGGACTTTGGAGCATCTTACATGAAAGGGGGCGTCTCGGGCGATGCCGGACAGAGCCCGCGGCATATTTTGATGACCGAAATGATGCGTCCGGCCGCTGCGTCCCTGTCATGGCAGTATTTGGCAAATGATGCTGAAAAACAAAACCACCTCAAAGAGGCGCTATCCGATATTTGGCGCTATGATTGTCAGGATGAACAAGACGAGGCACAAATCATTGCCCTGCATTTAAGGCAGGCATTAGAGCAGCCGGAGATAAGAGCCTCTGTGATTACACCGGATCGTGCATTGGCGGCGCGTATTCAATCACATGTAAAGCGTTGGGGGATTGCGATTGATGATTCCGCCGGCCAGCCATTATCGCAGACAAAAAGCGGTGTGTTTGCGAGGCTTGCTCTTGATCTGGTGCTTCGGAAAGTGGCGCCGGTTAGCTTGCTTGCCTTTTTAAAGCATAGGCTCTGCCGCCTATCGGCTGATAAGGTTGCGCTCTCTCATTTGGAAAAATATGCGCTGCGCGGATTGCGCCCGGCGCCAGGGTTTGGTGATTATTTCACACGTTTGGAGGCGGCGCAAAACAACAGGAATGGAAATGTTGATGGCGCAAAAGAGCTTTTATCTCAAGTAGAAAATCTATTGAACGATTGGGCCATAGATGCGGATCAGCCAGTGGTGCAACCCATGGGGACATGGTTGCAGGCCCATATCGCATTGATGGAGAATGCGGCATTTGAAGGCCGGTTATGGCAGGGTGAGGATGGTGAAGCGCTTTCGTTATTTTTTGCAGATTTGCTGGATCATGCGGCGTTCTTTCCGGATATGAATTTGAGTACATATCACAGTGTTATCGAGGAATTGATGGGGCAGCCAACGGTGCGCCCATCTTACGGAATGCACCCGCGTCTCAGTATACTGGGCCAGTTGGAGGCCAGGCTATTTGATGCGGATATTGTGATTTTGGCAGGGCTTAATGAAGGGGTTTGGCCATCAGATTCGGGTCATGACCCGTTTTTGTCGCGCCCGATGCGCCATGACTTTGGCCTGCCGGCTGTCGAGCGTCATATTGGATTGGCGGCGCATGACTTTGTGCAAGGGTTTTGCGCCTCAAACGTTATTTTAACGCGGGCGGAAAAGCGGGATGGCGCTCCTACCGTGCCCTCACGCTGGCTACAGCGTCTGGATGTTGTTATGCAGGCATCCGCGCTTAATCCGGCTTTATTGCATGACCCGCGCATGAACGCATGGATGGCCGATTTGGCCGATGCCGGAGAGGTTGTACCCGAAATGCGCCCTGCGCCTGTTCCGCCCCTTGAGGCACGCCCCACACGTCTCTCGGTCACAAGGGTTGATGGTTTGATGAAAGATCCATATGGCATTTATGCCCGCGCTGTTCTCGGTTTAAAAAAGCATGATGATCTGGAGCAAGAGATCACGGCACGGGAGCGTGGAAACATACTGCATCATACGTTCGAGCATTTTGTGAAGGCCTATCCGGATGATTTACCCGAAGATGCAGACAGAATTTTGCATGACTTGGCTCGTGCCGAGGCAACAAAAATTGATCCCGAAGGGGATTTTTGGGCCTATTGGTGGCCTCGTTTCGGGCGTATTGCGGATTGGTTTTTGAATAAGGAAAAAGAATGGCGCAAGCAGGCCAGTACACTGGCACAAGAGGTTAGCGGGCACAGAGTATTTAAACTGGAGGATGGGTCGGCTTTTCATCTTTATGCCAAGGCCGATCGTATTGATGAGCGCAGCGCTGGATTGGCTTTGATCGATTATAAATCCGGGACCAATCACACAAAAAAGGGCATGAGCACAGGCAAAGAGCCGCAACTCCCCCTCGAGGGGCTGATCGCCGAGGCAGGTGGTTTTGATACGATTGCCGCGCGCAAAATTCTATATCTGGGCTATTGGGTGGTGAGCGGCAGCGGCGATGAACCAGGCAAGGAAATGGCTGTGCGGGAAGGCGAAAAAGAGCATGCCGATCTGATGCAGACTACGCATGACGGGTTTTTAAACCTGATGAACGGGTATCGCAATCCGCAAACACCCTATTATGCCATTCCAAACGCAGCCAATGCCCCGCAATACAATGATTATGAGCATTTGGCACGGGTTAAGGAATGGGCCGCCCTGGATGATCAGGAAGAGTAGGTCGCGTAATATTATGAGCGAGCATTCATCTCCCAAATTAGATCAAGAGCTGAACCATGATGGGTCATTTGATCCGGATACGAACCCAAAAGGGTCGGTTTCATCGCGCGGCCCTGATCCGAATGTCCAGCAATTCAAGGCCTCTACACCGGATCAGTCGGTTTGGGTGAATGCATCCGCCGGTACAGGCAAAACCAAAGTTCTGACGGATCGCGTCTTGCGGTTATTATTGCCACAATCAAAATCCGGCGCCTTGATTAACGGGACAGCGCCGCACCGCATCTTATGCCTGACATTTACCAAGGCCGCTGCCAGCGAGATGTCCATACGTATTCACGGTATTTTGGGCAAATGGGCTGTGATGCCGGAGAAGGAGTTGCATAAACAGCTTGCAGAATTATTGGGGCATGACCCCGAGCCCCTGCACATAGAGGCAGCACGCACGTTATTCGCCGAAGTGATTGATAGCGCGGGCGGGCTGCAAATCATGACAATTCACTCTTTTTGTCAGTCTGTATTGGGGCGTTTTCCCCTTGAGGCCGGCCTCAAACCTTATTTCACCGCTTTGGAAGAGAGGCAGGCCGCGCAACTCTTAAAACAGGCGCAAAAAACAGTGTTGCACCAAGCGCGAAGCAATAAAGGATCACCACTGAACGAGGCGTTGCAGAATGTGAGTGCGCAGCTCAATCATGATCATTTTGATGCGATGATCCAGAATATTGCCTCAGAACGGGCACAGTTTGAAAAAATACATCAGGCGCATTTTGACATGGAGGGACTTTACACGGCCCTTTGTGCCTATCTGGAGGTGGATCCGGTCAAGGATGCGCAAGCAATGACCCGTGATGCGTGTGATGACCGGAACTTTGCCAAGGATGATCTTTTACTGGCCGCCAGAACCATGATAGAGAGCGGGTCTAAAACCGATGTGAAAAATGGTCAGGTGATTTCCAATTGGTTGACAAAATCGCCTCAGGAAAGAGCCCTTGGGTTTCAGGAATACGCGTCTTGTTATTTAACTGATAAGGAAAAAATCAGGAAAGACTTGGCTTATAATGATTCTAAAAAAGCCCTTGAAAATATTGATGAAATATTACGAAAAGAGGCGCAACGTATCGAAATTTTAATTGATGATAAAAAGCGTCTTGCCTGCGCTAAAAATACCTATGCTCTGTTTGTTTTGGCCAAGGAGATACTGGATTGTTATGATGCGTTAAAACGCGAGAAAAATGCGTTGGATTTTGATGATCTCATCCTGAAAACAAAAGCGCTTCTAACGGGGGCACTTCATGGACGCACAGGCAGTATGATGGCCCCCTGGGTTCTGTTTAAATTGGATCAGGGTCTGGATCATATCCTGATTGATGAGGCGCAGGACACCAACCCGGAACAATGGGAAATCATCGATGCATTATGCACCGAATTTTATGACGGTGTCGGTGCACATGACGATATTGAGCGCACCGTCTTCGTTGTCGGGGATGAAAAGCAATCAATTTACAGCTTCCAGCGTGCCTCCCCTGAAGAGTTCACCCGCATGCGTGATGAGATTTCGCGGCGCATTGAGCGTGCCGATAAACGATGGGAACCTGTTGCCATGAATATTTCATTTCGCTCGGTGCAGGCGGTTTTGGATTCGGTTGATCTGGTGTTTTCGTGTCCGGAGCATGCGCAAGGGCTGGGCCTTGAGCCGATCAAACATATATCTTATCGCCACCGTCAGGGCGGGCAGGTAACCTTATGGCCAAAATTTGAAAGCCAAAAAACAGAGAGCACAGATTTTTGGACGCAATCCCATGAGATTTCTTCCAGCGCAAGCGGCTCGGCCTTATGTGCCGAATTCATCGCCGGCCAGATTCAAAATTGGCTGAGCACGGGGGAAAAGCTGGTTTCACAAGGAAGACCTATTGATGCCGGTGATATTATGGTTCTGGTGCGCAAGCGATCGGCCTTTGTGGCGCAGCTAATGCGCGCACTGAAATTGCGCAATATTCCTGTGGCCGGTGCGGACAGGATGATTTTAGGGGAACAATTGGCGGTTGAGGATATCATGGCCGCCTTGTCTTTTGTGTTATGGCCGGATGATGATCTGACACTGGCCTGTTTGCTTAAATCACCACTGATTGGGCTAAGTGAAGAGCAGCTTTTTGATCTCTGTTATGAGCGCGTTGGCTCGCTTTGGGATGCACTCAGAGCGAGCTCTGATCAAAGTTATAAGCCTGTAGTCAATTACCTTCGGGAATTGCTGGCATTGGGACAACAACACAGCCCCTATGAGGTAATGACGCATCTTTTGTCCCATCCCTGCCCTGCCGACCCGCTCAGTGGTTTGCGCGCCATGAAAAGGCGTTTGGGCGAAGATTGCCTTGATCCTTTGCAAGAATTACAGAATACGGCGCTCGCCTATGAAGCCAGCCATATCCCAACGATGCAGGGCTTTGTTCAATCATTGAAAGCGGAGAAGAACGAGATTAAGCGCGAAATGGAGGAAGGCGCAGGCCAAGTGCGCATTATGACGGTTCACGCATCCAAAGGATTAGAGGCGCCGATTGTGATCTTGCCAGATACGTTACGCTCCATGAAAAAATCAAATACACAGGTCGCAGAAAATTTATTATGGCCGCAAAAAACAGGTTTAAAGCTGCCTTTATGGTCGCCGCGAAAGGCCATGAATTTCGAGGCCTATAGCGAGGCAGCCAAACACATAGAAGCCGCACAGGATGCGGAATATCGCCGCTTGCTTTATGTGGCTATGACACGGGCTGAAGACAGGCTCTATATCACTGGTTTTGGCGGAAAGGCCGATAGCAAGAGAAAACCGCTCGAGGATAGCTGGTACAATATGATCGCAAAGGTGTTTGAGCAAAATAATCAGATATCCCCGGATAAGGATGGCCACTTAACGCTGCGTTATGAACAGATGAAAGAGGTGGAGGTCAAAAAAGATCAGCAAAGCAATGCGGATGCGGACTATACTCCGCCCGAATGGCTTTACAGAGCGGCGCCGCAGGAGCCCTCCCCGCCGCGCCCGCTCATGCCATCGCGTCCCTCAATGCCGGAGCCCGAGGCGGTTTCACCGCTCGAGGGAAATGTCGCACAAAGGTTCAAGCGCGGAAATTTGACCCATAAATTGCTTCAGATACTGCCGGATTTACCGGATGAGAAGCGCATAAGTGCGGCTGAGCGGTATTTGGCGCATTTCGGTTCAGAATTTTCCAGGGATGTTCAATCCTCGATTATCTCTGAAGTGATGGCGCTTTTACAGGATGACACATTTGCCCCAATCTTTGGCCCGGGATCCATGGCCGAGGTGCCATTAAGCGGTCTCATTCATAATAAAACTCTTGTGAGCGGTCAGGTGGACAGGCTCTTGATCAAGGATGATACGATCTGGATTATTGATTACAAAACCAATCGTCCGCCTCCGCAAAAGGTTGATGATGTGCCGCAAATCTATCAGGCGCAAATGCAATCTTATGCCGATTTATTGGCTCAAATTTATCCGGCCCATACTATTCACGCAGCGCTTTTATGGACATATGGGCCTTCACTCATGCCATTGCCTTTGAAATAAAACCAAGAAATCCGCGCATAAAGCATCGTTATCACCATAACCAGCCTTGACCTTTTTGGGCTGCGATCCATACTTATTCTCATAAGATTCTTAAACGACATGAAAGGGTAATAAAAAAATGTCTAGTAAAGCCGTTAATGACAGCGATTTTGAAAGCGAAGTCCTAAACTCTGATTCCCCTGTTTTGGTTGATTTCTGGGCAGAGTGGTGCGGTCCTTGTAAAACACTCCTCCCATTGGTGGAAGAGATTGCCGATGAAATGCAAGACAAGCTAAAAGTGGTGAAGGTCAATATTGATGAAAGCCCCGAAACGCCTACAAAATACGGTATCCGCGGTGTCCCGACTTTGATGCTCTTCAAAGATGGTCAAGTGATTGATACACGCGTTGGCGGCATGCCAAAAAGTGATCTGAGCCAGTGGGTTCAAGAACAAATCTAAAATATAAATCTGCTAAAATATAAATCTGTAAGTATTAAACTTTTGCAGCTTCGGGCGCCAGAACCATAATCATCTGGCGTCCTTCTAATTTTGGCTCAAGTTCTGTTTTGGAAATATCGGAAAGCTCCTCCTTCATACGTTTAAGGAGATCCATACCGATTTGCTGGTGTGCCATTTCACGGCCGCGAAAGCGCATCGTGACTTTGACTTTATCGCCCGCGGATAAAAATTTACGCGCATTTTTCATTTTAACGCCGTAATCATGTTCTTCGATACCCGGGCGAATTTTGACTTCTTTGACATCAACGGTTTTCTGCTTCTTACGAGCCTCATTGGCTTTCTTTTGCTGCTCGTATTTGTACTTACCGTAGTCAAGGATTTTACACACAGGCGGTGTGGCATTCGGGGAGACTTCTACGAGATCAAGGCCGGCATCTTCGGCCATGCGAATACCTTCATCTTTAGAGACAACACCTATCATTTCACCATCATCACCAATAAGCCGGATTTCATCGGCTTTGATTTGGTCATTCACACGCGCCAATTCATTCTCACGCTGAGGCTGTTTAAATGGTTTTCTGATAGCTCATCTCCTATATGTTCGTTAAAAAAGCTTTTCTATTGTTAAACGCAAGCCTTAAAAAAAGTATTAATACGTTGAATTGCTTGATTCTTCAAGCCTAAAGCACTAAAAAACTTTACTTTTATAAAAACATTATGGTAAATAATTATCCTGATTATGAGTACAGAATTTTATCCATATAATAAAGCCCGCGTGGCAGCCGTTTTTCAGCATTACGGGCTGGACATGTCTTATAGCGTCCAAGATGCCATTGACGGGTTTTTGGGCCATACCGGCTTTACCGAAGAATTTCTTGAGGCCCGCCAAGCCCATCATGAAATTGCGCATATCGTGGCGAATGCCATGAGTGGAAGTCCTGCGGATGAAGTGCGTGCCTCTGTGGCCGAAGTGGTTCTGAACCGTACCATGTATAAAATGGCGAATAAGCAAGACGAGCCTCGTTATAGAGAAGATAGAGAGCCTATTCCCGAGCTGGACGGCACATTCAAAGCCGATAAAATTCCGTTTGAGCGTCCCTTCAAGCTATTGATAAAAAAGCGCCATGAATTTGCAAAAAAATATGTCAGTGACCAATTTGTTGTTACACATACCAGAATACAAAAACAGCTCAGGAATGAGCAAAACCCGCTGACCAAATCGGATTATGAGGCGCTGGACCGTGATGTAAACCAACATGCTGAAATTGTTCGGCTTAAAGAGATGGAGATGGATTTACCATCCGATCAGGATTTACAAGCGGTTCATACACAGGCGGTGAATCAGGATGAAGTCCTGCGTATGGCTTTGGGCGGACGCGGGATGTATCACCTGAGCACGGACGAGCTTAGAGCCCTGCCGTTGATCTATTTCGGTGTGTATCCAACCGAAGAGAACGGGCAACTGGCCTTTAAAATGATTGATGAGAGCCTGCGCCAACAGCTGGTTGCGGATTTGGAGCGCGTCAAAAACGGCCTTACTCCAAGCTATGAGGTCGCTCAAGCACCATCAGCAGAGCCCAGCTTCTAGAATAGCCCTCTAGGAAGGGAATAGCTGTTTCTAAAACGGTTCTTTGGCGTCCTCAACAAGTTTCGCAATCGCTTCTTTGTAATCCGAAAATTCCTGATCCTGCGTTCCAAGGCGGCGAATATTCACAGTCTTTTCTTCCGCTTCACGGACACCAACAACAAAGATATTTTGCACTTTGGCATGGCTATGTTCGCGAATTTTATAATTGATCTTCTCATTACGGATATCAATCTCTGCACGAAGGCCGGCATCCAGTAATTCTTGGTGAATTTGCTTGGCATAGTCATCTGCCTTGCCGGTAATGGTCGCAACGACGACTTGTGTCGGCGCCAGCCACAAAGGCAGCTTTCCGGCATAGCTTTCAATCATCACGCCGATAAAGCGTTCCAGTGATCCCAAAATAGCGCGGTGAAGCATGACAGGGCGATGGCGCTCACCATCCTCACCAATAAAGCTGGCATCAAGACGCTCGGGCAGATTGAAATCAAGCTGCAATGTCCCGCATTGCCATGTGCGTCCAATCGCATCACGGATCTGGTAATCAATTTTTGGCCCGTAGAAGGCACCCTCTCCGGGATCTTCACGAAATTCCAATCCGGTTTTCTGGAGTGCTTTGCGGAGGCCGTCTTCGGCCTTGTCCCATAGCGCATCATCACCAACGCGCATCTCAGGGCGCAATGATAAAGCCACAGCGACATCGTCAAAGCCAAGATCTTTGTAGACAGTTGTCAGCAAGTCACAAAAAGCCACGGCCTCATCTGTGATTTGATCCTCTGTACAGAAAATATGCGCATCATCCTGGGTAAATTGACGCACACGCATCAAACCGTGCAAAGCGCCATGGGCCTCGTTACGGTGGCAACATCCAAATTCGGCCAGACGGATCGGCAAATCACGGTAGGATTTAATGCCCTGATTAAAGACCTGTACGTGCGCGGGGCAGTTCATGGGTTTAAGCGCCATAAGCTTTTCAAAGGCCGCATCACTCACCACCGGGCCATCTTCATCTGTGTTTGGAACCTCATCGGGAACAACAAACATATTCTCGCGGTATTTTCCCCAGTGCCCGGATTTCTCCCATAGCTTGTTATCAATGAGCTGTGGTGTTTTGATTTCATCATAACCCGCAGCATTGAGGCGACGGCGAATATATCCTTCAAGCTTGTTGTAAATTATGAAGCCATTCGGGTGCCAGAAAACAGAGCCCTGTGCTTCTTGCTGGAAATGGAAAAGATCCATCTCTGCGCCGATTTTACGGTGATCACGTTTTTCTGCTTCTTCTAATTGATGCAGATAGGCTTTTAATTCTTTTTCATCGCGCCATGCTGTCCCATAGATACGGGTCAGCATTGTCTTGGAGCTGTCGCCGCGCCAATAGGCACCAGCCACTTTCAGGAGTTTGAACGCACCTACATGTTTGAGGTTAGGCAAGTGTGGCCCGCGGCAAAGATCGATGAAACCTGTGTCCCCTTGCGCATAAAGCTGGAAATTATCGTCTTGCTCGGCTCCCTCGACGATTTCAACTTTGTATGACTCGCCTCGCTCATCAAAAGCCTTAAGCGTATCCGCCTTTGTATTCAGGCTCTTGATAATCGGCGCATTGCTCTCTTTGATGCGGCGCATTTCCTTTTCAATCTTTTCAAGATCTTCGGATGAGAGCGGGTCTTTGAATTCAATGTCATAGTAAAAACCATTCTCGATTGTTGGGCCAATCGCCAGTTTGGCTTCCGGATAGAGTGTCTTGACGGCGCGTGCCAATAGTTGCGCAGTCACCGTATGGCGCATAATCTCCAAACCCTCATCGCTCTTGAGGGTGATGACGGCAAGATGTGAATCCTGTTCAATCGGATCGCTTAAATCGCGTTGCTCACCATTCACGGTCACGGCAATGGCGGCCTTGGCAAGTGATTTGGAAATATCCTCGGCAACCTGTAATCCCGTCGTACCGGCTGCATACTCTCTCACCGCGCCATCCGGCAAGGTGATTTTAATAGAGGAGCCGTTTGAGATTGCCTGTGCTTCTGCCATTTTTACATACCTTTTTAATCAATAGAGTTTCAAAGCCTTAAGAGAAGCGAAAAACGGGCGCGCATGCAAGTGGAATATGATGGTTAGGCGTTTATTTATGAAGAAATAGATTGATATGTTTACATAATATAAGTATTGTGTGGCCATGTTTGGAGAGTTTTTGAAAAAATTGAGCTTGAAGTTGGTGTATTTTTTGGCTGCGCCATCTTATGATGAGATTGTTCAAAAAGAATGGCATGCCTACCCTGCTCCCAAAAAAATCGCACAAAAAATAGCATCTGTGCGGTCGCAACAGGACCCTGTTATAATCGATGCAGGTATTGGCACGGGCTTAACATCGCTGGCCATGAAGCGCCATTTTGAAAACGCATCGATCCATGGCTATGACCTCTCTTCTGGAATGATGATACAGGCGCGCAAGAAAAACGCTGCGCAAAGCTATACGTCATGTGATCTGGATGATCCTAATGTTCAATGGCCGAGTGAGGATGATATAGCTGACATTGTCGTTTCATCGGGGGCAATCGATCATATGAGCAACATTGTTCACTTTATCAATGAGGCGACGCGCTCATTAAAACCGGGCGGAGTTCTCGGTTTAACACACTTGGTGCACAGCACGGCCGAACAAAAGCGCAAGAAAAGCAGCACCACCATTCATAGACATAGCTTGGAAAAAGTCCGGGAAGCAGCAGAAATGGCAGGCTTGGACATTGTTGAGCATGAGGAGGCCCTTGGCTATGCAAGAGCTGGGGATACTGGTCGCTATGGGTATCTTGTAGCGATCAAGCCAGAATCATCAATCTAATTGGGTCATTACAGTGAACCGGTTAAACGCAGCATGATTTCGTTTTGTTCATATCCATTGATTGATGTAGAGCTTTCACGCTTGTTATACAGATATTCCGCGCCGAGCTGAATACGGGGGTTAACAAAATATTTTAATTTCAGGCCGGCAAGATAGGAATCATCCTCACGGTTAATGGACGAGAAGTCCTGCAATTGATAACCCATGGATAATTGGGCATAGAGATCTTGCTGCAGCTCATGGGCATATGAAAGATTTACACTCGTATTATCATAGCCACTTGTGACCTGATTATCTTCTACATTGGATTGTTCTAACACCAAATTAAACTTGCCTTTGCGATAAGGCACCCAGTTTGTATTCATAACAAAAGAGAGATTGCTGGTATCATCGACCGTGTCATCATCATAATTTCTGCTATCAATCCCAATAGCCGCGCCGCCATATAATATGCCTTTGTAATTGAAAATTGTTCCTACAAGAGCCTGAAGATAATCATTGTCGCGGTTATTTCCTGCAAAAGAAGTGCCATCAAACGTCAAGCGCAGATAGTCGGAATTTTCAAACCTTAAATTTAGAAAGGGTCTAAAACTTGTTCGCGTGGAATATGAGAGGTTTAAATCATATGTTGTTATATCTATGTCACCATCCTCAAAAATGGCCTGCGCATTTGTATCTAAAAATGTGTTATTTTCATTTCTAAGCTCTGCATATTGTACATTCGCAGCAATTCTCAGGCGATTGGGATTGTACACAATGCCGCCATTTACGTATTTTGTGCCGATCTCAATCGGTGTTTTTGTCTTAAATCCGGATGTGATGGATCGCCTGTCTCTGTGATTTTGTATCACCCCGGCGCGGATGGGTATTCTTAAATTGTGATAGGCTTCGAAGTCTGCGC
The DNA here is from genome assembly GCA_964611755.1 of uncultured Pseudobdellovibrionaceae bacterium. Lineage (GTDB taxonomy): Bacteria > Pseudomonadota > Alphaproteobacteria > Micavibrionales > Micavibrionaceae > CAZTBB01. Next base: position 54,526 of record CAZTBB010000001.1, read on the forward strand.
CCAATGTTGCGCTGTAGTCTTCGGTGTTTTCGTCACTTACATCCATGGCACGTTTAAGGTCCGCTTTTGTATCAACAAAAAAACTATGGCGTGCGACATTTTTCTGCATCATTAAATGCGGTGAAATGGTCGTGATAAAATCACTTTCTGTATTGTTCTTTTCGGCACGAACATTATCGTTGTAAGACTGCTCGACACTTAAATCCCCTTGGATCATAAGGCCTTTGTATTTGATAGGCGGCTTACGATAGATGAAAGGGTCTGATTCTATATCTTCGTTATTGTTGAGGGTTTCGTCTTTGAAAGAAAATCCAGGCGTAACAAATTCACCTTCGGCATGCGCATTTATAGGCACGAAAAGGGCTGTGCCAAATAAAAAGCATAGAAGTCGGGATGTTTTTTTTAACATAATATGCCAGTGTCTGCTATAAGCCGCCTAGAAGCCAGAAGAAGGAATGAATCCCCAATGAATCTAGAAAAGTTTATCATAGCGCTAAGAGTGTGATAAATATTTATTTGATGTGTTTCATGCTTTAGCTGTGACTTAAATTTCAAGCCTAAAAAGTACAAAAAGCGCCTATGATGTTTCATTTTACCGATATCATCTGGTTTTTAATCAAGCCAAGCCATGTGATTGTCTGGCTGTTTTTGGCTGCTTTGGCCTCTTGTTTTTGCCTAAGGGGCGCATGGTCTCGTAACCTTCTTGCGCTTTCGGTGATTTTCTTTTTGATTCTGGCGGTGATGCCAACGGGTTACAACATGACTCACTATCTGGAAACGCGGTTTGAGCGTCCGGATTCTCTTCCTGAAAACATTGATGGCATTATTGTTCTGGGCGGTTCAACCAATACAGATTTGAGCGATGCGCACAAAATACCCATCGTAAATGACAGCGCCGAGCGCCTTTTTGATTTTGCCGCTCTCGCCAAACAATTTCCGGAGGCTAAGTTGGTTTTTGCAGGTGGTCGCAAAAAAGCGGATTTAGTCAATACAGGGGCGCATTTCATGTCAGAGGCGCACTACGCGGAATCTCTCTTATCCTCAATTGGATTTCCCACGGAGACAATCATTTTTGAAGACCAATCAAAAAATACATATCAAAACATTGTTTTTTCCAAAACACTTGCAAAACCGCTCCCCCGGGAAAACTGGATTTTGATCACATCGGCCTTTCATATGGCGCGCAGTAAAGCCGTTTTTGATGCGCAGGGATGGAAGGTTATTCCATACCCCGCCGATTATAAAACCGGGACACATTATCAATTAAAACCATTGCATATAAATATGCCGCATAACCTGCATTTATTGGATATTGCAACAAAAGAAATTCTTGGCAAAATCGTTTACAAAATAAGCGGAAAAATTAAGTGAAATCAAACACTTAAGGCATATTTGATAAAATTTTATACATTATTATCCGGCTTTTAACATTATCCGGCTATACTTTTAGTGTGGGGAAATAAAAGCGCTTTAATGCGCCTGGGGATAATAAAGATATGGCTGACTCTACTTCTTCTTCTATGACAACAATTACATCCATTGGATGTGGGTGTGCCGGATGTGAATCCGGAATGAATTCTACAAATATTAATCCTGATATTCTGGGTGATTATAATGTGATCGGTGATGCGCCGATCACCAGTGATAGCGACCTCAGCATTGATGCGCCTAGTATCACAGCAACACCAACGCAATTTGCCAATTATCTGACGGATGGTTTCTGGCAAGATTTTTACAGCGGTGGTAATAATGCATCGCCATGGGCTTCTGCCAATTACGAGGGATGGAACGGCAAAACAACCTTCACCTATAGCATTCACAACAATTATTCTGGTCAAGCGGCCGGCATAGAGAATGCATTTGATTCCTGGGCGGATGTGGCCAATGTGTCTTTCACACGCAATGATGGTTTGGGCAGCAATGCCGATATATATTTTGATGCTGTCGGAGGTGGAGAGAGCGGTCGTGCATTTGCAGCTGTTGGCTGGTCATTAAGCGGCGGCGTAGCCAGTATTAATGGATCAGTGCGCGTTGTTATTGATTATGGCTCCGGCGGTTTTGGTAATAATATTAACGATTACGGCAATTATGCGCTGACAACTGCCATTCATGAAATCGGCCACGCTCTGGGCTTGGGACACTCCGGCAATTATAACGCAGGCGCCGGCAACCCGACTTACAATGATGCCACATTCACAAATGACACACATCAATTCTCTCTAATGTCCTATTGGTCAGAAACCAATTATGGCGGAGCGCAACATTTTGAAAGTCCATCTACGCCGATGGTCATGGATATTCTGGCGATTCAGAACCTCTACGGTGCCAATATGACCACGCGAACGGGCAACACGACGTACGGATTTAATTCCAATGCCGGCGTTGACCAGCTCAATTTCTCGATCAATGATAATCCGGTTGTAGCCATATGGGATGCCGGTGGAACAGATACATTGGATCTTTCGGGCTATTCGAATACGCAAATGATTAATCTGAATGATGGTGAGTACAGCAACGTAGGCGGCAGTACGGGTAACGTAGCCATTGCGATCGGTGCGACCATTGAAAATGCTGTCGGCGGGTCCGGAATTGATACGATATACGGCAACGAAGTCAATAATGTGATCTCTGCTGGTAATGGCAATGATATTATTCATGGTTCTGCCGGAAGCGATACCATCAATGGTGGAAATGACTCTGATACGGTGATTTATACCTCAAGTGTCAGTAGCTTTTTGGTCAATATCATCAATAACTTTACCGTTACTCTTCAGCACCTCACGCAGAGCTTCACGGACACAGTCAGCTATGTTGAAACATTTATTTTTGACTCGGTCAGCTACACATTTGCCCAGCTTTCAGCCTTTGCCGCTATTGAGGGTACAGAATCAGCCGATGTTTTAAATGGAACGGCCACGGCCAATACTCTCAATGGATTGGGTGGAAATGACACGATTTATGCGCATGATGGTGATGACACGGTGAATGGCGGTGCCGGCGAAGACCGCATTCTCGGCATGCTCGGTAATGATACGCTCCGCGGCGGTGATGATAATGATACGCTGCTTGGGAATGAAGGCAATGACATGCTCTACGGTGATGCCGGTAATGATCAGCTCTTGGGCCATGATGGTAATGATACGCTTTATGGCGGCTTAGGTAATGATGATTTGCGTGATGGTGATGGTGCCGATGTCGTTTATGGCGAGGATGGAAATGATATTATTTATGGCGGCGCAGGCGATGACACCTATCACGGCGGAAACGGCGATGACCGGATTTATGCAACATCGGGTAATAACACACTTTACGGGAATGCGGGTGCGGACATACTCTATGGTGGCTCGGAAGTTGATAACATCTATGGCGGTGAGGGTAATGACAGCATTCAGGGCTTTGGCGGTAATGATTATATCGTAGGCGGTGCCGGCGAGGATTATCTGCGAGGAAATGCCGGGGATGATACGATTATTGCCGGGGATGATAATGATATTTTGATTGGTGATGACGGCAACGATACGCTCTATGGTCAAAATGGTGATGACAATATCAATGGCGGTATTGGGAATGACATCCTCTTTGGTGATGATGGCAATGATTTGCTGTTAGGCTTGGCCGGCAATGACACACTTCATGGCGGCGCAGGCAATGATGATTTGCGTGATTTTGAAGGTGATGACATCATTTATGCCGGTGATGGCGATGATGTTATTTATGGTGGATCAGGCAATGACACTTATAACGGACATGGCGGTAATGATAGAATTTTTGCTGGGTCCGGCTTGAACACAATTAATGGTGATGCGGGCGCTGATATTCTTTATGGCGGAACTGATGCTGATACCATTAATGGCGGTGATGATAATGACAGTATTCAAGGCTTTGGCGGCGATGACATTATAAACGGCGATGCGGGCGCGGATTATATGCGCGGGAATGATGGAAATGACACCATCCGTGGCGGCGTTGGGAATGATACTGTTTTAGGTGATAACGGCAATGACATTCTTTACGGTGATGCCGATAATGACATTCTGAACGGTGGTATTGGCAATGATACGCTTTATGGCGGTGGTGGATCTGATCATCTTATCGGCGCTGCCGGAGAAGATACATATGTCTTTGAATCAGCGAATGCATTTGATGGCTGGGATCATATTCATACATTCAATGAAGCGGAAGGCGATCATATTGATATTTCTGATCTCCTCTCGGGCTATGACCCGCTCAGTGATGCCTTAACAGATTTTGTTCTGTTATACGAATCCGGTAATTACACCTATCTTCATGTGGATACAGATGGCGGAGCCAACAGCTTCACACGCGTAGCGGCCATCGTCAATGTGACCGGGCTTGGTGATGCCGACGATTTTGTCGCCTCCGGCGGGTTGATTATCTAAAAGCTGCTGTATTTTTTAAGGTTTGAAGAAAAAGGCTGTATCCCAAACGCCTGAGGATGTCCAGATCGTGCGCCATTGTGAGATCGTATCATAAACCTCTTTCCATACCTTTCCATTGGGACCATCTTGCATTGATCGTGATGCTGGCGAGTATGTATTGCTCGGCAGGTACCAGTTGACATTATCAATGACCATCACACCGCCCGATTTTAATTTTGGAATAGCTTTGAGGGCTACATGATCGCGGTATTGGCCATCATTAAGAATAAAATCAACGCTGTTATCTTTAAAATCATCCAGAACCTTTGCATAGGCAGAATCGCCACCCTTTTCTTCGGGCACATCAAGGGGGCACAAGCGATAATCAATGTTTTCAAGATTCCATTCTTTAAACATTTTGCCAACTTTTTCATACCAATCTTCATGGTGTTCAACACTGGTGACATGTTTCATGCGTTTGGCAAACCAACGCGTGCTGCGGCCACTTCCAAATTCAACACCAATATCAGTATCTTTTAACCATGAGTCCAAAATTTCATTGGCATTTTGTGTAAGCCACGGATCATCGGGACGTGTTTGATTATAAATCATCAGCCCAATACGATTTTTAATATATCGCGGGTTCCAGTGGGAAATTGATCGCATGGCACTCATCTCTCTTACTGATCCTTTTCAAGTGTTTTAATAATTTTGGCAGGCACACCGCCAACAACAGAATACTCTGGAATGTTTTCCGTGACAACAGCGCCTGCTGCCAAAACACATTTTTCACCTATTTCCGTGCCGCCAAGGATCGTCACGGACGCCCCAATCCAGCAGCCTTCGCCAATTGTGATGGGTGCGCTAAAGCCTTCCCCGGCTATGCTCGGTGTGTCTAAATCAATCTTGTGAGAGCCGGTGACAATACATACGCGCGGTGCTATGCCGACATGAGCTCCGATTTTAATGGGGGCGTCACCGCCAACTAAGATCCCCTCGTGGCCAATAAAGGCATAATCATCTATTTGGACTGGTCCGCTTGTGTGAATTTTGACGGATGAGACCAGACGTACGCCTTTTCCAATGTCTACCCCAGCCATACGCCAGATTGCATTTTTTACATTGTAGCAGCGTGTGGCAGGGAATAAACCACATAGAAAATTGGCAAGGGCACGGCGCAAAGATAGAAAAGACATCATGATCCTTTTTTCGGAAATGGAATTGCATTTTTAAGAAAAAAACACATTCACATTAAGTGTATAAGCACAAAAAAGATAGCGTGCTATGGCCTATATGTTAAGTAATTTCATATTTTATAGCTAAAGTGTTCTTGATTTGTTCTGTTTTGTGTGGTAAAGCTTAAACCATCATCCCCATAATTGTGCCTTTTTCCTGTGCAGCCTGCTACGGGCTTCGCTGGCATGCACTGCTTAATGTGCAGGCACAATCTCAGTTTTCAATCATTCTAAGGAGATAAATGTTATGAAACTTGGACTCGGTCTGGGCTTTACAAGCTCGCTATCATCAAAGAACAAAAAGGGCAATGTGTTCATTGCAGATGGACATGTTGATTTTGGTGCATCAGAAGAAACAATCGCCGGTGAGGCATCATTCCCAAATGACGATTATGAGGTCACGGGGTCTGGGACAATCGGCACAACGCTTTTTACGCGCTCTGGCGGTGATGTTTTGTCCGATTTGGGCTCAAAATGTGTGTTTGTTGCCATGGAAGACGCCAGCGGTAACATCGAAATGAATGTGACAAATGGTTTTTCGGGCTCTGATGTAACCTTGCTGCGCCCGTTAGGCATTAATGCTACAAAAATGCATCAGGCGCATAGAGGTGCCCTTGGACAGCACTTGAGTCCAAAGGGCGCGGCAGGATTTGCGCAGTGGCTTTTGTCAAAAACCAAACAAGACTGTTATCTCGAAAAAGCGGCCTATGCCTTGTGGTGCGGCGATGAATTTACAACGACGCCCTGGGCGGCGGTCTCGGCGAGTAATATCTGGCAAACCTATGGCGGGTTGGCATCAAATGCGATTGATTATGTGCGCGCCCTTAATCACAGGCAGGGCACAGAAAACATGATTACGATGGCTTCGCGCGAAACCATCCGGTTGACAACAGACGCACAGGGCGAGGGCGCTCATGTCATCTTTGCTACGGATAATAAAAAAGCCATGCTCTCACTCACCATTGGAGGTAGCCAGTCGGTTGATACGGATATTAATGTGCGCATTCTTGCGGACGGGATTGAGAGTTATAATCAAGATTTTAATGCGCATGTATCACGTATATTCCACATTATAGAAGCAACGAGTAATGAAGTAGAAGTGCGCGTGACCCGAACCAATACGGGCACAACCACGCAATATATCAGTATTGGAGATCTTTATTTATGCAATCTCGATGATATTGCCGGCCAGGAAACAAGCCCGGTTATCGGCGCAAGTGATACGGTCTTGCTCTTGGGCGATAGTTGGTTCGATGATGCTAATGTGAATGGGTTGCCCTTCGATACAGAATTACGCGCCCGGCATGCGGGAACAATTATGAATGAGGCCATTGGCGGTTCTCAGATTACGGCGTGGAAAACCAATGTCGCCGGATGGTTGGCATCACATAAACCCGATATCTGCGTGATACATACGGGTATTAATGAATATAACGCAGGCATGAGTGCACAGACATTCTGGGGGCATATCAAAGACGTGGTTGATGAAATTTCATCAGCAGGGGTTGATGTGATGCTTGTAAAACAGGGATGCACAGCATCCAATTCGCAAGCCCTTGGTTTGGTACAACTCTCGAATGAGTTTTTCATCAGTGGCCGTGATTCAGGCGCTGGTGTTGAGTATGCCGAGCGCTGGCCAAGATTGATCGAGGAATTTATTGTTGCGGCTGCGGCTGATGAGTTCACGAATAGTGAGGCTCTTATCAATCTCAGAAATAAGGTGCCGACAACGCGTATTGTTCAAAGAACAAGTGACGATGTAAACCTGACGCCAACGGGAGCATTGCCGGCGGATGCGTGGACGGCAAGTTAAGGCTGCGCTTAAGCGTTTAAAACCGCTTGTTTATGGCTATACGGGCACGTATGATTATCAGCGGTATTAATGCTTATTCATTTTCGCTCAAGGTTTCTTCATGCTTAAACATCTCTGCGCTATCACAAAATTTATATCGCAACACCCTTTGACCCGTGACAATAAACTGAGAGCTCTCATGGCTTTTTTTCGCTGGCAGATCGGCTCTCGCCTTATCGGCAAGAAGGTTGTTGTCCCGTGGGTTGATGATGCACAATTTATTACAGGCCAGGGTGAAACCGGACTAACCGGCAATATCTACACAGGGTTTATGGAGTACGAGGATATGGTCTTTTTACTCCATGCCTTGCAAGAAGATGAAATTTTTGTGGATGTTGGCTCGAATGTGGGCGCATTTACAATATTGGCATCCAAGGTTGTGAAATCCAAAAGTATTGCCTTTGAGCCTGTCCCCCAGACCGTGGAGCGTCTTAAGGATCAAATATTTGTGAATCGGTTACATGATAAGGTTAGCATCCGGAATAATGGTGTTGGCCATAAAAATGAAACGCTGTTTTTTACCGATAATAATGACACGATCAATAAGGTGAGCTTAGAGGGCGGCGAGAATACCACTCAAGTTGACGTTGTTACATTGGACGACACGCTTGATAAAAATCAGAAATATTTCTTCAAAATCGATGTTGAGGGATTTGAGTATAATGTCATTGAAGGCGGCAAAAAAATCCTCTCATCACCCCAGACAGCGGCAATAATTATCGAGTTAAACGGCAGTGGGGAAGAATTTGGCCATAGTGATGAGGACATTCATCAAGCACTTTTAGATCTGAAATTTATTCCGGTTCGTTATGACCCAAAATCGCGCACGTTTGAAAAATTGGACGGATACAATAAAGGTGGCAGTAATACAATATATATCAAAGACTTAGATGCCATTTCTGCGCGATGCAAAGCCGCACCAAAACGCGTTGTTCACACCGCCGGCGGTGTACAGATATAAAAACTATCAATTCTTTATAATTTTCATATTAATGGCATGGGTTTTGCATCGTTTTTACACAGGTGTAAGGCATATAAGGGTATTATTTTTCGGGTTCTTAAGCTTTTTTTAAGATGAAGAGGATATGAAATAAAGGTACCATTTTATGTATTATTTGTGGTATAATTAGTTATAGAAAATAATAGAGGTGGCAAAAAATGGGCAAAGTCTTTTCCCTTTCAGAGAAATTAGAAGGCAATAGCACACTGAATTCATTGGATAATAATCCTTATTCTTTGCTTGATGATGATGAGCAGGGCGAGCGCATTGGTGCCTCCCGCATCGAGAAATTTGCTGCTTCCGGAAGCGATACGGTCGAGGGCAGTGTTCAGATGAAAGAGCCCGTAATGGCAGCATCCCAATCAAATGGAAATTCATCCCAAGGCGGGTCCGGCAATGATGTGATTATCGGCGATCAGCAGTTGACCGAAACAATGCGTCTTGATGAGGCCGTGCTTCGCACAGGCGAGTTCAGCATTGATTACAATGGTAAAGGTGTTCGCCTCACGACAATGGGTAAGGCATCGGATGGCAGCGGCCAGGTTTTGCGTATCCGTAACGGTAATGATGAAGAATTAACCGTCACTGTGAAAATTCACGGAACACCGTATAGCAAAGAATATACGATTGATGCCAAGACAGAGTTTTATGTGATCGCACCACAGGAAAGCGGCACATTTAAAGTCGAGCTTGAAACAGGAAAAACACTGACAAAGGCTGGTAATAAAGGCACTTTTAGCCACGGTAAACCAGTAGAAGTTGATACAACGGATGATGTTCTGCTCGGTGAAGATGGCGATGATACGCTTGTAGGCGGTGTCGGCAATGACACTTTGAATGGTGGTGCCGGCGTGGATACAGCCAGCTATCAAAATGATGCAAACGGAATTTCGGCCAATTTGTTCTTCGGTACAGTCACCGACGGTTCCGGAAACAGTGATACGCTTATTTCTATTGAAAATATCTCAGGATCCGAGTTTGCTGACAGAATGGAAGGTAATGGTCTTGTAAATATTCTATCCGGGAATGGCGGCGATGACCTGATCTATACCTATAACGGGAATGACACAATCTATGGCGGCGAGGGTAATGACACTCTGTCTGGCGGGAATGATGATGATATTATCCATGGGGATGCCGGAAATGACATTATCCGCGGCGATGCCGGAAATGATACAATCTATGGCGGCGACGGTGATGACCAGCTCTTGGGCCATGAAGGCAATGACACGTTGCATGGCGGGCTTGGGAATGATGATTTTCGCGATGGTTCCGGTGACGATATTGTTTATGGTGGCGAAGGCAACGATGTTGTCTTTGGCGGCGAAGGCAATGATACTTATTACGGTGATGACGGCGATGATATCATTACAGCCGGAAGCGGCCTGAACACTCTTTATGGCGGTGCGGGCGCAGATACGCTCTATGGTGGTTCTGATGCCGATACCATTCACGGCGATGCTGATAATGACAGTATTCAGGGTTTTAACGGTAATGATACAATCTATGGCGGAAGCGGTGCTGATTATATTCGCGGTAATGACGGTGATGATACGCTTTATGGCGGCACTGAAAATGACATTATTCTTGGGGACGGCGGAAATGATACGATCTCCGGTGATGAGGGGAATGATGTGATTAATGCAGGCGCCGGTGATGATATTTTGAATGGCGGTGCCGGATCAGATCATCTTATTGGTGGTCTTGGCGCGGATACATATGTCTTTGATGCAAGTAACGCTTTCAGCGGTTGGGATCATATCCATGGCTTTAACCCTGCCGAAGGCGATACGATTGACATCTCCGATGTTCTCTCAAATTACAACCCATTGGATCATGCATTGACAGATTTTGTTCAAATGTATGAAAGCGGAACATACACATATCTTCATGTTGATGTTGATGGTACGGGCACAAATTATGTGCGTGTCGCGGCTATTGCAAATGTCACAGGATTGGGTGATGTGGATTCACTGGCTGCCGATGGTACATTGATCATCGCTTAGAAAATCTTATACAAATTTGCTCTATTCAAGATGAGGCTTTGGTGGCATTCAAACTTCTTAGTTTGATCCATGCAAAGCCCACTAAGGTGACAATCCCATGATGTTTGTACACTGTTATGGCATACAGGCTTTGTTTTAAAGCCTCCGTGAGGAGTGTTGCGAGCGCGGCTCCGATGATGCCCATGGCCTGAATAAGAATAAAATTCAATATCACATTTAAAATAACCGCGCTTATCATGATGTTTTGATATTGTTTTTCCAGATTTGTCACAATCATCAACGTGTAAGAAGAGCCTAATGATACGAGAATAAAATGTGCAAGGCTGAGTATAACAAGCGGCCAATACGCGCTGACAAATTCAGATCCGAACAAAGACAGTATATAAGGTCCTAAAAATACAAATAGCAGCAGAGGTATAAGTGCGGCCGCACTGGAAAGATGAACAGCGTCCGATGCCGTTTTTTGTAATAAAAATGTATTGCCTGTCTTATAGGCCGCTGCAAAACGAGGCATAGCAGCCCATTCAACGATCAACAAGGGCAATGATACAAGAATGCATAAACGAAACGCAGTTGCATATAATCCCGCTGCTTCAGCATCGGCCATCGCTCCCAGCATTAATGTATCGACCCACCCCAACAACATTCCTGAAATACCGCCTGTCAGCATGGGAAGCGACACAGCCAGCATGTTGTTTTTTTCTTCGCCAGAGAGATACAGAGTCTCTTCAATTCCTGCACGATGTCTCCAGAAGAAAAACAGGCTCAATAAGCAGGATACAAGAACAGCTATAGCCTGTGCGATAATAGATGAAATACCATTGATGCTGAAATAGGTGAGTGCAACAAAAAACAGACAGGAAAATAAAGGTATAAACATATTGCGCAAAGCGCTAGATAGGCTGATTCTGTGGTGCCCATGATGATAGGCAGATAAAATCAGATTGAGGGTAACCGGGAATAATGCAAGAGAGACAACCAGTAAATATGGGGCGAGAGCCGGGTCTGAAAAAACATGTTGCGCAATGATATCACGAGAAAAGCCCAACAAAAGAGAGGTTATAATCGCAATGCTTCCGATAACTCTCACAATCCAGTATAAACGCAATTGTGAGAGGTAAGGCTTATTATTCTCAAGATCAGAGCTGATAAAACGTACAATTGATGTTGAAAGCCCGAGGTTACAAATAACAGCTAAAATAGCCATAATTGCTGCGGAAATCGCATAGCGCCCGATTGTATCAGGCCCAAATGTTTGTGCTATCAGTAAGAAAAATACAAAGCCCGCAGCCATGCCTCCGATTCTGGTCATGCCAGACCCGAAAACACTTGCCAGAAATCCAGTTGAAAAAGAGCCTGAAAATTTTTGCCACAGTCTCATCATGCACCACCTTTAGAATAGATATTATCCTGCGGTAATAACCACGGTATTTGTGGTTTTTGAGATATGTCTCCTGTTGCAAATAAAAGGCAATCAAGAAAATATCGGGCACCTGTTTCGGGAGCAATAGATCCGGCAGCCCATTGTGAAATTGCTTGCCTGTCTTGCTTTTTTAGGGGGCCTTCGCGCAGTACGCCGTGCATTTTAGCACACAAATCCTGCGCTGATTGGGCCTTGAAAACCCACCCACGTGATGGAGCATCCTCGACAAGATCTTTGGCACCTACTTCTGAGCTGACTATAACCTTGCAACCCGAGAGAAGCGCCTCGCCCACAACGGCGCCCCAGCCATCATAACGGCTTGGCAGAATCAGGGCATCACAGGTCGCCATAATCTCTTTTGCCTTTTCATTGGATTGTATGCCCCAGAAACTACACTGAGATTGCACACGCTCAGAGAGGCCATATTGTGCAATCGCATCTTCACAAACACCAACGAAATCACAGCTCCAATCATGATCTGACATGTGCTCCAGAGCGTTCACTAACAAATCAATCCGCTTTAATGGAATATTGCGCCCAACATATAAGAATTTGAATGGTTTATTCTCAGAGGCGTATGAGCCAGTTACCTTGTTCTGCTCAACAAAATAGGCAAAGGGGAATATTTTATCTTTCTTAAAGCCGCATGCTTGATAATAGTGCGCCGCCATAGTCCCGACAGGCAAAAGCATATCAATTTGTCCATAGCGCTTGGCATACAGGCTGTATTTCAATTGCCGCATAAGTTTTTTAATGAAAGGAAAACTCTGGGGACGCTCCAGATACACTCCGGTTTTGCAGGGTAGAGTGAGAGCAGATTGTAATGTCCTGTTATTCAGAGGCGTCATATCAAATCCGGAGAAAATATGACAACTCTCGGGCCCGCTATGCGCCGCAAGTAATTCTGCGCGTTGTTTATGATCAGGTTGAACAATCACATTTGCCGAACCATAATCGGGGAATGCCCAGCCCATATTTTTTCGATGCTCGGGAATATCGTCTTCGCAAATAATGGTTAAAGGCGTTTGAAACCTCTGCTGGCATAAATCCGCAAGTGCTCTCATCAATGGGGCTTGATGGATAGAGGGAACATTTTGCCAGAAGAGAATTTGCATCTTTACCAATTTCTGTGATTACGCATTGAGCGAACTTATTCTAAATCATATACTAAACCCAGAAAACGCTGAACTGTTATAAATAGGCTTGATCCATGAAAAAATTAAAAGTGCTTTTTGGCCTGCGTTATTATTGGCCCGGGCACGAACGTTATGCAGCAACAGGCCCAGTTCAGAGTTTTGAAGCACTGACCCAAGGTTTGAAAGATGACGTGGAATTCAAGGTCATCGCCTTGGATCAACATCCCGGCAGCGATGAATATCTTTTAACGCCCGATCAACAGGGGCAATGGGTTGATAAGGGCGATAAACAGGTGCGCTATGTGAAGGGCGGTTTTGGTCATCTCGGCGAATTATCCGATATTGTAAAGAACACCGATTATGACCTGATTGTTTTGAATAGTTTTTTTGATTACAAGGTCACGATCCCGATTTTGCTGCTCAAATTGATGGGGCATATGCCGCACAAACAAATTATTGTCTCGCCGCGCGGCGAATTCTCTCCGGGGGCATTATCCATCAAATCAGCCAAAAAAAAGCTCTATTTGTTTTTAAACCGATTGCTTGGCCTGACCAAAAACAGCATTTTGCATGCGACCAGCGCAACCGAGGCCGATCTTTTTCGTGCGAACAAGATACCGTGCAAACGCATAGACTTGGCGCATGATACATCACGCTATTTTGATCGTCCCTCTCGAAATGACCAAAAGCAATCTGAGCCGCTAAAGCTGGTTTGTATTGCGCGTATTGCGGCCATGAAAAATCTGGATGGCGCGATGGATATGCTGCGTCATGTTCAATCCAACGTGATATATGATATTTATGGTCCCATGGAAGATGAAGAGTATTGGGAGCGCTGCAAGCAATTGATTGCGCAGCTACCAGAAAATGTTAGCGTTTCTTATAAAGGCCCTATTCCCAATCAGGATGTTCCGCAAACACTCAGCCAGTATGATCTGTTCTTTATGCCAACACGCGGTGAAAATTTTGGCCATGTGATCCATGAAGCGCTTATGAGTGGTGTTCCATGTTTGATTAGTGATCAAACACCATGGCGCGATTTAGAGGCTCAAAAAGCAGGTTATGATTTGCCGCTCGATCATCCTCAGGCTTTTGCTTTTAAGATTGATGCATTGGCTAATATGAATGGGGAGAAGAGAGAAAAACTCGGAGATACGGCACGAATTTATGGTGAAAAGAGATGGGCCGAGCAAAAGTCAATTGATGAAACGCTTCAAATGTATAAAAATGCTCTGCAAGAAAACTCAAAAGTGCGCTGAGTGCAAATTGTGGATGTTAAATCCAAAGTTATAATGCTAGTGTATTCGTTCAAATTATTGATTTAAAAGATTTTACTATGATTTCATTTGCAAAAGACAGCAGTCAAAGACAAGAGCAGCAAAAAGATTTGCTTTCTCTCATTGAAAACAAAGAGGCAAGAATAGCCATTATAGGCTTGGGCTATGTTGGCTTGCCGCTGGCTATAAACGCCGCGCTCAAGGGCCTTCAAATCACCGGCCTCGATAACGATAAATCAAAAATTAAAGATTTAAATGGAAATAAAAGTTACATCGAAGCCGTGAGCGATGATCAAATCGCCGAGGCTAGAAAATCAAAAACATTTAAGGCGGCACATGATTATTCTGCGCTGAAAAAGGCCGATGTGATCGTGATTTGTGTGCCTACACCTCTCACGCCGCATCTTGATCCTGATTTGTCCTATGTGATGCGAACATGCGATGAGATCGCGAAATACCTTCAACCCGGCACATTGATTATTCTGGAATCCACGACCTACCCCGGCACGACGCATGATGTCATGGTGCCTTATCTGGAAAAAACCGGCTATAAATGTAATGAAGATTTTTATGCTGCTTTTTCTCCGGAACGCGAGGACCCGGGCAATCCAGATTTTGGCACCACACAAATCCCTAAAATTGTTGGTGGTGAGGATGAATACGCCAAAGAATGTGCAACGGCTTTCTATAAATTATTCTTTGATCAGGTTATTCCGGTTTCATCAACGCAGGTGGCCGAGGCTATTAAACTCACGGAGAATATTTTCCGCTCGGTGAATATTGCTTTGGTCAATGAGCTCAAAGTCATTTATGACGCGATGGGCATGGATATTTGGGAAATCATTGAAGGCGCCTCCACCAAGCCTTTTGGTTATATGCCATTTTACCCGGGCCCCGGCGTTGGTGGTCATTGTATTCCGATCGATCCATTCTATTTAAGCTGGAAGGCGCAAGAGCAGGGGCAGGATACGCGCTTTATCCGTCTGGCTGGTGAGATTAATGCAAAAATGCCGAACTATATTGTCGGGAAAATTCGCGCCGCTCTTGATGCAAAAAAAGGCATTGGCCTGACAAATGCGCGTATTCTCGTCAGCGGCCTTGCTTATAAAAAGAACGTAGCGGATGTACGCGAGAGCCCCTCTGTCCATATTTTTGACCTTTTGAAAAAGGCCGGAGCACAGGTTGATTATCATGACCCCTATGAGCCCAAAATTCCTGCAATGCGGCGCTATCCTGATTTAGAGGGCATTGAATCTGTGGCCTTTGAGAAGGTGACAAAGGATAATTACGATTTGATTTTGATTACCACAGACCATGATAATGTCGATTATGAGCACTACACAAAGACCGGCCTTCCAATTGTTGATACACGCAATGTGATTGAGCGTCTGGGATTGTCTGTCGATAGGGATAATATCATCAAGGCTTAAGTGAAATTCTATGAAACAGGTTCTGCAATCTTTACGAAATGGGAAAACAACATTGGCAGATGTTCCGTGCCCCACTCCGAAAGATCATGAAATCCTGATTAGAACATCCCGCACCCTGATTTCCGCCGGTACAGAACGTATGTTGATTGAATTTGGCAAGGCCGATCCCATCAACAAAGTGCGCCAGCAATCGGACAAGGTTGCACAAGTTTTTCAAAAAATGAAAACCGATGGGATTAAGCCGACAATCGATGCTGTTTTGAATAAGCTCGACCGTCCTGTGCCTCTTGGCTATTGCAATGTTGGCCGCGTGCTCGAGACAGGCCGTCAGGTCGGCAGTGCCTTTGAGGTTGGCGATCGCGTGATTTCAAATGGAGCGCACGCCGAAGCGGTGAGTGTTTCTAAAACACTCTGCGCCAAAGTGCCTGATAATGTCAGTGATGATGAAGCCTCCTTTACGGTGCTTGGGGCTATTGCTTTGCAGGGCATACGTCTGGCCAAGCCAACTTTGGGGGAAACTTTTGCCGTCATTGGCCTTGGCCTGATCGGGCTTATGACCGTTCAGCTTTTAAGGGCGCAAGGCTGCCGCGTGCTCGGGATTGATTTTGATCCGGCGCGCCTCGAGATGGCCAAGAGTTATGGGGCGGAAATTTGTGATTTGTCCGCCGGTGGTGATCCGGTAAAAACGGCGGAGCAATTCTCGCGCGGTCATGGCATTGACGGCGTCTTAATTACCGCAGCCACATCCAGCAACGAGCCGGTAAAACAGGCCGCCGATATGTCGCGCAAACGCGGGCGTATCATTTTGGTTGGCGTCGCCGGCCTCGAGCTATCCCGTGATGATTTCTTCAAAAAAGAACTCAGCTTTCAGGTGTCCTGTTCTTATGGTCCCGGGCGCTATGACCCTAATTATGAGGACAAAGCACAGGATTACCCATTGCCTTATGTGCGTTGGACAGAGCAGCGTAATTTCGAAGCTGTGCTTGATATGATGTCTGCGGGCTCTTTGGATGTGACATCATTGATCTCACATCGTTTTGAGATCGAAGACGCCGAACAGGCCTATGGACTGATTTTGAGTGATGAACCATCGCTCGGTATTGTTCTGGCCTATCAAGAAGAGGCACAAAAATCCGATAGCGATATTTGCTCTCATGTTGTGGAATTAGGCGCACAAAAAAGTACTGGCGTACAAAAAATCTCTGTCGGGTTTGTCGGTGCCGGCAATTATGCGGCGGGTGTTCTGATCCCTGCCTTTAAGGCCGGTGGGGCTGATTTGCATACAATTAGCTCGAGCGGCGGCGTAAATGGTGTCTATGCCGGAAAGAAATTTGGTTTTGTAAAAACCACCACAGAGTGGGAAACGATCTTACACGATGATGCGGTGAATGCCGTGGTGATTGCAACGCGCCATGATACCCATGCGGATATGGTCTGCAAAACATTGGAAGCAGGCAAGCATGTGTTTGTTGAAAAGCCTCTGGCCTTGACAATGGATGAAATGGCGCGCATTGAGAAAGCCCATAAAGCGCATCCTGATCTTCATATTATGGTTGGGTTTAATCGCCGTTTCTCGGCGCATATTCAGAAAATAAAACAGGCATTGGCTGGCTATGACGGCACGCCAAAAAGCTTTGTTATGAGTGTGAATGCAGGGGCCATTCCATCAGAGCATTGGACACAAGATAGAGATATAGGCGGTGGCCGTATTATCGGGGAAGCTTGTCACTTTGTTGATTTGCTCCGTTATTTGGCAGGGGCAACCATCACGGATGCCTCGATCCGGAAAATGGATTCACAAGATGGTGATACCGCAACCATTACCCTGTCTTTTGCCGATGGATCGATTGGAACGATTCACTATTTTGCCAATGGTCACAAATCTTTGCCAAAAGAACGTTTGGAGGTCTTTTGTGCCGGCCGTGTCCTCAGCTTGGATAATTTCAAAGTAACAACGCCCTATGGCTGGAGTGGATTTGGTAAATTTAAAACCGCATCGCAAGATAAAGGCCAGAAGACCTGTACCAAAGAGTTTATTTCATCTCTTGAAAATGGCAGCCCGCAGGCGATACCATTAGATGAAATTTTTGAAGTCAGTAAGATCGTTATCCAACTCGAAGAGACATAAATCACGTATGAGCATAGAGCTTCCATTTATTGATATTATCGCTGGTGCGCGCCCTAACTTTATGAAGATTGCGCCCATCATTCATGCTTTGGAAGAGCGCTTGAAAACTGGCGGATCTCTAAAATATCGTCTTATTCATACCGGACAGCATTATGATCAGAAAATGTCCGGTGATTTTTTTGAACAGCTCGGCATTCCAAAACCGCATCATAACCTTGAGGCCGGATCAGGATCACAAGCCGTGCAAACAGGCGCGATTATGGCCCGCTACGAAGAGCTGATGATGGATAAGGGAAAGCCTTCATGCTGTTTGGTCGTGGGGGATGTGAACTCGACGATGGCCTGTGCGATCACAGCGCAAAAACTTCATGTCCCTGTTGCCCATGTGGAGGCCGGCATCCGCTCAGGTGATTGGACAATGCCGGAAGAAATTAACCGCCTGGCTACCGATGCCATTACCAATTGGTTTTTTACCACATCGGATAATGCCAATAATAATTTGCGCAAAAGCGGCATAGAGGATGCGCGCATCTTTTTTGTCGGCAATACAATGATTGATACGCTTCTTCGTAATTTAGAGCGGCTTGAAAAACCGCATTGCTGGGATGAGCATGGCCTTGAAGAGGGCAATTATTTTGTTGCAACCTTGCACCGCCCTGCCAATGTGGATGATGAAAAAGGTCTGCACAATGTGATTGAGACAATTTGCAATAACACCCGTGATGTGAAAATTGTGTTTCCGGTTCACCCGCGCACAAAGAAAAATTTAGAAAGCATGGGGGCATTGCCGGCTAATTTGATTTGTGTTGATCCGCAACCCTATTTGCAGTTCATCTATTTGGTCAAGCATGCCAAAGCGGTCATTACAGACTCGGGTGGCATTACCGAAGAGACAACAGTGATGGGTGTGCCTTGCATGACCATGCGCGATAATACCGAGCGCCCTGAAACCATCGATGAGGGCACGAATGAGCTTGTTGGAACAAACCCGCAAGCTCTTATTCCCTATCTCGATAAACTCTTTGCCGGAGAATGGAAAAGCGGCCGCATTCCTGAAAAATGGGATGGAAAAACATCACAGCGCATTGTCGAGGCTTTGGAAGATTTACTCGCGGCAAGAAAGCTGAATGAAAATGCTGCTTAAAAAAGCATCGTTGTATTTTCATACTTTGCGTTATCTCAAGCCCGTTCAAATTGGCGCCCGCATTCAAAAAAAACTTTTTCAACCACGATTTAAGCCTGTCAAAACACTGGCGCTGAGACAGCCACCAGAGTCTTGGCAGCAGGTGATTCAAAAAGAACACTCTTTAATTGGGCCGATGCGTTTTCGTTTTTTAAATGAAGAGCATGCGCTTGATGAGATTGGCTGGGATGATCCGAAGATTGCGAAATTGTGGCGTTATAATCTGCATTATTTTGATGATTTAAATGCGCAACAAGCTGATGAGCGCGCAGCATGGCATCATGATCTTATAACACGCTGGATTGATGAAAATCCGCCTGCCAAAGGGTCGGCTTGGGAGCCATATACAACATCGCTTCGCATCGTGAATTGGGTGAAATGGCTGATGGCTGGTCATGAGGCGCCAGCAGGCATGATCCAAAGTCTGGCTGATCAAACAGGATGGCTGTCTCAAAATTTGGAATATCATATTCTGGGCAACCATTTATTTGCCAATGCGAAAGCCTTGATCTTTGCAGGCAGTTTTTTCGCAGGGCAAGAGGCCGATCAGTGGCTCGAGGCAGGAATAAAGATTTTAACACAAGAGTTGGATGAACAAATTCTGGACGATGGCGGGCATTTTGAACTGAGCCCGATGTATCATGCAATTATCTTGGAAGATGTTTTGGATATTATTCAGCTTGGGCGTATATGCAAAACACTGCCTGAAGATATATGCAAGAAAATGCAAGATAGCGCGGAAAAGATGCTGCATTGGATGGATGTGATGGCACATCCTGATGGGCAGATCAGTTTTTTCAATGATGCGGCTTTTGGTATAGCCGCTGAGCCTGAGCAGATAAAAGCGTATGCCAAAACCCTAAACATTAAAAATTCCAGAGCCCTAAAACCTCTGCAACATCTCGCTGCTAGCGGGTATATACGCGCAAGTGCCGGTAACTGGACAGCCTTGATCGATATTGCGCGGATTGGGCCTGATTATTTGCCCGGTCATGCGCATGCCGATCAGCTGAGTTTTGAATTATCGCATGGCGCGCAGCGCATTTTTGTAAATTCCGGTATTTCTGAATATGGATTATCACCGGAACGTCATCGCCAACGCGGAACAGCCGCGCATAACACGGTTGTGATTAATGGGGCGAATTCCGCAGAAATATGGAGTGGTTTTCGGGTTGCGCGCAGAGGGCAGCCATATGATTTAAGGATTGATGAGAATGAGAGCAGTTGTGAGATCAGCGCTAGCCATAATGGTTATAAACGATTGAGCGGCAAGCCAGTCCACAAGCGCAGCTGGTCGATAAGCGCAGATCAGATCACCATCACCGATGAGATTGTCGGCGTATACCAATCGGCACATGCACATTTTCACATTCATCCTGATGTGCAAGTCACCCTAGATCAGGGCGGAAAATCTGGCTCTATACAATGTGATAAGCAGCTGATAAAGTTCAATATTGAGGGTGGTGTTGCTATTATAGAAACATCAACCTATCACCCTGAGTTTGGAAAAGTGCAAAAAAATCAAAGGCTTGCCGTCCGTCTAAGCTCGCCCCACCTTGTGTTTAGATTACAATCGAGCTAGCTTTGTCATGCATATTTTGTTCTTCACTGATAATTTTCCGCCCGAGGTGAATGCCCCGGCGAGCAGAACATATGAGCATTGCCGTGAGTGGGTAAAAGCAGGGCATGAGGTCACAATCATTACCTGTGCGCCGAATTTTCCAACGGGCACAGTATTTGCTGGCTATAAAAATAAACTTTATCAATCCGAGATGATAGACGGCATTAAAGTTATCCGTGTTTGGTCCTACATGGCTGCCAATGAGGGGTTTTTATGGCGTGTACTTGATTATACCAGTTATATGATTACCAGCTTTTTTGCTGCGTTCTTTGTGCGCAAAGTCGATGTGGTCATTGGCACGTCACCGCAGTTTTTTTGCGCATGCGGCGCCTGGGCTGCCAGCCTATTCAAATGGAAGCCCTTTGTTTTTGAGCTCAGAGATTTATGGCCGGAATCTATTCGGGCCGTGGGTGCGATGGAAAAAAGCAAGCTGCTGGATATTTTGGAATGGATTGAACTATTCCTATACCGCCGCGCTAAGCTGATAGTGTCTGTG
>CAZTBB010000001.1:75701-139927 GCA_964611755.1 uncultured Pseudobdellovibrionaceae bacterium
CATACTCCTTCAAGAAAAACTTAATTGACCGCGGTATTGATGGCGAAAAAATTGATGTGATTACCAATAGCGCCGATCTCAGCCGTTACAGCCCGCGTGATAAAGATCCTGACTTGGTTAAAGAGTTAGGCCTGGAAGGCAAGTTTGTAGCCGGGTACATTGGCACACATGGGATGGCACACGGCCTTGATGCATTGCATGGTGTGGCTGCGAAATTACAAAAAGAAGGGCACAAGGATATTGTTTTGTTGTTCTTGGGCGATGGCGCGCTCAAAGATGATTTGATGGTGCAGGCCGAGGAACTGGGACTTAAAAATGTTTTGCATTTAAAAAGTGTTTCCAAAGATGAGGTGGCGCGCTATTGGTCTTTGCTTGACCTCTCGATCATTCATCTCAAACGTAATGACACATTTAAAACCGTGATCCCGTCCAAAATGTTTGAATGTATGGCGATGGGCATTCCTATTTTGCATTGCGTGGAGGGCGAGTCGGCCGATATGATTCGTATTGATGAGGTCGGCTTAACGGCTATACCAGAGGATGTTGATGATATTAGTGAGAAAATACTAATGCTATACAAGGATCAGAAATTCCTGAGAAGCCTGAAAAGAAATGGCATTATCGCGGCCAAGAAATATGATCGTAAGGCAATGGCAAAAGATATGTTATACTTGCTGAAAAGTAATTTTGAAAAAAAGCAGCAAGAGCTGAACACAGCATAAAGTTTTTCAGGGCACGCCATGAGCAGAAGTTTTTTTTACAGCATTAGCCAGCTTCATAGTGTGAAGATTGATAAATATTTTTTCGATATTTTTCTGATACTGGGCTTCTTGCTTGTTTCCATTTTTATGCCGTTTTTAAAACCCGGCTTATATATTCTCCTTTTTGTTTACTGCCTTGCCGGTCCGGAGGGAATTATCAAAGCGTTAACGCTGAGCTGGGTATTGGTTACGACAACGCAGGCATTCGGTGATACGAGCGGCATTGGAATTTTAAAATCTTTATTGCCGTTCCTGGCACTCGTTTCACTTGTTATGCATTGGGTATTAAACCCGCGATTAAGCCCACCTATTATGACTTTGTGGATTGTTGCTTTTGGCCTGCTTGTTGTTGCTCTGGGTGCTATGACGGCCTATGCGCTGGATGTGTCTATCCTCAAGGCTGTATTGTTTACAACCGGGCTTGTGACTATTTTTTGGGCCATGAAATTTGCCGTTAATAATAAGAGGATTGATGCATGGTTCATTAGTTTGTTTTTATGCATTATTTTTGTCAGTATCCCGTTTAGCGTTACATCGGCAGGGTATTTTGTAAACGGCTTTGGCTTTCAAGGTATCTTTAAACATCCGCAGATTATGGGTGCCTTTGCCGGCATTTCCACAGCATGGCTGTTTTCAAAAGTCGTTATGAATCATGATACCAGACCGTTATATCTCGTTGCGCTTGGATTGGCGGTGATTTTGCTGTTTCTCAGTGCAGCCAGAGTTGGCCTATTCACGGCTATTTTCGGG
Organism: uncultured Pseudobdellovibrionaceae bacterium; assembly: GCA_964611755.1. Lineage (GTDB taxonomy): Bacteria > Pseudomonadota > Alphaproteobacteria > Micavibrionales > Micavibrionaceae > CAZTBB01. Next base: position 77,213 of record CAZTBB010000001.1, read on the forward strand.
ATTATATTTGCCTTTCTCTTTGGTTCAAAAGCCAAGGCCAAGATCAGTACGCTTGTTTTCATTTATGTTGGGTTTTGCGCATTATTATTTGCAAGTATCTTTTTTAATATCGGTGATCCGGCAGAAGATTTCGTCAGAAAGAAAGAGGATCAGGGAAGTATAGTGGAATCTGTTCTGTCGTCTCGCATGCCATTGGTGCTGCAATCCTGGACAAATTTTCAGGAGAGCCCATATTTTGGTATTGGCTTTGGTCTTGCAAGTAATCCTGCCGAATTAAAAGTTCAGTACGACCCTTTACTCGGTATTCCAATAAGTGCATCCGTAGAAAAAGGGGTGTTTTTCGTTGCTGTTTTAGAAGAAATCGGGTTGGTCGGAACATTGGTATTTTTCATCATTCTGGGTTTTCTTTTTGCACGCATATATTATTCCGGCAATCCGGAACTAATGGCCCTGTTTATTGCACCCATTGCAACCAATTTTGGTGATGCAACGTTATTCTCCTTGGGGGATAACGGGTTGCTTATATGGTTGATGATTATTTATGCGTATAGCAAAGCACGCCAAGTGTCAGGCAGGAAGTATAAAAGAGTTAAAGGCAGGCCCTAGACAGCTTGGCTTTTATGAGGCCAAGCTTTATTACCTCTCGGTCATGGCATTATCGAGTGTTTTAACAAACGGTTTGAGCAAATATTGCATGACGGTTTTCTTGCCAGTCAGAATATCAACGCTGGCAACCATGCCCGGAATAATGGGAAGAATTTCACCTTTGCGTTTCAGTTCTGTTTCATTGGTACGCAGGCGCACGCGATAAAAACTATTTCCTTGTTCATCCTCAATCGTATCGGCCGAAATATCGACCACTTCTGATTCCAATCCGCCATAAATGGAAAAATCATAGGCCGTGATTTTTACGATGGCTGCTTGCGTTGGATACACATGAGCAATATCGGATGGGCGAATACGCGCCTCGATCAATAGTTGGTCATCTTTGGGGACAATCTCGATCAATGTTTCACCCGGGCGTACAACGCCGCCAACCGTGTTCACGGTAAATTCCTTGATCGTTCCATTGACGGGTGATTTTATTTCGGTGCGTGTTTTGCGTTCCTTCAAAGCGGACAGCCGCTCTTTGATTTCATTCAGCTCAATCAACTTCGCCGAGAGCTCTGTTTGCGCATCCGCCTGCGCAGAATTGTTGAGATCATCAATGCGGGCATTGACTTCCGAGACAGCCGATTGGGCACGCGGAAGGCTCGAGAGAAGAGAGTTGAGTTCGGAGTCGCGCTCTTTCATGCCGCGTTCCAGTTGCAGCAATTCCATTTGCGGCGCCGCGCCTTTTTCAACAAGCGGGCGGATCATCTCCATCTCTTCACGTTGAAGGCGCACCACTTCGCGTAAATCCGAAATACGCGTTTGCAGCTCGCGCACTTCTTGTTCGCGCTGTGCTTTTTGTTGAGTGAGTACATTGAGTTGACTATCGCGCTGCACTTTATTGGCACGGAACGCATTCATCTCCTCGGAAACACTGCTGGGCGATCCCTCCATCACTTCATTTGGAAAGGTTAACGTACTCTCCCCCTTGGCTTCTGCTTGCAACCGTGTAATGGAGGCCAAGAGGCCAAGATAACGTGCACGGGACGCCCCAAGATCGGAAGAGGCTTCAATATCGCTCAGGCGCATTAAAACTTGACCAACCGAGACTTCGCCGCCTTCTTTAACTAAAAATTCTTCGACAATGCCGGCCTCAAGGCTTTGTAGCTGTTGTACCTCAGAAGAAGGAATAACTTTTCCATCACCGCGTGTGACTTCATCAAGCTGCGCGAAATTGGCCCAAATAACAAAAAGAACAAAAAACCCGACAATCCCGAAAAACAAAAGATGCTGGGCAAGCCCGAGATCATCATCATCCAGCTTCACATCCAGCATCGCCATGGCTTTGGCCTCGGCCATATGCGCATGGCGCTGTGTCCAGCTATCACGAATTTCATTCCAGTTTTGCGGCTGGTTGATAGATTCTTTTTTCTTCTCCGCTTTCTTATTTTTGGCAGGAGATTCTTGCTGTGCCGGTTTTTCTTTTGGATCTGGACTAGACATCTGTATTCTCTGCCTCCGTTCCATATTGGCGTGCTTGCAGTTTGCGGATCACTTCATCGCGTGGGCCATACGCAACAAGTTTGCCGCGTGCCACCAGGATAAGTTTATCAACCAGGCCAAGCATCGCGCCCTTATGTGTAATCAAAATTGTTGTTTTGTCCTGACAAATATCGATGAGACGTTTTTTCAGGCGGCTTTCAGAGGCCGGATCCATGGATGCAGTCGGCTCATCCAAAATCATGATCGGTGGATCATAAAGCAAGGAGCGAGCAATCGCGACCGCTTGGCGCTGCCCGCCGGATAATGCATCACCGCGTTCGCCCACTTGTGTATCAAGCCCGGCTGATGAGTCTTTCAAAAACTCCATCACACCGGATAATTCGGCTGCGCGCAGAACCGCGCTATCGGGCGCTGTTTCATGACCCATGGTTATATTTTGGCGTACAGAGCCATAAAAGAGCTGTGGGCTTTGTTGAACAGTTCCGACGGATCGTCTCAGATCGCCCGGATCAATTTGACGCACATCTGTGCCGTCAATTTGTACCGACCCGCTGGTTGGCTCATACAGATTGATCAGAAGTCTTTGCAGGGTGGTTTTCCCTGATCCGACGGCGCCGATAATGCCGACCTTTTCACCCGGATTAATCGTGAAGTTCACACCATTCAAGGCCGGCGTTGTTTGACCGGGATAGTTAAAGACAACATCTCTGAATTCAACCAGGCCTTTCATTTCCGGCATGGATATAAAATGCTTGCCATAGGGGCGTTCGACCGGCTTTTCCATCAATTCATCAAGCTGGTTTAAGGCTTGGCGTGATTGACTGAGACGTGTGAGAAGGGCGGAGACTTGTGCCAAAGGCGCCATCGCACGGCCTGAGAGGATCACACAAGCGATAAGGGCGCCCATGGACAGTTCACCTGCATCAATCAAGAAGACACCAACAACGACAATACCAACGCTGACCAGCTGTTGGATAAAGGTTGCCCAGTGCTGTGCGAAGGCGGCAATGCGGCGTGATTTCACAGAAGTTCTGGAGGCCTTATCGGTCAGCTCTTCCCAGTTGCGCTGGGTGTGGCCTTCGGCGGCCTGAATTTTAATGGTTTCAAGCCCGACAATGGTCTCAAACATCAATGCGTTTTTAAGGGCGCTTTCATGTAAGGATTCTTTGATCACTTTATCCAGAGGTTTTTGCAGCAAAAAGCCCATCCCGATAATCAAAGGCATCGCCAGAAGAGGAACAAAGGCGACAGGGCCACCAATGATGGCGATGAAAAGAATGAATAGGAGCACAAATGGCAAATCTATCAGCGTGGTTAAAGTGGCCGAGGTGAAGAAATCGCGTAGCGTTTCAAATTCTTTCATATTGGCAACGAGAACACCGGCGCTTGGCGGGCGGGATCCCATGGTCATGCCCATAATTTGTTCAAATAAATTGGCAGAAATTTTGACATCGGCCTTGCGTCCCGAGACATCAAGAAAATGGGCGCGCAAGTTTCGCAATATAAAATCGAAAATATAGACAATACCGATCCCCGCAGTCAGAGCCCAGAGCGTATCAAAGGCAGAATTCGGGACAACACGGTCATAGACATTCATAATGAAAAGCGAGCTGGCAATCCCGAACAGGTTGATGATCACGGCGGCAATCGCAACTTCACTGTAGATCGTTTTATGCTTCTTCAGCTCGGCCCAAAACCAATCGCGTGCTGTATCAATTTCCGATGGACCTGCACGGTCATCGGCTCTCGCAATGGGGCGCATGAAAAATGTATAACCTGTATACATGGCTTGCATACGCTTGAGGCCAATCACCTGTTTTTGTTGATCGGTCTCGGGGAATTGTACAATGAAGCGGGAGCGCGGGTGAAGCTGTGTATCACCCAGTGCATTTTTTTCTATCTTGCGGTTCTTGGGTTGTTTGATTTCCCACAAAATACAGGCTTGTCCATGTTCAAGCACCAAAATGCACGGCAGGTTTGGGGCAATAGCCAATGAATCGAGTGAGCGCTCTGCCATGCGTGCCTTAAGATCAACACGCTCGGCCGCGCGAATAAATAAAGCCGGTGTGATACCGCTGGAGGGGAGAGGGAGTCCGGCTGTCAGCGCTCCGGGTGATGTCCGTCTCCCGTAATGTCCGGCCATAATCGCCAGGCAATGAATGAGCGGGGCACGAATAGCCATGCGATCAGCCTGCAGAGGCCAGCCATCAGGCATATCGGATTCACCCATCATTGGATTATCAGATTGAGCATCCTTATCTTCCATGCCAATATCTGCGGCGGATTCTTGCCTTGGCTGATCATCTTTTTGTTGTTCTGCATCACTCATGGGGTGGTTCCATTAACCTCTAAGCTTTTCGATATTCTCGGCATATTTTTCAGGACCATCTTTAAAGACGGCTGTGCCGGCAACGAGAACATCCGCACCGGCTTCTATGCATTGTTTGGCTGTATCCGGATTTACGCCGCCATCCACCTGCAAATCAATCGCGCGCCCTTGCGCAGTGATCATGTCACGCGCATCACGAATTTTATCAAGCAACGGAATAAAGCTTTGGCCACCAAAGCCGGGATTAACAGTCATGATTAAAATCAGATCAACCATGTCCATCACATGTTGGATGGATGCAATAGGTGTCGCAGGATTGAGAGATACACCCGCCTTGATGCCATGCGATTTAATGGTTTGTAAGGTGCGATGTAAATGTGGGCCCGCTTCAACATGGGCTGTTATGATGTCCGATCCGGCATCGACAAAATCTTTGATGAGCGGATCAACAGGGGCAATCATCAAGTGCACATCAAATGTTTTCTTTGTATAGGAACGAATTTTTTTAACCACCGGCGCGCCAAAGGTCAGGTTCGGTACAAAGTGACCATCCATCACATCAATGTGAATATAGTCTGCCCCGGCCTCGTCAATGGCTTTGACTTCCTCGCCCAGACGGGCAAAATCAGCAGATAAAATCGACGGGGCAATACGGATAGGATGTGTCATAGATACTGTATTTGTTATTAAACCAAAATGTTAAAGATGTGCCTGCTTAAAAAAACACTGATAGCAATAACTTACCAGCTTTTGGAGGCATCGTGAAGCATTGCATGAGCCCAAAGTTATTTTTTAAAATAAAGCTCTAAAATGCGCTCATATATTTCGGTTAATTGTTCAATGTCGGAGACGCGGGCATTTTCATCAATCTGGTGTATGGATTGATTGATCACGCCAAATTCGGCCACGGGGCAATATTTTTGAACAAAGCGGGCATCCGATGTGCCCCCCGTTGTCGTTAGCTCAGGCGTACGTCCGGTTTTTTCAATAACAGCCTGTTTGATGATATCGCTCCACTCACCGGGTTTTGTAATAAAACTCTCGGCACCGCAGCGCGTATCGAGCTCGTATTCTGTGCCTGTTTTATCAAGCTCTTCCCTGATTTTTTGTTCCAGTGTCTCGCTGCTCCAATGATCGTTGAAACGAATATTGAAACGGGCCTGTGCAGCCCCGGGAATAACATTATCCGCGACATTTCCCACATCAATTGTGGTTATTTCCAAATTTGTCGGGGCAAAGAAATCAGAGCCATCATCAAAGTGGATATTGGCGAGGATATCGAGCAATTTTATAAAACGCGGTAAAGGGTTATCGGAGCGATGTGGATAAGCCACATGCCCTTGAGTCCCCTTGATACGAATCTCCCCTGTAAATGATCCGCGGCGGCCAATTTTAATTTCTTCGCCTAGCTCTGATGGGTTGGTTGGCTCGCCTACAAGACACACATCGGGAATATGGTTGTTTTCACGCATCCATTCCAACACTTTAACCGTGCCGTTAATGGCAACGCCTTCTTCATCCCCTGTAATGAGCAGGCTAATAGAGCCTTGAGGTTTTCCGTGTTTGTCTAAAAAGGCGGAAACGGCCGCCGGAAAGGCCGCCACAGAGCTTTTCATGTCCGAGGCGCCGCGCCCGAAGAGAACGCCATTTTCATCGATATGCGGATTAAAAGGACCATAGGTCCATTGATCTTCCGGGCCCGGCGGCACCACATCGGTATGGCCGGCATAACAAATATGCGGGCCGTCCGTGCCAAGGCGGGCAAAAAGATTGGGGACATCTTCAAAAGGCAGGTGCGTGCACTCAAAGCCCATGGCTTCGAGTTCTTTTGCAAGAAGTTCCTGCGCACCCTCATCAAGCGGAGTAATAGAGGCACAGCGGATCAGGTCGCAGGTCAGATCAACAGCATTGAGAGTCATAAAAAGCCCTTCCTTTGAGGTAATACTTACGGCAAAAAAGTCACAAAACCAAGAAAAGCATAAAAAACTATTGAAAAACAGTGTTCAAAGCTTTTTAAGTTGTGTATATATATCAACTGTTAAGTTTTTCAGGCGACTGAAGAGCTTGTTCGGTTTTTTGAATTCAAACAAAGAAAATGAGGATTTGACAATGAAAAAACTTCTCGCGATTGCTTTGATCGTTCCAACTTTGGGCTTGGCTGCTTGTTCATCTGATGACCCAGGTTTTGTTAATACAAGCGCGCCTTACGCATCTGACCGTACAGCCGGTGCTGAAAAAGATCAGCCTGTTCGTCGTGCAGAGCGCGTGTTCAGACGTTCACAAAGCAAGTAATCGATTAATTACTGTTTTATAAGAATTTTGCAAAAAGCCGCTTCCTCGAGGCGGCTTTTTTCTTGCCCATTTTGTGGGTGACGAACGGTGAGTGGGCCACCAAAAGATTGATTGTTATTCCTACTCTTGTGAGCTTGGGAAAAATGTTCCGCGTACCCGGCTTTTTCCATTGACCGGATTGGGCGCGCCTCCAAACATCTTGCTGACATTTGTTGTCAGATTGACTTGGGCTCTATCGCCTTCCAGAATATTTTGTCCGCGTGTGACTATAACATCTCCGGTAATTTCGGCGATATTGCTTTGCGCATCATATGTGCCGTTATTGCCCCTTAACGTTTCTTCAGGGGTTTGAATAACAACATTCTGATAGGCTTTAACGGATTTTAATACCGTTTCCCCATTTGCATTTTGTTCCAAAATAGCCGTGATTTTATGGGCACTCATTGTATCTTGGTCTTGTTGAATACGGGCGCGGCCAATGGCATGAACTTGATTTTTGTTGAGATCATATTCAAACCGGTCTTTGGCTGTGATGACTTGCTCCGGTGTTTGCAGGCGTAAATTTTGTCCTGTCATTGTGGCGATGCCTGCATCGACTTCATATATGGCCAAGTCCCCGAAAGCTTTATTGCCATCATTGGAAATAACAACATTGCGATCGGCTGTGATTTGACGGATTTCAATATCATTCTCGCGCTCACCTTCAATGTAATCGGCAATTAAAATATCGGCCTGTATGGCCGTACCACCCTGTATGGCATGGGCATTTTCGCGGGCAATAAATTTCTTTTCATTTTGATACCATTCCAGTGATTGATCGGCTGTGATCTCAATCGGTTGGTCATTATCCACGTTAAGGCCAGTGGATGCATTTTGTGCGAACGCACTTTTACTGGCCGTAAAAATACTGCCCGTAAAAGTAAAAATTACGGAGACAAGCAATAAGGCCGTGATGTGTTTTGTGCGTGGTGTCCAATATGTCATCATAAAACTTTACAGGCCTTTCAATGTCATTTTTGCCGGGCCAATAAAGATCATCTTACGGTCTTGGCCAAATAATTTTAAGCCCTTGGCTTCAATTTGTCCCTCGGGCCCTTCGACGAAGACGTCAAGGTCGCTCCAGACATCCTCGCTATCAATATCAATATGCATTTGATCGGTGCGCAAAATATAACCAAGATCATGACGAAGGCTGACATCCCCCTGAAGCAACAGGCGTTGCGTATCCTGTTCATAGGCACCTTGATTGGCCTCGGCGGTGATTTCTGATCCGCTGTTGAGTGTCATACTGGCGAGCGGGTTTTCAAGAATGACAAGATTTTCATTGCTTTCACCCTGAATGGCACGATCGGCGTAAATTGAAAATGGCTGACGCTTTTTGTCCGTGGTTTCAAATTGCGGGCGCAAAAGTTCATTTTTACCAATGCGGCGATCATGCAGGGGCGCATCGGCCTCGCTTTGAATTGTGTTGCTATCAAAATTCGGCCAGGTAAACAACACGGCCACAATGGCCAGAGCAATGAGCGGCAAAACAAGGCGCACGCGCCGTATAAGCTTTGAGTATGAGAGGTTATAATCACGCGCTCCGCCATCAAGATGACGGGTCAGGCGATGCAAACGTTCGTCTTTTTGCTGCTCTGTATCGGGCTGGTTCGTGCTCATGGGCGCATCATGCGTTGAAACGGTGCTTGCGGTCAATAAATTACAGGGGTGGTTATTTAAACAATGCCGGCCTGAAGGCAATCTTGCAGACGGATCATGCCGGATAGCTGGCCTTGTTCATCGGTTACAAGCAGGCTGGTGAGATATTGCCCGGGTATTTTGGTCATGATGTCGAGGGCTTCTACGGCCAAGGCATCCCCTTTGATTGATTTTGGTGATGTCGACATAATTTCATGTGCTGGACGGCTGAGAAGATCGGAGCCCATGTGGCGTTTAAGATCACCATCCGTGATAATCCCCTTTAGAGCCTCTTGATCATCGAGAATAATCACAGCACCCATATTCTTTTCTGTCAGAACAAGAATGGCCTGATCCATCGTCATATCACCCGCAATGATTGGTAAATCATCACGCTTGATCATCAAATCAGAGACTTTTTGCAAGCGCTGGCCGAGTTTTCCGCCCGGGTGAAACACTTTAAACTGTTCAGGCGTCAGACCCATGCGGTCAAGCAAGGCTACGGCCAAAGCATCGCCATAGGCCATCATCATGGTGGAGGAGGTTGTCGGTGCAAGGCCATTCGGGCAGGCTTCGGGCACTTTTGGCATCAGCAAAACCACATCGGCATGGCTGCCAAGCGTGCTGTTTTCATTGCTGGTCATGGCAATCAGTTGAATGCCGTAGCGCCGCGTATAGTGGATAAGGTCAGAGAGTTCGGCATTTTCACCGGAATTAGAGAGCATCAACACAATATCCGCCTCTGTAATCATGCCCATATCACCATGGCTGGCTTCACCGGGATGCACGAAATAAGACGGCGTTCCAGTGGAGGCCAGCGTGGCCGCAATCTTACGCGCGACATGGCCGCTTTTGCCAATGCCCGCAACAATTAAACGGCCATTGGCATGGCTGTCCTGGTCGCGTTTCATTGTATCGATTATCTCAACGGCTTTTGAAAAACGCTCATCAATATGATCGGCCAGAACAGACAGGCCTTCAGCTTCCGTTTTCAGGGTTTTGATCGCGCTTTTAATATCGTTATGTGTCATGGTGGAGCTGTTTTTCTTTAATGTTCAAACAGATCAATATTATTCCAACCCGCCAGATCAAGGGCTGCGCGGTGAGGCAAGAAATCAAAGCATGCTTGTGCAAGGTCTTGACGGCCCTCACGCTTTAGCATGATATCAAGCTTTTCTTTGAGCTTGTGCAGATGATAGACATCATCTGCAGCGTATTTTAACTGGTCGTCTGAGAGCTCTGCCGCACCCCAATCGGATGATTGATATTGTTTGTTGATATCGACACTGAGCAAATCACGGCAATTTTCACGCAGGCCATGACGATCCGTGTATGTTCTGACCAATTTTGAAGCGGTGCGCGTGCAATAGACAGGCGCGCAGACAACATCCATGCAGGCCTTGATAATGGCAATATCAAAACGGGCATAGTGGAAAATTTTTGTCACAGACGGATCGGTAAAAAGCGCGGCGAGATTAGGGGCATTGATTGTGCCCGGCTCGAATTTTACAATATGCGCATGCCCGTCTCCGTTTGATAGCTGCACCAGGCAAAGGCGGTCACGCCCGAGATGAAGGCCTGTTGTTTCGGTATCAATCGCAACAAGCTTTCCAAGATCAAGGTCATCGGGAAGGTCGCCGTGGTAAAGAGTAATGCTCATAATGGGTATACGCTTTTATGTGTTTCAATCGTTTCAATTAAAAACAGGCGCTGTTAAAACACGCGTTTTTTGCAGTGCCGTTATAACAGCTTTGTCTAAAGAATAATCCCTGAAAAGTCAAACCTTTGAGGATGTATGGGAATGAAACCTGTTTTTCTCGTGACTTTTGGGGGATTGCGTTTATCATTTAATGAGTTATGCGAAAGGTCTTGGCATGAAAATCCTGATTTTGGCACCGGAATCCGAACAAAGTGAGCGTATGAAAGAGACGCTCACCGGTAAGCAGCATGATGTGCAAATTGTGGCGAATAAGGATCAGCTGGTGGAGCGCGTATCCCAAGAGGCTTTTGATGTGGTCATGATTGACCCTGCCCCTGCGCCGTCCGCGGTTGATATTGTTGCCCAGGCCAAAAGACGCACGAAAAAATTTCTGTATTACTTTTTGCTGTCTGCCAATGCGTCCCGTGAAGACGCGCTTAAAGACGGGGTCAATGAGTTGTTATCGCCGGCCGGATTTGATCAAGATATTGATCAAAAATTGGCCGATGCTCGCCATTTTCTTGATTTGGTCGAGCGCATTGGTAATGAAAGCGAGGATTTCCCAAGTGCGGGTGGTGTGATTGCCAAATCGGCCTTTAACCAGCTTTTCCTCTCGTCGATTGATCGGGCGGAACGATACGGGGAGCGCAGTTTTGTCTTGTTTATCTCCCTAAGTAACTATCAGGAAATTATTGATATGGATGGCCCCTATGCCAGTGAGCATGCGGTGGCGCACCTCTCCAAGTTTTTGGTTCGTATTCGCAGGCAATCCGATATTATCGGACAAACCGCAAAGAACGAATTTGCCTTGCTCTTGCAGAGGCCGAATTATGAAACCGAGCCGATGGATGCGGCCAATCGTTTTGGCGATACGCTGGAGGCGTGGGAGGATGCCGATGCATTCAGCATGTCGCCCATGGAATTTAGTGTTTCTCTTGTGGATTTGCCAAATGGATCGCAGGTTGTGAAGCATCGCATCCATAAAGAGCGTTCCGTCTAGGATTTGCTTTTGGGTTCTGAAGAATCGGCCGCTAGCAAATTTTGGGGGACTCTTTCAAGGCCTTTCATGAAAAATTAACAGTTAATTATTGTCAGTTTTCGATTTTATCCGTATCATTATCCATGAAGTTATTACTTTAACTCTTCTTGGCCCGTTCTGGGCAATCAAAATTCGGTCCGATGTTTTTGAAAAAATATTTTCGTTTTGCACTTTTATTAAGCCTGTTTTCCGGGCTCGTTTTGCTGTCCGCAAATGCAATGTCATCAAAGGATGCGTCTCATTCAAGCACATCTGAAATTTTGCTGGGCGGGCATGGTCATATTGCTCAGGATACGGCCCATGCGGATCACGGGAACAAGCCTTCTGAAGGCGAAAAAACATATGAAGCGCAGGCGAATCATGATTCGAATCACATCAAGAAAAATGCAAGTTATGAAAAAGGCGTGGAGCATATTGTCCATGAGCTGACCTCTATACAGCCCGAGGAATCCGCGCCCATCGTTGAACAAATGCCTCCTGTGAAAGGTTATATGCTGGGGGCAGGTGATGCGCTGCGCGTCATTGTTTACGGTGAACCGCAGCTGACCAGCAAGTTTAAGGTCTCGGATACAGGGACAATTGCGATGCCACTGATCGGGCAGGTTGATGTGGGCGGTTTAACGATCTCTGAGGCCGAAAAGATGATCGTTGCGCGTTTGCGTGATGGCTACATACGTGATCCAAAAGTCAGTGTAGAGGTCGATGAATATCGCTCATTCTATATTTTGGGAGAAGTGCGTGAGCCGGGCGTTTATGAATATAAGGCCGGGATGAATATATTGAATGCCGTCGCCATAGCTGGTGGTTATACCTATCGTGCCAATAAGGGCGAGATGGAGCTTTTATCACCGGATCAGGGGCAAAATTCCGTTATTGATGTACCGCCGACCAGTGAGGTTCACCCGGGGGACATCATTTTAATCAAAGAGAGATTTTTCTAAGGGAGGGTCATAGATATGAGTGAAGCACATATTAATCAAACCCTTCATCAAGGTGGGTCTGGACAGGGAGGTTCATCGTCTCTTTTTGAAGAAAGCCACAACATCGACGTTGATGTCCGCGATCTTTTCTTAACGCTTTGGCGCCGTAAGATGGTGATTATGGGTATTTTGATCATTGGCCTTGTGCTGGCTATGGTCGCGCTCAGCTTTATTACGCCAAAATATACAGCAAGAGCTTTGGTTTTGATTGAGGCGGAGACCGGATTGCCGCAATCGGAAGAGCTGCGGGCGCTTATTTCAAATATCAGGCTCGATTCCACTTTCATTCTGAGTGAAATTGAAGTTATCCGCTCGCGAACAACGGCACGCAATGTTGTGAACCGTTTGAATTTGATGAACGATCCGGAATTCAATAGATATCTCGCCCAAATGGCAATGCAAAAAGCCGATGATGCCGATAACCCGTTGCAAGATGCAAGCAAGGCTGTCTTTAAAAACCTGAATCTTTACAATGAGGGCATTAAAAACCTTCCGGCGGAATATATCGAAATACAGGAAGAAGATGTCATCACCCGTTTTCTCGAGAATCTTCAGGTGCGCTCCGTACCGGGCTCTAACGCTGTGCAGATTCAATACCAATCCACCGACCCCAAGAAGGCTGCTTTGATTGCCAATACAGTTGCGGATGTGTTCATTGAGCAACGTCTGGAAGAAAAGTTCAGCGCAACACAAAAACTAACGGATTGGCTGGATAAGCGATTAAAAGATCTGCGTGAGCAGGTTAGAAATGCCGAAGCCGAAGTCCAGCGATATAAAGCAAAACAGGATTTGATGGAAGGTGCCCGCACAGTGGCATCGGTTGAACAACTCTCACAGTTGAATGCGGAGCTTGTTCAAGCCAAGGCCAAAACTGCGGAAGCGGAAGCGCGCCTCAGCCAGGTTAGAAATTTGTCTAAAAACCCGGAGAAAATCGAGACTGTGGCTGAAATCGTAAATTCTCCGCTTATTCAAAATTTTAAGCGCGATGAAGCCCGCATGGCACAGCAGCTTGCCGATCTATCCCAGCGTTATGGTGAACGTCATCCTGATATTATCAAACTGCGTGAGGAATTATCGGATTTGCGTGCTGTTATGCTGGATGAGATGCAAAAAATCGCCAGCAGTTTGGAGCATGAATTGCGCGTGGCGCGTGCACGTGAAATGGCCTTGGAAGAAGGCATCGCCGAAATCGAGAATGTTCGTTTAAAAGAAGACGTTGCCATGATCCGCTTGCGCGAGCTTGAGCGTGAAGCTGCATCAAGCCGTTTGATTTTTGATAAGTTTTTGGCGACCTATAAGCGATCCGATGATCAAGAAGAATTGCAAGAAGCCGAAGCCCGCATCATTTCCTATGCGGCTGTGCCGACCAGCCCGTCATATCCTGATCGTTTGCTATTGCTGAGTTTGTCATCTGCTATTTCTTTGTTTATCGGCCTTGGCTTTGCCTTCTTGTTAGAGAAGCTGGATAACAGCTTTAGAAGCGCCAACCAGCTGGAGAGAACCGTGGGTTATCCATGTTATGCCCTGATCCCGAGTGTTGAAAATATGCCGCAAAAAGATGTGGTAAACTTTATCCTGAAGCGACCCTCTTCAACTGTGGCCGAAGCTGTGCGGACTTTGCGCATGGTCTTGAATTTACGCCCGCCAAAATCTGGCATTAAGCCAAAGGTGGTTACGATCACATCATCTTTCCCGGGTGAAGGGAAGACGACATTATCTTGCTGGATTGGTCGATTGGCGGCTAAATCAGGTGAAAAAGTTATCGTGATTGATGGGGATTTACGCCGTCCAACAGTTCATAGAGCGATGGGCCGCGGCAATGATACGAGTATTGTAGACTTTTTGACGGGTAAGTTATCATTGGATGATATTATCCAGACAGATGATCCATCCGGTGTGCATGTTATTTGTGCAAAGTCAGTTCCGAATAGTGCGCTTGATCTGATCTCATCAGATCGTATGTCCAAGCTGGTTGATTCATTAAAGCAAGTCTATGATCTTGTAATTATTGACTCGCCGGCCTGTCTGGCCGTATCCGATGCGCGTGTGTTGGCAAAGTTATCGGACCAGACTGTGTATGCTGTGGCCTGGGATCGAACGCCGCGTGAAGTTGTTATGGGCGGTGTTAAGCAATTTACTGATATGGGTTACGACCCGCTGGCCTTTGTCCTTACCAATGTAGATGTTAAGCGCCATGTCAAATATGGTTATGGCGATACAATTTATTATTACGGGCGCTACAAAGAATATTATACGGAATAGGTAATTCTGTAATTCTGGCCAAAGACGATATCGGTTTGGCACGTGTAAAGAATAAGATCATGGACATTGCACATAAAATCGGTCTTGGTATCACCCTATCCATTGCTCTTATGAGCGTAGTTTTTGCGCTCTTCCTTATTTTCTATCAAACACCCAAAGAACGTGCGCATGATTACAGCGCAGTTGCTGTTTTGTATTTAACAAAAGCCGGAGAAGAAAAAGACGCGTCTCTTGCCCTGTCCTACTATGATCAGGGATTGCAAGCCTCGCGTCATGCATTGGCGCACAGCCCTTTTGATTATGTGCTATGGGGCCGCCATATCGGTTATTTAAAGATGGTTGACCAGCAAGATCAAGAAGCCTATCAGGTTCTGAAAATTCTGCATCGTTTGCATCCGCATAGGGATACGCGGCCATGAATAAAACGGAGTTTAAGAATTTTGTTGGTCAGTTGGCGTTTTTGCTTTTGCTGACTATCACGTTTTTTGTTTTGTTTTTTGAACAAAAAGGAGACGTCCATGTCATGGGTGTTCTCTTGCTTGGCTGGAGTGGTTTTTTATTGCTCCGGGTGTTGTGGCTTGGTGACGTGGTGCGCTTTACGTCTTTGGTGATCCGCAAAAAGCAAAAAGAATCTCTTCCCGTCTCCTTATTACGAGAAATGAATCATAAAAAAATGTCCAAACAGGTTAAGGATGGTCTGAGGCCATTTAATGTGTTGAATATGGCCTTGTTTATGTTGGCTGGCGGCTATGTGATCTGGATGGTGATGAGTGCGCTAAACCCGATTATTGATACTCAATATTTAGAGTTAATGCGCGAAATTCATCTGTATTTTTCGGGACATAATTTAAAGGCCATGGATATGATGAATATCAATTCTATGGTCTCTAAAATTCCTGCAGTGCTGATGACAATGTTTTGTTTTTTCTTGAGCCAGAGCTACTCGAATAATCGCTCGGAGTACAAAGTTGTATTGAAAATCACGGCTGCCCTGTTTGTATTTTACCTGATGAGCATGATTTGGAGCATGCAGATCATGCCGATTGATATGGGCAGTTACCGCGTGAGTTGGCATGGCTATGGCTCCGGGCATACAAATACATTATTGAGCATTGGCCTTCTCCCCGATCAGCAATATTCATCGATGCAGTTGCGGCTATTATCGCTAGGCTTGCCCGCTGCCCTTCTCTTATACGGCATAGGCCTTCTGATAGGCCTTAGCTTTATTCTCTCATTGGTTCGGCTCCATCATCAACAAAGCCTTTATGCCGGGCTTGGCCTTGTTGTGCTGACCATGATGCTTGCTGTCGATAATTTCGTAGCCCATGACCCGCAGCTTTGCTGCTTCTGGTTTATTTCATGGAGCTTGCTAGCCTGTCTACAGGTCTTTGCCCGTAAGCGAGGCCAACGCATTTATCGTATGCATATGGGGATATAGGAATAAAATCCTTGACATGTTCGGCGGAGTGTGGAACTCTGAAGTCAATCAACAGCACGAGTCTGTTTAAAATTTTTTACCCCAGCGCCCAAGCCGGAATTTGGTTTGAGGCGCTTTTTTTATGGCCTCATTCATTTCATCAGATCAAAGGAGATTAAAAACGATGACAACACTTCTTCCAATCGATTCCGACAATAACCCTATTCCGGCTTTGCGCCTCAAAAATAATGGTGCGCATTCAATCAATGTTAGCGCAACATCAGCGCGCAATAGCGTTGCTTTTGATACAAACACAAAAATCGTCAGCCTCTATGCAACTGTGCCTGTTTATTTGGCGCTTGGCGATAACACGGCAAGTGCAACAAGCGCAGATCATTACTTTCCGGCCGGTGTGTATTACGACATTGCTATTGGTGATGAGCGCAGCGGTCAGGCAACACATATCGCGGCAATACGCGCAGAGGGTGATGGCACGCTTTATATTTCAGAAAAACAATAGTCGAATAGTATCTTAGGCGGCGCTGCGGGATTTGAGGGCTGTGGTAATGGTTCCATCATCCAGATAATCCAGCTCGCCGCCAACCGGCACGCCATGCGCCAGACGTGAGATATTGACATCCAGATGTTGAAGCTGGTCGGCAATATAATGCGCCGTGCTCTGGCCATCAACCGTAGCACTGAGCGCAAGAATAATCTCGCTGATATCGTCTTGCGCATTCTCACATCGTTGAACAAGAGCATTGATACGCAGCTGATCGGGTCCAATGCCATCCAAGGCTGAGAGCAGCCCGCCTAATACATGATAACGGCCTTTGAAGGCGCCCGTGCGTTCAATTGCCCATAGATCGCTGACTTGGGATACAACGCATAAAGCGCTTTGGTCTCTTTTGTGGTCATTGCATATCGTGCATGGATCACACATATCGAGATTGCCGCATTGGCCACATGTTTTAACGTTCTCGGCCGCATCTTGGAGGACATTCGCCAACGGCATCATCATGGTCTCACGCTTGTTCAAGAGATGCAGCGCTATGCGGCGCGCCGACCGGTTGCCAAGGCCGGGCAGGCTGGCAAGTGCGGAGATCAAATTATCAAGTGGCCCTTTGGGTGTCATGACGAGAGTGCCCTAGTTATTAAAACGAGATCCACGTTCACTTTCCTTATTCGGATTTTTAAAGACAAACAATCCGGCTGGATGCGTGATCCCGGTTTTAAGATAGAATAATTCAACCTCGGTAATCAAACCTTGGCCATCAATGACGCGCCATTTCTTTAGGGTAAATGGATCTTTATCAAAGGCCAGTGTCAAAGATCCGGCCAGCGGGTCATCATTTTGAACCAGAACAATCTGGTGATAAGGGCCATCGGAATTTATGCTTTTGATGCGCACATCGCCGCTGAGGCTGATATCACTGCGCAGAATAAAATCTGCCAATGTTGCGCCGATCGGGGCGTTGGTTTGCTCATCCAGTTCGGCATCATAGAAATAGATAAAGAAACCATCGGCGACGACATAATCTTTGATGGGCAGGTCGTAATTAAAGCGCAACTTGCCCGGACGCTCTAAATAGAATGTGCCGACATATTGATCACCATTATGCGTGGTCTGAACAAAACGCGCTTGGGCTGTGTCTAGATTTTGCAAATAGGCTTCGGCCTTTTGGGCAATATCGGATTGAGTGTTCGCCGCCAATGCTTGGAGGGGCCAGATCAGGAAAGTAAGAATCAATAAGATACGCATAAAATAAGAGATAGAGCGTTTTAAGCATCTTGAAAAGGGTTTTGGCTTAACTTTATTCTTCGCCGCTCCAATCACCCACAAGAACATCACGTTTGCCCGTCGGGCTGGCTTTGGAGATAACACCTTGGCGCTCCATTTCTTCGATAATGCGCGCGGCTCGGTTATACCCGATTTGCAAATATCGTTGTACAAAGCTGGTGGATGCTTTCTGCTCTTTAGCCACTAAGGCCACGGCTTGATCATAGAGCTCGTCTACACTGTTTGATCCTCCGCCGGCATCACCGTCACCAAACATAGCATTCATGACTTCGCTATCACCAAAATCACTTTCTTGTGTGACGCTTTCAATATAATTCGGCTCACCCTGCAGCTTGAGATGTTCCACGACATTTTCAACCTCATCATCGGATACGAACGGGCCATGCACACGTTTGACCTGCCCGCCGGGAGCCATATAAAGCATGTCACCCATCCCTAGAAGCTGTTCGGCGCCGCCTTCACCAAGGATAGTGCGGCTATCTACTTTGGAGGTCACTTGGAAACTGATACGGGTCGGGAAGTTGGCTTTGATCACGCCGGTAATGACATCAACCGATGGGCGCTGCGTGGCCATGATCAAATGGATACCGGCTGCCCGCGCCATTTGAGCCAGACGCTGAATTGCGCTTTCGACATCCTTGCCGGCCACGAGCATCAAATCGGCAAATTCATCAACGATGATAACAATATAAGGCAGCTCTGTCAGATCGAGCGGCTGCTCTTCATAGATTGGCTTACCAGTGCCCGGATCAAATCCGGTTTGGACTTTGCGCATCAGCGCCTCGCCTTTATCGCGGGCTTCTTTGAGGCGTGCATTATAGCCTTCGATATTGCGTACACCGAGTTTGGACATGGCGCGGTAGCGTTCTTCCATCTCCTGCACCGCCCATTTCAGTGAAACAACAGCCTTGCCAGGCTCGGTCACAACAGGGCAGAGCAGATGCGGAATATCGTTATAAACGGAAAGCTCCAGCATTTTCGGATCAATCATAATAAAGCGGCATTTCTCCGGCGGCAGGCCATAAAGCAGGGAGAGGATCATGGTATTGATCCCAACCGATTTACCGGATCCCGTTGTTCCGGCCACAAGCAAATGCGGCATTTTGGCAAGGTCGGCAATGACAGGCTGGCCGCCAATGTCCTTTCCAAGAATAAGCGGAAGCTTGGCTTTGGTTTTGGCAAAATCTTGCGTGGTCAGAAGCTCTTTGAGGTAGACGATCTGGCGATCTTTGTTCGGCAACTCAATCCCGATCACATTGCGCCCCGGCACAACGGCCGCGCGCACAGAGATAGCCGACATGGAGCGGGCAATATCATCGCTCAGGGAAATAACGCGGGCACTTTTAACGCCGGGAGCTGGCTCAAGCTCATAGAGCGTGACAACGGGGCCGGGGTGAATAGAGACGATATCGCCTTCAACATTGAAATCACCCAGAACATTCCCGAGTAGCTCGGCATTTTGACGCAGGGCGCGCTCATCCGGACGTGCTTCAATGACAGTATCGGGCGGTGATTGAATAAGATCGAGAGGCGGGAATTCCCAATCGCTTTGCACTCCATCCAGCGAAAAGCGCGGCTGGATTGTTTGGTGCGCAGTGCTTTGTTGTGCGGCCATGACCGGAATATCAGCGTGCGGTTTTGGCGGATCAATGGGATCTGCAATGGCCGGTTCCTCGGCAATGCGCGCTGCAGCTGCGGAGGCGGGCGCTTTGGTGCGCGGTGCTTTTGGTTTTGTTGGAATCTTGATCTGAGGCGCTTGATAAGAGGGATCATTATAACGACGGATCCAACCATAAAACGCCATAGAGATATTCCATAGCAAAACCAGAAATGATATGACGCGATCTTTGATCCAGCCGCCAATCATACGCATTTCCGAGAAGGTCACAGCGCAGGCATAAATCAGTGCGCTCAAGGCAATGATGCCGGCTATAGAGGCAATCACGAGCGGTGAAATCATATCATGCATGGACATGCCAAAATGCGAGAGGGTATTCATCAAAATCGTACCGGCCGTGCCGCCAAGATAAGGATGTGTCAGAGTGTCTCCGGCCGGCCATTGCGCGAGTGCAAGGCTGGAGCCTATACAGGCGATAATCATGGTTAATATGCGCAGTGGGAAAGGGCGCATGCTTTGGCGTAAAAACATACGCCCGCCCCAAAACATAAAGGTGATGCTCATGGCAAAACTTCCAAAACCGATGGTTTGCATAAACAAATCAGCAAGATAAGAGCCCGGCAATCCGGCCCAGTTATGGATGGAGGTTACGGTCTCGGCGGCGGTATTCATGGAAGGGTCGCGATGATCATAGCTGGCAAAGGCAACAAGGCTTATGATCCCGCAAATAAAGAAAAATCCGGCAAATACATCCACAATACGGCGCGCGATAAAGGCCTGCACGCTTTCGGGTAAAGCGGAGAGCAGAAAATGGCTTTTATTTTTCGTTGATCGTCTGGGAGAGCGGGTAGCGCGCGCGCGGGCCATGATGTGATCCTTTACACAAAAATTTGAGTACTTTAGAGGTGTAATGCCGAAAACCGGCAAGATTATGGTGAAATGCCACGTTTAACTATAGCGTTTTTGAGCCTAAAAAACAAATCTTAAGCGCGCGGAAGGGCTTAATTTACAGGCATTTTTAGCCGTTTATATCCTGTTTTTATGATTTGTGTTCTCACCCAACTCGTGATTAAATAATATCAGGGATTAAAGATTGGTTTTCATACAGTTAGCGAGTGAAGGACAATGGCTGAGGCACAAGACGATACCCAGGTTGAATACCGTATTATTGCGCATTTGAATACAAAGGCGGCACAAGAAGCTGGAAAAGACAAAGAAGAATCCGAGCTGTCGAAGAATATGAATGAGACAATCTCGAAGGCGGAGGCCATGCTCGAGACGGGTAAATATACCAAAGTCGAAGTCATGCAAAAATATTTCGAGCCGAAAACCAGCCGTAATATCGAGATGGTGCTCAAATCATTCGAAGCCGGTGATAAAAAACCAATTAGTACGACGACAATTCTGGCGATTGGTATTATCTGTGCCTTTATTGCTTTTGGTGCGAGCTATTTCATCGGTAAGAGCATGGCACCAGCGCCTGCGCAAGAGACACATGAGGCAGGCGACACCCACGCTGAAGAAGAATAGGCCATTCGTGTCAGATCCACTCAATATCATTTTTATGGGCACTCCGGATTTTGCCGCCGTGGCGCTGCAAGCTCTGATCGATTCTCCGCATCATGTTATCGCTGCCTATTCTCAGCCCCCCCGTCCTAAAGGACGTGGCCATCAGGTGCAAAAATCACCCGTACATCTTTTGGCTGAACAACATGATATTCCGATCTACACGCCTAAAACTGTAAAAAGCGAGCAAGCGCAAAGCGAGTTTGCGGCGCTCGGCGCTGATATCGCGATCGTTGCGGCCTATGGTTTGATCTTGCCCAAAGCCATATTGGAAGCACCAAAACTTGGCTGTTTGAATATTCATGCATCGCTTCTGCCGCGCTGGCGCGGCGCGGCGCCTATTCAATACGCGATCTGGCAGGGCGATGAGGAAAGCGGCGTGACCATCATGCAAATGGATGAAGGGCTAGATACGGGTGATATGCTCTCAAAGCGATCCATCTCTCTTGGCCCGGAAATGGATGCACCGACGCTGCATGATGCATTGGCCGCTATGGGCGCCGAGATGACCACCGAGATACTGGATCAATTGGCATCAGGGCAGGTTTTAGAGGGTGAGAAACAAGATGATTCCATATCAAGCTATGCGTCTATGCTCAAAAAATCAGATGGCCAGATTGATTGGAATCAGAGCGCAGAGCAGATTGATCGTCAGGTTCGTGCTCTTAATCCGTGGCCGGGGACATTTGCCGAGATTCAGGGGCGGCGTTTTAAGATAGGGGCTGTAAAATTATTGGATGGTACGCAGGCAGACGGGCATGCTGGAACGCTGGTTGATAAGACTGGGCGAGTGATATGCGGACAGCAAAGCGCGCTTCAAATTCTAACGCTCCAACCCGAGGGCAAAAAGCCGATGGATATAGTGGCGGCCATCAATGGTGGTTACCTGACGCTATAGCCGGCATAAAAAGCCTTGCGTGCTGTATCAATAATACCATAACATTATCGAATGGATTTTTTACTCGAGCTTTTAGCGATTGTTTTCATTGTGTTTTTAGCGGCGGCCTCACCCGGCCCTGACTTTGTTATATCTGTGCGCAACTCTGTGCTGCATTCCCGCAAGGCCGGGATTATGACGGCTTTTGGCATTGGCGCGGGTAATCTTATACATGTGACCTATTGTATTATGGGGATTGCGGCCTTGATCGCCAGCTCCGTGACGTTGTTTAATATCATCAAATATGTTGGTGCCGCTTACCTCATCTATATTGGATACAAAGCCTTGCGCTCCAAAGGCTATGACAACGAGCGTGTCATCACCGATGATGAAAAAATATCCGGAGATAGCCGCGTTGATATTGGCGCCTTCAAGGCCTTCAAGAACGGACTATTAACCAATTTGCTCAATCCCAAAGCAACGATGTTCTGGTTTGCCTTGTTTACACAGATTATTCAGCCCGGCACTGTGTTAATCGAAAAAGCAATCATGGGCAGCGTCTCATGTTTGGTGGTTACAATATGGTTTTGCGGTGTTGCGGTCATTCTTAATCAACGAACAATCCGCCGCGCCTTCATGAGTATGGCGGCATGGATTGACCGTGTCTGTGGCGCGGCGTTGATTGCGCTGGGGATTAAGCTGGCACTGAGTAAATCAGCATAAAACTGGAAATATAATTTAAAAGGCACTATATAAGCCCCATGTTTGGAAAAAAGGATAAAAACCAGAAGAGCCAATTGCCGCCAAAAGCACGCATCAAAGAGGTGCCCAAAGGCTTGGTGGCTTCGCACCTCTCCAAGAGTTATAAGAAGCGCCCTGTCCTGCGTGATGTCAGCATGCAAGTGCAGCGCGGTGAAGCGGTGGCTTTGCTTGGCCCGAATGGTGCGGGTAAAACAACATGCTTTTATATCATTACCGGCCTGATTAATCCTGATGGCGGCTATATCTTGATTGATGGGCAGGACGTTACAAACCTGCCAATGTATCGCCGCTCGCGCATGGGCGTTGGATATTTGCCGCAGGAGACATCCATCTTCCGTGGCCTGAGCGTCGAAGATAATCTGCGTGCTGTGATTGAATCACAAAATCTAAGCCTCGAAGATCAGGAATTAATGCTCGAGGATTTGCTCGCTGAATTTGGCGTGGAGCATTTGCGCCGTACACCTGCTATGGCTCTATCCGGTGGTGAGCGACGCCGCGTTGAGATTGCCCGCGCTCTGGCCGCGCGCCCTGACTTTATTTTGCTGGATGAGCCTTTGGCCGGGATTGACCCGATCGCGGTGAGCGATATCCGTAACCTGATTGCGCATCTGAAAAATCGCGGCATTGGCGTTTTGATTACGGATCACAATGTCCGTGATTGTTTGGGCATTGTTGACCGTGCCTATATCTTGCATGATGGCAATGTCATGGCCGAGGGCAGCGCGGAAGAGATTGTCGAACATGATGATGTGCGCCGTGTCTATCTGGGCGAGAGCTTTAGCCTGTAAATGTTATCCAAGGTTTGTCATTGACTGAAAATCTTATCGTACCTGATCTCACAACTAAAAGGCTCCATTTGGAGCCTCTAACAGATGAGCATGCGGAGGGAATGTTTACCCTCTGGTCAGATGCCCGTGTCTGCCTGTATTCCGGTGAGGTAACGGATCGCAACGGTGCTATCATTGATGTTCCGGTCAAAACACGCAATGACAGTAATCGTATTCTCGATTTCTGGAGTGCAGCTCAGCGCGATGGATGGGGCATGCGTTGGGCGATCCTGGTTGATGCAGGAACGCGAACATTTGCGGGAACAATCGGTTTTAATAGATTGGGCATTGATAGCGAGATAGCGTTTCATCTTGTGCCGGCCTTTTGGGGGCAGGGTATCATGACCGAAGCCGCTCAAGCCGCTATTGATTGGGCGAGCGCGAATGAGGCGCAACAAATTTGCGCGTTCATAGAAGATGAAAATATCAATTCAATCAAGCTGGCGCAGCGTTTGGGTATGCAAAAAACCGATATAACACAAAATGGCGGGGCGCATTGCTACGTGAAGAAAATTTAATAGCCCACCCCACCCCCTCATTTCATGAAAACGAACTGAGTAACTCTGAAAATGAAAATATTTCAGTGCCTTAGGCCATGATTATTGAGGCACATTTTTATGCATTTTTGCCAAAATCCCTATGGAAGCGTTTCTGGAGGAATGGTAAAATAAAAATATGAATAAGATCACGCAGTCTCTCGATCTCAGACAATCTCAATCGCTTGTAATGACGCCGCAACTCCAGCAGGCGATCAAGCTTTTGCAGCTCAATAATATGGAGCTGGCGGAGTTTGTCGAAGAGGAGCTGGCGACCAATCCTCTCTTGGAAAAAGATGAACGCCCTCTGGATGGCAGTGATCAGGATGAAGCGCCCACCAATGCGGAGCCATCATCAGATAGCGGGGATAATGATGCGGGCGATGCAGACGTCGAGGCGGCCTTTGATCAAGCCTATGAAAGCGCGGATGGCGGTCAGGATTTTGATGCGGGATCATCCATGGCCGATATGGGTTCCGGCGGGAATTTGAAATTCGAGGATTCCGAGAATTCATTCGAGAACCGGATGAGTTCGGAGACCACCTTGCGGGATCATCTTTTAGAGCAGCTCTTTATTGAATTTGATGACCCGCGCGATCGCATGATTGGAACACTTTTGATCGATCAGCTAGATGAAAGCGGTTATATCCGTGAAGAACAAAATGCATTGGCCGAGCGTTTGGGGTGCTCGGAAGATCGCATTGAGCGCTTGTTGAATGTCATGAAAACGTTTGATCCTACGGGCATTTGTGCCAAAGATCTGGCCGAGTGTCTGGCGCTTCAATTAGAGGAGCGTGGGCAGCTGGATGCGCCTATGCAGATTTTGATTGATAATCTAAACTTGCTCGGTGATCACGATTTTACGGCTTTGGCGAAAAAATGTGATGTAAACGAGACATATCTGGCGGATATGATTGCAGAGATTAAAGCCCTCAATCCCAAGCCTGCCGGTGATTTTGATCATTTGGTCGTGCAAACGGCCATTCCTGATGTGCTGATGAAGCGCATGCCGAAGAATTTGGGTGGTGGTTGGCGTGTGGAATTGAATGCGGAGACATTGCCACGCGTTTTGGTAAATCAGGAATATTATGCGCAAGTGGCCGGCGCATCGAAGGATAAGAAAGACCGTGAATATATCACCACGCAGCTTAATTCGGCGAACTGGCTGGTGAAGGCGCTCGACCAGCGTGCCCACACAATTTTGAAAGTGGCCTCTGAGATCGTGGAACAACAAGAAGCTTTCTTTAATTACGGGATTGAATTTCTCAAGCCGCTTGTCCTGCGCGATATCGCCGAAGAGATCGAGATGCATGAAAGCACGGTCAGCCGTGTGACGACCAATAAATTTATCGGCACGCCGCGCGGTATTTTTGAGCTGAAATATTTCTTTTCATCGTCTTTGGGCGGCGATGGCGGATCGCCTGCACATTCATCCGAAGCAGTGAAGGCAAAAATCAAATCAATGATTGATGCAGAAGATCCGAAGAAAATCCTCTCGGATGATAAGATTGTCGTGATGCTCAAAGACGAAGGCATTGATATTGCCCGCCGCACTGTGGCCAAATACCGCGAAGCCATGCATATTCCGTCTTCTGTTCAGCGCCGTAAGCAAAAGAAAAACCTGAACTAGTATTTTATTTTATTCTTGCTCATTTTCTTCCCCACAGCGCTTTAAAACCATGATATAATGTGATCATATCCTATGAAAATCATTGAAGAAACGTAAGGAAAGAACGCAATGGAACTCACTGTTCAAGGCAAGCAAATGGACATTGGTGATGCGCTGCGCACGCATGTCACCGACAAAATGACAGATATTTCAGAAAAATACTTTAATCATACGACGGGCACGACAGTGACTTTCGCCAAGGAAGGCCACGGCCATCAAAATATTCGCGTCAGTATTTCTGTGATGGTTGGCAAGAATATTTATATCAATTCCGAGGCAGAAGAGAGCGATGCTTATGGTGCCTTTGATCAGGCAGCTGAAAAAGCGGCCAAACGTCTGCGCCGTTACAAAAAGAAATTGCGCGATCACCATGAGCGCACTATCAAAACGCCTGAAGCAGAAATTATCAAGGCGCGTAACTATGTACTCGCCGTGCAGGCTGATGATGTTCAGGATGATGACTCAGACGATGGTGTGCCCGAGGGGGATGATCCGGCCGTGATTGCCGAGATGACAACACCAATTGAAACGATGAGTGTATCCGATGCGGTGATGCGTTTGGATCTATCCGGTGAAAATGCATTGCTCTTTTATAACTCAAAAAATAACGAGTTGAATTTGGTTTACCGCCGTAAAGATGGCAATGTTGGCTGGATCGATCCTGAAATTGCGGGGGCTGGAAATAATTCAAAACTAAAGGCTGTTTAAAGCACTCTTTTTGTAATCCACAATTTTTTGTGTTTGAAAACACCGCTGTAAAAGGCGGTGTTTTCGTTTTTATGCGCGCTTGTTGCTGTATATTTATTTTTTCTAAATTATGCATTGCGGGGGATTTTTAACTGGATTTTAAAATTATTTCGATGTACTACATGGCGCGAGAACGATTAGAAAAGGGGGATTTTGAAATGGCACAGATTTCGACCTCACTGCGTAATGATGAGTATGACCGTGATATTCAGATCAATCTGATATTGCCGGAATTAAGAGTACAATCGATTAAACAGCTCTATGAGGCCTTGGCATCGCATATGGCCCCGCATCTTGATATGGGGGCGATGAATTTGGCCAGATTATTGATGAGCAGTATTGATCACGAGAATTACGAGAGCACAAATGGCGTTCTTGTTCCTGATTTGAAAATTGCGGGGATTTATTCCAGTTTCACTGCCTTTGCCCGTTTATCAGCGCCCATTAAAAGCGAGAATGGTGACGAGATTGATTTGGTGTGCATCTTGATATCACCCCAAAGCGAAACGCCGAAACATTTGCGCAAATTATCACGCATATCGCGCCTGTTTCAGGATACAAAATTATGCGAACGCTTACGTGAAACAGAAGATATTGGATCTATACGCGCGTTAATAGCCAGCCCGGATGGCTGGATGATGGCCGCAGCATAAATCTATTAGAAATAGGCCCTAGTGAACGGTAACCGGCTTCATATCATGATGAATGATGATGGCCTGCGCCTCCTCAAAACTCTCCATAATGGATAAGGGTGACCCATCAGCACTATGGACGGCAAAGACGCTTTGATTGTCGACCTGGAGCGGGCGAATATATGCGATTTGTTCTATCCCGAAATTACGAAAATCTTCATCGGTGATTTGTTTTAAAAGTTCTGTAATATCTGGTATTTGGTTGTTATTAATCATGTTCTGACCTTGTTTAACCTTTAAATTATATCAAAAATGTCTAAAGAAAGCACAAAGATAGCGCTAGAATGCCCACAGGAGGCGATTTAGAGGCTATTTCTTTGGTTTTTTAGGCTTTGTAGGGTCCAAATCAATGGCTTTTGTCTCGGGAGCCTGATTTTCATGCGGATCGCTGATTTTGATTTTCTTGGCATTGGATTCCGGGATAATGCGCTCCATATCGATATGCAGCAAGCCGTTATCCATGCTCGCGCCGAGCACTTCAATACCTTCGGCCAGAATAAATCCCCTCTGGAATTGACGGGCGGCAATGCCACGATGAAGGAAAATGCGCTCCCCATCATCGAATTGCTTGCCGCGAACGGTTAGCTGGTTGTTCTCGATTTCAACATCCAGCTCGTCCATCGTAAATCCGGCAACAGCCAGCGTGATACGAAGACCATTTGGGCCAATTTGTTCAATATTATAAGGGGGATAACCTTCACCGGCGGATTTTCGCATGCGGTGGACGGTTTCTTCAAAGTTTTCAAACCCGAGAAATAAAGGGCTATCAAACAGGGATAGTCGCGTTGACATTATGCATCTCCTCTAAAAAAATGAGCGAGTTTAAGTTTATGAAGACCCGCATAAAGCAGCGCCTTCAACCATTATTATATAGGATATCAGAAAAAAGGTTCAAGCAATTAAGCGCCTAAAAGGCTTTTAACTTTGTTTTTCGAGCGCGATTTCACAAAAGCACGGTCGCAATACCCGCATTCGATAAGATCTTTACCATCGAAACTGTACCAGACTTTGGGGTGACCAAGAGCACCGCCGCCGCCATCACAGGACACGCCATCGGCATCATTATCGATGATAATGACTTCAGGCTCAGAAATTTTAATAGAGTTCTGTGACAAACCAGTGACCTTTGTTATCATGTTGTTTGCAATTATCTTGTATAATTAAAATGTGCGTAAATGAGGCATAATTCAAGCATAAAAAGCAAAATGTTGAGAATGGTTTCGGAGTAAAGAGTGCGGGTCGTCAGTATGGGTGCAAACTTGGATATAAAATTTATTGATAACACGCGTATAGCAGCGAATTTAGGTAATTATGAGGCCATAGATGTGGTTGTCGCCCCAGTCATAGAGAGTTGGCGGGAATCCATGTTCAGCTTTGAATGGCTTGATAAGCAAGGCGACATCCGGTCATTGGACGACCTGCCGGATAAAGAAAAGCCGAAGCGTGAGCGTGTTGAGGCGCTTTTGGCCGCGCAAGAGAGCATAGAAAAACCTGTTTTAGGAATAGGCCTGAAGGATAATGTAGAAATCGGTATGGGGCGCGCCGAGTTTTTAACCTTGGCGGCGCATAAGTTAGAAATTATTCCAGTGCATGTGCCAAAATCCAATCTGGAGGATTTTAAGCCGTTTGTTTACACTGGGGATTAGAATAACGGTGAGAGGAAAAGGGGATAAAGCGCCATGACACAGAGAAAAAACGAGAGCGGAAACGCGATTTTTATGATTTTACTGGGTGTGGCTTTGCTCGCGGCTTTGACCTTTGCCGTCACGCAAAGTAATCGCGGCAGTACAAACCAGCTTAATCAGGAGCGCGCCAGTATTTACGCCTCAGAGATTATTGAATACAGCAATGTTGTCAGCGCCGCCGTAGCGCAGCTGCGGTTGCGCGGCTGTGCGGATGAGCGGTTGAATTTTGCGAATACACTTGTTGCAGGCTATGACAATGTAACGGCCCCGGCCAATGGGCGCTGTGATGTCTTTAGCCCGTCAGGCGGCGGTGTTGCTTTCCAGGATGCGGAAGATGGCTGGTTTGATACAGCGCAGTCGGGCGAAACAGGTTTCGGGAACTGGTACATCTCGGGCCGCTCTCGCGTCGTTGAGGTTGGAACAACATGTGCAACAACCGATTGTTCCGAGCTTCTTTTGGTTGCGCCTTATCTGGATCGTGCCATTTGTGAGGAGATTAATAGCGCTCTTGGTATTCCGGGCATTCCTCAAGACCAAGGCGTATCCGTTAATTTTCTTACACAATTTACCGGATCCAATTGGAACACAACCATTATTGAAGATGCCGGTGGTGAATTGCACGGGAAGAGCGCCGGATGTTTTGAGGGCGATACCACACCAGCCGCAGGAACGTATCATTATTACAAAGTCTTGATAGCGCGTTAAATTAAACGGCCTTGCGCCAGATCGTGCCGTCCGGCGTATCTTCAATTTCAATGCCTTGTGCCAAAAGATCATCACGAATTTGATCGGCCTGCGCAAAGTCCTTATCGGCTCTGGCCTGTTTGCGCTTGGCAATCAGCTCTTCGATATGGCCAGCATCGACATCACCGCTATCATAACCAAGCCAAGCGGCGGGGTCTTCATTCAAGATGCCCATGATCTGGCCGGTGCCTTTGAGCGCGCTTAAAAGCTCTGGTGAGTTTGGCTGTTTGAGAAGCATATTGATCTCGGCAATGGCTTGCGGGGTGTTCAGATCATCACATAATGCATCCATGATGGGCGCCGGGACGTCGGCATCGGCCTCCATGCCCTCTTCGGCCATTTGATGCAGGCGCGTATAGATTTTATCGAGCAGCTTTTTCATCTGTCCAAGCTTATCATCTGACCAGTCGAGCGGATGGCGGTATTGCGCAGAGAGGAGCGCCATGCGAATGACCTCACCCTTTTCGCCCTGTTCCAAAAGATCATGGGCGAGGACAACATTGCCCAAAGATTTGGACATTTTTTCGCCCTCAACAGTTACAAACCCGTTATGCACCCAGTATTTGGAGAAGGCCTCCAAATCATTATGGCCATGTGCGCAGCAACTTTGGGCAATTTCATTTTCATGGTGCGGGAATTTCAAATCGGCACCGCCGCCATGAATATCAAAAGGCAGACCTAAATGCGCTTCGGCCATGGCGGAGCATTCAATATGCCAACCGGGGCGACCGCGTCCCCATGGGCTTTCCCAGCCAGGTTGATCATCATTAGAATGTTTCCAGAGGACGAAATCCGCTCCATCCTTTTTATACGGTGCGACATCAACCCGGGCACCGGCGAGTTGTTCATCGCGGCTGCGCCCGGACAGGCCGCCATAGGCCGAAAAAGACGGCACATTGAACAAGACATGGCCTTCCGCCTCATAGGCATGGCCGCGCTCTATAAGCTGTTCGATCAGCTTAATCATATGCGGGATATGATCGGTGGCGCGGGGCTGGATATCGGGTTTGGACACGCCAAGAGCCGCCATATCATCATTGTAGATGGTTTCATAACGCAGCGTGATCGCACTGATCTGCTCACCGCTATCGGCCGCGGCTTGCATGATTTTGTCATCAACATCGGTGATGTTGGAAACATAGGTGACTTGCGGGTAAATAAATTTGAGAACACGTGAGAGCATATCGAAGACAACAGCCATGCGGGCATTGCCGATATGCGCATAATTATAGACCGTTGGTCCACAGGCATAGATACGGATATGCGCGGGATCAATGGGCTCAAAAACCTGTTTTTTTCTCTCCAAGGAGTTGTAAATCTGAAGCTCTGACATAGTTTTATTGATCAAAATGCTCTTTTTTACTGGAAAATAAGGGATAATCACGCTAATACCAAGCGTTAAATGCATTTAAGGTTGATGAAAATATGGCAGTTGAAAAAATGACTTCGGATATTATTAAACCAGAAAAATTTCAAGGCGGTGAGCGCCCATCACGCGAAGAGGCCGAAAAAGCGGTTGAAACATTGATCCGTTGGGCCGGAGATGATCCAGCCCGCGAGGGGTTAAAAGACACGCCTGGGCGCGTGACCCGCGCCTATGAAGAGTTTTTCAAAGGCTATGCACTGGATGCGGAAAAGGAACTATCCAAAACATTCGAAGATATTCAGGGCTTTGACGATATGGTGATTGTCCGTGATATCGAGTTTACATCACATTGTGAGCACCACATGGTGCCCATTATCGGGAAAGCGCATGTCGGTTATTGGCCGGATCAAAAAATTGTCGGTATCTCAAAACTGGCGCGCATTGTTGATATTTATGCCAAGCGTTTGGTGTCTCAAGAAACCATGACCAAGCAGGTGGTAAATTGTATTGAAAGCGCGCTGAGCCCTAGAGGCGCGGCGGTGATGATTGATGCCAACCATCAATGCATGTCTATTCGCGGCGTGAATAAATTGCAATCATCGACCGTGACAACCATGTTTAGTGGCGTGTTCAAAGACGACGAGCATGTGCGCCGTCGTTTCATGGATATGATCAAGGCTTAAGATATTATCTAGTGCATCATCGTTGTAGCAGATGTTGTATCCGCCGATTTTTGTATCTGCGCCCTGATATAGGGTGATCCTTTCACCATATTGACCAGACGCTCCTTTGAAAATGGCTTTTTCAAGAAGGCATGTGCGCCATTATGGTGCGATTGCACTATATTATTCTTCATCGTATCAACGCTGAGCATAATAACATGCGCCTCGGGATCAATGGCCTTGATCGATTGCAAAACCTGATGGCCGCTCAGGCCCGGCAAATGAATATCCAAAAAGACGATATCGGGCGCATGTTCAATATAGGATTGAATGGCCTCTTCGCCTGTCTTACATAGCTGGATGTCGTAATCCTTGTTCAGGATATTCGCAGCATATGTGGCTGTGAAGCGATCATCTTCAACCACCATGACCAATGGGTGGTCACGTTTTTCACGGCGCACGGCAATCGATTTTATTTTATTTTGATCTGTCATAGCCGCATATGATTCAAAACGTTTGGATGTTAAAAACTTTTCATCGGCCAATTTTTGATAGTTGTAAATTTCACCATTCAAAAATCCATAATCCGAATAATCAGCCTGAATTTTATCGCTGACGGTTGTGTAAAGATTTTGCAGATCATTGCGCTGTTTGTTGTTCTCCGGCTCACACAACATGACAATATCGCCATCGCTGAAAAGGTAGAGCAAGCCCTCTTTCGGGCTGATCGTGCTTCCATGCATCATATCAAGAACAGAGCGACTATATTTTTTATGCTCGGTTAAAATCGTTTCGATTTTGGCCGGATTTTCGATGATTTTGTAATGATCAAGATTCTTGGACAAAGCAAAATAAATGGCGGCCCAGTCATGACCCCCATGTTTTAGATTTTCTAAGAACGTCACAAAGTGATGCTCTGCGCTTTTTGTAATTAACTTCATTTTTTGTCCCCACACTACCCCGAAGCAACTCGATAGATTGCTTTCTTTTATAGTTATTCATTTATTATACAAAAAATTAAATTAATATATTCTAATAAAAACCATGCATTTAATTAAAATTGTACAGAGCTAAAAAAGCATTAATAAAACCATATGGATAAAGATCAGCGTATCATTGCGGACTTGCTCTCGGAAGACATTCGGGATTTCATGAAACGCCATGCGCAAAAAAATATTGCGGATTTGGCCTTGCATCGGCCTAAAAACGCACAAAATTGGCCTTATGATGCTGTTCTGGATCAAATGAAGGCGCGGCAAAAGCAGGCGGGCAAGTTTGATCCATGGTTGGAAAAATCGACCCAAATTCTGCTGCCCCGCCCCGATATTGTTGAGCAGGCCTCATCCCATGTCATGGCAAGATATAAAGCCTCGCTTGTTTCGGGGCAGAGCTTTGTAGATTTAACCATGGGCTCGGGCATGGATAGTTGGGCTTTGTCACAAAAGTTTAAACAAGGAATAGCCATCGATTTGGATGCCCAAAATATCCATTACGCAGCGCATAATTTTAAGGCTCTTGGCATTGATAACATCATGGCTTTGCAATCGGATGCTGAGGGGTATATTCAAAACATGGATCATGTGGATTGCGTGTATATTGACCCGCAAAGACGTGACCCATCCCGCAAAGGGCATGTTAATTTTGCAGATTGCCAGCCAAACCTTCTTCACCTCATGCCTGTATTACGGGATAAAACACAGATATTGATGATCAAAGCCTCACCAATGTTGGATATAGCGCGCGCCGTACAAGAGTTGGGAGCGGTATCATCCGTTCATGTGGTTGAATGGAGGCGCGAATGCCGTGAAGTGATATTCCTATGTGATTTCAGCAAAGAAACAGATATGCAGGACATCCCCATTCATGCCATCGCCATTGATGATGACGCATGCATTTTATATGATTTTCAGATATCGCGCCGCCAAGAAAGCGCTGCTGAATTGGTTTTGGGGGAGGTGGAGGATTATCTCTACGAGCCGGGGCCTGCCTTTATGAAGGCTGGCGGGTTTAAAAGTCTCTTGCATCAATATGGTCTTAAAAAATTGCATATGGATACGCATCTTTACACATCGAGCGATGCCATCATCGATTTTCCGGGGCGTATATTTGCTGTGCAGAATATTGTTGCTGCAAACAAGAAAGAGGTACAGGCCATATTACCCGGGCGTCAGGCAAATATAAGTGTGCGTAATTTTCCGATGCATGTGGATGCGTTGAAAAAGAAATTGGGCATCAAAGACGGAGGGTCAGAGTACCTCTTTGCCTGCACACATATGAACAATAAGAAAATCATGATTCACGGGCAAAAAATTCAATAAAATTTTAAGGACTTTTGAGGTATTATAGAGAGTTGGTGTGTGCGAGAGAATAATCTATTTGCACTATGGGGATTCTAAAATAGAATAGGGCTATCGGAATGACTGTCCAGTCAGGCAATATCCAAGCGAAACAGGCGAGTGTGGTGACACAGGATCAAAAAAGTGGCGTATCTAGGCTGTCTCTGCTTTTCAGCGGGTCACCGGCGCGCATCTGGAAAAGCCGGATTAGCTGGCGCATTACGCTGGTCGTGTTTTTGACCATTCTGACAGTCCAAGCCGCTATTTTGAACATTACAGCCAAGGATTTTGAACAATCACGCCTTGTCGATCTTCGTGAGACGGGGCGCTCGGCCATTGTGCCGTTGATTAATATGAGCGGTATTGATTTCTTTGCCTCTCCCTTTGATAACGCGGATATGAACCGCTTGCTTTCGACAACGCGCGTCAATGGCCTTGTGGTTTATGCCAGTGATTTGAGCCTGATCAAAGCCTATGGAGAGCCAACAGCGCTGACGGTGCTCGATCAAAACAGCCTTGAGCGGGAGTATTACAGCCCCGATGGTAGTGCATATGAAACAATTTTCAGATCCAATGATCTCTCGAGGCCTTATATCATTTTGGCACGCTTTGATGCCGGCCATATCAAAAAGGAAGTCGAGAGTTTTGTTCGGCAAACAATCATTATCATGCTTTTGATGTCGGCATTTGTCACGGCGGTTTTGATGATTGCTCTTGGGCATTGGTTGTTGGAACCGATTTTGTTTATGCGCAATAATTTGATTGCAGCATCAAAAAATCCGGAAGACCCGGAAATTGAAAATTCTCCCTTTGATGGCGGCGATGAAATCGGAGAGGCTATCGAAATTGCCCAAAAATTGATTTATCAGAATGCTGATAACATGCACCGCATGAAAAGCGCAGCAGAAGATAAAATTCATAAGCTGGCTTATTACGACACCCTTACGGGCTTGCCAAACAGAACGATGTTCCTGGAAAAATTGGCCGAGGCCACACGCGAGTTAAAAGATAATAAGAATATGCGCTTTGCCGTTATTACCGTTGATTTGGATCATTTCAAGGATATCAATGACTCGATGGGGCATAATGTGGGTGATGCGATTTTGCGCGCTGTCGGAAAACGCCTGCGCTCGGCTTTGCCGGATTCGGCCACAGTTTCCCGAACAGGTGAGGATGAATATGCAATTATGATGTCTTTGGCATCGGGAACATCGGCCTATGAAATTGCAACGCGCATTGCCGGTGTTGTACGCAATGAGCCATTCAAAGTGTTTACCGAAGAATTTCAAGTGCGATCATCGATCGGGGTGTCCACATTCCCGGATAATGGTACAGACCCTGATCAGGTGCTAAAGAACGCCGATATTGCGCTGAACCGTGCCAAGGAAGATGGGCGTGATACGATCAAAGAATATTCTGAAGATTTTGATCGTATGGTGCAACAACGCTTCCAAATGTTGCGTGATTTGCGTGATGCTCTGGAGCTGGAGCAATTCCAATTATTCTATCAGCCACAGCTTGACCTGAAATCCGGCAAGATTATCGGTGCCGAGGCATTGCTGCGTTGGTGGAAGCCGGATAACTCAAAAGAAGGCGGATCATTTATTTCGCCCGGTGAATTTATTCCCGTGGCCGAGCAATCCGGCTTGATCCTTCCCATCGGGGAATGGGTGATGAAACGCGCATGTCAGGATGCAAAAGCCTGGCGCGAAAAACATGGCATTGATGCCAGTGTGGCGATTAATATTTCTGCGGCGCAATTTACACAAAGTAATCTTGTCGCCAATGTCAAAGATGTCTTGAAAGATACAGGCATTGATCCAAATTGTCTTGAGCTGGAAGTGACTGAGAGCCTGTTTATGGATGATGTGGAACACACAATCGATACATTGCATTCATTGAGCAGCCTTGGCATTGAAATTTCTATTGATGATTTTGGTACGGGCTATTCCTCTTTGTCTTATTTGCGTCAATTCCCGATTGATCGTTTGAAAATTGACCAGTCTTTTATTCGTAATGCGCTGAATAACCCGGATGATGCATCGATTGCGGAGACGATTGTAGCCCTTGGCCATTCGTTGAATTTGAAGGTTATCGCGGAAGGTGTGGAGACCAAGGACCATGAAAGCTTTTTGATTGAAAAGGGCTGTGATGAGGTTCAGGGATATCGTTATTCTCGCCCTGTGCCGCTTAGTGAGTTCATTACCTTTGCCAAAAACTACAATCAGGATTTATCCCAATTTGATGCCGGCTAGGCAGGTTTAATTTTCTTGTTTTTCATCTTTATTAAAAAGTTGATTACGGAACCATGTGGTTTGCCGTTTGGCGTATTGCCGCGTCTCTGCTTGTGATTTTTCTATCGCCTCGTCCTTGTTCATAGTCCCTGTGATATAAGACCAGAGGTGACGAAAACCCAGAGCTTTGGTCAAGGGCACGCCATCGATAACATCGCCGTCTTCAATGCGCTTGCCAAAGGCTTCCACTTCTTCGAGAGCGCCGATCTCAAGCATTCTTGCGAAGCGCTGATTGCAATTATTATACAGCACGCTGCGCTCGGGCATGACCAAATGAATTTCAAAATCCCAATTTTCGGGGGGCATGAGGCGTGGAAGTTTTTGCCATTCAGACAGCGATTTTCCCGTGGCTTGCAGAACTTCCCATGCGCGTACAAGGCGTGCCGTATGATAGGGGTGAAAACGTGCAGCCATAACCGGGTCATGTTCTTGGAGCATCTCATGGAAGCCGGGATTGCCAAGCTCTTGTTGCAAGGCTACGGCTTGCGCACGAATGTCATCGGGTACATCCGGCATGGGTGATAACCCATCCATCAAGGCCTTGATATAAAGGCCGGAACCGCCGCATATGATCGGCGTTTGCCCTTGTGCAATGACATCATGAATTAGCGGCTCGGCAATTTCACGCCAGTTTCCCGCCGAGCATGGATCATTGGGGTGTAAATGGCTGTAGAGGCGGTGAGGTGCCTTGTTGAGGTCATTCTTATCCGGCTGGGCGGTCAGGATCGGAAGATCATCATAGATTTGCATGGAGTCACAATTAATAATCACTCCATCATATTTCTCGGCGAGATCGAGTGCCTTTTGTGATTTTCCACTGGCCGTAGGGCCGGCAATAATATGAATTTTATGCACGGTTTTATGCCTAAAAAAAAATAAGCCTGTTTTAAAAAGGCGCCTTATCCGTTATGACGGCGCCTTTACATAGTTTTAGTTTTTCTTTTTATCGCTTTTTTCTTTGTCTTTATCTTTGTTTTTGGTGTCTGGTTTTTCCAAACGCAAAGCGACAAAGCGTGCATCACCGCTTCTGTTGACAAGCAAAAGAATTGAGCTGCGATCTTGTTTGACGGCTTTTTCGACAATCTCTTTGGCTTGATCGGTTTTTGTCACGGCCGTTTGGTTGATTTCAACAATGACATCCCCTTGAAGCAGCCCTTTCATAGCGGCATCACTTGTCTCGCTTACCTCTGTGATGATCAGACCTTGAACATCCGCAGAGAGTGCGAATTCATCACGTAATGCCTCGTTCAGAGCTTGTAGTTTGAGGCCAAGAGGCTCAATCTCTGTGCCCTTCATCGCCGTATCATCTTCGGGCATGGTCGAGCTGGCGATCAAGCCTTCTTCTTCTGCCTTTTCAAGTTCGCCTATTCTGACATCAACTTTGACAATTTTGCCCTCACGCCAGAGCTCAACCTCAACTTTGGCATCGATATCTGTTTCGGCCACAATACGCGGCAATTGGCGCATCGTATCAACATCCTGGCCATTAAAGCGCATAATGACATCACCGGCCTGAATACCTGCGGCTTCTGCAGGACCTTCTGGCGTCAGGCTTGCAACCAAAGCGCCTTGTGCCTCTTTCAAGCCGAGGCTTTCGGCGATTTCTTCATTCACAGTTTGAATGCGAACGCCAAGCCACCCGCGGCGTGTGCGGCCATATTTAATAATCTGATCAATAACAGGCTTGGCCAATGCGGAGGGAATGGCAAAGCCAATGCCAACCGATCCGCCGGAGGGTGAAAAGATAGCCGTATTGATTCCAATAACACGCCCGATCATATCAAACATCGGACCGCCGGAATTTCCGCGGTTAATAGAGGCATCCGTTTGGATAAAGTCATCATACGGGCCGGAATTGATATCACGCTGACGTGCGGAGACAATACCAGCTGTTACCGTACCACCCAGACCAAAGGGGTTACCAATGGCAACAACCCAGTCACCAACGCGCAGGCGATCGCTTTCGCCAAATTTTACAGCCGTTAGCTCTTTATCCGTTTTTACTTGAAGCACGGCCAAATCCGTTTTTTCATCACGGCCAATCACCTCGGCCTCGATTGTTTCATCATCATGGAATGTCACGCGCACCTCGTCGGCATCGCGAATGACATGGTTGTTGGTGACGATATACCCTTTTTCGGCATCAATAATAAAGCCGGAGCCCAGAGATGCAGGCGGAATAGCGGGGCTTGATGGCCCGCCGCGGCGCTCAAAAAATTCCTCGAAAAAGTCTTCAAAAGGGGAGCCCGGGGGAAATTGAGGAAGATCAGGCATATCGGCTATATCGCCAACTTTTTGCGTGGATGAGATATTCACAACAGCCGGAAGAAGGTCATCGACAAGCTCAGCGAAACTATCCGGCCCGCTAAAGCTTCCAAAGCCTTGGGCGTCAGCAGAATTATTCGTCATGAAAACAGCACCTGACATCAAGCAGGCCATTAAAAATAATCCAACGAGAAATTTGCGCATAATATCCTCTTTTAATTGATTGAATCCATGCGCTCTTGCGCTATGAAAATAGCGATCTTAAAGAACGCGACATTAAACTCTAAGCCTTGCTTATGAGTGGGTCAACACCCGAGTGCGGGAAAAGATGTTTCGGGTCGGTGCTAACGCCCGTCACTATCCTGGAAGTAGCGGAAAAAGTCACTATTCGGGGATAAGATCAAACGTGTATCAGGATCAGCCAATGTGTTTCTATAGGCTTCCATCGAGCGGATAAAGGAATAGAAATCCTTATCCTTATTGAAGGCATTGGCATAGATTTTAAAAGCTTCATTGTCGCCTTGACCTCTGATTTTTTGAGAATCACGCTGAGCTTCCGCCAATAGAACTGCACGCTCTTTTTCGGCCGTAGAGCGAATTTCCAAGGCACGCTCTTCCCCTTTGGCGCGTGTTTCTGTGGCGCGCTCTTTAAGCTCGGAAATCATACGGCGTACTGTTGATGTTCGAAGGTCAGCCGTCAAATCAGCACGGACAATGCGGACATCGACAATTTCAATACCAAGTTCGTCTTTTTCTATGCTGCGGTTTACGCGCTGCTGGATATCACTCATGATTTTTGTACGATCACTAGAAAGCAATTCCTCAAGCGTTGTTTTACCAAGAACTGCACGAGTGGCATCGGCCAGAATACTCTCAATACGGCCATTGGCATTAAAAACAGTGCCGAGCGTTTTTAGGAATTGGAGCGGGTCAACAATTTTGTAGCGGGCAAAAGTATCAACAATGATGGGCTCCCCGCTGACATCACCAAAGCCGGCAGGATCGGAATTATCTGCAGCCTCTCCTTCTGCGGCAACGGAACGCAGGACAGTCTGGTTTGAAATAACAACCTGATTGGGTGCGGGATCAACAGAGAGAATACGCTTGTCAAAATAGCGCACATCTTGGATGAACGGGATTTTTACATGCAATCCGGGGCCTTTGATCAGGCTGGACGGATTGTCTCTATCACCAACCGGTTGACCAAGTTGAAGCACAATGGCTTGTTCACGCTGGTCGACTGTGAAAAGAGATTGTGAGGCAATGATAAGGCCCAGAGCTATGATGGCTAAAAATCCAATAAGTAGTTTATTCATCGTTTTTTCTTTTCCGTTTTAAATTTTCGTTTTGTACTTTT
The DNA here is from genome assembly GCA_964611755.1 of uncultured Pseudobdellovibrionaceae bacterium. Classification (GTDB taxonomy): domain Bacteria; phylum Pseudomonadota; class Alphaproteobacteria; order Micavibrionales; family Micavibrionaceae; genus CAZTBB01. The sequence continues at coordinate 116,809 of CAZTBB010000001.1, forward strand.
GAGAGCCCTTAAATGGCTATTGCGCGTTGCTTGATCGGCGAAGCTCATTCAACGGCAAGTAAGGCACAACACCTGTGCCAGAGCCTTGATCATCCATGATGATTTTAGAGGCGTTGTTCAACACTTCTTCCATTGTTTCAATAAAGATACGCTCACGCGTTACATCCTTGCCTGTGATATAGGCCTGATAAACGGAATTGAAGCGGTCCGCATCCCCTGTTGCTCTGGCAACGGTTGATTGTTTATAGGCTTCTGCTTCCTGCAAAAGCTTGATGGCTTCCCCGCGTGCACGCGGAATAATGTCCTCGCGGTAGGCTTGTGCTCTATTCTGGACATCTTCACCATCCTGTTTGGCAGATTGAACATCTTGGAAAGCATCCTGCACATCCGGGTGAACTTCGGCTTGTTGGATCAAAACCTGATTGATGTTTACACCGGAATTATATTCATCCAGATTTTTTTGAATAATATCCTTGGCGCGCAAAGCCACTTCTTCACGGTCTGTCGTGATGATCGGGAACATATTGGTTTGTCCGACAACTTCGCGGATCGCACTTTCCGCTACCTTTTTGATTGTGTTTTCCTGATCCTGGATTTCAAAGAGGAAATCTTCGGATGACTTGATATTCCAGAGAATAACAAGATCCAGATCAACGATATTTCTATCGGAGGTCAGCATAAGGCTCTCTTCCGGCACATTTTGTGTTTGTGCCCCGCTGCGTGCAAAACGATCAAAGAATCCAATCGTCATGCGGCGCAATGTATTCACATTCACCTTGGTTCCGTTTTCGATCGGTGCCGGAAAGTGATAGCCGAGGCCTTCATTTGTTTGGGTGCGATCCCATGCGCCAAAGCGCTGGACAACCATGTGTTCACCGGGGTTAACAATGTAAAATCCGCTGGCAAGCCATAGCATTACAATAGCGGCAACAACTAAAACGACTTTGCCGCCGCCAAAATTTCCAGGCATGGCTGTACGGAAATTTTCACGCGCATTGCGCAAGATATCATCAAGGTCAGGTTGATCATCATGAGGGCCGCGTCCATCATCATTTCCGGGCTTTCCCCATGGGTTTTTTCCATTTCCACCAGATTTATTTTCCCAAGGCATTTAAATTATCCATTACTTTTTGATTAAATTTCGAATAACAATATCTTTTTCTGGAATGAAGGCAAGGAAAACCGAACAAAAATGACTCAAAATCGTCAAGAAGAGATAGCAAAACTTCTCAGGCAGATCGATGCGCCATCATCCGGGCATGGGTCTGTTACTTTATCAGACATGATTGAATCCGTTCATTGTGATGACACGCAGCTTGTCGTGATGATCTTGGTTGATCCAAAAGACGGGCCCCAATTAGAGCCATTGCGTCAGGAGGCCGAGAAATTGCTGGCCCATCATTTTGATGATTTAAAGGTGAGTGTGATTTTAACGGCCGAAGCGGCGCAACAAAAAGCCCCGGCCTCTTCGATGCCGGATCCGCATGGCATGAATAAAAACCCGCCCTTGGATTTGCCGATTAAACACATCATAGCCGTTGCCTCCGGTAAGGGCGGTGTCGGAAAATCGACCGTGTCTATGAATTTGGCTATCGCACTGGCCAAGCAGGGCTATAAAACAGGATTGCTGGATGCCGATATTTACGGCCCCTCTATCCCCAAGATGAGTGCACTTGAGGGGCAAAAGCCGGATTTTAATGACGATAATCAGATTATTCCCTTGCACGCCCACGGCTTGAAAATCATGTCGATTGGCTTCATGGTCAAGAATGAAGAAGCGCTTGTCTGGCGCGGCCCCATGGTGCAAAGCGCGATTTACCAGATGTTCCGGGATGTGGAATGGCGAGCCGAAGGCGAGGATGAGCTGGATGTTCTCATCGTTGATATGCCGCCCGGCACGGGTGATGCGCAACTGACATTGGCGCAAAAAGTTCCTGTATCCGGTGCCATTATTGTCTCCACGCCGCAGGATATTGCCCTCATCGATGCGCGCAAGGCTGTGGCAATGTTTGAAAAAGTCGGTGTGCCGATTTGGGGCGTCATTGAGAATATGAGCACGCATATCTGTTCGAATTGCGGGCATGAAGATCCGATATTTGGCCATGGCGGTGCCGAGAATGAGGCGCAAAATCTGGGCGTGTCTTTCTTGGGTGCAATTCCTTTGGAAAGATCTATTCGAGAGCATGCTGATCAAGGCAAGCCAGTAGATGATCATTTTAAGGCGATAGCAGAGAAAATTGTGCTGGATTAAGCTTTAATCCATAAGGGCACGCCAGCCAATATCACGGCGGCAGAATCCATCAGGCCAGTCAATTTTATCAATCGCGGCATAGGCACTGTCTTTTGATTCTTTGAGAGTATCGCCAAGTGCCGTGACCCCAAGAACGCGCCCACCAATACTGAGCAGTTTGCCATGATCATCTTTTTTTGTGCCTGCATGAAAGATGATCACGTTATCCGTATCACTCGCGGCATTAACATCAAGAATAGGCGTGTTTTTCGGGTAAGTTCCGGGATAGCCTTCTGTCGCCATAACAACACACATGGCCGGGCGCTCGCTCCATGTAACGGAGCCCTTGATTTCATCCAAACGGCCATGCGCCCCTGCGCTCAGGATATCCAGCAAATCGCCTTGCAAGCGCGGAATAAGCACCTGACACTCGGGGTCACCAAAACGGACATTATATTCCAGAAGATAAGGCTCACCGCGCACCACCATCACGCCGGCATACAGAACACCGGTAAACGGGCATCCTTCTTTAGCCATGGCATCGATTGTGGGTTGAATAATGCGGTGAAGAATTTTTTCTTCAAGCTCAGGCGACATGAGTCGCGCCGGAGAATAAGCGCCCATGCCTCCTGTATTTGGACCTACATCACCATCAAAGGCGCGCTTGTGGTCTTGCGCCGAGGTCAGGGGAAGCATTGATGTCCCATCGGCAAGGGCAAAGTAGCTGAGTTCTTCGCCATCGAGAAATTCTTCAACGACGATTTCTGCCCCGGCATCACCGAACTTGTTTTCCTCAAGCATATTATCAACGGCTTGAAGCGCCTCTTCTTTTGTCTCGGCAATGATCACACCTTTACCGGCCGCAAGGCCATCGGCTTTGACAACAATAGGCATCCCTTTTTCAGCCGCCAAATCTTCGATAAATTGTTTAGCGGGCGCCACATCTTTAAAACGTGCATAGCGCGCCGTCGGGATATTATAGGTGGCACATAAATCTTTCATAAAGCCTTTGGAGCCCTCGAGGCGGGCGGCAGATTTGCTCGGGCCAAAAACAGCAATGCCCTGTTTTTGTAATTTATCAGCCAAGCCCAGAACAAGCGGTGCTTCCGGACCGACAATAACAAGATCAATTTTTTCTTGAACCGCAAATTTAGTCAGGCCATCCACATCTTCCGCAGCGATGTTTACAGGCTCTGCACTTTCATTAATGCCTGCATTCCCCGGAGCGCAGAAAAGCGCCTTACAGTTTCTTGATTGTGACAAGCCCCAAGCCAAAGCATGTTCTCTTCCACCAGATCCAACCAATAATACGCGCATCTTTAAAACCTCTTAAGGAATAGTAGTAAAACCGAATATTGAGCTAGTTTAATTTAATCTGCCAAAGATACAAGCGTTGTATTGCCGCCGCTGGCCGTAATATCAATCGAGACCGTTTTTTCATTAGAAAAAGCATAGAGATATTGCGGGCCGCCTGCCTTCGGGCCTGTGCCCGAGAGCCCACAGCCGCCGAATGGCTGGACGCCCACAACCGCGCCGGTCATGCCACGATTAATATAGACATTCCCAACCCGCGCTTCTTTTGTGATCTTTTGCGCATTTTCCTCTATCCGGCTATGGATACCCAATGTCAGGCCATAACCCAGTTGATTGATGTTTTCGATCAGCGCACCAAGCTCACTGGAATTGTAGCGCACAATATGCAGGATAGGGCCGAAATGTTCTCTATCCAATACGGAAACATCCGCAATCTCATAGGCGCATGGCGCAAGATAATGCCCTTTGGGTAAATCGTCGCTGAGAGGGGCTGCGGCCACAAACGTGGCGGTTTTCTCAAGATGCTCGATATGGTCTTTAAGATTATCCAGTGCTGTGCGATCAATAACGGGCCCGATATCCGTTTCAATCGATCCCGGGTGGCCGATACGCAATTCCTGCATTGCACCTTTCAGCAAACGAATAACCGTATCGGCAATATCCTCTTGCAGGCATAAAATGCGCAGAGCCGAGCAACGTTGCCCTGCCGATCCGAAGGCACTGAGCACGGCGTCATCAACGACTTGTTCCGGCAAGGCCGATGAATCAACAATCATGGCGTTTTGACCGCCTGTCTCGGCAATAAGAGGAACAATCGGCCCATCTTTTGCTGCGAGAGTTCTTTGGATTGATTTTGCCGTCAGTGTAGAGCCAGTAAAAGCGACGCCGCCAACATCTTTGTGCCCGATCAGAGCCGCGCCGATTTTTCCATCGCCCAATATGAGGTGGAGCGCGTTGGCCGGAATTCCAGCTTTATGCGCCAGTTTGACAAGCGTATGGGCAATAAGAGGTGTTTGCTCGGCCGGTTTGGCGATTACAGCATTTCCAGCAACCAAAGCGGCCACAATCTGACCTGTGAAAATCGCAAGGGGGAAATTCCACGGGCTGATGCAGACAAAAATGCCGCGCCCTTGATGGTGCAGCATATTGCTCTCCCCTGTCGGGCCGATTAATTTTTCACCCGATGGGTCGAAAACGCGACGCCCATGCATCGCATAATAGCGGCAAAAATCGACTGCCTCTCTTATTTCGGCTTCTATATCCGCAATTGTTTTACCGGCTTCATGTACACATAAATTATAAAATTGCTGCGCGTTGTCTTCGATAAGGTCAGCAAGTTTCTCGAGTGCAATGGCGCGCTTTTCTATGGGTGTTCTATCCCATGCCTGAAATCCGGTTTTTGCATGTTCAAAGGTTTTATCAATCACTTTTTCATCTGCAACATATACGCGCCCAACGGCACGGCTTAAATCGGCAGGTGACATGATGTCCTCTTCTTTTAGTGATTTTTGATCCTTGCCATTGATGATTGATGTGGCCGAAGATGCGAGACCGAAGGCATTAATTTTCTTGCAAAGGGATTGTGTCGTGGCGTGATCCTTTAAGTCGATCCCCGCAGAATTAAGCCTTTTCTCGCCGTAAATTTTGTGCGGCAGAGGGATGGCGGCATGATAATGGGATTTGCGGCGCATAACATTTTTGATCGGATCCTGGACAAGGCGCTCACTATCCACGCCTTCATCCAGAATTTGGTTCACAAAAGAGCTATTCGCTCCGTTTTCTAACAACCGTCTCACCAGATAGGGTAAAAGATCCTGATGGGGGCCTACGGGTGCGTAGAGGCTTGTTTTCACATTATATTTTTGAATGGCCTGTTCAAAAAGGCCTTCCCCCATACCATGTAATCTTTGAAATTCGAACAGTGTATTCTCCGGTTTTTTCATCGATAGAATGGCCGCAATTGTTTGTGCGTTATGTGTGCCAAACATCGGAAATACCATATCGGATTCCTGCAGCATTTTTTGTGCGCAATACATATAGGAAATATCGGCATTAACCTTGCGGGTGAAAACCGGGTAATCAGGCAAGCCAAGCACTTGGGCATGTTTGATTTCGGTATCCCAATACGCCCCTTTAACCAGTCGGATATGCATTTTTTGATTGTTGCTTTTGGCTAGGTCATGAATATGGTCAATAACCGCATGGGCGCGTTTTTGATAGGCCTGCACGGCGAGCCCAAAGCCATGCCAATCACGGAATTGAGTATCGTTGATAATACTCTCGATGATATCCATGGATATTTCCAAGCGGTCGGCCTCCTCGGCATCCACCGTCAATGGAATGTTGTATTGCATAGCGTGCAGGCATAATTCTTTGAGGCTATTGCTCAATTCGGGGATACAAATATCGGCTTGCGAAAAATCATAACGGGGATGAAGCGCAGAAAGTTTGATTGAGATTCCATCACTATCGAGCAGCTCTGTTTTTTGATTGCGTTCCCCAATATAGGTAATCGCATCATAATAGGATTTGAAATATTTTTGTGCATCAGATCGGGTGCGCGCGCCTTCGCCGAGCATATCAAATGATAAACGATAGCCCTGATTCTTTTCCGGCTCTGCGCGGACGGTTGCTTCTTCTATGGATCGGCCAAGGACAAATTGTTGCCCCATCATGCGCATGGCTTGTGTCATAGCCTGGCGAATAACGGGCTCCCCGAGTTTAGAGAACACACCTTCCAATGTTTTTTGTGAGGCAAGAAGCCCAACACCGGCGGCTTTTACCAGCCAATCTTTGCTGTGACCTTGGGTTTTGAGCCAGTCTGCAGCGCCGACTTTATCACGAATTAATGCATTGGCAGTGGCGGCATCGGGAATACGCAGTAAAGACTCAGCCAAGCACATCAGAGCAATCCCCTCATCGCTTGTGAGTGTGTATTGCTGCATGAAATTTTCCAACTGGCCGGATTTATATTGGCCGGATCTCAAATCATCAATGATATCCTTGGCCAGAGATTTGGTTTTTTTCTCGACCTCTGATGGCCAATCAAGTGCCTCGACAATGCGATTGACGAGGCTGGTTTCATCTATTCTGTGATATTCGCTAAAACGGCTTTGCATAATCGTATATATTTATCCCTGATCACTTGTTTTCAACATGAGAAGGATATTATCATCCTTTTTATGAGTAATTCTACAGAGATTCATGATGCACCTGCACAGGATATGCAAGGCTCCAATGTGCCGGAGTTTTCCGTGTCCGAACTTGCCTTTTCGATGAAGCGTACTTTGGAGGATCAATTCGGTCATGTGCGTGTGAGAGGGGAGCTCTCACGCGTGAGTATCGCGGCCTCCGGACATATGTATTCATCCCTCAAAGATGATAATGCCGTGATTGATGCCGTATGCTGGAAGGGCACGATGCGTAAATTATCTGTGCAGCCTGAAGAAGGACTAGAGGTGATTTGCACAGGTAAAATCAGCACGTACCCCGCGCGCTCGAATTATCAATTGATTATAGAATCGATGGAGCTTGCCGGTGAGGGGGCTCTGCTGAAAATGTTGGAGCAGCGCAAACAAAAACTTGCCGCGGAAGGATTGTTTGCGCCGGAGCGTAAGAAAAAATTGCCGTTCTTGCCAAAGGTAATCGGCGTAGTGACATCGCCCACAGGTGCGGTTATCCGGGATATTATGCACCGCCTCTCTGATCGTTTTCCAAGGCACGTGCTACTTTGGCCAGCTCTTGTGCAAGGCACTGGTGCCGCCGAGCAGGTTGCTAAGGGTATTCTGGGGCTAAACGCTATCACGGGTGAGCGTCCAGATTTGCCACGTCCCGATTTAATTATTGTGGCACGCGGTGGAGGCTCACTAGAGGATTTGATGCCTTTTAATGAAGAGAATGTTGTGCGTGCGATTGCAGAATCTGATATTCCGATTATCTCGGCGGTTGGTCATGAAACCGATACAACGCTGAGTGATTTTGCCGCGGATATGCGCGCGCCAACTCCCACAGGAGCGGCAGAAATGGCCGTTCCACAGCGCTCGGATTTATTGGCACAGATGCACGATAACGAGAAACGATTGATTGTGGCGAGTGCACGTATTATCGAGGATCATAAATTACGCCTTGATCATGCGGTCTCGAAATTGGGCGATCCTAAAAAGCTGTTTGAGTTGCGTATGCAATCGCTTGATCATGCTGCTTCAAGATTAACCTCTGGTTTTAAGGAACGCGTCTCATTGGCTCAAAATTCTTTAGCGCGCGCTGGTGCATCTATAAGGCACCCACGAGAGAGGTTGGCGCAAGCTGCTAAGGATATCTCTTATCAAGGCCAGGCTTTAAGCCGCATAGGGCAGGGTCTGTTGAAAACACCGGAAGAGAGATTGGAAATGCTCGCGCGCATGTTGGAGACACTCTCGTTCAAATCTGTTCTAAGGCGCGGCTACGTTGTTGTGCGTGGGCAAGATGGTAAAGCCATTACAAAGGGGCAGTCACTAGAGCAGGGACAGGATATTTCATTGCAATTCAGTGACGCGGATGATGTCGCCGCTGTCATTGGGCCGGGCACATATGCGGATGAAAAGCCCAAACAGAAACCATTAAAGACAAAGAGTGCAAAAGCAAAAGACGATCGTCAGGAAACTTTGTTTTAAAGCTGGTCCAGAACCATATCCATTTCCGCCATCAACGCTTTGGAATTTGTCACAGATCTCTCAATGATCTTTGTGGCCTCATCCAACGGCGTGTTGGGATCAAGATTTTTGTAATCAGGTGTTGTTTGTACCTGCGCATAGAGATGAACAATATCACGCGTCAAATCAGGGGATAGCAGGCCCAACTTATCCGTATTGGTATCAAAAACGGTGCGTTCCAATCCCGGTTGAAGTTGCACCATATCACCTGATTTTTGATATTTGGGTGTCATGCTTTCATCTTTCAAACCGGCCAGCATTTCTTCGTAGATTGTGAGATAGGCCTCTATTTTTGATTTGTTGGCTTCGATTTCTGCTTTGATCATGGTCGTCGTCAGAGTCTTTTCCTGCGTTTTCAAATCGCTCTTTTGAACGATGTGTTGCATGGCATCGATTTGATTTTCCTGCAAAATATCAAGGGCACGTTTTTGTATGAAAAAGGCAAAAATCAAAAACAATAAAACGGCCGAATTTAATCCGGCAATAACCAACAGCATATTTTCTTTGAAGACAGATGATTGATCTTTGCTTTTCCAAAGGCCGACCTGGTTTTTACGGGCAAGTTGTTCTGCCTCGATATAGGGATCTTCAAACAAAGTCCCATATATTTCGGCGCGGTCGGCTGTTGCAAAGCCATTTTGAATAAGGGCAACACCAAGATCCAGATCACTCTGATTGGCACATTGGGCGCGGATATTGTTCTGGGATTGTGATATGCGCTGGCATTTAAGGGCAGCATTGCCAATTAATTGTGAGAGCAATTCACGGCCTTCCAAACGCAAAATTGTTGGAATATTATCCATATTTTCCAGCCCCCAAAGCTCGATGGTTTGGTTTCCGGCTTTAATCTCCGTGATGCTTGCGGCACGGCCGCGCAGCTCAAAAAAGCTGTTTTGGGCGAGCAATGACGCACTTGATAGGAATGAAACGCAAAAAATAAGCGCAAATAGAAATTTCGTGTAATATGACATTTAAAATAAAGAACCCACAGCTAGCAGAATTTTTAGAGTTTTCGTTTATACTTAAGCTATAATAACAATAATGATGGATAAAGTTTAACAAATAGTTTGTCTGTAATAAATAGATAAACATTTGAAAGAGTTTGAAAAATTACAATGCGAGAACCACTCGATAAATTTATGGAAGATTTGGGCGTAGGGCGCATTCTTAGCCCCTATGAGACCCAGCCATGGATGCATTATGACGAAGAACAGGGTATAAGCTGCAGCGCCGAAGTGCGTATGGGGCCGGGCGGGGATGATGTCGAGGCGGAAATCCAGTTTCTTTATGATGATCCGGATGAGATTGAACAGCAAATTCGAGATACCGAGAGTGAGGACGAAGATGATGATGACGAGGAAGATGGTGATAAAGAGCCTCAAATAAAACGCATCATTATTGATGGGCGTGAGCAAGTTATGATTATGAAGCTTTTGCCGGTGGTGGATGATAAATGGTCCCCCAAAACCCTGACAGTGCGCGGCAAGGATTTCGCCAATAAACTGGGCGATTGGGAAAAGAAAGGGTGTGATTTCTTTAGAGCCTGTGTTGAGGCACTCAATATGGGGGAACTGCCGGATATTGATGAGCTTATGGAAGAGCAATTAAGAGATGATAGTTTCTTTGGTGGCGGGCGCCGTGGGCGCGTTGGACGAAAATCGCCGAAAATCAAGCCGGCACAGCTCATGGGGATGAAACAAGGTGGCGGTGGGCCTTGATGTCAGTGCATCAATGATTAACCATTAATGATCACGCAGCCATATTGCTCCGCCAGTTTTGAAATCCCGCCTTCCACGGCCTCGGCCTTGGCTCTGAAAAACCAGAGAGGCCCTTCCCGATCAAGATCAGCAATGACCATGCAGGTGGCTTTTTCCTGCCCCTTCATTTCATCCTCTAGCTTGTAGCGCAAAAGTTCACGGTTGGATTCCGTATCCACAACGCGGATATAGGCCCCTTTGACCTGATCCAGATTTTGATCGCGCTCGATACCATTATAAATTGATACACAAAAGGTGACTTTCAGAACATCGAAAGGAATGGTTTTAAGCTCAATGAGAATGGTTTCATCATCGCCTTCGCCCGCCCCTGCGCGGCTATCTCCCTTATGGATGATGCTGCCCTCCGCGCTTCTGAGGTTGTTGTAGAAAACGAAGTCTTCGTTTTTGCGGGTCATATTATTACGATCCAGCATGAAACAGCTTACATCCAGATCCATATCTTCAGCCTGGAATTGGTGTTCATCCCAACCAATACCAATGGTCAGATTATCAATCAGCGGATGTGTAGAGGTGATATCAACCTCTTGCCCTTTCTTGATGAGATTATCCGAGATTTCAACATCATCGTCGTTTTTATCGTCAAAAAAATTGTCTAAATCGTTCTTGCTTGTCATCTTATCCCTCAATGTTATTGTTTTTGGCCATCGGCCCAATTGATACCAAAGCCGAAAGCACGATCCATTTCTTCATGGCCCGGGAAATATTCCGTGTAATTGGTTAGTTTGATGCCGCCGCGCACATTTTCAATGCCACCGACCGCGCATAAATCAAGAGCATCATTATAGGCGCCAAGCGTGACCACCAGATCATTTTCACCCGGCACATCGACAATCAGTTGGGGCTTAAGTTGGCTCCAGCTTGCGACACCTTCATAAATGTAGATATAAAACAAAGCGCGATTGATTTTATCCCAGTGCAATCCGTTAACCAGAATGTATTCATCATGGCCTTCCGCATCACCTGTTCGTTCATCACCGGATAGCTGCATATAGGGCGGTTGATCAAGCGCACCGAATTTTTTGCCAAAGGCCTGAATGGCACCGCGTGAGCCATCCTTCAATTCATAAAGGCAACCAAGATCCAAATCGACGCCTTTGCCTGTGGCCTTTGAGAGCAGTTTTTTGAAAAACCCACCTTCTTGCGATTTGACATTATCCCATGCCGCGCCGATCAGAATTTCATCAAAACCATCAGGGCCGGGACTAATCGCAATGCTTTGACCGGGATCATTCAGAAACGAGCAATTATCCGGATTATTGGCTTGTTCACGATATCCTGCCGCGCCAAGAGATTTGCCATGGCCAGAGAACTTCGCACGGCTGCGCGTGGCATCGAGAATGGATTGTTGTGATACGCTGAGTTCATCATCGGACATAAAAATATTATATGGCAAGGCTAGGGTCTTTGAAAACTGTTTCTTGCCTCTTCTATGTTTTGCCAGCACTGACAGCCCTTAAAATGGTCATTGACCATGCCCATAGCCTGCATGAAAGCGTAGCACGTTGTCGGGCCGACAAATCGCCATCCACGTTTTTTGAGATCTTTTGAGAGCGCTTGTGATTCCTTTGTTTGTGCATCTATGTCATGCATCGTGACAAGCGCTTTGCGGTTTTCGGGCTCAAAGCTCCAAAAATATGCGGCCAAAGATCCGTACTCTTCAATTAAGTTCTCAGCACATTTGGCATTGTTAATGGTGGCCTCTATTTTTCCGCGATGGCGGATGATACCCTCATTTTGAAGGAGGGTTTCTACCTCTTTATCGCCATAGAGCGCTATTTTGTGGAAGTTAAAGTCATCAAAGGCTTTTCTGAAGTTTTCGCGTTTGCGCAAGATTGTGATCCAGCTGAGGCCTGCTTGAAAGCCTTCCAGACATATTTTTTCAAATAAGCGTCGATCATCATCTACGGGCATGCCCCATTCATGATCGTGATAATCCAGATAGAGCGGATCATCCCCGGGCCACCAGCATCGCGTTTTGCCATCTTGGCAATGAATAAGAGCATTTTTCATGAGAGCAAGACTAACAAAGAGATGCACGCGGCACTATGCCTAAAATTAAATTTGACTTATGACAATAGATTGTCTAGTGTCACGCTCATTCTCGTGTAAAAAGTGGAGTTAAATTATGGCTAAAAGTTCAGGACGCTTAACCAGAGCGCAAAAAGAAGCAGCAAATCCCGGCGGTGTACCAAAAACATCTAAATATGCTGAAAAAAAGAAAGCCCGTGCAAAAGGGCCTAAAAGCGCATTCGCTCAGGCCGCCCCTTCAAATGAGGCCAGAGTAGAAAGAAACCGCTCACGCAGACAAAGAGTCGCAAAACCGGCTAATCTGGATTTATAAAATTTAAGTCTCTTGTTATTTAGCGTAATTGGTATATCTCATAGATAAGGTACAATTATCAGGAGAGACCATGCATACCATCAAGGCCATAGAAGAGCGTCGCTCGGTCAAACATTTTGATCAAGACCATGTCTTGTCAGATGAGGAAGAGCGCGTTTTGATGGATGCCATACGCAAATCGCCTACGTCTTTTAACATTCAAAATTGGCGCATCGTTATTGTCAAAGACCCTGCTCAACGAAAAAAGCTTAGAGAGGCTGCTTGGGGGCAGGCGCAAGTGGAAGAAGCATCCCATTTATTTGTTTTTTGCGCTGATCTCAAGGCATGGGATAGAGACCCGCATCGTTATTGGGAAGATGCACCCAAAGAGGTGCAAGATTATCTGGTTCCCAAAATACAGCCCTTTTATGAAGCGCGCGAATGGATGCAACGCGATGAAGCCATGCGATCGATTGGAATTGCCTCTCAAAGCATGATGCTGGCCGCCAAGGCGATGGGCTATGATTCATGCCCTATGATTGGGTTTGATACCGAAGACGTGGCTAACATTATCAACTTGCCAGATGATTATGTGATTGGCTTGGTCGTAACGGTAGGAAAGGCCGCAAAACCACCGCGTTCCAAAGGTGGTTTTATCCCTGATGAGGATGTGTTTTTTACGGACAGGTTCTAGTTCTATAGAGGAATACAATCCACTTGAGCGGTTGCAATATGGGTTCCATCATCGGTAATCACATCGGCGCGCGTCGAAATCGTTTTGCTGCCCGGCTTAACCAAAGAGCCAATTGCGATAAGAGATTGCGCATTGTCCGGCACAGGGCCCAACATGTGGACGCGCAGATTGGCCATGGTATATTTCCCTGATTCAGTTGCCGAGCGCCCTGCAAGACCTGCTGCGGCATCCAACATGGAAATAGCAAGTGTTTCATCAATCTGCCCATGTGCATTGGTGAATTCTTCGCGCAATGCCCCATCAAGATCGGTTTTCAGAAAGACTTGGCCCGGTTTTTTAACAGCTCTCGCAAATTCCATCTGTATGGCGTTCATATAAGGTGGGTAATTTTCATGCTTTGATGCCTCTTGAACAGCCTTGAATCCGTCACCGGCCTTAATGTCAGGTATGGCAGGCAGATTAAAATCAGCATTATAGCCTCCACCATCTTGTTGAGGGTGGGATGGGCTGCCGATGTGATATGTTGCATTGCCCTTGACCATCTGTTTGCCACCAAATGAGAGATCCAGCTCTAAGGTCGCAAAATTCTGATCACGGGCTAACAACCGGGCACTGGCGACAAGACTGCCTTTTTCTCCACCCTTGGGCGCACGCAGATATTGCACATCTAAATTGCGCAATGTTGTGTTTTGTGTGTCTGGCAAAATGGCGTCTAATTCTGCTATTGCTGCGTGATGCATAACGGAAGTCATAAACCCGCCATGCGGCGTTCCAACAGAATTATTGATGTTATCTGAAACATCGCAGAGTAAAACCCTGTCTTCTGGAGTGTTTGTTTGTTCAACCCCCAAACGTGTCATGATTGGTGATAATGTTGTGTTCTCTTGCGGCATAGACGATATAACCATTTTCATATAATTTTCGACCTCGATAGTTTTAGAGAAAACCATCCTCATCCTGCAAGAAAAATAAATGCTGCGAAGCACAGCTTGTTTCTTGATTCACAGCCGCGAATTGCCTAAGAACATGGGGAGTAATGTTTTTAAATAAATGAAGTGAGATTTTTCAATGGCCTCTTATGAATATGTGTATGTGATGAATGGACTGACCAAATCCTATGGCGGTGGGAAAAAGGTTTTGGAAAATGTCACGTTAAGCTTTTTGCCGGGCGCAAAAATTGGTGTTTTGGGGCCAAATGGTGCGGGTAAATCAACATTGCTTCGGATTATGGGCGGCGTGGATAAAGATTTCACGGGTGAAGCGTGGTCGGCCAAAGGTGCAAAGGTCGGCTATCTCCAGCAAGAGCCGCAATTGGATGAAAGCAAAACGGTTCAAGAAAATGTGATGGAAGGTCTGTCCGAGATCAAAGACATGGTCGATCGTTATAACGCGGTCAGTGCCCAAATGGGCGAGCCCGATGCCGATTTTGATGCCTTAATGGCCGAAATGGGTGAATTGCAGGAAAAGATCGATGCGGTTGATGGATGGGAATTGGATCGTATGATTGAAATGGCGATGGATGCGCTGCGCTGCCCGCCGGCCGATTCCCCTGTAACAAATTTATCCGGTGGTGAGCGTCGCCGTGTGGCACTCTGTCGTTTGCTGCTTGAAAAGCCGGACTTGCTTTTGTTGGACGAGCCGACAAACCACCTTGATGCAGAGAGCGTTGCATGGCTGCAGCGTTTCTTGAAGGACTATGCGGGCACTGTTGTGATGGTTACGCACGATCGTTATTTCTTGGATAATGTGACAGGATGGATTTTGGAAGTCGACCGCGGGCGCGGTATCCCTTACGAGGGGAATTATTCCACATATCTTGAAGCCAAGCGTAAACGTATGGAACAAGAAGCGCGCGAGGAAGATACACGTCAGAAAACGCTATCGCGCGAGCTCGAATGGCTGGGGACATCCCCATCGGCCAGACGATCAAAATCAAAGGCACGTATCAATGCATACGAAGAGCTTTTGGCGCAATCTCAAGATACAACACAGCGCAATGCGCAGATTGTAATTCCAACGCCGCCGCGTTTGGGTGATTTGGTTATCGAAGCCCAGAATATTTCCAAGGGCTTTGGCGATCATCTTTTGATTGATGGCCTATCATTCCGTCTTCCGCCGGGTGGTATTGTCGGTGTGATCGGGCCGAATGGCGCGGGTAAAACAACCTTATTTAAAATGATCACCGGTGTTGAAAAACCGGATAGTGGTGATTTCAAGGTCGGCGATACTGTGAAACTTGGTTATGTCGATCAAAGCCGCGATTCTCTGGATGCGGAAAAGAGCGTCTGGGAAGAGATTTCCGGCGGTACTGATATCATCAAGCTGGGGAAAATTGAAATGCAATCACGGGCTTACGTCTCTGCTTTTAACTTCCGCGGCGGTGATCAACAACAACTTGTTGGTAATCTCTCCGGTGGTCAGCGCAACCGCGTGCATCTGGCCAAGATGCTCAAAGAAGAAGCCAATGTTATTCTATTGGATGAACCGACGAATGATCTGGATACAGAGACACTGGCCGCTCTTGAAGAAGCGATTGAGCGCTTTCCGGGCTGTGCGGTGATTATTTCGCACGACCGCGCATTCTTGGATCGTTTGGCGACCCATATTCTGGCCTTTGAGGGCGAGTCTCAAGTTGTCTGGTTTGAGGGCAATTATGAGGATTACGAGGCCGATTATAAGCGCCGCAAGGGGCAAGATGCGGACACGCCTAGCCGTATTAAATATAAGCCTCTTCGAAAAGCGGGTTAAACAGCCTTTTTAGTGCCAAAAAGTTAAAACATTACAATATCTTAACCCTTTCTTGTCATGATTAAGCTGTGTGGGGCAGTTTAGTCACAGGCTCTCTGTGCCTTAACTTGCTGAAATTATTGAGTAAAAACCGTTTTGGAAGAGGGCGTGCGGCGTCTTCGATTAAAATTTATTAAAATTTTAAGTAATTCGCCGTATCCTTATAGATGGTAGGTGAGAGATAAAGTGGTGAGCAACGTTACAACAAAGCAAGTTGTGAAATTTATTGCTTTGCCGGGGGTGTACCCTCGGTTAAAGGAACTTTTTGGCTCTGGCTTTGGCTATTTCGCCTTTCTGATGGCACAGATTTACGGCATTGTTCGTCTTCTCCCGGCCTCTCATCCATACCTAAATCCAGCAAATATCGGTCATTTTGGGCTGCGCAATGTGATTGCGGAGGCCGCCAATAACCTCGTGGTGAGCCAGAAGAATATTGATCAATTGATCATTTTTGCCGCGCTTCTTGCCGCGCTTGTTTTGCTGTTTTTGCAGTTTGTTTTCTTGATTTACGGCTTTTTTGTCACGCCGGCCGATGCTCAAACGGCGCTGTTTGTGACGCCAAACCCGGACACAGATATTGTCTTTATGATGATGGATCGGGTTTTTGGTATACCGGGTTTCTTCTGTGAGGCGGGCGTATGTTCCAGTATTGGAGCCGAGATCCCCTATCCGATGCATCAAAGCCTGCATGCGGTTTTATCGTTTTATTCATATGGGTTGCTCTCTATCGGGTTGCTGATTTTCCTTTATTTTGTGATTATTGTTGTGGGTGAGACAGCCGTTACGGGCACACCATTCGGTCAGCGTTTTGAGAATATCTGGGTGCCGGTCAGGTTGGTCATTGCTATTGGTCTATTAATTCCAATCAATAACGGTTTGAACTCGGCGCAATATATTGTTTTATTTGCAGCGAAATCCGGCTCCGGCCTCGCGACGAATGGTTGGCTGCGCTTTAATGATGCGGTTGTGAATCGCACAGGTGATATGGCCAATATCCTGGAAGGGGATCGTTCGAAATTAGTGGCGGTTCCGGGCTATCAGGATATCTCACCGGTGATTGAGGCGATGTCCTATGCCCATGCCTGTGCCTTTTCACACCACATAATCTATGACGGAGCAACCAGCACCCCAACATCGGTGAATGATTTGGAGGTGCAACCCTATCTCACGAAAATTGTACATCCCTTATCTATTAATACAGACAGTGTTCTCCAAGTCACCACGAATACAGCCTATACGGATGCAATTAATTTTTATGACCGCGGCGATATTTATATCCGCTTTGGTAAGCCCAGAAGAGCTGAAGGGGCGGCTGAGAACTCTGAGGTTATCGGTGTTGAGCAAACATGCGGTGTGATCCGTATTCCGGTGACCTCAGTCAATATGACTGGAACCTGCGACGGGGCAGGTGAAACCGCGAGTGGAGTCGAGGGGCCAAGTGGTGGCCCGGATTGTGTGCTGCGCGCGTATTTTGAATTGATCAAAAGCATGTGGTTCGGCAGCGAACTGACGTCTGATGGATCACAATCAAGCACATCCTCAACCGAGGCAAGTGTAAATGATCCTAATTTGCTGCGTAACGGATCTTATTATCTGGCGGCGATTACAAACTCACTTCAACTTTCAGGTGGTGAAATGCAGCAGCTCGCTGAAAGAGGCGGTGCTGGTTTCCCTCAAGGGGATGAAGCGATTATAGGACAACCATGGCTGGACGGGGATATTGCAACCTGGAAACAGAACCTCTTAACCATGTATCAGCCTGTGGTGGATGCGGTTCTGATACAGGCATGGCAGGATTATGCACAAAATGGTGCCAATACGGAAATGGATGAAGAGGTCTTGCGTAAAGGATGGGGTGCGGCCGGAATTTGGTATAATAAAATTGCAGAAATCAACGGAGCCTTTGTATCGGCCATTATGGGGATACCGGAATTACACCGTTATCCACAAGTCATGGAAGATGTGCGCAATTACAACCGCGTCTTCATGGAAGAGTTTTCCTATGAAAATGTATTCGATCCCGATCAGGAAAATATAAATCTAGATCGTTTCGAAGAGTTTCAGGAGAATTTTGGATACACCAGAGATGACGCGACCATGAGAATGGCAGGGGTCATGAACGAGATTTACACGGTTTGGATTAATAACCGGAATATGACCGATATGGACAAGCAGCGTTTTGGCAATGTCTTTATTGATGTCATGAACCTTATTTTCGGAACATCGGGTCTGTTTGATATGCGCGGTATTAATGCGCATGTGCATCCATTGGCGCAATTAAGCTCGCTCGGGAAAGGGTTGGTTGAGGTTACTATTCGAAATGTGATGGGGAGCGGGCTTTTGTCATTTATTGGGCCGCTTATGGGCAATCAAGAGAATTTACCGCAGGCTGTTTCCGGCCTATTGACATCGACGGCCTTTATTGGTCTGACTGCCGGGGCTGTTTTATTCTATGTGTTGCCGTTCCTGCCGTTTGTATATTTCTTCTTTGCTATTGCGACGTGGCTGAAATCTATATTTGAAGCGATGGTCGGCGTGCCGCTTTGGGCTCTGGCTCATCTTCGTATTGATGGTGATGGTATGTCAGGCGAAGGGGCTTCGGGCGGGTATTTTCTGATCTTGGAAATTATGCTGCGGCCAATCATGATTGTATTTGGATTAATCGCCGCTGTTGTGATTTTTGCGGCCGAGGCCAGAATTTTGAATTTCATTTGGGATCTTGTGATTGCCAATGTCGGTGGTTCGGGGACATCGGATACGGATGTGGCCTTTGTGTTTAACACAACATTGAACCGCGGCATTATTGACCAGTTCTTCTACACGGTTTTTTATGCGATCATGATTTATCTGATGGCGACGCCATGTTTCAAAATGATTGACGAAATTCCAAAAAATATCATGCGTTGGATTGGTGCAAGTGTCTCCTCATTCGGTGATACAGCCGGAGATCCAAAACAAGGCTTGATCCAATATGCGGCGACAGGTGGTATGATGCAGGGTCAGCAAATTACCGGTGCCTTCAGTAAGGCCGGTGGAGGTCTAGGTCGCGCCATTGCAAATGCTGGCGGCTCAGGCGGCGGCCAAGGACAACAGGGTTAGGGGTTAAGTGATGAGAACAGGTGATGTGATACGATATGCGACTTTGCCGGGCCTTCGCCCGCGCTTTGGGCGTGTCTTCATGACAGGCTTTAGACTCATTCCCTATCTGATTGCAATTTTATATAACGCGGTTCGGTTATTGCCAAATAACCACCCATATTTGCGAACGATCAATATTGGCCGGTATGGTGTGCGTGATGTGATTGCACAGGCCGCCAATCAATTGGAGCTGAAGATCAAAAACATTGATCAGATGATTTTGTTTTTTGCCATTATGGTTGGTTTGGTTTTGGTGGGATTGCAAATATTATTGCTTCTGATTGCTTTGTTTGTGCAGCCGGCCATGGCATTTGTGCCATCGGATGTGTTTACTTATTTCCAAACACAATATGCCGAACATGATATCGCCTTTATGTTTTTGGATATGGTCTTTGGGATTGAAGGCATATTCAATTCCTGTATTTCTACGGCGACTGCATGTGTTGATATGAATGGCAACCAGATCGGGTTTTTCAACTCCGATGGCAGCGTTGCGGCCGGAAGTATAGGCGATGGCATGTCGTTCTTTGCCAGCTCATCATTCACGGCGTGGCCCTATCCGGTGCATGTGGGTTTGCACGCATTATTCAATACATATAATCTGGCTTTGATGGTTGTTGCGATGATCATCATCATCTATTTCGCCGTAACAATTGTAGCGGAAACGGCACAAACAGGCACACCATTCGGGAAGCGCTTTAATAAGGTCTGGGCACCCTTGCGGATTGTTCTGGCCATTGGGTTATTATTCCCGATCGGTATCGGTATCAATGCATCACAATATATCGTGCTTTACTCTGCAAAATTCGGATCAGGTTTTGCCAGCAATGCATGGATTAAATTTAATGAAACAATCAATGCGCAATATGGAGCAGGCGTAGAGAAATTTGTGTCCTCCCCCAACTTGCCGGAAATTGGGAATTTGGCACAGTTTCTATTTGTCGCCAAAACATGCAAAATTGCGTATGAGTATAGTGATAGCAATATAGAAATTGAGCCCTATTTCGTAAAAGATCCGTTTGCGCCACAAAATTCATTAATTCTCCAGGGAGGAACAAATTCTGACAGTGTAACTTCTTATGAAGATGTTATTGCATTTGCCGATGGCGATAGTGCCCTGATGCTGGCCTTTGGTGTGCGAACGGCCGATGGCAATCGATCCGGCGGTGGTGCGGGTCTGGATGAAGGGGTTCAGCAAACTATCATCCGGGCGGCCGATGGAATTTACCCGGGATTTGTGCGGCCGGTATGCGGCAATATGATGATCCCGCTTAAAGAGACGCGCGTGCCGGGACAGGGCGATCAAGAGATGGACGAGCTTGGCGCGGCTATTTCCGAGCTGCAACGTTTCTACATTGAGGACCTCATTCGGGACATGTGGTACATGGAGGATGATAACGGCATATCCGGATCAGAAAATTATCCGGAAGATTTTGCCATGATTCATATGAATGTGAATGCCGATGATTATGAAGTTCCGGGCCCGGAATTTGCGCAGACGCGTGTCGATATGCTGGAAGAGCGCTTTCAAGAGGCATTGGAAGAAGCCGTCGAAGGTATGAATGCGGCGGATAAATGGGATTTCAGCAGCGATGATAATAACAACCCAATCGTTATTCGCGGATGGGGCGCTGGCGGTATTTGGTATAATCGTATTGCCGAGATGAACGGGGCCATTACATCGGCAATTTTTAATGTGCCAACACCAAACAGAAACCCGATGATCATGGAATATGTTGCCGATCAGCGCCGCCAATATGAACAGAACTTTACCTCACAAGACCGGTATAATCCAAATATTGCGGGACGTGAAGTCAGGGTGCCGGAGCGCTTAATGTATAACACCAACGGCGCTGTAAGCCCGCTAGATATTGCAAAGGCTCTGTATTTTGCGCATCGATATTGGGACGAGTATTCCAGCAATTCGCATATGCGTGCCACCAATAACATTTTGATTGATTTAATCAATGGGCTTCTTGGAACCGAAGGCGTATTCAATATGCGTAACAATGCCGATGTTCATCCATTGGCACAATTAACAGGGATCGGCCGTGCCTTGGTGGAATCATCGGTACGCAATATCGGTTATGCGGGCGTAGGCGGCGTGGCCAGTGTTATTACACGTTCAATACAAGGTTTTCAATCTTTAGGTGCGCTGGCAAGTACAGCGGCCAGCTTTATGCTGACCTTTGCGATGATCGGCCTGACAATTGGCTTTGTTCTGTTTTACATCGTGCCGTTCATGCCGTTCATTTATTTCTTCTTCGCCATGGCCGGATGGGTCAAAGGTATTTTCGAAGCCATGATTGGTGCGCCGCTTTGGGCTTTAGCACATATTCGTATTGATGGTGAAGGCGTAACCGGACAAGCGGCTCTTGGCGGATATTTCCTTGTATTGGAAATTTTCTTAAGACCGGTTCTGATTGTCTTCGGTTTCATTGCCTCGGTTAGTATTTTTGCGGCGCTCGTTGGCTTCCTGCATTCCAGTTATGATCTTGTGATTGAAAATGTTGGTGGATCTTCGCCGGGTGATATTGGCGATGCCGATTTCTCGCCTGCACAACTATCCTATTATCGCGGCGCAATTGATGAGTTCTTTTTCACGATGGTTTATGCGGTGATTGTTTATATGCTTGGGACATCGTGTTTTAAACTGATTGATGATATTCCGAATAATATTTTGCGCTGGATGGGGCAATCGGTTCAGACATTTAACGACCAACGTGGAGATCAGGCGGAGTCCTTGAGCTCTATGACGACCATTGGTGCGCAACAAACCTTTGGTGGTGTTGGCAAAGCTCTAGAAGGTTTCATGAGATAACAAAGATACAGGTAAGATGGGCATAACAACTGGACAAGTTTTAAAATATTCAGCCCTTCCCGGACTCTTTCCCAGATTTCGGGAAGTCTTTACCTTGCAGTTTATCACCCTTGCTTATTATATGGCGCTCATCTTTAAGGTGGCGGGGCTTTTGCCCGCCAACCATGCGTATTTAAATCCGGAAAATGCGGGGCGTTACAGCTTTCGAAATGTGATCGCAGCCGCCGCAAACAATCTTGTCTGGAGCCGGAGTAACATTGATCAAATCGTGATTTTCTTTTTGATGATAACGGGCATTATTTTGATTTTTGTGCAGGTTATTGCCCTCGGGGTGTCTTTCCTGATACAGCCTGCCGTTGCCAATACATTTGCGGCTTTATTTTTTGAATATGCACCTGCCGAAACACCGGCACAGGATTTGGCCATGATTTTGATGGACCGTGTTTTTGGCGTTCCGGGCATTTTTGAGTCATGTATCTCCACCTCCATCAATTGCCTTGATGCGCAGGGGCGTGAAATTCCGACAACCGGTGCATTCCCCTATCCGGTGCATTATGCGCTGCACTCCATGATGGCGTTTTATACCTATGGCATCATGTTTATCGGCTTTTTGATTATTCTGTATTATGCAACAACCGTTCTGGCGGAAACGGCCGCAACAGGAACGCCATTTGGGAAACGCTTTGATAAAGCCTGGGTGCCGGTGCGGATTATTCTCTTTATGGGGCTTTTGATTCCGGTGACGGTTAGCGGCACGGCCGGATCAGGAACAGCCACAACATCGGTGAGCAGCGCGCAATATCTTATGCTTTACGGCATTAAAATCGGATCTAATTTTGCCTCCAATATCTGGCATTTATTTACCCAAGAAACGGAAAACAGGCTTCTGAGTAATGATCCAAGGGATTTGATCGCAACACCGCAATTCCCGGAATTGGGATCATTGGCGCAATTTATGTTTGTTGCAAAGCTTTGTAAAATATCAGAAGCCTATTACCATAATGCAGAAGTTGATCCTTATATTATAAGGTCCAGATCAATTCTGGATCTGATCGATGAGGGTGACAATGAATATTTTAAGGCACCGGAATGGCAGTCCATTGAAGGGTATCAAAGAGATCTGGAATATTCGGAATATGGCAGCATTATCATCCAGTTCGGACGGCCAAAAGCGGATGAGCCCAACAGAATTGATCCGGTTTGCGGTGAACTGATTATTCCGACACTGGGCAATGCGGATTATTTTCCGGTGAATATTCAGGGCAATTATTACGTCATGATCGGGGAGATGTATGATGGAACAACGCGCACCCCGGGATCGGAAGATATAGAGCCGGGCCGTTTAG
>CAZTBB010000002.1:0-106768 GCA_964611755.1 uncultured Pseudobdellovibrionaceae bacterium
TCCCCGACCACTCGCCAATTGATCCATGAGGTTTATCAGCAGCTCTTGCATTTCGGGGCCCATTGAGCCGCCTTCTGCCATCGCGTCTTGGAGCTGACGCAACAGCTCTTGCATCGCAGGGTCATTCGCAAGCCCGCTCTGATTGGCCATTTCTTGGAGCTGACGGAGCAGTTCAGCTAATTGCTCGGGGCTCAGGCCGCTTCCATTGGCCAGTGCATCTTGCAGCTGACGTAACAGCTCTTGCATCACAGGGTCATTCGCAAGCCCGCTCTGATTGGCCATTTCTTGGAGCTGGCGTAACAGCTCGGCCAGTTCTTCAGGGCTGAGGCGGCCATTATGGGCTATGTCCTGTAATTGTTTCATGAGCTCGGCCAGCTCTTCGGGGGTCATGCGCCCGCCATTGGCCATCGCGTCCTGAAGCTGGCGCATCAGTTCGGCTAGCTCTTGCGGCGATAATGCACCTTGATCGGCCAGGTTTTGAAGTTGTCGGAGAAGCTCTCTTAATTGCTCGGGGCTCAGGCCGCGTCCTTGTGCTGCATCTTGCAATTGTTTCATGAGCTCGGCCAGCTCTTCGGGGCTCAGGCGGCCGGCGCCATTGGCCAGCTGATCCATCAAGCCTCTCAATAGTTCCTGCATTTCAGGGGTTAAGCGCCCCTGTCCGGCGAGCGCGTCCTGAAGCTGGCGCATCAGTTCGGCCATTTGCTCGGGGCTCAGATTACCCGATGCGATGGCATCTTGAAGGCGCTTTAGAAGTTCAGCCAGAGACGGATCAAGCGTACCGCCGCGGCCAAGAGAATCTTGCAAAGCATTTAAAAGTTCGGCGAGCTGTTCGGGGCTGAGTGCGCGGCCATTGGCCAAAGCACGATCCAGCTGATCCATGAGGTTGCTGAGGCCCGGTGTCATAAAACCACCATCGCGCAGACGATTTGCGAGGGCGTCGAGCAAGTCTTGCATCTCTTGCGGGCTCAGGCGGCGACCTGACGCCATTGCATCTTGCAGTTGGCGCAGCATGTCCGCCAGCTCCGGACTCATTCCGGCTTGGTTGGCCAGAGCCCCTGATAAAGAGTTCTGAAGTTCGCGGAGCATACGCTGCAGGGCCTCTAAATCATCCGGCGAGAGACCCGCGCGGTTGGCCGGGTCGTTCATGGCATCCTGCAGCAGACGTACGCGGCGCATCAGATCATCGAGCAATCCGGGATCATAGGCGCCTGCCGCTCCTTGGCGGGCGAGAGCATCAGCAAGGGCCGCAAGTTGTTCCATGAGGCGCGCAAGCTCTTCGGGGTTGCCCTGATTGGCCAAGGCATTGGCCAGCGCGCCGCGCAGGGCGGAGAGTTCATCTTGAAGCGCGGCTTGGCGGCGTAACGCATCTTGCAGGGCCTGCTCTTTGTCAATCTGACACTCCAGAGCGGCTTGGCGGTCAGGCTCACAATTAGCGCCAATGCTGGCACTGCTCATTTCGGTTTCAAGGCGCTCTTCTTGTAGGCGGCGCCAGCGAGCCAGAGGATCTTCCTCGGCAATTTCTTCTTCAGGGGCACTTAGGAGTGTTTCAGCGGCCGTTGTCGGCACTGGCAGGGCACTGTCATTTTCTCGTAATGCGCGCTCGGCCTCGGCTTGATTGCGCTCGCGCACGGCATCAAGATAGGCCTGGCTGGTATTTTCTGATCCCGGCGGTGCGCTGACATCCGATCCGGATTGCAGGACGGATGGGTTTTCAGGCTGGTTATCGCCAAGACCGAAAAGGAAGATAGTTCCAAGAACGGCCGCAACGCCCCCAACCACAATACCGGCCTTAACCAGAGGATTTTCTCGCCAGAGATCGCCTAGGGTTTTTCCTTCCGGTTTATCAAAATCATCGAAGTCATCATCCATCGAGTCGAAATCGTCGATATCTTCGTCCAGATCGTCGTTATTATTGTCCATCATCATAAATATCTTCTCTTGGCGATAAGCGCGCGCGGATCATTTTGCCATTATCAGAGAGCAATACAATCGGCGTTTCATTCAGTTCATAAACATTGGTTCCATCGGCGGATGAGACGGAGGCATTCCATGCGGGTGAGAGCAGCGTATGCGGTGTTCTCAGGAATGTGCTTTTATTCACCTTGAAGGCCGATGTTCTGGCATCTGCGCCTGCCACATCAAGACGTTCGGCGTTTGAGGGCGGTAGCCCTTGCAGAATACTGGAGAGGTCGGGGCTGCCGGCTGCGATTGTAATGCCGCGATCAATAATCGGGGCACTGCCATTCGGGCCATATTGCGGAATGACGGCATCAAAGCGGTAATGCACAATTTCACGCGATGTTTCCATGGTGATAATAACCGGCGTTGAGAGATCAATCAGGCGCAAAGAGATATTCCCAAAGGCAAATTCGGATTGTGGCGAGATGCGCAAAATATGGGAGCCTGCCTCGGCGGCCGTTTCAACCACCTCGAAATCACCCGCCCAGCCCAAATCTTCGATTGGCCAAGGCTGGCCGGAGGCATCAAGGATGCTTAGCGTTGTGACATGCCCAAAGGCCACTTTGACAATGGCGGGTTTCGCGCCGGGATCTAGAGAAATACTTTGAACGGCCACTTCCGGTGTTGGGTTCGGGTAAACCGGTGTTTCGACAGATTCCTGTGTTTGATCAAATTTTTCAAGCAATGTGCGGATCTCTTCCGGGCGCAAAGGCAGCAATCCTTGAATCGCCGCATCGAAGGCTTCTTTACGGGCTTGTTCGGCAATCATATCCTGCTGCGCGGCTCTTTGTTGGTTGCGCTGGAAAATATCGCTGTTGATTGCGGCAGAGCCGGGCGGGCCCGGCGGCAGGCGTGAGTCGCTTTGCGCAAAAGCAAGATCACTCAACATCAACGTGCCTATGAATGCACAAGATGTGAGGAAAGTTCTGGTTGAAAATGGTCGATTTTGTTTTGGCACGATGTCAAAGATATTTCATGTAATTCTATTCAGCAGATATCATAGTCCAGAATAATCGCTGCGCACAGGGATTCCAAATGCTTTTGTCCAAACTTATTCACAATATGTGTAGGATATGTGTAGGAAGTGTGCCCAAAGAAATTTATATGCCGCGCTGTGAGGGGGGCGATTATCCCTGAACGGCAACCCATTGTTCAATACCAACACCATTCGGGCTCTCAAGGCGCGGCACGCGGACAACAACGAGGGTGATAATCAGATTATCATTCCGAACGCGCGGCCCTGATTGGTAGGTAACAACCATGGGGATTTGCACAATCCATTGATAACGGCCGGCGACAACGCCTTCTGATTCCAATATTGGTGCCCCTCTCGGTGCTGCGGTAATGACTTGCTGGTTGGCTTCAACCATCTCAACAATACGGGATTTTTGCAACGCCCCCGTGAAGCTTTCCCAACCGCGGCGCGTAAAGTTACGCGAGGCCTCTTGCAGGCGGCGGCGATAATCATTAAAGCCGAATGTCATCACTTCGGTGGCGGATTGCGCCACCCAAGACATTAAGGCCGGCGTGCTGAGATTGGGCTGGCCAAGGTCCACCATCGGCACAAGACGGCCATCTTCGGTGGTGGCAAAATAACGATCCCGCGGTTCATGCGAGGCATTGAGAAAGTAGATAAAGCCCAAAAGCCCCAAAATAACGACGCCTTGAATGAAAGTCAGGCGCAGAAGATTGCGATAGCCATCACGGTAAAATTCATTGCGGATGACAACGCTGCCCAATCCGGAGAGCTCGTCTTCGTTAATACGCTTATCCGCGCTGCTTTTTGCAGAGCTTTTGGGCGCTTTTTTGTCTGTTGTCGGTTTTGTTTCGGCCATGAATTTTACTTTTTATATTTTGTAAAATTATAGCGCAGAAAGAGGCCGCGTCTAGTGCCGATTTTTTTCATACGTGCGTTTTGGGTTTTTCTTGTGCTAAAATGGTATTTGGTGAGTAATTTATTTACGGATTATAAGAGCTAAAACAAGCAAGAACGGGGTTATGGGGCAGCGTTTCTTCACGATTTTGATAATTACCTTAATGGTATGTTCTGTTGGTGGATTCTATCAACAGGCGCATGCGTCATGTCCTCCTCCTGCCTGCGCGACGGAAACAATTCAAAAGGTTACGGATTATATTTCCGAGGATCACGAAAAATATACGGAAGACATCATCGAGCATGCGGATGAGCAGTTTGAAGAGCATAAAACATGGCTTGTTGATGATTTTTATAAACAGACTGTTTTGCCATCCTTGATGAAATTTTCCGAACAAATGTCGTTGACGGCCATGCAGCAATTATTGGCCATTGGTGGGTTTTTTGATGCAAAAGAGCAGCTCGAGACGCAGCGTGATTTAGAGGTTCTGCAAGCGCGCGCCCATAAGGATTATCACCCGAGCGATGATTTTTGCTGGATTGGAACAAATGTGCGTAGCCTGTCTGATTCACAAAACATAGCCGATCAGAGCGCTTATTTCCTCAATCAAAATGCGCTGGCACGTCATTTGCGCCGCGAAGATACAGTGGCGGCAAGAGCCCGCGCACCATTCGAGGCCGAGATTTTATTCAATAATTATCTGCAAAATTATTGTGATCCAATGGATTACGCCCAGAGCGATGAGGGCAATACATTTTTCGGGGACAAATGTAGCGCGCCCGCCGAGCGACGTAATCTGGATATTGATTACATGCGGTTGATTGAAGAAAACCGGACATTGGATGTTGATTTTTCCGATAACCAGATCAGCGATGATGACGAAAAAGATGTACTGGCTCTGACGCGGAATATATTTGGTGCCATCCAGCCTGTGCCAATCCCTCAAAGCCGAGAGCAATTCATGGATATCCGCGCCGCCATTGCCAAGCGCAGTGTGGCCGAACATTCTTTTCATTCGATTATTGGCTTAAAAGCAGCCGGATCAGAATCCAATACGGCCGAATTTATGGGCGCGGTGATGAAAGAGCTTGGCGTTGGCCTTGATGATGAGGCCGAGATTTATGAAATGATCGGCGAACAGCCGAGCCTGTTCGCGCAATGGGAGATTTTGTTCAAGCGGATCATGCAAAACCCGGATTTTTACGCCAATCTCTATGACAAGCCCGCTAATGTGGCACGTAAAAGCGTTGCGCTAAAGGCGCTGGAGACCATGTTGGACCGCGCCATTTATGAAAGCCAGACGCGCCAGGAAATGATGATGTCGGTGATGTTGTCAACGGAACTGGATGAACAGATTGAGAGGTCACGCTAATGATGATGTCTCAGCGAAACATAATAGCGTTTTTCGGGGTTTTATGCGCCTTGTTTGTTATGGTGCCCACGCAAGTCTGGGCGCAGGCTTGTACCTTGCCCAATCAGGGTAATCTGTCGACGAAAAATACGGGCACAGCCGTTGACCAGACATCGTTGGATGAATGGAATGCGAGTTATGACGCGATTACTCAAAATGTCGAAGATGAGTTTGAAAAGCTGGTTGAATTCACGGAAACCGATTTGTGGGAAAACAATATTCTGGTTGCGCTCAAGATGATGTCGGATCAAATTACGGCCACGGCCATGCAGCAAGTGATGGTGGTGGGTACGTTTTTCGATGCAAAACATCAAATGGAGACCCAGCGCACATTGCGTAAATTTCATGCCGAGGCGCATAAGGATTATCACCCCAGTGTCGGGATGTGTGAAATCGGAACGAATGTACGGTCCTTGGCGGCATCCGAGCGCAAGGGCGAATATACAGGCTTGGTGATGGCGCGCCGCTCGATTGATCGCCGTTTGAACCGCGTGAACACGGCCGCTAAAGACGGCTCGGCCTTTGATAAATCAAACCGCATGAATCAATTTGCCGAACGTTTTTGTAATCCGTCGGATATGGCGGGCTCTTTGCGCCGTGAAGGGGGCGCAGCCGTGAATAGTTTCTTGTGTCGCAGCGAAGAGGGCGGACCGGAGCATCTGCAAAATGCGGATATCGATTTCGGGCGCATGGTGGCCTTCCCGTGGACGATACAGGCTGATTTTTCCAATAATGGCGGTGATCAGGATGAGACGGATATCGAAGAAGCGCTCTTGGCGCTTGCATCCAATCTTTATGGACATGAAATTCTTGACCCTGATCACGGCATTCCATCAGAGGCCAAAAACCGTAGTGAATTAACGCTGGATAGCTTAACGGATAAGAAGCGCAATGAATTTTTCACGAATTTCATGAAGCGCCGCGGCATAGAGGCCCATCGCAGCGTGGCCGAGACATCGTTCCACGCCATTGTCGGGATGAAGAGCAAGGGCTCCGGCGGATCGGCGGAGTTTATGAATGGCGTTATGGAAGAGCTTGGCGTTGTGCCATCCGACAAGATTGCCGATTTGATTGGCGAAGAGCCAAGCTATGATGCGCAGATGAAGGTTTTGACGCAGAAATTAGCGCAAAGCCCGGATTTTTATACCAACCTCTATGATAAGCCCGCCAATGTGGCGCGTAAGGAAGTAGCCTTGCAGGCGATCGGCCTGATGCAGAAATTTGATTTGCTCAAGAGCCATTTGCGCAGTGAGGCATCCATGGCCGTGATGTTGGAAAACCGCGTGAATAGAGTTCTTGGCCGCGTTTCGGTCAGAGACAAATAATTTTCAGGTGAGCATGAGACAAATAGACAAGAGACGCATAAAAAATACGCAGGCCTTATCGAGGCGGGCTCTTGGTGCTGTGCTTGTTTGTGTTCTGTTTGTGTCTTCGGTAAATCCGTCCCTTGCACAAGACAGCAATCACGATCAGATGATCAAAGACCATTATGTGCACGCCCTTATGAAGATGGCGGAGCAATCGGGCATTACATCGATGATGCAGCTATTGGGTATCGGGATGTTTTTTGATGCAAAAGAGCAGCTCGAGACACAGCGCGATATCAGAAAACTAAAGGCCGAAGCGCATAAGGATTATCATCCATCCGAGCAAATTTGCCAGATTGGATCATCCATTCGTTCGGTGGGGCAATCGGCCGAGACATCAAGTTTTGCAGCCAATAATTTGAATGAAATTTTAGCAGCGCGCTATTTAAACAGAGAGAACACGGCGAGTGATCGCGGGCAAAGTCAGGATTATTTCTACCGTTTCGAAGCGTTATCGAAACAATATTGTAACCCATCGGATTTTTCCGGCGATTTGGAAGGCGTTTTGTGTTTGATCGAGGAAGCCACAGAGCGAATGAATAATGATATTGATTATGCGGCGGCTTTGGGCGTCCCCGTAACGCTTGATGGGGTTAATTTTTCGAATTTGGAATCAACCGCGGAAGAGGCGGATATATTAGCGCTTGGTAAGAATTTATACTGGCATAAAGTTGGTCAGCCGATCACGGATCCCAATCTGGAAAATGCTTTTCTCGAGCGCCGCCGTCAGGTGGCCGTGATGAATGTCGCGCATCAAAGCTTTGTTAAAATGGCGGCGATGAAGGGCGAGCTGGATAGTGATACGCCGGAGACAAGTGGACCCGCTTTTATGAAGGCTTATTTGAAACAGTTCGGCATAGAGGATGAAGACCAGCTTGATGCAATTTTAGGTGAAAAGCCGAGCTATTGGGCGCAGATGGAGTTTCTGACCAATAAGATGCTGCAAAGCCCGGATTTTTACACCAATCTTTATGATAAGCCGGTCAATGTTGATCGCTCCGGCGTTGCCTTGCAAGCGATCCAGTTGATGCAGGCGCGTGATGCCTATGAAAGCCAGCTGCGCCGCGAGATGTTGCTCTCCCAAATGGCGGCTTTAGAGGCGAATTACTAGATTATAGATTTCTTTTAATTGTTAAGAGTTGTGCCGGAAATGCCGGGATCAATGACGTTTCTACGGCGTAATGCATTGGCTGTGTTATTGCCAAGATTAAGCGGGCCTGCTGATGGTGTTGATGGCCTTGGAGCCATATTAATGCGTGGCTGTGAGGCAATATATGATGTCTGGGCGGGTATTAAGCGCGGCGTAACAACAGGGCCGGACTCTTTAATGACAACGCGGTTTCCGTTGATGCTGGCCTGAAGATTATGCGGCGCAAGCATGGTGTTGAGAACATCCGGCCATGGCTTGCCTCCATCCCAGGAAACACGCTTTCCTGCAAAGCTGGCATTACTATATCCATAGCCATAACCTTGCGGAATGATTTGCTGAAGCGCCATCGCGAGCGGCATATCGGTTCCGAAGCCCGAAATCATTTCATATTGTCGAGAGGCCGGCATTGGTTGCACGGGCGCAGCCATCGGTACAGCCTGTGGCTGCGGCGTGCCTAGGGGGAATGGATCAATCATCATCATGGATGGTTGAGCTTGTTGCGGTATTGGCCTGCTGACGGGTTGTTGCATCTGCGTACGTGGCTGTTGCCAGATCAGCACTTCTTGGCGTGGTTGCTCAAACATGTTTTGCGGCGCCGGTGCCGGATTATTGACAGGCTGTGGCTGCGGGGCTGGCGCCTGATAAAAAGTCTGGGGTGCTGGTGGATTATAGATCGGTTGTATGGCTTGCGGGGCGGGTTGATAGCGGACAACATTATCCAAGCCGCGTTGACGGGAGCTTTGCATGGTTTGCGTAATTTGCGCAGAGACCAGATCAAAATTCATGACGCGGCTCGGCGTGCCATAGGGTGATTGTTGATATGCCTGAGCCGGTTGTGCGGGCATGGGGGCATATTGCGGCTGATAGCTTGGTGCGAAAACCTGTCTGTATGGTTGTGGTGCCGTTTGTTGGACGGGCTGTGTGTTTTGAGCTAGAGCCGGCACACTGATATAGGGTTCATCCGATCGAATTTCAGGGGAGATAGGCTCGGGTGTGGTGCCCATCGGATTGTAATTCGGGTTCACGCGAACGGGAGCAGCGTAGCGGGGCTGGCCTCTGCCGCGTTCAAGGTAATTTAAAATCTGGCCAATATCATCACGTGTGTATTGGCTGCGACGCGGCTGGTTATATGTGAGCTCCATTTGTTGTTGGTAAACGGGTTGCGGTGGCGGAACATAGACGGGGGCCGGTTGCGGGTTCGTAAAGACGGGAGAGCGCATTGGTGCTGGCTGCATGGTCATATCTTGACGCAGTGCTTGTGTATCAACCAGAGGCGGTAAATGCCCCTGGGAGGGGGCAATGTTTTGATTATTTAGCGCAGGCATGGGCGTTAATGGCGGCATCGAGGCTTGAGCGCTTGGCATGGGAGCGGGTTGGACAGAGATTTGCGATGGATTTTCAACCGGAATCCATTCAAACCCCGCAAAAGCCGGAGAGGCTGTCGCAGAAATTATAACCGCCGTAAATAAAAATAAACTTTGTTTTAAACGCATAAAAAGCCCGCTTCTTTTTTGGAGAAGCCTTTTCTTAGCACAAGCTATCAACACCAAGCTATTAAAATAAAGAGAGTTTTTGTGAAAAACAAGAGCGCCTGTTCACTTAGCCGTGATCAATAAACGCTTTTTTTCGAACTGAGATCCAACCCGGGCGGTTTTTGCCTGTAATCCACTGGCGGAATGACCGTATGGCAGCAGGCACTGTCAGGCCGCGATGCTCTAAGATTCTGAAGAAAATAAGTGTAATGACCGTAAAAAATAAGGTCACGGGGCGTGCATAGACAAATAATATACAAAAAGGCGTGGCTGCACGTGCATCAAAGTTGAAAAATCGCACGGGACGCATGGAATTGCGCCAATGCCAATTGATCTGTTCTTCAATATTTTCGAGCTCTTTTGCCATGGATTGACCCTTAAAGCCTGTTGTTATTGCATTGCATGCATAAAATGCACGTTTTCTAAACCATCTTAGGGGTAAAATGATTAATACTGTGTTACTGTAAAGAAGAAAAGATCATTCTTTTTCAAACAACTATAAGAATTTTATGCAGATGAAAAGACATACTAAGATAATTGCCACATTGGGGCCTGCTTCATCGTCCAAAGACGATATTGCCGCGTTGATGGAGGCCGGGGCGGATCTTTTTCGTCTGAATTTCTCGCATGGGGCGCATGATGATGTGGCGGCCATGATCAGGCATATCCGTGATTTGGAAAAGGAATATGACCGTTTTGTCGGGATTTTGGCTGATTTGCAAGGGCCCAAGCTGCGTATTGGATCATTTGCGGAGGGCAAAGTATCCCTTGAAAAAGATGCTGAATTTACATTTGATTCAAACGATAAACTTGGCGACAAAACCCGCGTTTATTTGCCGCACCCTGATGTGATCAAAGCTCTGGATGTGGGAGATCATATTCTTTTGGATGATGGACGGGTTAAGATGGAGGTTACCAAGAAAACCGCCAAAGCCCTGACCTGCCGTGTTGTTTATGGGGAATATCTGTCTGATAAAAAGGGATTTAATATACCGGGGGTTATTCTGCCCCTTCCTGCGCTTACCAAAAAAGACAGGGTTGATCTTGAATTTGCACTGAAACAAGGTGTTGATTGGGTCGCACAAAGTTTTGTACAAACACCAGAAGACGCGGCTGAAGCGAAAAAGCTCATAGATGGCCGCGCCGCATTAATGGTGAAGCTGGAGAAACCATCTGCCTTGGCGCGGTTGGAGGAAATTCTGGATTACGCGGATGGCGTGATGCTGGCGCGCGGTGATTTGGGCGTGGAAATGCCCCCTGAAGAAGTGCCCTCCATTCAAAAGCGGGTTGTGCGCATGGTGCGGGAGGCCGGAAAGCCGGTTGTGGTCGCAACGCAAATGCTGGAATCCATGATCTCTAATGCGCGGCCAACGCGCGCAGAAGCCTCTGATGTTGCGACTGCTATATATGACGGCACAGATGCGGTGATGCTCTCGGGCGAGACAGCGAGCGGCGAATATCCCATAAAATCGGTGGAGATGATGGCGCGGATTTGTGAGAGCACAGAAAATGACGCGACATATATGCAGGTGATGGAGCTCTATCATCCCGATACGGATTTTGAGCCATCCGATGCGATTACAACGGCGGCGTATTATGTAGCGCAAGATATTGGTGCAACCTGCATTGTGAATTACACAACATCGGGTTCAACAGCGCTCAGGACAGCGCGTCAAAGGCCTTTCGTGCCTATTTTATGCCTTACTCCGAATGAATCGGTTGCCCGCCGTCTGGTGTTGTCTTATGCGGTTAGAACCGTTTATGTGCCCGAAATTATCGATGATTTCACCGGGCCGGCGCGCCATGCAGCCGAGATTGCCAAGCGTGTTGGTTTTGCCAAAAGCGGCGATAAATTTGTGATGACCGCCGGTGTTCCCTTTGGAACGCCCGGATCCACCAATATTTTGCGCATTGGCTGGGTCGAATAATTTCAAATTGATTTCAAGGCGGATATTTACTGCGCAGATGCGATAACCGTATTCACAGAACCGCCGCTTTGTGGCGCGCTGTGGAGCCACCATGCCGTGCGGTTGATGGAATAGATCGGACGGTAACGCTCAAGCTGGCTGGCATTGATCAGGTTTTTCATCTGATTATCAAGAACAAATACGCCTTGATCTGTGTATACGGCCAGAACAGCATGCGGAATATTCTTGATTTTATCATGCACAATCGCAACGCGCAGACGCTCTTCCGGAACACCCAAAGCACGCAAAGCTGTGTATTTTGCAATGGCAAAATCTTCGCAATCGCCGCCGCGTTTCAGAAATTCAACAGGCGTGGCCCAGTAATCACTTTTGCTCCAGTTACGGTCATCCGTGATATAGGGAATTTTGTTGATCATGTCATTGACACGCTGTGCCATAATATGAAGCGGAAGGCCTTTAAACTGTGCCAATTGAGCTTTCCATTGTGCCATATCACGCTGTGCATGGGCGCTTTTCATATCGGTTTCAAATTTTTCAAACATGCCAACCCATTTTGTAAAGGGCTGCAGGTTATAGGAGGCTTTTTCATCACTGCCGAAAAGGCTGTGGCGCTCTGATAAACCATCCAGAGCTTTGTGGCCGGAGTTAACAAGATAGACCTGTGCAGGCAAATCCTTGATTTTTGCGGCCTTGGCTTTCTTAACATGAACGCTGGTGAGTGAAATAAAACACAGAATAAAGGCGGCCATAAAGCGCAAGGCCATTTGGCGGCCAAGTTCAAAACGCAAGCGGTTTGCAGAGATAGCGCCGCTTTCAATAAGAAGCTTGCCCAAAGGCTGCTGGCTATGTTTTTGGGTTTTAAGTGCGGATTTCAATTGCTGCGATGAAATCTGGCCATTTAAAACCAGTAACTCGCCCAATCGGTTGCGATCAATGTATGATTTTAATGTCTGAAGTATACCGCCATATGCCATTTACAATTTTATCTTACCCGAATGTAAGATCCCTCAAAGTTATATTTTTTTGTCCCAAAGTCTTGTTTTAATTAATATTTTTCTATAGTTAGACTTGTTATTTACATACTATTAAACACAAGAAAAGTTGACGAATTCCTAACAAACGGGCATAAAAATTGAAATTTCTTTACAAATTTAGGCTGGAGCCATTTTATGACAGAAAAACAATCACTTAATCAGGTGCAAAGACTCGAAGATTTTGTTAAAAACTTCACACAAAGACGTATTCTTGTGATTGGCGATGTCATGCTTGATCGTTTTGTT
Source organism: uncultured Pseudobdellovibrionaceae bacterium (assembly GCA_964611755.1). Taxonomy (GTDB): domain Bacteria; phylum Pseudomonadota; class Alphaproteobacteria; order Micavibrionales; family Micavibrionaceae; genus CAZTBB01. The sequence goes on from CAZTBB010000002.1 coordinate 12,502, forward strand.
TATGGGGACGTAAACCGCATTTCACCCGAAAGCCCTGTGCCTGTTCTGGCGATTAAGCGAGAAGACAAGATGCTTGGCGGTTCGGGGAATGCTGTCTCCAACCTCAAAGGTCTTGGCGCAAAGGCGGATTTGATTGCGTGTGTTGGCGAAGATGAGAGCGCGGCACAGGTCAAAGAGTTAATCGAAGAGTTAGGGTATGAGTCCGTTGGGATTTTGTCATTTGATGATCGTCCGACGACTGAAAAAACACGCTATCTTGCCGGTCATCAGCAATTATTGAGGGCGGATTACGAGCAGGTCAAACCTCTTGATGCGACCCAGAATGAAAAGCTGTTACAAAAGCTGGATGATGCTTTGCCGGGCTGTGATGCGGTTTTAATGTCGGATTACGGTAAGGGCTTGCTGGATGAAGCAACCGTTCAGGCCATTATCCAGCGCGCACGCTCTGCGCAAAAACCGGTGATTATCGATCCCAAGGGAACGGATTATTCGCGTTATAAGGGGGCCAGTGCGATTACACCGAATAAGAAGGAATTATCCGAGGCCACGGGCGGTATGGCTGTGAATAGCGACGAAGAGGTTATCAAGGCCGCGCAGATTTTGATTGCCGAATGTGGCATAGAGGCGGTGATTGCAACGCGCTCCAAAGATGGGATTAGTGTGATTACCGGCAGCGATGCCCCGGTGCATATAAAAAGCGCGAGCGATGTCGAGGTCTATGACGTTTCCGGTGCCGGTGATACGGTTATTTCCGTTGTTGCGGCAGCCATAGGGTCGGGTGCGTCTTTGGAAGATGCGGCGCGGCTGGCCAATATTGCCGGAAGCATTGTTGTCGCCAAAGTTGGAACGGCGGCTATTCGCGCAGATGAGCTTTTGGAGCGTATTGACCATAGCGCAGGGTCATCATCACAAAGCAATGATAACCGCGTGTTAAGCCGCGCGCGGATGGCCCAGACATTGTCATGGGACGAGGCACGTGAAGAGGTGCAGCGTTGGCGCGCCCGCGGTCTGAAGGTTGGATTTACCAATGGCTGTTTCGATATTGTGCATTACGGGCATGTCTCTTATCTCAATGAAGCGCGCAGCCATTGTGATCGCCTGATTGTCGGGCTGAATAAGGATAGCTCTGTGCGCATTTTGAAAGGGCCGGAACGTCCCGTGCATGATGAGGGATCTCGTGCCGCTGTTTTAGGGGCGCTGGGCTCAACCGATCTGATTGTCCTTTTTGGCGCGGAAGACGAGGGCGGCGATAATACGGCCATTGCCCTTTTGGAGCATCTGCAGCCTGATGTTTATTTCAAGGGCGGTGATTACAAGGTTGATGATATCCCCGAAGCGCCAACAGTGCAGGCCTATGGCGGTGAGGTGCATGTTATGTCCGGTTTTGATGGTCACAGCACAACCAGCTCCATTGCCAAGATGCGGGCCTGATCGTTTTAAACATCATACATTGTGAATAAGAGCGAGAAGCATTATTGACTTTTTGAGCTTTCTAAATGAGAATGATTATTAATATCATTTAATAATAAGGGGAGATAAAATGATCAATGATTTCTTAGCACTTGAACAAGTCTTCTCGGAGCCGGAAACGGCACGAAAGCTGGAAGACGTGATCCGCCAATACGGTGAAGAGCATGTAAAAGAGGCATTTAAAAAAGGTCTGCTAAAGATGAATAAGTTGGCCTGTAAAGACGGGCATATTTATTGCTGGCTCTCGCAAAAAGCCCGCAGGCAATCATTTCGGATGAGCCATTGATATTAAATGACTAAAAACCTCTGATCCTACTATACGGCTTTGCAAAGTGCTGGTAAAATAGCCGCTATGTTTGTTAAAGCCGATCATACATTCTTTTTATCTATAGTCAGTCTTCTATGCTTGGGTGGGTGTTTTCACATCTCCGATCCTAATTCATTGCCCTCGGGTTATATGTACAATAACGGGAATGCTGTTCCCTCACCTGTTTATCCTGTGCATGATTCCGATTATGAATTTTCAAATGACATGCAAAAGAATGTTTCCGTGATTTGGCGCGCCGCGGCGCAAGATCTTTATAATGATGCCAATATCGCCAATCTGAAGGGGCAGAACATATATATCAGGCCGATCCGTATCACCACAGCTTTCGTGAGCTCGTTTGATCATGCGCTTAGAGGCGTATTGATAAAAGAGGGGCATACGCTCACACCGCGCAGCGATAGTGCCGCCGAACTGCATTATTATTTTGGTGAAGGCAGCAATAAACGCGCTATGTTAAAAGATGATCTTGAATTTGCCGATTTTGATGTGTTTCTCGAGGCGCGCCGCGGGGGATCGGTTATCTCCACTGCAAAAGGCACATATAACTTGCCTGCTGAGGGCTTTATCAAAAAATTCCCTTATTATTATCAATCAGGCCCTTTGATGAATGTTGGATGGTACCCTTCCGATGATGAATAAAAAAAGCGTTCATTTTTGCGGCACTATGTTGATCCTCGGGGCATCCATGATCGGATTGAATGGCTGTTCGCTCGGCCTTGTTGGTCTTGGTGCGGTCAGTTCGGGCAAGGTTTTTTCCGGCGAAGATGCCCGCCTTTTAGAGCGTAATCAGGCCGCTGCCGATTATATCGCGCAACAGGCGCAGGGCGCGGTTACCAAGAATACACCGATAAAGATTGGTTTGCTCTCTGATGCGCGAGACACAGCGATGACATCGGCATTTGGGCGTTTTGTCCCTGAACAGATTGGCGCACGTTTGTTCCAGCTTGGTTATAATGTGCATCTCGATGAGGTCAGCCCCTATATCAAAAGTCAAAGCGTAAATCTTGCGACCAAGAGCCGCGTTGAGCTGACCGGCACATATCTGCCGGGGGATGCGGATGTGCAGGTCAATTTGCGAGTGGTTGACCATACGCGCGGGCGAATGATCGCATTCTTTGATTATACCATTCCGTTGAATAGCCAGATTGATGAAATGCTGGAGCCACAGCCCGCGGTCTTCCGCATGGCGCAATAGATTTTATCGGGCGTAAATCACATGATAAAAATGATAGGCGGGGCCATCACAGGCCACACAGCCTTGCTTGGCAGGCAGCTTGGTAAACGTTGCCTCATTCATTGTGCCGGCGGTGGCATAAAACCCAACACCATTTCCAAACCGTGCAACTGCACCGCCATGGACACAGCTTCCGGCGTTGGTCGTGCTGGCGGCAACCGCACCGGGATCGGCCGGCTGTGCACCTGTTTGTCCGTTAATCGTGTTCAAATGGTTGCAAAAGTCTTGTGTGACATTCGGCAGAACAGCGATTAAATCCGATCGGCTGGAGCCGACCTGCGGGGCATGAGTTGTGCCATAAAATTCCCATGCGCTGCCGTCATTAATACCTGCCGGTGGAGCGCGATAAGTCGCACCGCCGCCATCCTGATGGAAGACTTGTTCAACCGGATCCGCATCTGCGGCGAGGTTACCGTAATCCGCATGTGCATCAAAATGGGCAAAACGGATATCATCCTGGCTTTGCCCGTTCTGGGTCACGATATAGAGAACAGCGCGCTCTAGCTCGGAGGCATAACGCTGGACAGCGGTCACATCAATGACTAATTGTTCCGGGCTAATTGATGCGCCTTCCGGACGGGTTGTGCCTTGAATGGCAATGGTCAGTGCACCGACCAATACAACGGCCAATAAAATCATGAATAATAGATTTCCGCGCTCACCAATACGCTTTATTGGCTTTTTTGGTGGGTGCTCGGATTGGGTGCTCATCATTTTATTATAACGGTTCCGGGTTAACGCATTGTGACCAAAATACAGTCTTTGAAAAAGGCACAGGCTTGCTGTGCTGCTTGTTCGTCATAGCCATTTAAACGCGCCCGGAAGAGATAGCCGGACGCAGTTTTAAGGGGCACGATGGATGGGGTGGCATCCTGTAGATGGGATGGCAGTTTTGAAAGCCCGCTATGGATGGCTTTATCCGAGGCTACGCGGCTATTAAATGCGCCAATTTGTATCGCCCAATTTTGCGTATTGGCGGCATCCGGTGCAGCCGCATAGAGCGTGTTTGTGTTGGCGCCATTCTTGAGAGCCATTTGCCCTTGAGTGCTTAGAAGTTGGGATTTATAGCTTTTAAGCAAATCAGAGCGCGGCTCTTTTTGATGGGCGGCCAAAGCCAGCAAGCCGGTCTCGAGGCGCTTTGAGACAGCCGGGTCGTAATCACCTTCCCCGATCAGGCGACCGAAACTGCTCTGCAGGGCAGGGTTCAGCATTGACCAGCGTGAACTTGGCTTCGTGATATCATCTTCGCCATGACCGGCGGCAGGCTTTAATTTGTTCAAATTGGCCATGGCCACCAAAATGCCGGGTTTGCGCGGCGGTAGCGGTGCATTTTCAATAGAGGCCATTCGCAATGTTTCCAAATGGGCAAAGCCACGATCCAAAAGTGTACGCATATGGGCATTGCGTGTTTTGCCGGATCGGCCGCCAAAAACAACCCCGATCAGGCGGCGGTCATGGCGCACAGCCGAGGCGATAAGATTAAAGCCGGATGCCTTGATATAGCCTGTTTTCATGCCATCCATACCGGCATAGCTTCTGAGCAACTTGTTGTGATTGCGATAAGTTTTGCCGCGATAACTAAAGGATGTTTTTGAAAAATACGCATAGTCTTGCGGATGATTTTGGATAACATAGCGTGCCAGCTTGGCCATATCGCGCGCGGTGCTGACTTGTCTGCGGTGGTGCAGGCCGGATGCATTGCGGAATGTTGTCCGGCTCATGCCAAGTTCACGCGCCCGCTTGGTCATCATTTTGGCGAAATTATATTCTGTCCCGCCAAGCCGTTCCGCCAAAGCCACAGCCACATCATTGGCAGATTTTGTGACAAGCGCATAAATGGCATCGCGAACCCGGATGGAGGAACCGGCCGGCAGGCCGATTTTGCTTGGGATCATGGATTCTGCATGCGCCGATATGCGAATGCGCTCCCGCAAGGAGAGATCACCACGCTGGATGGCTTCAAATGTCAGCAGCAATGTCATGACCTTTGTGAGTGATGCTGGATGCAAGACTTTATTGGCGTAGCGTTGATGCAGGATCATGCCTGTATCCGCATCCATAACAACAGAAGCATATTTGGAGTTTGCAAAGGCTTTTTGCGGGGTAAATAGCACCGAAATCATCAAGAAACTAAGGCATAACACCATGATTTTAAAGGCAAATATAGAGTTATTCATTTCGTTTTTGATCATTGCACCGGGGGGGGTTATTTTAATTTTCTACGCACTAATTCTTGGATACCATAAAATAGTAAAACCATGCCAAGACTTTCTTTCTATCATACGAGTTTTTCACAATTTTGTCTATGAATCCTCTATGCAACTTTGCGTATATTAAACGTGGCAGCCAGTTACAGATTTTTGTGCAGTGCAAAAAAGTTCTTGACATTCATCGGGTTTTTTGACAAAAATAAGGTATGACGCATTGCACAAATCGTGTTTTTGTGCTTTTTTATTAAGGCATTAAATTTGTTAATTTTAAAAAAGGATCTTTGATCATGGCTGAAGAAGCAAAAAAAGATGGTGTTGCAGCAAATTCAAACGCTGCGGGTGCAGAGCCAGTAACTAAGACACAGGCCCCTGTAAAGGCTGCCCCTAAGGCCGCTAAAGCTGTGGCTAAAAAGAAAAAGCCGGCTGTGAAGGCGAAAAAAGCAGCCAGCCCTAAGAAGCCTGCAAAGAAGCCGGCCGCCAAGAAACCCGCTGTAAAAGCAGCAAAGCCAAAGGCAAAAGCCAAGAAAAGGCCTGCGGCAGCAAAACCAGCATTGAGTGCAAAACAATTATTAAGTTCAAAAGAAATGGAGCAAATGATGAAACAAGGTAAAACACAATTCGACCAAATTGCAAAAGACGCAACCGACATGAGCCGTGAAAATATGGAAGCTTGGGTAAAATCAAGCACGATTTTCGCAAAAGGCTGTGAAGATATTGTTCGTACAGCTATGTCATTGGCGCAAGCCTCTGCAGAAAAGCAAACAAAATATGTTCAGCAGGCTTTGAGCAGCAAAACAATCAATGAGTGGAGCGAGACACAGAACAAAATTGCACAGGCCAATTTTGATGATTTCATGTCAAACGCGACAAAGATCTCCGAGATGAGCGTAAAAGTGCTGAATGAGAGCATTGAGCCAATCAACGAGCAAGCGACAAAGACTGTGCAAAAAGCAACAGAATCTATGGCTGCTTAAGCGCAATCCTATATCAATTAAAAACCCGCTCTGCACAGGCTGTAGGGCGGGTTTTTTCTTGTCAAAATGCACCCCTTATGATATTTTACGTAATATAAATAAGGTGTGTGCATGACGAGTTTCGGACCAAATCAATTTGATTCCTTTGAGGCGCTTAAGGCGTATTTCGAAGAAGTGATGATTACAACGGGGGAGAGCCACCCTCTGAAGGAGTTTATTCGCGATGGTCTGATGGCGCGCGATTACACCGATCGCAAGGCCCTATTGGATGCGCATGCCTCTCCCTCACTCAGTACGGATTTTGCGCGTACCGACCCCGATGTTACGGAGGCTCGTAAGCTCTCATCTGAAATGAATAAAAGCTTTTGGGATACGCTTGGCAAACGGTTTCCGATGGCCTTTGATACCTACGGGCTCGGGTCGGAATTTTGTGAAGAAAATGATCCAAATGCTTATGCCAAGATGGTGGTTCTTCTGGAGGCTAATGTCGGGAATTACAGGCTTTTTCTCGAGGGTGATGCGAAGGCTTTGGTGGCACTGGGTTATATTGAGAGGACACTCTTGCCCGCGATGAGGGAGCATGCGCCTGTTGAAGACATTGATGCACGCATCGAGCAGGCACGCGCTGAACTTTTCACCCAAGAGACAATGCCGGGCGGCGCGGAATATTTCAGGCCAATTCCCGAAGCGGACTGGTCTTAATAACCTGCTTGAGCGAACCCCCTAAAAATTGATATACTGGTTTGTGCAGCCTATATAAATAAATAGAGTTGGAGCAGCCCCGTTATCATGGATTTCTTAGAGCAAATCAATCAATGCAGACACATCCCCGAGCGATTGGATGATGAGGGTGATGTGCCCCAAAATCCCGACACCCCCGAAGAGCAGGAAGAGGATGAAACGGGCTTGATGCTCAAGACCCGGCCAAAGACAAAAAAGCCCTCAATGTATAAGGTTTTGTTGTTGAATGATGATTACACACCGATGGAATTTGTCGTTCATATTCTAGAGAAATTCTTTAATAAGAACCGCCAGGAAGCGACCGATATTATGATGCATGTGCATAGGCGTGGCGTCGGGATTTGCGGTGTTTTTACCTATGAGGTGGCCGAGACCAAAGTGGCGCAGGTAATGGATTTTGCGCGCGCGAATGAACAGCCATTGCAATGCACGATGGAAAAAGAATAGGGATTTTTAAAAAGGAAATCACAGATGCTTTCACGTAACCTTGAACAAACACTGCATAAAGCCCTTGCCGAGGCCAATGACCGTGATCATGAATTTGCAACGCTGGAGCATTTGCTGCTGGCTTTAACCGATGATCAGGATGCAATGGCGGTGCTGCGCTCTTGCGGTATTTCATTGCCGGATTTGCGGGATCAATTGGTGCAATATGTGGAGAGCGAACTTGGATATTTAACCAATAAAGAGGCGGAAGAAGCCAAGCCGACAACGGCATTCCAGCGTGTTCTTCAACGTGCGGCGATCCATGTGCAATCCTCTGGCCGCGGGGAAGTGACTGGCGCCAATGTATTGGTTGCGTTGTTCTCCGAGCGGGAAAGCCATGCCGTGTTTTTCTTACAGGAACAGGATATGACACGTTTTGATGCGGTGAATTACATCTCGCACGGTATTGCCAAAGTGCCATCCCAAGGCGAGACCAGCAAATCACCGCGCGGCACGGAGGAGAGCGAAGAGATTGGCTCGAAGGTTGGGCAAGAGGCGCTGGATAGCTATTGCGTGAATCTTAATCAAAAAGCCAAATCCGGTAAGATTGATATTCTCATTGGCCGTGAAAAAGAGATTGAGCGCACCGTGCAGATCTTATGCCGTCGCTCAAAGAATAACCCGCTTTATGTGGGGGATCCGGGGGTCGGGAAAACGGCCATCGCCGAAGGACTGGCCAAGCGCATTGTTGACGAAGATGTACCCGAAGTTCTGCTGGATGCAACAATCTATTCGCTGGATATGGGCGCCTTGCTCGCCGGGACGCGATATCGCGGTGATTTTGAAGAGCGTATCAAGGCGGTTTTACAGGAGCTGGATAAGATTGATGGTGCGGTTTTGTTTATTGATGAGATCCACACCATTATCGGCGCGGGCGCTACATCCGGCGGCGCGATGGATGCATCAAACTTGCTCAAGCCTGCTCTTTCGAGCGGTGCGCTCAAATGTATCGGCTCGACGACTTATAAGGAATACCGCAATTATTTTGAAAAAGACCGTGCGCTTGTGCGCCGTTTCCAAAAGATCGATGTGGAGGAGCCGACTATCGAAGATGCGATTGAAATCCTCAAAGGCATCCGCGGCTATTTTGAAGAGCATCATGGCGTGACTTACACCGATGAGGCGATCAAGGCCGCGGTGGAGTTATCCGATAAATATATTGGTGAGCGTAAATTGCCGGATAAGGCGATTGATATCATTGATGAGGTCGGTGCGGCGCAAGCCATTGTGCCTGAAGATAAACGCAAAGATGTCATTACAGAGGCCGAGATCCAGGATGTGATTGCGGTGATTGCGCGCATTCCATCAGCTACTGTATCCAATGATGACAAAGAGGCGCTGAAAAATCTCGAACGTGATTTGAAGACCATGGTCTATGACCAGGATAATGCAATTGATGTGCTGGTCGATTCCATCAAACTCTCGCGTGCCGGTCTGCGTGATCCGGATAAACCGATTGGTTGTTACCTGTTTTCAGGACCGACAGGGGTTGGTAAAACCGAAGTCGCCAAACAGCTCTCTAAAACATTGGGTATTGAATTGCTGCGCTTTGATATGAGTGAATATATGGAGCGCCATTCCGTTTCACGCTTGATCGGAACGCCGCCGGGCTATGTCGGGTTTGAACAAGGCGGCCTGATGACTGATAAGGTGGATCAGCACCCGCATTCTATTTTGCTTTTGGATGAAATCGAGAAAGCACACCCCGATCTGTTCAATATCCTCTTGCAAGTGATGGATTACGGCAAGCTGACGGATAATAATGGAAAATCAATTGATTTCCGCAATGTGATTTTAATTATGACGACCAATGCCGGTGCGGCCAAAATGGCAAAAGCGCCGGTCGGGTTTGGGCGCGAAGTGCGCACCGATGAAGATACCGAGGCCATTAATGATTTGTTTGCACCGGAATTCCGCAACCGTTTGGATGCGATTGTGCCGTTTGGCAATCTGCAACCGGATACAGTAGAGAAGGTGGTTGATAAATTTGTCATCCAGCTCGAGGCGCAATTGGCCGATAAGCATGTCAGTATCGAGCTATCCGAAAAGGCGCGTAAATTCCTGGCCGAAGAAGGCTATGATGTGGCGATGGGTGCGCGGCCATTGGCGCGGGTCATCCAAGAAAAGCTGAAACGTCCATTGGCCGAAGAAATTCTCTTCGGGAAACTCACCGATGGCGGCCTTGTGATCGTTGATGTCAAGAAAGGCGAGCTGAGCTTCCAATTCAAGGATCAGAAATTGGGTGAGCCGGCGCAGATCGAGGATCATTCCCAAAAAGCCGAAGAGCCGGAAGAAAAAGCATAAGCTTTTTTAACGCGCCAGAACGACTTGATAGTAAATATAGGCGTTGGCGGTAAAACCATCAGGGTCTTGATAGCACCCATTCAATTTGCCCACTAAAGAGGGGCCATCATCACCAAATACAATATTCGAAGCCGGCCCATATACACCAGCAAAGGCGGGGGTATGGCTGCTTCTTTCAACGGGCGGCTCGCCTGATGGGTTATCAATGCCCAGCTTTTCATTGAGCTCAATACAGACTTCACGTTTTACGCCAACAAGTGAGGCGATCAGATCTATTTCGCTATCCTCACATGTTCCGCTATGCGTGCCGACATTAACGACACAATGGCTGGCATCAAATCGCCAAAAGGGGAAATTACCGATCGATGACATACCGCCATCCATGGCGCGTTCGGTGGGCTCCAAAAATACTTTTGTTCCGCCGGCCCGGTCAAAGAGCTTGCACTGATCGCGTGTTGCGAATGTGTAAGCAATCATTTCATCATTTTCAAAGCTGATTTCATTATCGGCACAGCCAAATGAGATACGCATATCCTGCACTCCGGCGCGCAAACCGCGGGCATAATTTATGATTTCAGAGGCGAAAATGCCGGCCTGTTCCTGAGAGATGGAGGTGGTATTACCCCCGCCGCGCATCATATTGGCTACGGTATAGCTTAGGGCGGCAAACATAGAGACAGCCAAAAAGATATAGATCATGACGCCGCCTTTTTCGCCGCGCCGCTTCATGCTCGTTCTACGTTTCGTGTGATGACCCATTTTATTCCCCTGAAAACGCGTAAAATATTATATAACTTTATTATACCAAAGCTTGTGGCCTCATGGTTTAATAATTTTGAAAAAACTTTTTTCCGGGCGTTTATGACAGAAGATCAAGATATTCATATTCTTATTGCCGAAGATAACGATGTAAGCCGCCAGATGATGGCCGGCATTCTGGAATCGCGCGGGTATAAAATCATTCATGCACGGGATGGAACAGAGGCGGTTAATGCCATTAATGATCAAAGCTATGATATTGCCCTTGCCCTTGTGGATGTTCGCATGTCGCCCATGGGCGGGCTGGAGTTTGTGAAATATCTGATCACCAATGACATTGATCTGCCCGTGATGATCGTAACGGGGGATACGGCCAGTAATATTCTTATGGAGGCCAGCGCCCTTGGGGTTAAACGCCTGATCCAAAAGCCGATTGAGCCCGATCGTTTGCTCAAAAATGTGGAGCAAATTTTAAAGCGGTTCCGCAACCTCGAGGCCAAGCCTGCCGCTGATCCTGTTTATAAAACGGCGCTGAGTAGGGATGAATTGCTTCAAAAGACTTTGGATTTGGCCGAAAAGAATGTCCGTACACATAAGGGTGGGCCCTATGCGGCGATTGTCGCCGATCAGAATGGGCATATTTTAGGCCAAGGCGCACAAGGTGCGGTCTCTCGCAGTGATCCGGTCGCCCATGCTGAAGTGATGGCCATTCGCCATGCCACAGAAACACTGGCCAGCTCTGATCTTTCTGCGTGTGTTTTATATTGCAGCTCCGAGCCGACTGCCGTTGGCAAGGCCTTGATCAAAAGCGTTGGGATTGGGCAGGTTTATTTTGGACTGTCGCATGACGATGTGCGCTCGCTCACATCCCGCGCCGGCACACCCGCCCATCATGCGGCGGAGCCATCCTATGAGCAGATCCATAAAGAGGCCGCACTAGAGATGTTCAAGAAAATGTCTTAAAGCCTCTTTGCGCTGTGCTTAAATTTCAAAGATTGCATCAATTTCCACGGCAACGCCTTTGGGCAGGCTTGCGGCGCTAACGGCAAAGCGGGCATGGCGGCCTTTATCGCCCATCACATCGACCATAAGGTTCGAAGCGCCATTGATTACGGCGGGCTGATCGACGAAATCAGGCGTGGAGTTCACAAAACCGCCAAGTTTAACGAGGCGCTTGATTTTGGAAAAATCACCGCCCACGGCTTCATTGGCCTGGGCCAGAATGTTCAGGGCACAAGCCTGGGCCGCGGCTACGCCATCATCAAGGCTCAGACCATCGCCCAGTTTTCCGTGATGCATTGGCTCGCCATTGAGATAGGGGATTTGGCCGGAGATGAAAATCTGGTTTCCGCTAATGACATAGGGCACGTAATTGGCCGCCGGGGCTGCTGAATTTGGGAGATCAAAACCGAGTGATTGTAATTTTTCTGCGAGATTCATATCTGTTTCCTATGTCCTTTTGATTATAAGCTGTGCTAAACACTTTCTATTGGTGTTATCTTTTTGTAATATCAATTGGATTATTGAGCAAGGATCGAAAATTCAGATGTCATTATTTCAATTTTTAGGCGCGTTATCGCCGGCCCATATTTCTCTTTTCACCTTTTTGTCGGGCGGCAAGTTGATGGGCGAGGATCAGCTTGGGAATAAATATTACCAAGCACCGCCACGCAAGGGGTACAAGAAGCCGCGCCGTTGGGTGATGTATAAGGGCGCGCCTGAGGCATCGAACGTACCGCCGGAATGGCATGGCTGGTTGCATCATCAAATGGAAGAAGCGCCATCCGAGGCGGATGAGACATTCCGCCGCCCATGGCAAAAGCCGCATAAACCGAATTTGACCGGCACAAACCAAGCCTATCGTCCGCCGGGTCATATTCTGGAAGGCGGTAAGCGTGATAAAGCCACAGGTGATTACGAGGCTTGGAAACCGGAATAAGAGCAGGATTAAACATTGATTTTTGAGGGGCTTTCCTCTAAATCAGAGAAGAATTTTTTAAGGATAGACATCATGAAAAGAAGCGTCATTGAAACATTTTTGGGAGCTATTGTCCTCATAGCAGCCGCCTTTTTCCTCGTGTTTAGTTATAATACAGCCAATGTCGGCGCGGTGAGCGGGTATGAGATTCATGCTGATTTTTCCGGTATTGGCGGGTTGAAGGCCGGTGATGATGTTCAGATCAGCGGCGTCAAAGTCGGCAGTGTTTCAAGCGTTGAGCTTGTACCGGAGAGTTATCTGGCGCGTGTGCGTATGAGCATCGATAGCGGTATTGAGTTGCCGCTGGATACGGCGGCTCTGATTAGTTCGGAGAGCTTGCTCGGTGGACGTTATTTGGCTTTGGAGCCGGGCGCGGATGAAGATTTCTTAGAGCCGGGTGACCGTGTCGAGTTTACACAGGCCCCGCAAAATCTTGAGCAGCTTCTCGGGCAATTCATCTTCAGCATGCAAACCGGTGATGATAGCAATGACGAGAGTTATAGTGATGTACCTAGTGAGGATAGCGCATTAAATAGCCAAGGGTTTGATGATGGTTTGGCTTCATCCGATGAGTTCTAGGATTTTTCATCTCTCATTTTTCATTATCTTGGGCGCCTTTTTCTTAAGCCCTAGCCTCGTTCATGCGCGCACCATGGATGATCATGCCATTGTGAAATTACGTTCTCTTGATAAGGTCACGGCACGTACACAAACATTTGAGGCGCGCGTAGGCTCCACTATTCAGTTTGGCGAGCTGTACATCAAAGTACAGGCGTGCCGCAAGGCACCCCCCATAGAACAACCGGAAGCCGCGGCTTTTCTACAAATGTGGGAGCTGGATCTCGAAGAAAATCCGCAATGGGTGTTTAGTGGATGGATGTTTGCTTCCTCTCCGGCACTCTCATCTATGGATCATGCCATTTATGATGTGTGGGTTCTGGATTGCCTTGACCGTGTTGAGGTGAGCGAGGCAGCCGAGCCAGCCGAGGCAGCGTCAGAGGATGCAAATGAAGAATCCGGTGACCGGGGCAAGGATGCCTCTATTGAATCGGAAGCCTTGGAGAGTCCTTAATTTCCGTGTTTGAAAAAAGCACGCATCGCAAAATAGTCTTTAATAAGCTTGTCTTCTGTTGTCCCTGCGCATTTGAAATCAACATTTTGGCGTGATGTCGCCCTTTCGAGGCGTTTGATATAAGCTTCGTGAGGGATTGTAAATACCCCGAATTGTTTGAGGTGGTCATTTACAAATTGTGTATCAAGAAGTGCAAAATTTCCTTTCCAGAGCCGCGCACAGAGATGAACGAGCGCAACCTTGCTGGCGTCGCGCGCTCGTGAATACATGCTCTCGCCGAAAAAGGCGCCGCCAATGGCCAGACCATAAAGACCGCCAACCAGATTGTTATCCGCATCCCAGCATTCAATACTATGGGCATGTCCTCTTTTATGTAGTTTCATAAATGTATCGATTATCTGGTGATTGATCCAAGTTTCTTCGCGCCCCTTATCCGGCTCTGAACACGCTTGAATGACTTTTTCGAACGCTGTGTCGATTCGAATCTCGAAACGCCCTTGTTGTACCGTTTTTTTGAGTCGCCGCGGGATGTGCATATTTGTAATCGACAGCAATGCGCGCTCTTCCGGGCAAATCCAATGGATGTAGTGGCTATTGCCGCTATGCGCCATAGGAAACAGCCCTTGTTTATAGGCGTCCAACACCAGCTCGGGTGATAAAATTAACTTCATAATTCTATTATGACTGAAAACAGCGTTTTTGGGTATGAATTTCAAGAATGAAGAATTGTATGTCTGCGGCTCTATGCGGCATCGGCTTTGGAATTTTCCTTATCGGAAAGTGCCTTTTCCAACCATTTAATGGAATAGGTTCCGGATAGGAATTCCTCTTGTGCGATAATCCAATGATGCAATGGCAGGGTTGTTTTAATGCCATCAACAATGGTTTCTTCGATCGCGCGTTTGAGGCGGCGCAAACACTCTTCACGGTTACGGCCATGAACAATCAATTTCCCGACCATAGAATCGTAATAAGGCGGAATGGAATAACCGGTATAAATGCCGCTATCGAAACGGACGCCAAGGCCGCCCGGTGCATGGAATTGCGTAATTTTTCCGGGTGATGGCAGGAATGTGTCCGGGTCTTCCGCATTGATGCGCACTTCAATGGCGTGGCCGCGAAAACGCAGGCGGTCTTTCTTGACCGTGAGCGGTTCGCCTGCGGCAACACGGATTTGCTCCGCAATCAGGTCAATACCCGTGATCATTTCTGTTACCGGATGTTCCACCTGAATACGGGTATTCATTTCCATGAAATAGAATTTGCCGTCTTCGTAGAGGAATTCGATTGTGCCTGCCCCTTCATAGCCCATTTTGCGGATGGTTTCCGCCGCCAATGAGCCGATTTCCTGACGTAAATCCTCATCCAAAACAGGGGATGGTGCTTCTTCAATAAGTTTTTGGTGGCGGCGCTGGACGCTGCAATCGCGCTCACCGAGATGAATGGCATTGCCATGGGAATCGCCAAAGACCTGAATTTCGATGTGTTTCGGGTCTTTGAGGAATTTTTCAATATAAACGGTATCATCGCCGAAATTGGCTTTGGCTTCTTGGCGGGCACGGTTGAACAGCTCGGCAAACTGGCCTTCTTCTTCCACGACCTGCATACCCTTGCCGCCGCCGCCCGAGGCCGCCTTGATGATGACAGGGAAGCCCATATCCTTGGCAATTTGAACACCTTGCTCGGCTGTGTCCACACCGCCATCTGATCCGGGAACAACAGGCAGGCCAAGTTCTTTTACAGTTTGCTTGGCGGTAACTTTATCACCCATTTTTTCGATTAACTCGGCCGAGGGGCCGATAAATTTAAACCCATGTTCTTCGACCATGCGGGCAAATTGCGCATTTTCCGAGAGAAACCCGTAGCCGGGGTGAATGGCATCGGCATTCACGAGGGTCGCCGCACTCAAGACGGCATGAATGTTCAAATAGCTGTCTTTGCCTTGTGGCGGGCCAATACAGACCGATTCATCCGCTAAACGCACAGCCATGGAATTGGCATCTGCGGTGGAGTGGATGGCTACAGATTTAATACCGATTTCCTTACAGGCACGAATAACCCGTAATGCAATTTCACCGCGATTGGCTATGAGGATTTTTTTGATCATAGGTTTATTATGTTCCTATTCGATGACCATAAGGACATCGCCGAATTCAACGGGCTGGCCGTCTTCCACTAAAATTTGAGAGACTGTTCCGGATTTATCGGCCTTGATCGGGTTCATGACTTTCATGGCTTCGATAATCATCAATGTATCACCGGCATTGACACTATCACCTTTTTTAACAAAGGCAGGGGCGCTTGGCTCTGGTTGCATATAGGCTGTTCCAACCATCGGGGATGTAACGGCGCCCGGATGAGAATGAGCCGTTGTATCAGGGCCGGACAGGCTTGCGGCTTGCGGTGTTGTCGGATCAGAGATCATGGATACTGGTGCGGCGGCGGGGGCGCCTGCTTGAACGACTTGCGTTGCACCTTTGCTCACGCGGATGGCTTTGTCGCCATCGGCTACTTCAATTTCATTGAGGCCCGTTTCATCCAAAAGGGCGGCAAGTTCCTTAATAGCTTTTGAATCTATCTTCATAATAATTTCTTCTTTTTGTTAAAGACCTCTTTGATTACAAAAATATCAGGGCAATGTCAAAGCCCTAAGAGAATGTGTGATTATGCCTGATCAAAATGGGATTTCAAAGCATCAAGTGCTATCAGGTACCCATCTGTGCCCTTTCCCGCAATGACACTATGTGCGAGCGGCTCTATATAGGAGGTATGGCGGAATGCCTCTCTGGTTTTGGGGTCCGAGATATGCACCTCGATAATCGGCGCATCAATCAGTTTAAGTGCATCATGAATGGCCACGGATGTATGGGTATAGGCGGCGGCATTAATAATGATTCCGTCAACGTGGCCTCTGGCCTCTTGAATCCATGTGACCAGCTCGCCTTCATGGTTGGATTGTTTGAAATCAATCTCACAGCCAAGTGCCATGGCTTTTTCAAGGCATTCGCCTTTTACATCATCCAAGGTTTTGGATCCATAAATTTCAGGTTCACGCAGGCCAAGCATGTTTAGGTTCGGGCCGTTAAGTATGAGAATTTTTTGCGCCATGGATTTTAAATCTGTCATGCCGTTTTAGTGGTTGTGTGGTACTTCGCCGGGTTTCACAATCATAACATCAACGGTTTTTTCACCTGCATTTTCAAATGTCAGTGTCAGTGGAAAACTCTGCCCCTGCTCGAGCCGGGATGTCAGGCCGATTAACATGATGTGATGCCCCATTGGCGCAAATGTAAGCGCTGTGCCCGCAGGAATGTCATATCCTTCGACTTCGCGCATTTGCATGACACCGTTATCATGAGAATGCGTGTGCATCTCGACTTTTTCACTGACATCGGCACTCACCGCTATGAGGCGGTCATCCTCTTCGAGATGGTTGTGAATATCAAAGAAAACGGCGCCGTTTTTCTGCATTTTGGCTGTGGCAAATGCATATGGTTTCAAAACAAAAAGACCTGCTTCCTCGGCGTGCAGGCCATGGTGGTCATCATGCGTAGTTAAGGGCGAAGCTTCGCTGGACGGGGCGTGATGCCCATGCCCATGCATAGTGTCTTGCATAGCCTGCGCCGGCAGCCCGGCACCTATGAGTGTCGCCGCACCAAGCACGGCCGTAAAGAACAGTGTATTCATTGCGGGATTATCCTTATCAGAGTTTACATTTTTTCCATGTTTTCTTTTACCGCGCTTACCATTTGATCCGGTTCCATAAAGCCTGGAACGAGCTGATCACCAATGATGAAGGCCGGTGTTCCGGTGATGCCCACTTCTCGGGAGATGGTCAGGGAATCTTCAATTTGAAGCTGGATATCCTCTGAGCCTGCATCTTTTTCCAACTGGACGGTATCCAACCCTAAATCTTGGGCAATCTTGAGCAGATTTTCTTTATCTTTGGGGCCCTGATATTCCATGAGGGCGGCATGCATTTCGAAATATTTGCCCTGATTTTTCGCTGCAAGCGCATATTCGGCCGCGGTGCGTGATGTCGGGCCGAGAATCGGCATTTCTTTGAAGACGAAGCGCACATTATCAAATTCTTTTAAAACAGCTTGAACCGATGGCAGGGCGCGCTTACAGAATCCGCAATTATAATCAAAGAATTCAACAATAACGAAGTCCGCATCGGGATTACCGGCAGAGGGAAGATCGGTTGTTTTGAAATAATCCGCATATTCGCCGATTTTTGCCTGCGCGGCTTCTTTTCGTGCTGTTTCGGCTTCGGCCTGATGTTTTTGGACGGCTTCCAAGATAACATCACCATTTTCCATCAAATAGTCTTTAATAAGCTCGTTTATATTCTCTTTGGTGATTTCCTGCGCAGAGCTTTGGCCTGCAATAAATGGCGTTACACCTAGTGCTAAAGCGGCGATAAGAGCTGTTTTTTTGAAAAATTTCACGGGGTATTCCTCCTCAAAGGTTTTTTAAATTCAGAGCAAGATGGTAACGCATTTGCCCCTGATCGCAAAGCGTTTAGTGGCGGTTAACATATTGCTATCTTATTGATTTATCATTTTTTCCAAGCGTTTCAATATAGCTCAGAATATCGCGTGCCTTGATCCAATCGCGGCTGTTTTCTTCAAGGCCCAGTAGCGCCGCTTCGGCCTGTCGTTTGGCATAGGGAATTTTGCGCAATAAAAGCGCCTCTTCCGCAAGGTGGAGCTTGGCCAGTGCCTCCCGATCTGTGCGACCATAGGCGGTGGCAATCAGGCGGTGTGCTCTGGCCGAGCGCGGCTCTTCTTGTAGGGAAAATTTGAGATGCTCAATGGCTTGGTTATATTGCTGTTTGTTTGATCCAGCCGATTCAATCAAGGCATGGGCATAGGCCGTGCGGATCAACGCGGCATCCTGGTCCAGAGAAACGGCCTTTTTATATGAAGGCAGCGCGTCACGCACGCGGGTAAAATCAACCAGCATTTGGCCCTTTAATTCATGGAAATAGGGGTTGTTTGGCTCGGCCTTTATGAGTGTATCAATCAAATCCAGTGCCTTTTGTTCCTGATTAAGCCGATACGCGGCAATGGTGCGCGCATAATTGGCCTCCACCGATTGATTGCGATCATCAAACATCCAGCTCACCTGTTCGGGTGCAATAAAGGCGATTAATTTTGCTTTTATACGGTTATGAGCTTTGATCCATTCCGGCTTATAGTTTTGTCCGCTAAAGTCAGATTGCTCAATCCTGTTTTCCAGAGCTTCAATCCGGTTGCGCGTAATGGGGTGCGTTCGGATATATTCGCTTTGTTGGCTGGCCGGCAGGAGTTCTTCATCCTCAAGCTTTTTCAAAAAGCTGGTGAGGCCCGTTCCGTTAATGCCGGCCTGGTTTAAAAAGCTGAGTGCGGCCTGATCGGCGGAGGATTCATTGACGCGGCTAAAGGCCAGAAACCGGCGGCCTGCCACATGTGATCCGGCGCTGGATAGGGCCGCTGCGGCTCTGGCATCACCGGTGGCAATGGCGGCGCCAACGCCAAGAACCATGCCTAAAATGCTCTCATAAGAGGCGCGCTCCAGCGCGTCTCTGGTTGTGACCAAATGCCCGCCTGTAATGTGGCCAAGCTCATGCGCGAGCACGCCAATGACTTCGCCCGGATTTTCTGTTTTCATGATCAGGCCGGAATAGATGAAAATATTAGCGCCGCCGGCCACAAAGGCGTTTACTTGCGGGCTGTTCACAAGAATAAGGTTAACGCTGTCTTCACCCATATTGGCGGCATCCAATAAGGGTTTCATCCATTCTTTCAAGGTTTGCTCGATCTCTGTATCACGAATGACTTGTGCCCGTGCATCTTGTGGCAAGAATAAAACGGCCAGAAGGGCGAGAACCATTATTTTTAGAATAAGCGGTTTAATTGATCTCAAATCGTTTGGCTTTCTGTTATGCTTAGGGGGCGCTTTATATCAACACATACAAATATAAGTGAATGAATGATTCAAGACAGCTTAGCCCAGATTACGTTTTATATCTATGAATGGATTGATTTGTTGTGGATCCCTCTTGTCTTGGTGGTGGTGCACCGGCGGCATTGGGTGTTTGCGATCGGGTTTGTTCTGGCCTGTGCGTTGATGTTGCGCTTGCAGACCGATTTTCTTGTATCGATGGGATATGAGACAGGGATTGTGCCATGGTTGAGCAGTGATGTTTTTGATCGCGGATTGATTGTTTACAGCATTTTTACAGGGCTGTATTTATTGTTGTCTGCGTTTTCGCCGGGCTCGTTTGCCTCTGTGTTTTTAGGGGCAAGCATTTCAATATTTATGGCCGCGATGACCGTTTCTACGATTGTTATGGTTTTGTGATAAAGTATAAGAAGAGTTTTTATTCCAAGGATGAGCGATGTCGCGTAATAAACCAAAATCCAATGTTAAGACCGCTAAAGGGCGCAAGGGCTCGTCGACACGCTGGTTGAAACGCCAGCTCAATGACCCTTATGTGGAAGAGGCAAAGAAACAGGGATATCGCAGCCGCGCCGCGTTTAAATTGGTGGAAATGGATGAGAAGTTCGGGTTTTTAAAGCCGGGCATGAAGGTGGTTGATTTGGGCGCCGCGCCGGGCGGGTGGTGCCAAGTTGCGGCCAATAAAGGCTGTGATAAAATTGTAGCGCTTGATTTATTGGAAATAGAGCCGTTGCCGGGCGTTGATTTTATTCAAATGGATTTTATGGATGATGATGCGCCTGATCGCCTCAAAGATATGCTGGGCGGGCAAGCCGATATCGTCATGTCGGATATGGCACCCAATACAACCGGGCATAAACAAACCGATCATTTGCGTATTATGGCGGTGGTCGAGGCGGCCTATTATTTTGCCCGTGAAGTATTAAAACCCAACGGTGTTTTTATCGCCAAAGTCTTTCAGGGCGGTGCGCAAGATACGTTGCTGGCCGATATGAAGCGGGAATTTAAATCCATTAAACATATGAAACCACCGGCAAGCCGCAAAGAATCATCAGAGCAATATCTGGTAGCGTCAGGGTTTCAAGGCATCGCCGAGTAAATAATTAACCCTGATTGGGTTCAATTTGACAGACTTCCATAACATGTTGGTATGTCATGCCCACGTCTTCGAGGTGCTTGGGTTTAATGCTGAGGGCTATGTGATAATCTTCGGGGCCGATATGAAAGATTAAATCATCCATATTCAAATGTTGGGCGCAATGCCCAAGGCCAAAGCCTTTGATATTCATTCCGTCATAATCACCGAGCTGCGCGGTTTCAATCAGCGCCAAGATGAGTTTTTCTAGATTGTATTTTGAGAAGCTGGATTTTGAGGCACTCTCAAATCCATCAAAGACCAGAATATTATCCTTTGATAACCATGCCCAGCTATGGGCGATAATGGTTCCGTTTTCATCTTCCACGACGTAAAATGCGGTGTCCTTATATTCGGCATCGGTCATGGTTTCCATCACGCTTGATTCCAGACATCCCACCTTGTTGGTCACTTTTTCGCAGCAATTCGTGAAATGCCCCATAAAAGGAATGCGCGGGTCGGTCCGGTCCAGTTTTTTAAACACAGCGCCCTGCATATTGAATATGTGCCCATCAATTTTGATGGCGGGGAGGCGATCATCCGTGCCGATTTTACAGGCTTGAAAGTGATATTTTGCGGCGCGTGTTAATTCCGATCCCTTGAGGCCGAATTTATGCGAATATTTGCTCAGGGCCTGAATATTGGGATCATCAAAGGATGGAATTTCGCTATTTTCAATCAGGCTCGTGATTGTGATCACCATCTCTTTGAACGAGATTTTGCCATTGTCTTTTGTTGGCGGATCAAAATACGGGGAATACAGGGCAAAGGCTTGTTTGGCTATGGGGGAAGGGCCGAGCGTATTAAAGACATTGAACCATGCATCAAAATTTATATCCTTGAATGTATCGGCATCCGGAAAAACAATCTCGTTGAGAAAATCGAGCGGTTTTTTGAACTTCTCTTTTTTGAAGACCTGACCAAAGCGTTTGTAATAGCCCAGAAAGCGCCCAATCGTGCCAAACAATAGGGTTGCCCGGTAGGCCGCATCATTAATTTTGATCAGCGCACTTTTAGGCGGATTTGCAATATCAAAGCAGCTTCTAAAAATTTCCCTGAATTGAAGATAGCTTCTGGTATTGGCATAAAAGCCGCCATATTTTTCCTCTATGCCGAGCAAGGCATCCTCGGAAAGGCCGCCATCATCGAATGGGGGAATATATTCCGGGTATCTCAACGGAACATTGCGCTTTTTGAAATAAGCGAAAACAGATTCGAGTTCAGTGCGTTGCATATTATTTTCATAATGATATGGCGTGCCAAAAGCAAGAAATGTTTTTTTCATTGAATTAATTGGAAAAAACTGTATAACTCAGGTGCAAATTCGGATCGCACATATATAAAGAGACGCGGTCCCAAAGGAAAAGGATTTGCACCGATGGCCATCAAAAAGAAAAAAATCAAAAAAACCGTTGAGACAATACCGGAGGCGTTGACCTTCGATGATGTTTTATTGCTTCCGGGGGAATCCGAAGTTCAACCGCATGAGGTGG
This sequence comes from uncultured Pseudobdellovibrionaceae bacterium, assembly GCA_964611755.1. Taxonomy (GTDB): domain Bacteria; phylum Pseudomonadota; class Alphaproteobacteria; order Micavibrionales; family Micavibrionaceae; genus CAZTBB01. Next base: position 34,632 of record CAZTBB010000002.1, read on the forward strand.
ATACATCCACGCAACTCACCCCGGAGATTAAATTGCATATTCCTTTGCTCTCGGCGGCGATGGATACGGTCACCGAAAGCCAGATGGCGATTGCGATGGCGCAGAGCGGCGGGATGGGGATCATTCACCGCAACATGGATATTGATCTTCAGGTCGGTGAGGTGCGCAAGGTCAAGCGTTATGAATCCGGTATGGTCGTTGATCCGATTACGATTTACCCTGATGCAACATTGGCCGAAGCGCTTAGCTTAATGCAGCAAAATTCCATTTCCGGTATTCCGGTTACCGAAAAAGGTGGCAAGCTCGTTGGTATTTTGACCAACCGCGATGTGCGCTTTGCCGAAAACCCGGAGCAGCCCGTGCGGGAGTTAATGACATCCGAGAATTTGGTGAAGGTTTACAACACGGTTGATAAGGACGAGGCGCGTCGTTTGTTGCATGCAAACCGCATTGAAAAATTATTAGTGGTTGATGATGCAGAGCGCTGCATTGGCCTCGTAACGGTGAAGGATATCGAAAAATCACAAGCCTATCCAAATGCCACAAAAGACAGCCAACATCGTCTGCGCGTTGGAGCGGCTGTTGGGACCGGCGATGTGAATGGTGTGGAGCGCGCCGAAGCTCTGGCCAGTGCCGGCCTAGATGTCGTGGTGGTGGATACCGCGCATGGTCACTCCAAAGGTGTGATTGATACGGTCACGAAGGTGCGCAAATTATGCGGTGATTCAATCCAGATTATTGCCGGAAATATTGCCACCGGGGATGCGGCCAAGGCGTTGATTGCTGCGGGTGCGGATGGTGTAAAAGTCGGTATTGGCCCCGGATCAATTTGTACAACGCGTGTTGTGGCGGGTGTGGGCGTGCCTCAGCTCTCTGCCATTATGAATGTGGCTGAGGCTTGCGGTAAAAAAGGCGTGCCTGTGATTGCCGATGGCGGGATTAAATATTCCGGTGATTTTGCCAAAGCCATTGCTGCGGGCGCCGATGTGGCCATGATGGGTAGCGTCTTTGCCGGAACCGACGAGGCGCCGGGTGAAGTGATCCTCTATCAGGGGCGCTCTTATAAATCTTACCGCGGTATGGGATCGGTGGGCGCCATGGTCAAGGGATCGGCCGATCGTTATTTCCAGGGCGCTGTGACGCAATCCAATAAGCTTGTCCCCGAGGGGATCGAGGGCCGCGTGCCTTATAAAGGCCCGATTGGCACAGTCATACACCAAATGGTGGGCGGCTTGCGCGCTTCTATGGGCTATACAGGCTGTGAGACCATTCAAATGATGAAGGATTGTGCCGAATTTGTTCGCATGACCGGCGCGGGCTTTAAAGAAAGCCACGTCCATGATGTGACGATCACCCGCGAAGCCCCTAATTATAAGGCATCCGGATCATAAAAGGGTTTAATCAGACCCGTAATGGTTCTTTTGAACGCTCTGGACAAGCTGGTTTAGCTGCTCAACATTTTGGGGAAGTTTGATGTTGTTTTCTTCCTCTGCTGTTTCGCACTGAAATCCGGCATAGGCCTCAAGATCATTGCGGTGATCAAAAATCGGACAGAGCACAAGATAGTTCCAGAATTCTTCACCGTTTTTGCGGTAATTTTTAATGGTTGTGTAATGGTATTCTTTGTTCTCAATGGCCTTGCGGATTTTTTCAACATCTTCTTTGTGGGTTTTGTCCCCCTGCAGGAAACGGCAATTTTGCCCGATAATATCATCGCGGTTATAGCCGGTCATGAGTTCAAAGGCCTTATTGGCATAGGTGAGGGGCATGTCTTTTAAGGACGGATCGGCCACTGTAATGCCAATAGGGGAGGAATCGAGCGCTGCCAGTAACATACGAATATAAGGATCAGTGATATAATTTTGAAATAGCATTTTATTATCTCTTATTTTTATTCAATGAAACCAAAGACAAAATACTATCATATCCTATGGTAATTGGTGAAGATTTCCAGTAAAGCTAGTCCCATGAAACCACAAGCCCGTATTCAAGCCCTCATAGATATCTATGACCAGATCCAATCCAATGACCGCGTTCCGATGGATACGGTGATTGGCGATTATATGCGCCACCGCCGTTATATTGGATCAAAGGACCGCGCCAATATTGCCGAGCGTGCCTATCATGTGATGCGCCATTATGCGCGGCTTGGTTGGTGGATTACCAATCACGGCACAGACGATAATGGCCGTACCCGCGCGCTGGGCTGGTTGGCTTTGGGCGAACAGGCGGATCAGAAATACATAGAAGGCCTGTTTGATGGATCGCAATATGCCCCCGAGCCATTGAGCGCAGATGAAAGCGCCTTTTTATCCGCACTTGTTGGCAAGGATATGCATGCCAAAGATATGCCGGTGGAGGTTAAGGCGGAATGCCCTGATCTCTATAAGGATCAGTTGATGGCTTATTTCGGAGATGATTTCGAGCATGAAATGGCCGCGATGTTGCAAACGGCGACGCTGGATTTGCGGGTGAATACCTTCTTGGCCACACAGGAAAAAGCGCAGAATTTCCTCGAGGCTGATGGTGTCAAAACCGAGCCCACGCCTTATTCCAAGGTTGGATTGCGCTGTGCGAATAAAGCCTATCTCTCCCGCACCAAGGCGTTCAATAAGGGCTGGATTGAAATTCAGGACGAGGGCTCGCAACTGATTGCGCAGATGAGCGGTGCGCAGCCCGGCATGCAAGTGCTGGATTATTGCGCCGGCGCTGGTGGGAAGACATTGGCTATGGCCGCGATGATGGAACGCAAAGGACGCATTGTGGCGATGGATAATGATGAGCGCCGCCTGATGAAGGGGCGTGAGCGTTATAAAAAGGCTCAGGTGGCTGACATCATAGAAGTCAGACCATTATCCGAGGCGCGGCATGTAAAATGGTTGAAACGCCAGACAGATAAATTCGATATTGTGCTGTTGGATGTGCCTTGCACGGGCACAGGAACATGGCGCCGCAATCCTGATATGCGCTGGACGGTCTATGGCCCATCACTCGAAGAGCTTACGGCTATTCAGGCCGAGATCATGGATAAAACAAGCCATGCGGTGAAACCCGGCGGCGTGATGGTCTATGCCACTTGTTCATTATTGCCGGATGAAAATGAACATCAAATAGAGGCCTTTCTCAAACGCCATGATGGTTTCGAGGTAAAAGCCATTGATCCGGCTCTGGGCCTTGGCTCACCTTACATGCGCCTTACCCCCAAACGCCATCAGACCGATGGATTTTTCACCGCCCTTCTGCATAAAAAATAAACTACTTGACATAATATCCTTATTTCGGTAGTTTATTAAGCATTGTTAATTTATTATGAAAATATAAAGAATTAAAGGGAAGGTTTAGAGATGTCTGGGAATTTAACAGCAGAATTTGAAGGCCAAGAAGTTGTTTTGGATTTAAACGGTCTTGAGCAAGCGATATCTGATTTTCAAGAAATATTTAGGGCAATGGAAGTAAGCAGTTTTAGATCAGGTTTAATAATGACTGATATTGAAATTAAACAAATGGGATTAGAGGCATATGCCAAATCTCATGGGATTTCTGTTGATGATATAGATATGGATGCAGTGTCAGCTGAAGACATTCAAAATCTGGGTGGTGAGGCTTATTTTAATGATTTAATTCAAGATTTTGAGAAAGCGGGAGTACCACAAGAGTTTATTAGCGATTTTAAACAACAACAACAATCATATGAAGAGCAAGGCGTATCTAAAGCAGATTTTGTAAGATTGGTTATGGCTCAACTTACTCTTGCGGGTTTTGCAACCTCTATAAATGCTGCGGGTAACACGATCACAGAATATGAGAAAGAAAGTGTTCTAGAAAAAAGTAACACTGTTATTGCAGAACTAGAAGCCTACACTCAAAACGGTGAGGTAAAAGAAGATGGTTATTCAGGGGCTCTGCAAGCCTATTATGAGAAACATAATATTCCGGAAGAATTAAGGGCAAAGCACCTTGACTCGGTCATTAAGACGATTGAAATGCGTCAAGCTGAGATCGAGGCAATGGACATCGCAATGGATCCGGCAGCTACGGCTACGATAGAGTCGCCAGACCCGGCCGGTGTTAATTAATATAAGGAGATCAAAAAAATGAGTAGGTTTTCAGAACAAGACACTGAGACAGCAAGCCTGGAAGAGGCCTTCGAGAGTATTGCAGATACGGCAGGACATCCATTATCCGAAGAGGATATTGCGATCATCGTAGAAGAGGTGATGCCCGAAGCTAGTGTTGATCCGGTGGTTGGATAACCTAAAGAAAAGCCCGCCTTTGAGAGAAAAGCGGGCTTCTTCATATATTCATTAAAAATTATTAAGCGGCGGCGGCTTCTTTTGATTTAGCACGCATATCTTTGGCGGCATCCACCATATGTTTGAGCGCAGGCTCAACTTCTGGCCAGCCACGTGTTTTCAGACCGCAATCCGGATTCACCCAGATTTGACGCTCATCCAATACTTTCTTGGCTTTATCCAGTAGATCCACCATTTCTTGCTTGGTTGGAATACGCGGAGAGTGAATATCATACACACCCGGGCCAATCTCATTCGGGTATTTGTAGGATACAAATGCATCCAGCAATTCCATCTGTGAGCGCGATGTCTCAATCGAGATCACATCCGCATCCATTGCGCCGATCGAGTCAATCACGTCATTGAACTCGGAATAGCACATATGGGTGTGGATCTGGGTTTCATCTTCCACGCAGCATGATGTGATGCGGAAATTCTCAACGGCATTGTCGAGATATTCCTTCCAATCATCCTTACGCAGAGGCAAACCTTCACGGAAAGCGGCTTCATCGATTTGGATCATTTTGATGCCTGCTTTTTCCAGATCCGCTACTTCATCACGGATGGCCAGAGCAATCTGGCGCGCCGTTGTGTTCCGCGGTTGGTCATCACGCACAAAAGACCATTGTAAAATCGTGATCGGGCCCGTCAGCATGCCCTTCATGACCTTATCGGTCAGGCTTTGGGCATATTGTGACCATGCTACGGTCATGGCGGTGGGGCGGGAGACATCACCAAAAATGATCGGTGGTTTCACACAGCGGGAGCCATAGGATTGCACCCATCCGAATTTCGAGAAGGTGAAGCCCTCAAGCTGCTCGCCGAAATATTCCACCATGTCGTTGCGCTCCGGTTCTCCATGCACAAGCACATCAATATCGGCTTTGTGTTGGTAATCGACGACCATTTGAATTTCTTTTTTCATGGCTTCTGTATAAGCGGCCTCATCGATATTGCCTTTCTTAAAGTCCGCACGTGCCTTACGAATGTCAGGCGTTTGCGGGAAAGAGCCGATCGATGTTGTCGGATAGAGCGGCAGTTTCAGCGCCGCGTGTTGGATTTTCTGTCTCTCGGCGAAGGGTGATTTACGCGATTTCATATCATCAGAGATATTTTGTTCACGGTCTTTAACACCTTGATTGTGAATGCGCGCAGAGCTGCGGCGGCTTTCCTGTGCCGCATTGCTGGCCGCCAAAGTTTCCGCGATCGCATCTTTGCCTTCATTGACACCTTTGGCGATAGCCACAATTTCGGCCACTTTTTGCTTGGCAAAAGCCATCCAGTTTTTGAGCTCTGCATCCATGGCAGTCTCACTCTCCAGATCAACGGGGGAGTGCAGCAATGAACAGCTAGGGCCAACGAATACGCGCTCTGATCCGATAGCGGCCGCTACAGTCCCAACCATATGAATGGAGGCCTCAAGATCGTTTCTCCAGATATTACGCCCGTCAACAACGCCAAGCGAGATGATTTTATCACCGGCATGCGCTACGGCCTGATCAATATCTTTTTGCGGATCATTGGCTGTTGTGTTGGCGCGGCCCGTGTTACGGCATAGATCAATATGAATTCCATCTACCGGAAGACCAAAGGCAAGGGCCCCATTATCCTTGAGGCTTTCAAAGTAAGTTGCAACAAGCACTTTCAGATTGGCGGGCTTCTGGAGCTGGTCATAAGCTGTTTTGATAACGCCTTGGCCAATCTCACACAGATCAAGTGCAAAAACCGGCTCATCAATTTGAACCCATTCCGCACCCATATCGGCAAGCTTGGCAAGGATTTCATTGTAAACAGGGATCAGCTTTTGCACGAAATCCTGATGGCTAAAGCCCTCATATTGCGCTTTTCCTAGGAATGTATATGTGGCCGGGCCAATTAGAACCGGACGTGTTGTGATACCCATGTCCTTAGCTTCCTGGAATTGATCAAAGATTTTTGTACTGGCCAGCTTCGGGCTCATGCCTTCTTCAAACTCAGGCACGATATAGTGGTAGTTTGTGTCATACCATTTGGTCATCTCCATGGCTGTTACATCAACGCCATCTTTTTGCGCACCGCGCGCCATTGCGAAATATGTGTCGAGATCAACATTATTACCCGAGAAATTATAACGCGACGGGACAAGGCCGAGCGTACATGTCATATCGAGAACGAGGTCATAGAATGAAAAGTCGTTTGATGGAATATGATCAAGACCTGTCTGCGATTGGAAGCTCCAATTATCCGCACGCAAAGACTTGGCAGTGGCAAGCAACTCATCTTGCGTGATTTTTTGTTTCCAGTATCCCTCAACGGCTTTTTTCAATTCACGCATTGGGCCAATACGTGGAAATCCTAAATTAGTGGCTAAAACCATAATTTCTCTCCTCCAAATGGATGTTAGCAATTCAATACATCAAGCACTATCGCAGCGTTTGCGCAGTGGGTCAACAGCCCTGTTTTTACCAGGGGTGTTGGTTTATGCGGATTAGGGCCGTTTTTTTAATAGCCTAGAGCCTTGCAAACATTCCCGGTGATCGGGAATTTGTTCATTGTATAGAAATGGATGTGGCTTGCGCCATTGGCTGCCAGATCAAGGCTTTGCTCGGTCAAGAGATCAGAGGCAACTTTGAGGGCATCCTCCGGCTTATCCTCTAGGCCATCAAATTTTGCCATCAACCAATCCGGGATCGAGGCCTGGCATTTGCCGGCAAAGCCCTGCACGCTCTTGAAGTCATAGATCGGAAGTAAGCCCGGTACGATAGGGGTATCAATACCTTCGGAGACACAGCGATCGCGGAATTTGTAATAGACATCATTATCAAAAAAGAATTGCGTGATTGCACGATCAGAGCCTGCATCACATTTGAGCTTGAGAGCAGCAATATCCGCATCCATCGATGGGGCATCAGGATGTTTTTCCGGATAGCAGCCAACGGAGATCTCAAAATCATGCCAGCTTTTGAGCCCCTCGACAAAATCGGAGGTGTATTGGAAGTAACGATCATCCTGATCGAGTGGCCATTGCACATCGGCGTCATCAGGCATATCCCCGCGCAGCGCGACAATATGTTTTACGCCCATATCCCAGAGCTGATCTGTATATTCCTTGAGCTGGTCTTTTGTTGAATTGATAAAGGTGAAATGTGACGCAAAAGGGATGTCCGGCGCGGCCTCTAACATTCTTGTCAGCGTATCAATTGTACCATCGCGTGTTGATCCACCGGCGCCATACGTTACCGTCATATACTCAGGGTTTAGCTCTTTGAGTTTCGGAAACGCATCCCACAATGTTTTGGCAATCGTATCATTTTTGGGTGGAAAGAATTCAAAAGAAATTGTCGGTTTTTGTCCCATAGCGCAGATAACCTCTTCGTGATTGCGGGTCTTTATATTACGATAGATAGAAGAGTAATCAAGCTTGTGCCAAAAGCCAAGTGATTAAGGGTAGGTTTCGTTTTATGGGACAAGAGCAAGTTTTAGAGCGCAAGGTTTTTGCAGCCGGTCAGATCCTGATGAAAGAGGGCGATGAGGGCTATCACGCTTATATGATCCAATCGGGGCGCGTGGCGGTCTATACCGAAAAGGGCGGGCAACGCATCGATCTGGCCGAGCTGGGGCCCAATAGCATTGTCGGCGAAGTCGCATTGATTTTGGATGAGCCGCGCGGCGCCAGCGTGGAGGCGATTGAAACCACCAATGTTGTTGTCATTACGCGTGAGGAATATTTGCGCAAGGTTGAGCGCGCCGATCAAACATTAAAATCAATCCTATCCCTCGTCTCACAAAGGCTTATCATGCATAACGAGACTCATATTCAGGATGTAAAAGGCACAAAGCCGGATGCGCCCACAGCATCAAAAAAACAGGATGAATCCATTGATCCCGATGCGTTGGCGATTATGCAGGGCTTTTCGCGTAATATGAAAGAAGAGCGCAAATTAATCATGATGGAAGAAGTTCTGCCGCATATGAATGGCCTGATCAAAGCCATCAAGGCGATGAAGGAAAAAGGCTAAGTTTTACAAGCCATAGCGCCTGATTTAACCTCTAAAAATAAATATTTTATGCGTTTAAATAAAAAAATTATGTAATTTTCTTGACTTCGCCATTTTGTTTATGTAAATTACTTAACGAATAGTTAATTTGGTACGCAAAATGGAGAAATGAGATGGGCGTTCAAGCACAAGGACAACAAGCATTTCAAGACGCAAGTGTTGAGCAGGCAAGGCAGGCGCAGCGTGAGGCTGTTCAAAGAGAATATAACAGGATTTTAAGTGCTGCAAAGATCAGTTTACATCGCAATGTTGTTGATCTTGATAATATAACTGACTCAAAACTCTTTATTAAAGATATAGAAGCTAGACTGCATCTTATTTTTCACTTTTGTGCTGAGCAGATTGAGCTAAAGCAATTTCAAGATACATATTATACGTTTATTGGTGAAATTTATTCAAAATCGAATAGCTGGCTAAGCAATAAGCCTAAATATTCCCCAGAAGAAATGGAACAATGCGTCAATGATTTGAATAAGATGATTGAATTGGGTCGTTTTGACCCCCCAAGAGAGGGGCCACTTAACGCCAAAAAAGTTAAAGAGCAGATGGCAAATCTGCGAGCGCCAGAACAGGCACGATTAATGATGCAAGTTTTGCAGCTGGAGGCCATTTCCAGAATTGCCATTCATGATCTGGATAAGGCAAGAGAGTTGCTTAATTCAACCAAACCGCCTGTTCATCAACCGGTATCAGAACCTTAGTGATTAATCCAAACTATATCCGAGGTCTTTGATAATCGGCTCGAGCATGGGGATCACCGGCTCTAGATGTTTTTCAAAACGCTTCCATCGATTTTGTGAATCTTTATACAGTTTTTTATTAACCTGATGCCGCGATGGAGTCAGCGTTTCCGGCCCCTTTGATCCCTCTTTGCCTTTATAAAATCCATGCAGGCCATCATCCCATTCAAGGCCAAGAAAAGAGAGTATTTTCCCCATCTCAGCATCAAAATCGGCGATCACGTCTTCGTAGCGAAATTCGTAATAATCAAGCCCCAGTACCTCTTTTTGATATGACCATAATTTATAGTTTTCAATATATAGCTCGGCTGTGCTTTCAATATTCAAAAACTCGAATGTGGAGATATTGACCGTAAAATGTTGCATGAAGGCGCTTAGGACACAATCAAGCGGGTGGCGCGTAATATGCAATATTTTTGATTGCGGAAAGAGGATATGCATCAAAAAGCCAAAGCGCTCATTCAGGGGCATTTTATCGATGAAAAACCTGTCTGTATTTTCGGATAGAACATGTGATTGTTTTTCATCATAAATGCCGCGCATGAATTCAATATGTGCGGTATCCAGTTTTTTGAAGTCCTGATATATATTCACGCCATATTTTTGTTGTGCATGCATGTGGATCATCTCAAGGGCATGATGTTCATCATGGGTCAGTATTTGATTGTGCGCGTTCAGAATTTGGCCAACAAGTGTTGTGCCGGAGCGCGGAAAGCCGGTGAGAAAGATTGGCGCATGATAGGCAGTTGCAGGAGATTTTTTTGATAGATTTTGTATATCGCTTAAATTGGATTGAATATTGTCTGCCGTGTTTTTCAGTGTTCTTTGGAAAGAGCCGCGTTTGAATTTATGCGCATGTTTTTGTTCAAGAATGGAATTGGCTTGTTTATAGAAGTTAAACGCCTCATCGGGGTGACCGGTTTTTCGTTTGATTTCACCGCGCAAATGATCCTTGCGTGAAGGCTCCGAGAGCTTTGATGCATCGATTGTGAGCAGGATTTTTTCTGCCTCCTCATAGGCGCCGGCCTTTTCCAATTCACTGGCTTGGTAATAATGAACCATATCGGCGTGCGCCGGGTTTTGTTCATGTTTCTTGAGGAATGCCGAGACAAATATTTTTTCTTTTTTGTCTAAATCAAATAATGCGATCAGTTGAACCACATGCGCAATGACAGTCGGGTTATTTTTATCGGATTTCATCGCACGGATCAGATATTTCTTCGCTTTGTCAAATTGACGCTCATGCACAAGTGACAAAGCACAGCGTGCCCGCATTTCCGCGTGTTTGGAAAGACGTTTCAAACCTTTCTCAAACAATTCAACAGCATCTTGATGCATATGCATTTCCTGAGAACATATGCCCATATAAAAATAGGACATGGCATCATTCGGATTGATGGACAGAGCCTGTGTGAGTGATTGAATGGCTGCGTTGATATTTTTGAAAACAGTTAACTGAATAGCGCCCAGATTACGCCAGACCAGATCATCATTTGGATTGATGTGCAAAGCTTTTTGGTAATGTTGAACGGCCACCGGGTGGTTGCCAACTGTCAGCGCAAGATCAGCATAGACCTTATGGGCCAAGTCGTCATTTTGGTTTGCTTGCAGGGCTTGCACGCAATATTTTTCTGCGTCTTGTAAATTCCCTTTATTGAGGGCATTGAGCGCGTTTTGTGCCAGGTTGTTGTTCATATTATCTTTGATAATGTGTCATGATAACGTATCTTTGATCTCAGCTTATTATCTTATCTTTGATAGCACAACTCTTGATAAAAAATGCTTCAGGCTTACGCATAAATGAAATTACGTTTAATGAATGATTGGCAAAATGGAGGGATATTAATCTCCATCCTTGCTGCGTTTATTGGCTTTACACTCTGGTCGGTGGGTGATGCGTTTATCCGGTATTTCAAGGACTATCCGGTGCCTGTGATTGTGGTTTTATCCAATGGCGGGTGCCTGTTATTGCTCGTTTTATTGTCCAATTATCTGGGCGGTTTCAAAAAAACACTGACCAAGCCCAAATTAAAAATGCGGATCGCACGCGGTGCATGTTTGTCGATTTCTAATCTTCTCGGGTTTATTGCCTTTATGAATCTGGATTTGGCGACTGCCTATGCGCTGATTTTCTGTGCGCCGTTTATGGCAAAGATTTTTTCGGTATTGCTGATGGGCGAGCAGATTCGCCTGCGGTCGTGGGTTATTACATGTATCGGGTTTATCGGGGTTTTGATTGTCGTGCGCCCGGGAATGATACCGTTGAATATCGGCACTGCAGCGGCACTTGGGTTAACCGTCTTTTTCTCTCTCGGCTATGTGCTCGGGCGTTATATCGGGCCGGATAATCAAACGCTTTTATCGATGACAATATTCCAGTTCTTGATCATGTTTTGCATTATGCTGTTTCCGGCCATTAGCCTCTGGCATACGGTGGATGTCACAATGCAGGATCTTGGCATTTTTGCCTTCATGAGCCTTTGCTTTGTCGCGGGCTCTATTTTGGTGGCCAAGGCCTTTGCCCATGCGCCCGCGGCCTATATCGCGCCGGTGCATTATGTGCAAATTCTTTGGGGCGTATTGCTGGGTGCGGTTATGTTTGGTGAATATCCCGATAACTGGACCATAGCCGGTGGGTCCATCATTGTGATTGCCGGCCTGCTTTTGATTAAATTTTCGCGCAGAGTCGTGGCTTAAACCTTACGCAGGTTCAGTTTGTTCCAATAGATCAACAAGGCGCTGTGCTGCTTCTATGGAGCGCTCTTCTGTGTAGGCAATGCGGAAAGAATTTGGCGCTTCAAAATCTGTTCCAGGAACAATACCCACGCCGGCATGAACGGCGGCGGCTTTTGCGAAATCACTCACGCTGGTGATTGTTTTTCCAGCAGATGATTCTAGGCCAAGCTCACTCAGATCATCATTGGCGCTTAAGCCTTTGGCTAGTGGCAAATCATCTTTGAATTTACGGCCGATATACGCTTCGATCGATGGGAAAGCGTAGAATGACCCACCTGGTCTTGGTGTAACAAGATCGGTTGTTTCGAGCTTAGCAAGAACAGCATCTCTCCAACGTTCGAGCATAGGAATTTTTTGCGCGCGCAGAGCGGATATTTGATCAAAAGTGCCTTTGATTGTTCCGGATTTGATTTGATCGGCATAGGCTTCGGGGTTCTCATAAGCTTGGACCATCATGTTATGGCCAAGGATGGCGGAGATACCAAGCCATTGACCAATCACAGGGGCATTGCCCGCTTTGTGGGAGTTGAGGCTTTTGATTGGCTTCATAATCGCTTCTGGACCACTCAGCCAGCCAACGCGCTCGCCGGCCATTTCATCAGATTTAGAGAAACAGTTTACGCGCACTGTGCGATTGGCCAAATCAGGAGCGACTTTGTTTAAATGCGTGCGCTCTTTGCCATCAAAGATGTAATGCTCATACATATCTTCTGTAACAATATAGACGTGCGGATTTTCACGCAGTACGTGTGCAAGGGCTTCGAGTTCTTGATCAGTGTATGATGTCCCGCCGGGATTGTGCGGGGATGTCAGCATGAAATATTTTGTTTTATCCGTGATCGCTGCGCGCAATTGATCTGGTGTGATTTTATAATCCTGAGAGGCGGGGCAATCAACATTGACCATCTTCCCACCTGAATTTTTCAACATCGGATCATGCGATAACCAATATGGTGTTGGCACGATAACTTCATCGCGGCCATCAAAATTAGGATTGGATTTATCACCGAATGTTCCATGCATCAATGCAGCCAATGCACCTTTACCGCCAGGCGTGAGCAAGATGTCTGTAGCTGGATTTGTTTCGATGCCGTAATCTTGAAGTTCTTTATAGGCAATGGCTTGACGGAGCTGGTCTGTGCCCGGAGCGGCCGTGTAACCAAGAGCCATATGTTTTGCCAAATATTTGAAGGAGCGACGGATATGCGGAGCCAGTTCAAATTTTAATTCACCGGCACCAAGGCTAATCGTGTCAACGCCCAAAGATTTGAGAGAGGCCATCTGGCCTTTTACGGCCAATGTGCCTGATGGGGGAACTTCTACAGAAACAGGGTTAGATCCAGTCATTTTTTACTCCAGTAACACGATAATTGTCATATTGCTTAAATAATTATTTTGATAATTGCAAATTAAATCTTTAAATATATGACAGCCGGTGCATGTGCACGCAAAGCAGAGTTAATTTTGAAAGAGAAAAGATGAGCCAGACCAACGTTGTTTCTATGAGTGAGATTTCCGAACAGCATGAACATATTTTGATCCTCGATTTTGGATCACAAGTCACACAATTGATCGCCCGCCGTGTGCGCGAGAGCGGAGTATATTGTGAGATATGGCCATTCAATCAGGCTGATATGGAGCGCATCAAAGCCTATGACCCGAAAGGGATTATTCTCTCGGGCGGGCCATGCAGTGTGACTGATGAGGGATCACCCAGAGCGCCGGAAGGCATTTTCGAAATGGGCTTGCCGATCTTTGGAATTTGTTACGGCCAGCAAACCATGGTCGAGCAACTAGGCGGGAAAGTTGAAAAGGGCGAGCATCATGGCGGCGGTGAATTTGGCCGCGCCTATGTGGATGTCAGCGGGCATGATGACTTGCTCGATGGTGTCTGGGATCAGGGCGCGCATGAACAGGTCTGGATGAGCCATGGCGACCGTGTCACCGCCTTGCCTGAGGGCTTCGAAGTGGTGGGCACATCCGAAGGCGCACCATTCGCATTTGTCGCCGATAAAAGCCGCCATTTCTATGGCGTGCAGTTCCACCCCGAAGTGGTGCATACGCCGCATGGGGCGCAGCTCTTGAAGAATTTCACTCATAATGTGTGTGGCTGTGCGGGTGATTGGACAATGGAGAATTTCAAGGATGAGGCGATTGCCAAAATCCGCACCCAAGTCGGCGACGGTAAAGTGATTTGCGGCCTGTCCGGCGGGGTTGATAGCTCGGTCACGGCTGTGCTTTTGCATGAGGCGATTGGTGATCAGCTCACTTGTATCTATGTGGATACCGGCATGATGCGTATGGGTGAGAGCGAGCAAGTCGTCACGCTCTTCCGTGATCATTACAATATTCCACTGATTCATGAAGATGCCTCGGCGCTGTTTTTGGGCAATCTGGATGGAATTTCCGATCCCGAGACCAAGCGTAAAACAATCGGCAAGCTGTTCATTGACGTCTTTGATGAGTGTAAGAGCCGCATTGGCGGGGCAAAATTCTTGGCGCAGGGCACGCTCTATCCGGATGTAATCGAAAGCGTCAGCTTTACCGGCGGGCCAAGCGTGACGATTAAATCGCACCATAATGTCGGCGGCCTGCCCGAAGAGATGGAATTGGAATTGGTCGAGCCATTGCGCGAATTATTCAAGGACGAGGTGCGTGAGCTTGGCCGCGCGCTCGGCATGCCCGAAGATTTCATTCGCCGTCACCCCTTCCCGGGGCCGGGTCTGGCGATCCGCTTGCCGGGCGAAATCACGGGCGAGAAGCTCGACATTTTGCGCAAGGCCGATGCGATTTATCTGGAGGAAATCCAGAACGCAGGGCTCTATGACGCGATCTGGCAAGCCTTTGCGGTCTTGCTGCCCGTGAAAACGGTGGGCGTGATGGGTGATGACCGCACCTATGATCATGTCTGCGCGTTGCGGGCTGTGACATCCACGGATGGCATGACGGCCGATTATTACCCCTTCCCGCATGAATTTCTGGGGCGCGTTGCCACACGGATCATCAATGAGGTGAAGGGCATTAACCGCGTGACCTACGACATTACCTCCAAACCCCCCGGTACGATCGAATGGGAGTAGTAGAAATGAATAGAACAGAAACAGAATCAGAAATAAGAAAACTTTATTTGCAGTGGCCTGATGCAGGTAATCAAGGCAATATAGGCGAAGAAGCTTTTTCCTTTTATGGTTGGTTGAGAGACAAAAACAAAGATGTTTTGCATGACAGCCCACTTCTGAGACAAAATGATCCTCCTCAAGTTATTCAAGGTTGGATAAAAGATTCTTATGAACGTGAAAAAAGTAAAAAAAATGACACTGAAAACCGACATTAAAAACAAGCTTCTTATGTCCTCGACCATGCCGGCGGGGACGGGGGGATCGATGCCGTTAACGGGCACTGTGGGGCATAATCATGCCCATTCTCACGCACATACGCATGATCACAGCCATGCCCATAAACACGGGCCGGGATGCGGGTGCGGGACGCCTTTGGCCGATGACGGGGATGAATTCGAGGATGAAGAGTAGCGCCCTCAAGGCTTAACCAGAGCGTGTTTCACGGCTCCTCCCGTTTTTCAATTTGCATAAATCAAAAAAACTCTCTTTAATGCGGGGATGACCCAGACATTGGAGACAAATCTTGTAAGAGCATCATCGCGCCCGGATTTTATCGCGGCGGCGCGGCAGACAGATCAACATAAGGTTATTTTAGATGGCTATACGGAGCCGGAGGGCGTGCGGGCTTATTTAAATAAATTGCGCAAGCGCGATATCAAAAAGCTGGGCCCTGTCTTCGGGGCGGTCACCTTTACCGATGGTCAGGTTGACACAATTGAATATGACGGGCGAAAGCGTTTACCGCCGGAGCTTTATGGCATGATCATGGATTTAGCCAGCTTGTATCATCAATCAACCGATGAGCCGCGCGTGCATTTCACCTTATCAGCCATTCGAGATGGGGACTGGCATGCACATTATCAAACTTTCATGACCTATGGGTTGATCAATAAAGGCACGCAGCATTTAGAAGGCACAGTGGAGGAGCGCACACCGTTTCTATTCAAACCAATGGTGCAGCATCGCTCGCCCCATATTGACAAGCGGGAGCCGCGCCTTGTCTGTACCTTTTTTCCCGAGACGGATATCTAAATCATACGCGCGTAATCCCTCTCTCTGCCCTTGGCAGGGAGGCACATTCGCGCTAGGTTATTGGCATGAATATGATGCAAACCGAGAACGGATATTTGAATGGAAAGCTTTTGCTGGCGATGCCATCGATGAGCGATCCGCGCTTTCATAAATCGGTGATTTTTGTCTGCGCCCATGATGAAAATGGTGCGATGGGTTTGGTCGTGAACCAGAAAATGCAAGGCGTGGCCTTTTCCAAATTGCTCGAACAGCTTGGCTTGCTCTCCGATATTGATGTCTCGAAGGGCGATATCAATATCCCGGTGATGAGCGGCGGGCCCGTGGAGGCACAGCGCGGCTTTGTTTTGCATGGCGCGGATTTTAAGCGCGAGGAGACCATCCCTGTAAATGATGATTTTGCCGTGACAGGCACAGTTGAGGCACTCAAGGATATTGCACAGGGCAACGGTCCTAGCGAGCTGTTATTCGTGCTTGGTTATGCGGGATGGAGCCCGGGGCAGCTCGATGATGAAATTCAGCAAAATGCCTGGCTGATGCTGGATGCGGATCAGGACATTATCTTCGGCACGGGGCCGGATGATAAATGGGATGTTGCCATTAAGCGCCTTGGTATAGACCCATCAATGTTGTCAGGCGAGGCCGGCCGCGCCTAGGACATAACAGACATGGAATAGGTTTAATCTGTGCCGCTTGGTGCGGGTGCGGTGGCGATATGCGGTGCCGGTGCAACATCCGCCTGCGTATCATTTGATGCGGCAGAATTATGCCATATCTCGCTAATGCGTTGACGGTGGATGGCGGCTTCGGCGCCATTTGGATCATCATCTCCGGCGGCATAATGAAAGGCTACGGAGACAGTTTTGGCAACTTTATTTAATGTATCTAGCATGTGCCAACGTTACGATAAATATGGTTAATTTTTCGTTAACGATATGGAAACTAGGGGTTGTTTATGCCGCTTTTGCAGCGTGGAGCCGACCAGTGACATCATCATAGGTCTGAAGGTTTTGTAGCGGCCCGAGCCCCGAGAGTGTAGGTGTTGCGCTAAAGCTATTGATGGCGGCGCGCTGTAGATCATCGATTTGAAGTGCATCAATTTTTTCAATGATCTCGGCCTTATCCAAAAGCTTGTCACGGAAAAGCATATGCTTGGCATTTTGATCGGCGCGGCTCATCATTGATTCAAAGCTCATCAGAATGCCGGATTTCATTTGCGCTTTTGCACGGTCGAGCTCTTCTTGTGTGATATCGCTCTGGACTTTCATAAGTTCATCGCACAGAACGGGGATTAACTCCTTTGGCCCTTCGGGGCTAGTGCCGGCATAGATCATAAATTGCCCATTATCCTGATAGGCGGAATACATGGAATAGATCGCATAGACCAAGCCGCGCTTTTCGCGGATTTCATAGAACAGGCGCGAGGACATCCCGCCGCCCAGCAATGTCGAGAGTGCTTTGGTCGCATAAAAATCTTCATGATTGCGGGCGCATGTGGGAAAGCCCAGCATGATATGGGTTTGCTCAAGCTCTTTTTCGTGTCGGTGTTCTCCACCTTGATAGGTTGCTTCCGGTTTGGCTGCTTTTTCGCCCTTTTCGAGGGCATTTGTCAGAGATTCCACTTTGGCACAGATATGATCATGATCGAGATTACCGGCTGCCGAGACTACTAAATTTTCACCGCGATAAAAACGGCTGACATAATTTTGCAACGTATCGCGCGGCATCTTGGAAATGATCTCGCTTGTGCCTAGAATTGGCGCGCCGAGTGTTTGGCCGGGATAGGCCTTCTCATAGTAATTATCGTAGACCAGATCATCGGGTGTGTCGGTGCACATGCCGATTTCTTGTAAAATCACCTGACGTTCACGCTCGACTTCGTCTTCTGGCATCGTTGAATTTTGCAACATATCTGCGAGCACATCGAGGGCAAGACCCGCATGTTCTTTCAAGAGATGCATATGATAGCTGGTGACTTCGCGGGACGTGTACGCGTTCATCTGGCCGCCCACATTTTCAATCTCTTCGGAGATTTGGCGGGCATCGCGCTTTTGCGTGCCTTTAAAGAGCATATGCTCCACCATGTGGGCCACACCATTTTCGGACATGTCCTCGTTGCGCGTACCGACATTGACCCAAAACCCAAGCGCGACACTCTCGACGCTCGGTATTGTGTCTGTAATGACGCGGATGCCATTGGGCAGTGTCGTGCTTTGTAATGTTTTATCCATGGCTTGCGAGAGGCTCCGTTTTATTGTGGGCATTTTCACGCACAAAATTTTGTACGCGCTCCAGATCGTTTGGCAGCTGTGTCAAAAATTCTTCACGGCTCAGGAGGTCAGAGAGATGCTCCGGCAATTCAGGGTGCTCACCTGTTGCACCCTTTACCGCATCCGGGAATTTCGCCGGGTGGGCACAGGCCAGAGAGACAATCACTGCGTTATCATCCAAGTCATCTAGTTGTCCAAGTGATCCATGAACCCCGACCGCCGTATGCGGATCCAGCATGTAACCAGTATCTTCAAATATCTTTTTGATCGTAGCGGAGGTTTGCGACTCATCTGTGCGGAAGGCTGTAAATTCCGCGCGTGCTTTTTGCATGAGATTATCTGGCAATGTCATTGTGCCGGATGCTTTGAATTCTTCCATAAGCTCTTTGAGTTTGCCTGCATCACGGTCGACAAGATCAAACAGATAGCGCTCGAAGTTGCTGGAGATCTGGATATCCATGGAAGGACTAATGGATGGATCAACACCTTCTAATGTCATTTTCCCCGTTTCAAAAAAGCGGGTTAGAATATCATTTTTGTTGGTAGCGATATTGAGACCATGAATAGGGAAACCCATTTGACGCGCCGCATAGGCGGCAAAGACATTTCCGAAATTACCAGTTGGTACACTAAAGGTGACATCTTTGTCAGGGGCACCAAGCTTGAGAGCCGTATCAACATAATAAACGATTTGCGCCATGATCCGTGCCCAGTTAATCGAGTTGATGGCGCTTAAATTCATTTCGGCGCGAAAGGCACTGTCATTAAACATGTCTTTGACCAGATTTTGGCAATCATCAAAATTGCCCTCGAGAGCAATGTTAAAGACATTGTCTGCCTTAATGCTGGTCATTTGCTTGCGCTGCACATCAGAGACGCGGCCAGCAGGGTGCAAAATAAAGATATCGAGCTGGTCGCTGACTTTGCAGCCTTCAATCGCAGCCGATCCGGTATCACCGGATGTTGCGCCGACAATTGTAATGCGTTCTTGTCGTTTTTTGAGGACGTAATCAAATAAATGCCCAAGCAATTGCAGAGCGACGTCTTTAAAGGCGATGGTCGGGCCATGGAAAAGCTCCATAGCATAGAGCTTATCATCATAGATTGCATGTAAAGGCACGATATCATCGTGGCGGAAATTTTTTGCGCTGTAGGTTTTCTCTAAAATCTCTCGGAAATCTTCACGCGGGATAGAGCCCTCAACGAACGGGTACATGACCGCTTCGGCAATGTCGATATAGCTTTTGCCGCGCAGAGCCTCAAAATCATCGCGGCTGAATTGCGGCCAGCTTTCGGGAACAAACAACCCGCCATCAGGGGCCAGCCCTGTGAGGAGAACATCTTCAAAATTTTGTGGCTCGGTGCCACCGCGCGTGGATATATACTGTATCATGCCACCATGTTTATAAGTTTTTGAGTCTCAGAACAATATTATTCTTTTTGTAAGCTTAGTGCAGATAACGCCTACGCAGGTGTTTTTCGAGATAATCAGGTTTGAGACGGCTGCCGGTAATATCCTTGAGTAGCTCTTGCATACCCATCAAACGCCCTTTGGAATAAATATTCTCCGAGAGCCATTGTTTGATGTGGGAGAAATCCCCTTCAACAATTTTCTCTTTCAGATCAGGGATCGTGTTTTTGAGGGTGACAAAAAGTTGCGCTGCGATCATATGGCCGAGCGCGTAAGATGGGAAATAGCCGAATTTTCCAACAAACCAATGCACATCCTGCAGGCACCCCTCAATATGGTTTGTGGGCAGAATGCCTAAATGATGGTGTATACCCTCCACCCAGGCTTCGGGGAGTTGATCCACGCTCAGCGTGCCGTCAATGAGATCACGCTCGAGGCGGAATCGTAAAAGCACATGATAGAAGTAAGTGACTTCATCCGCCTTTTTGCGGTCTGATCCAGGTTGAACGCGTGTTTTAAGCGCGTATAGATTTTCCGGGGAGAGCGCCGGAGAATTAATGCCGTGGAATAACCCTTCAAGGCGCGGTGATAGGAATTCAAAGAATTCCGGCATCCGGCCGATAATCATTTCAATCAGTAAGGCTTGGCTTTCATGCATGGCCGCGCCAAGATCCATCCCAACAGGTTGATAGCGCCATTGTTTACGGGGAAGGCCCTGAATATAGAGACCGTGGCCACCCTCATGCAATGCGCTTTTCATGGAGTCCAGGAAATTGCTTTGATCGACATTGCTAATCACCAGACGCGTATCCTCAGGTGTCCCGCCCTCAACAGGATTATGGCCTGTTTCATAAAGGCCGCCGCGATCAAAATCAAAGCCTATCACTTGAAGCAAAGAGCGGTTAAGCCACATTTGTGCCTCGCCTTCATAATCGGCGTTTAAATCCATTGGCTTGGGATCATTGGCTTGTTTTTCCAAAATCTCCGGCAGCAGGGATTTCAATGCATCTGTGTGTGAGTCCATCAGGTTTTCAAGATCGAACAGCTTCATACCCGGCATAAATTCCTGCATCAGCATTTCGTAACGGCTCTCGGCATCCGAGGCCTCGAGGCGAGCATCGGCAATGCGGCGGTGAAGATCAACCTGTTCTTTCAAAAATTCTTTGGCCTGTTCCCAATCTCCTTTTTTATAGACATTGGTGTGGTGGCGCCGTCCTTCGTAAGACAGGCGTGCCTTGCGTTCCATCAGAGCCGGATCAACATGGCAATAAATGCGGTACATGTCCTCCATCTCGCGCAAATTGGCGCTATCCCAATCATCCCATTCGCTCTCATCTTCGCATTCATGGGCGTGTTCGCGTGCATTCACCAAAAGTTGGTGTACTTTTTCACTGGTGAGATCTTCATGCATGCGGCGGAATAAAAACGCCATCTGGCCGAGGCGGCTTTTATAAGCGCCTTCCGGCATGGCGGTCAGAAAATCACGCCCAAGAATTTCAATGATGGCATTCATCCGGCCAATATCGCGAAAGGCGACTTTTAATTCCGTATAGGCTTCACAGGCATGTTCTTGGTCTTGTTTGATGACAGGCTGGTCAAACTTGGCAGATGATTTTGGCAGATCTTCCAGCTCTTCGCTTGAAGAATTTTTGCTCAGCGTATCAATAATGTCTTTAAAGAAGCTCATGGCTTGGTATGGAGAGGCTCTCAGTTTGTGAAGCCTTTAATATTTTATACTACAGAATTTCTAAAGAAGTTTCTAATGTTATGCGGCTTTGGAGGCATAAAATAATGTGATCATCTCCATAAAGGCCTGATGCATGGGGGAGGGGGTATCCAAATTTGTCTCGCCATGGAAGGTTGTTGCCATGGCATGTCCTTTTTTGACCCAGACAGGCTGGCCTTCGAAAGAGGCGATTGTCTCTACACTATGATCGGTTTTTTGGATGACCGGCGCGCGAATAAAGGAGACCTCATACCCATTGATTTCGGTGTTCTGGCTATCGATTTGTCGGCCATACCCATTGCGTTGAATGTCTATCGGGAGAATGGCAAAAGATTTTTGTTCCGGATTGGTCACCCTTTCGGCCATTAAAATGGAGCCGGCACATATGCCCCAGACGGGTTTGGATTTTAGATTGCGCTCTAGGCTGTCCCATAAATCAAACACATCGATCAGTTTAAGCATGACCCCGCTTTCACCGCCCGGAAGAATAAATGCATCAACGGCATCAAATTCCTCCGCTTTTTTGACCGGCCTAAAATCTGCGCCGAGCGCCTCAACATGCGGGCGATGCAAATCAACGGCACCTTGCAGAGCAAGGCACCCGATCGTGATTTGATGTTTAGAGTGTTGGCTCGGCAATTTACCAACCGCGATTGGCCATCTTCATTGGCTCTTCAATCTCGGAAATCTCTGTGCCGCGCATGGCAACGCCTTCCAATTCCTTGGAGGCTTCGAGAACAATAGCAGGATCATTGTAATGCGCTGTCGCTTTTACAATAGCCTTTGCGTATTTCTCCGGATTTTCACTCTTGAAAATGCCGGACCCTACGAATACGGACTCGGCGCCAAGCTGCATACAAAGTGCAGCATCGGCAGGTGTTGCAATACCGCCAGCGGCGAAGTTAGGCACAGGAAGCTTGCCTTCTTGTTTGACAATTCTCAGAAGTTCAAATGGAGCGCCATGATCTTTTGCCATGGTCATGAGTTCATCATCGCTGGAATTTACAACAGCACGGATTTCCGCATTGATCTGGCGCAAGTGGCGCACGGCTTCGACAATGTTGCCTGTGCCGGGCTCACCCTTTGTACGCATAAGGGCGGCGCCTTCACCAATACGGCGGAGCGCTTCACCAAGATTTTTAGCACCGCATACAAATGGCACTTTAAAGTCGTGCTTGTTTACATGGTATTGTTCATCAGCAGGCGTGAGCACTTCGCTCTCATCGATGTAATCAACACCGATTGTTTCCAGGATTTGTGCTTCGGCAAAATGGCCGATACGGCATTTTGCCATCACAGGAATAGAGACTGTCTTCATAATCTCTTCAATAAGCTCAGGTGGGCTCATACGAGCCACGCCGCCAGCTTTACGGATGTCAGATGGAACACGCTCGAGAGCCATAACAGCAATTGCGCCGGCCTTCTCGGCAACTTCGGCCTGCTCTGGTGTAACAACGTCCATAATGACGCCGCCTTTGAGCATTTCAGCCAGGCCTGTTTTAATGTTAATGACGTTCCCCTTGTTCTGATCCTTGGTCATGGGCATCAAATCCTTACTCTTACTTGGTTTGCTAATTGTCACACTTATACAGATATAGGGAAGAAAAGCAAACTTTCTAGCGCGTAAAACAAAAAAAATCTTCTTTGTCTATCCAGAGTGTCAGAAAATTGACTTTTCGTATTATTTTTCGTAAAACAGCGCGTTGGTATATGAAAAATGAGAATTTTTACTTACATTCCCGAGATTGAGCATCTGGACGAGATAATATCGCATCTGAACAGAGAGCTTCCTGAGCCTGAATTTGAGATCATTCATGAAACGCAGTCATCTGATCTTTTGGGCAATCTGGATGCGTATGATTATGATGCTGTGATTGTCTATAATGGATCCGGTTCGGATGATCTTTTAAAGGCACTGTCATCGAAACATCTGAAAGGGCCGCTACTTTGTATTAATGGGTCGAAAGACCCGGATATCATGTTTAACGCAATTAGCGCGGGCGCTCTGACGTCTCTTGATTTAGATCAGATTGCGCATCCGGGTCTTGTTCAAAAAATGCTTCAAAATGCCGTTTTGACCAGGCAAGGCGTATCACGGGTTGAAATCTTTGGGCCGTTGGAGATTGATTTTGGAAAGTTAACAATTTTTGTAGATAAACAACCTGTTCATTTTTCAGATATGCAATATCGGTTTATTGAATATTTGATTTTGAACGCTGATAAATTTGTTTCAAAGGAAGCCATTTATAATCATTTATACGATGAAGACAGCGATACAAAGATTAAGACGCTGGATGTTATTCTTTCTCATATACGTAAAGCATTGAATAAAGCCAAACCTGGTCTTGGTGATATTATTGAAAGTTCGCATGGTCAGGGTTTGATGTTTAATCCGAAGCCGTTCTCAAAGACAGGCTATATTAAACAATTTGGCGAATTGGAAATTGATCTCACGCGTCAGGAGATCCGCATCAATGGCAAAAAGGTTGATGTTGCGGTTTCGGAATTTATGGTTCTTAAGCTCATGGCCATGAAATACCCTGAAACCGCAAATGTTGATGATTTGATTGATGAGGCCAACCGGTTCAAAAATAAATCACCCAGAACATATGTGGCAGGTTTGAGAGGGCTGGAGAATTTGATGAAATCTCTTGTCTCCAAACTGGGCAAGAAAGAGTCAAAATTTAAAACCTTGATCCATAAAAACCACGCCAAAGAATATATTCTCAATTTTGAAGAGATAGATGATAAATCTTTTCGGCTTTTAACAGATGAAATTCGTCATGGCCCTCTTCTGCTGCACAAAAAATTGCAGATTTTAAAATTTGATAAAAACATTATTTCCCTGGCACCGCGGGAATATGAACTTATGCAACACTTCATGGAGAGCTATCCCGATAGTATGCAGACGAAAGATCTGGCGTTCAAAGTCTATGGAAGCGAGAAAAAGACCGATGCCGTGAATCCCAATTTACAGAGTCTGAAAAAAAAATTGAGAGACGCCAATGGCGGGGTTGAGTTTATCCAGTTTAGAAAAGGCGTCGGACATTTTCTCAATATTCAAGATGAGAGAACACTTAATAAAGCGCTTAGCCACATGAGTTTCATCTCTGTTGGCCCTTTTGAGGTTAATGAAACCCTGCAAAAAATTGAGTATAAGCCATTTGAAGGTGCAAGATCGATCGAGATTTCATTGCCTAACAGGCAATACCGGCTATTTGTAGCGCTTTTAAAATCGTATCCGCATGCATTGGCGTTGGAAGAGGCCTCAGAACATGTTTATGGCGAAACTGGCAAAGAAAATATACTGTTAAAAGATGTCAGGAAATTAATGCAAAAGAATATATCACTTGCTCTAGGGGATGCAGGGATCGGGTTTCGCAGGATCGGTGACGATATGCTCCGATTGGATATGCCGATTGAACAGATCCCGCAAGATATTCTCAAAAACAGTAAAATATCGCAGGTGCCGCCATGGGCGATTAATCAAACATTGAATATGTTGATGTTTGATGGTGACCCTATTCAGACGAACGAAACCGAATTTGCGATGATGGAAGATTTGATTTCATCATATCCTACACCCATTAAGACCAAGGATATGTATAGGCGGCATTTTAATGGCAATAAAGTCTCGTTTCATGGTGCCATGCGCTTGTTTAGAGCAAAGCTGGAGAAGGATTACAATATTGATCAGCCTGTATTAGAGGAAATCTACAAAGGTCACATTGGTGGTTATGTTCTTAAAATCAATCACCAAGAGCTCAGCCAAGATCAGCGCAATGCCCTTGGCATTATTGATTTGGATGGTGTGAAATATGATCCTAATTTGGCAAAAATTACGGATGGTGACCGGCAATCCAGCCTGAATGTTGCCCAAAATTACTTTCTTCAAAAATTGGTTGAGGCCGATAGGCCTCTGGACATCCCCGCGCTTAAATCATTATCTGATAGTGAGGGGCATAATTGGGGTGAAGATTATATTTATCAATCGGTGGAAACAGACTTGAAGGCGAAATTGGCCCGGTTTGATATCCGCTATAGCGATAATAAGCGATCCGGGTATTTCCTTGAGAGAAATTTGGATAAGGTCTTGCAAACATCGGATTATCTCGAGGTTGGGCCATATAAAATCAATAACACGCTTTTGCAGCTCAAGGTGGAAGGCAAAACAATTGATTTAGCACCGTTCGAACATCGCATCCTTACGATTATGGCCGAGAATGCGCATCGACGAATGCAGGTTGATGAAGTCATCAGCCGCAGCAAAAATATCGATGGTTTGGTTAATTCCCTGCACACTTTTAATCTGGCGCGGCATAATATTCATACAAATTTGAAACATACCGGCCTCAAAAATTATAAAATCTTTCATAATCGCCGCGGCATTGGCTATTGCTTGGAAGCCTTTCAGGATGCCATTGATGCACCCTCACCGACCGAGCCCGTCTCTTATAATATTTAGGCCTTATTTTCTTCTTCTTCTTCGAGACGGCGGGCAATATCACCCGGTGAACCTGTGCCGCGGGCAATCAAGCTATAGGCGATGGGCACGATATAAAGCGTGAAGAAGGTGGCTGCAATCACGCCGCCAAGAACGACTTGGCCAATAGCGATACGGGTTTCTGCGCCTGCACCGCTGGTCAGAATAAGCGGCAATGCACCGGCGATGGTGGTCAGGCCCGTCATCAGGATTGGACGGAAGCGCACTTCGGTGGCCTCGATCAAAGCCTTGGAGAAGCCCATTCCCTCATCGCGGAGTTGGTTGGCAAATTCGACAATCAAGATTCCGTTTTTGGCGGCCAGACCAACAAGCATGATCAGGCCGATCTGCGAATAAATATTGAGTGTTCCGCCCGTCAGGTAAAGCGCAAGCAAACCCCCGCCGGCCGCAAGGGGAACAGTGAGCATAATAATAAAGGGGTGGATATAACTTTCGAATTGCGCGGCCAGAACAAGGAAGACGACGACAAGGCCAAGAATAAAGACAAAGATAATGGAATCACCCGAAGAGATAAAATCACGGCTTTGGCCCTTGTAATCAATGACGGCCTCATCCGGGAGATGCTCCCGCACGAGCCCCTCAAGATGCGTTAAAGCTTCGCCAAGTGCGAAGCCATCTTCAAGATTGGCCTCCAGTGTAATCGAGCGGATACGGTTATAGCGGGCGAGCGTTTCCGCCGCGCCATATTCTGTGATTGTGACCACATTTGAAAGCGGTATAAGCTGACCCGAGCTTTGGGAGCGTACATAAATATTGGCAATATCATCAAAGGATTGCTGCTTGGTGCGATCACCTTCAAGAATAATGTCATATTCTTCACCATTTTCGAGATAGGTTGTGACATTGCGCCCCGCCATCATGGTTTGCAAGGTGCGGCCAATCTCTTCAACCGTTACACCTAAATCTGCGGCGCGGTTATAATCAACGCGGAAATCAATTTGCGGGCGTGTTTCTTTATAATCACTATCGAGACCCAGAATGCCGGGATTATTCTCATTGACCTTTTCAATGATGATGTCCCGCCATTCGGCAAGGGCTTCATAGGTCGGCCCGCCAATGACGAACTGAACGGGCTTGCCGGTTCCCCCGCCCAGCCCTTGGCGCATAACGGGAAAGGCGCGTACCCCCGGCAGAGCGGCGAGCTTGCCTCTGAGTTCATTCATAATCTCGAAGGCGGAACGGCGTTTGTCCCAATCCTCCAGAATGACAATCACAAATCCGCCATTGAAATTCTCGATACTGCCAAAGCCGCGCGGCGCCCGTACGAGCAGGCGTTTAAACTCACCTTTATCGACATAGGGCATCAGACGACGTTCAATCTCGGTCATATATTCTTCAATGTAACTATAGCTCGCGCCTTCAGGTCCACTGACGACAACAAAGAATGCGCCGCGGTCTTCTTGGGGCACAAATTCTTGCGTAACATTGGGGTAGAGCCAGACTGTTCCGCCCACCAGCAGTGCAAAAATAAGGATAACCATCGCAGGAATGCGCAACAAAAATGTCAGGCTGGCGATGTAGGATTTGCGCAGCATTTTAAAAAAGCGATTGATCGTTTTGGTGATGACATTTTCATCCCCCGCATCG
Source organism: uncultured Pseudobdellovibrionaceae bacterium (assembly GCA_964611755.1). Lineage (GTDB taxonomy): Bacteria > Pseudomonadota > Alphaproteobacteria > Micavibrionales > Micavibrionaceae > CAZTBB01. Next base: position 62,083 of record CAZTBB010000002.1, read on the forward strand.
CTGTTTAACATTTTGGAGGCCATCATGGGGGCGAGGGTCAGTGCGACAAGGGATGAGAAAGCAATGGCCGCAGCAATGGTCAGGGCAAATTCGGTGAACAGGCGCCCAATATCACCTTCCAGAAATGTGATAGGCACAAATACAGAGATCAAAACAAGGGTGGTAGCAATAACCGCAAAGCCAACTTGGCGCGCGCCTCTATAGGCAGCGACCAGAGGTGTTTCACCTTTTTCCTGGATCCGGCGCACAATGTTTTCCAGCATCACAATTGCATCATCAACCACCAGCCCGATGGCCAGAACAAGAGCGAGAAGTGTGAGCAGGTTAAGCGAAAATCCAAAACTATAAATAGCAATAAAAGAAGCAATCAAAGAGATGGGCACAGTAATGGCGGGGATCAGCATAGCGCGCAAGCTGCCGAGGAATATATAGATCACAAACACAACACAGCCAATCGCAATAAACAGAGTTTTATAGACCTCGGAAATGGATGCCTTGATAAACACAGCCGCATCATAACTTTGCGAGATCGACATGCCCTCGGGCAGGTTGCGCTTTAGTTTTTCGCTGAGTGTCTTGACCGCGTCCGACACATCGATTGTATTGGCGGTGGATTGTTTGATCACTCCGATACCGACCATAGGCTCACCATTGCCGCGGAAGAACAGGCGATCCTCTTCAACGCCCTTTTCAACGCGGGCAACATCACCGAGGCGCACAAGAAATCCGTTTTCACCGCGCGCCAGGACAAGTTTGGCAAAGTCATCGGGCTCTTGGAAATTGCGCTCAACGCGCGCTTTAAAGATGCGTTCATCCGATTGCAGGCTTCCGGCGGGCAGCTCAACATTTTCGGCGCGCAAGGCTTGTTCCACATCATTCACGGTCAGGTTGCGTGCGGCCAGCGCGTTACGATCGAGCCAGATCCGCATGGCATAGCGCAATCCTCCACCAACGCGGATACGGGCAACACCATCGAGAGCAGAGTATTGATCCACCAAATAACGCTCGGCATAGTCGGTAAGTTCGGGCACGGTCATCCGGTCGCTGGACAGATTTTGCCAGATAATCACATCATCATTGCTATCGACTTTTTGTACTTCGGGTGGGTCGGCTTCCTCGGGCAGGTTGTCCTGAATGCCGGAGATGCGGTCACGGACATCATTAGCCGCTTCGTTGATATCACGGTTAATAGAAAATTCGATTGTGACATTGGATTCGCCATCGGATGAGGATGAATCGATAAATTCAATCCCCTCGATACCGGCAATCCGCTCTTCGATCAGCTCTGTGACCCGCGTTTCCACAATATTGGCAGGGGCACCCGGATATTCAACTTCGACTGTAACAATCGGCGGATCAATATTCGGATATTCCCGTAAGGACAGGCGGTCAAAAGAGACCAATCCAAACGCAATCAAAAGCAGCGAGATAACGCTGGCAAAGACGGGGCGTTTTACGGATATATCAGAGAGTATCATGGTGCGCCCGCCGCATTTTCAGATGTCGTGTCTTGGCCAAGTAATTTCTCAAGACGGGCATCATGGGTTTCAACCCCTTTGATTTCAAGGCCAGCGCCAGGCCGCACACGCAGAGTGCCGTGGCTGACCACGCGGTCACCCACATGAAGGCCATTAATGATTTCTACAATACCGAATTGACGGGCCCCGAGTTCAACCAGTTGCCTGCGCGCTGTAATACCGTCTGTGTTTTCCTCTGTATTTTCCTCGATGACGAGTACGAAATTTTTGGAGCCTTCGGGGATGAGTGCTTCTTCGGGGATCACCAGAGCCTCTCTGGGGGCTTTGGCGAGCTCAATTTGCATCAGCAGGCCGGGCTTCAAGCGGCGATCACTGTTATCGATCAGGGCACGTGCATCAATGGCGCGTGTGATGGGATCAATGCGGCTTTCTATGCTGGAGATTGTTCCTTTGAAAACTTCGCCCGGAAAGGCGCGGCTTGTGGCGGAAATGGCAACACCTTCCTTGAGGGTCTGCAAAAAGACTTCGGGGACAGAAAAATCAAGTTTCATGATGCTGTCATCATCCAATGTTGTGATTTTTGTGCCGGGCTGGGCAAGGGCGCCAAGACTGATATTGCGCAGACCCACAATGCCGTTATAGGGGGCTTTGATAATGCGCTGGTCTATGCGGGATTGAATGGCCTGGATGCGCGCCTCTGCCGCCAATGCTTCGCGCCTTCGCTCATCAAGATCGGCCTCGGATGCAGCCCCCTTTTTAACAACAGGCTCTAATCGCTCCACTTGTCTGAGGGCTTCTTCCAGAACAGATTGTTGTTCTCTTAACTCTGCCTGTTCTTCGGCAGCATCCATTTCAATGAGAACAAAACCTTCTTCTACGCGCTGGCCATCGGTAAAATGAATGGCTGTGACACGTTCGGTCACCGTTGAGGTGATATCTGTGCTTTCATTGGCCTTTAAAGTGCCAAGTGCCTCGACCTTATCAGAGAATTTTTGCAACGTTACAGGGCTAACAATAACGGGTGTTTTGCGATCGCCCGCGCCCTGAGCCTGTGTTTTTTGGGATAAAACCACCAAAGCCAGCAGTAAAAATGCTGCAGCAAAAAATGTTTTATAATGAGATGTCATTGTCATTCTTTCTCTCTCCTTAAGAGGCGGTTATTGGCACGCTGATGATTTCCAGATCGTCCTTAACGGGGCATCCATCTGTTGCTCTGCCATGAATGGGGCCACCTATCGCGCGGTGAAGCGCAATGCGGAATTGCACCAGTCTTAAAAATTCATCAATCAGGGTGCGCTCAATCTCCCGCAGCTCTTGCAAGGCATTAATCACAGGCAGGTAATCATCGACGCCCTCTTTGTAGCGGGACTGAGCTACATCAACAGTCTGTTGCAAATAGGCGCGCTGTATTTCGAGGCGATTGATAAATTCACGCTGTTTCTTTTCCTGAACAAGGGCGTTCTCTACATCTTCAACAGCCTCCAGATAGGCTTGTGTGAAAGTGGCAAGCTCTTCCTCATAAAGGGCCTTGTTTTGTTTGACTGCGGCCTCGCGTTTACCCCAATCGAGAAGCGGTTGGATAAACATGGCCGTAAGCGCAGATATAGGACCGCTATAGAGGCCATTATCCGAATAGACATAGGACCCGTCCAAAGTGATGGCAGGAAGACGATCCGCGATGGCCGCGCCAATATTGGCATCGGCGGCCATTAATCTGGCTTGGGCACCTTGAAGATCAGGGCGTTGAAGGATCAATGAGGCCGGAACACCGATTGGCGGCAATCCGCCCTTAAAATAAATTTGTTCTTTCATCGGCACGCGCAGATCCTTGTCAGGCGTCTCGCCAACCAAGACATCAAGCCGGTGTTCATAGATGGCCAGATCTGCCTCGGCCAGAGGGATCAGTGTTTCATTATCTGCGACGCGCACCTGTTGTTGGAGAACATCAATCTTTGTGCCGATACCGTTTTGTAAGCGGACCTCTAGAAGTTTGAGCAGTTCTTTATCAAGCTTGATTTGCTGAGAGAGGAGAGCCAGTTTTTGATTGGATGCTATGGCATTAAAATAGGCATCTGTAATTTCTGCGCTCAGTGAGAGGCGTGCCGTTTCAATGTCACGTATAGAGGCAACGGCCTCAAATTCATCGGCTTTAATCTGATTGCCGATCCGATCCCAGATATCAAGTTCCCACCCCAGTGCTGCGCCAATCTCGCCATCGGCTCTTTGTGCATCACTGCCGCGCCAATCTTTATTATAATTGCCTTCTAGTCCGATATTCGGCAGGCGTGATGATCTGGTTTGCGGGATCATTTCTATTGCGGCCTGCATTCTCGCAATAGCGGCTTTGACATCGTTATTTTTATTCCAAGCTTGCGCGATAATGGCATTTAGTGCCGGTCTTTGAAAATGCACCCACCATGGTTGTGCCATGAATTTTTTGTGCATTTCATCACTTTCAATATGAGCATAATGACCAGGAATATCCACATTAGGCTGCGGGTTTTCACGCAGCTCATGCGGAGAGCATGCCGATAATGCTGCAGCAATAAAACTGATAAGAATGAGGCGCGTTTGTTTCATGGTCTATCGGGTAAAAATTGTTAAAAGGACATAGGCCCTTTTTTGTATATTGCAATAATTGTGCAAGATTTTTTTACGCGAGAGAATATGGGCGATCATAGCATATAAATAGCCTAAAAGCACCCTTGAAAGATATCTGCACGCTTGACACGGCCTAGGTCTGGATAGGGAATCCCTGTATAATGTAATGGGGCAATTCTGCCTCTCGTTTGATTATGTTCTTTTGCGCATGTCCGTGCGCATGAAAATAAAAGGTTTTGGTATGCAGTATAAGTGGCGAACACTCTTACTGATTCCCGTGCTGTTGGCAGTATTGGCGGGGTGCGGACCTATGCCTGATCGTTTGGGGTCTATGGAAACGCTGGATCAGATTGTTGAAGAAAACCAATCAAATAAGGCGGCTTATAAGCCCGGAGATGAGCTTATTTTGACGTTATTTGATTCGTTTGATCGCGCCATTACGGAAAATCTTGATGTCCGATTATCCGCATTTGAGCTTGTTATTGCCGAAGATGACATTAATTTGAACCGGTTGGCAGCTTATCCACAACTTGATTATAGTTTTAATTATTTGGGCCGCTCAAATCTCGGAGCCTCATCCAGCAAATCGATTTTGTCAGGTAATCAATCGCTAGAGCCGTCCATTTCTACGGATAGACACCGCAATACAACGGATCTGGATTTACGTTGGAATATAATTGATATTGCCTTGGCCGCGGTGAATACAAAATCGGCTCAAAGTGTCTATCTGGTGCAGCAAGAAAAACATCGCCAAGTAATACAAACCGTGATTAGTGATGTTCAGGCCGCGTATTTGCGATCATGGATAGCGCAGCGTATCAGCCCGGATGTTCAAGCAACGATTGCCGATCTGGAAAAATCAATCACGAATGTTCAAAAAGCGCGCGATCAAAAACTTTTATCTTCAGAGCAGGCCGGCCGATCTATCAGTGCGCTGACTTCAGAAATTGATGCGCTCAAGGGTGTGATGGAACAAGTTGTGTTTGCAGAAGCAGAACTGAGAGCCTTGCTCTCTATTCCTCAATTTGTCGAGCTGACCTTACTGCCGCCGCCTGATGATATTCTGAGCGCGGATATTGCCGGTATTTTGGCACGCGATATGGGTGATCTGGAGATTGCCGCTTTGCGCACACGCCCAGAGATGCGCGAGGTTGCATGGAATATTCAATCCGCTCAGAACGATATCAATGCCGAGATTATTCGCAGCATTCCAGGCGCGGAGATCTTTTTGGGTTATAACACCGATACAAATAGTTTCTTACAAGACAGCCAGTGGTTCGATTTCTCGGCCTCGATAGTTCAAAAGCTGATGGCTTTGGCAACATTGCCGCAACGTTATGAGGCCGCAGAAAACAAAAAAGAGGCAGAAAAAATAAAAGCGACCGCCACGGCGACAGCGATTGTGACACAAGTCCATTTGGCGCGTCACCGCCTTGCGCTTGAAAAACAATTTTATGAGGAAAATCAGGCTCTGGCTAAAAGCGCGGAAGATATTCTTCTTGCCGCCGAGAAAAAACATGCCGAAGGGTTTATCTCAGGCCAAGAGCGCGTGATGAGCAAGGCCAAGGCACTGGGCTCTCAGCTTCGTGCCCATCTTGCAAATGCAGATTTGCATGATGCTGTGCTGGACATGCATATCTCGCTAGGGGAGCTTCCTTACCGCGTTCATCATGAGATCAGCGATAATCAGACAATAAAGCAGGAGGGGCATTCATGATTTCTCTCCTCCTTTCACGATTAAAAACAGGAAAGAGAGCCGCAATAAAATATGCGGCAATGGCATTTATTTTTGCCGTTATTATGGTGCTTTATCTGCGTAATATAGTTAGCTTCACTGTTTTGCATGTCATGAAACAACTCCCCCGGATCCCTATTTTGCTTAGGGAGTGGCATTATTTTGTGCAGCAAAAAATCGGGCGCATAGAGCAGTATTGTAGAAATGTCTATACGCGCCAGAAGCAACTTTGCCAGTTCGCAAAGACGGATAAAGCCTATGTGCAGCGCGCCGGCATTGTCAGTTTTTCATTCATGCTGGTTTTATTATCGGGCATGTTCCATTTGATTGAACCGCTTTCCGCACATTCACAGAGGCACACAGAAAACGCCTATGAAGCGCTGGATATGAAGGCAGAGATGTTGGGTCAAATTGAAACAGCCGCAGGCAATAATTTTGCGATATTTGATGACGCGTCCCCTGAAAAGAATAATGATGAAATTCTTGAGCTGGAAACAATTTTGGTGCCCAAGCGCAACACTGTTATCTCGAGCAGCCGTGATGGAAAGATAAAGGCTATTCATGTGCATAATGGCGATCTCTTCCAAAAGGGTGATACGTTGATCCAGTATGATTGTCGTGACGTGGAGGCGGAGATTATTGCCAAACGATCCGAGGCAAGTTTGAGCCGTAAAAAAGCACTTCGCAGTGCCAAGTTATTCAAGCTGGAGATTATTTCCGATGTCGAGAATATTGAGCTCGATACCGAACAAAAGAAGGCCGAAGCAAATTTCAGAGCGCTTGAACAGCGTCTGGATAGTTGTTCGATTACCGCAGAATATAATGGCCGTGTCACAAACCGATTGGCAAATCCCGGAGAATATACACGCACGGATCGCGTGTTGATGGAGGTGGCCTCGCTGGATGATCTGAACGCAGAATTTTTGATGCCCTCTATTTGGTTGCGCTGGGTCAATATTGGCGCCCCCGTTACAATTATGCTGCACGAAACAGGCGAAGAATATGAGGCGGAAATTATCCGTTTTTACGGAGAAGTTGATCCGGCCAGCCAGTCTATACAGGTCACGGCGCGATTGAAATCATATGATGTGCCTTTATTGCCGGGCATGAGCGGAGTTGTGCAGATGAACAAAGATCAAATTACGGCAATGGATATGTCGGGGTATTTACAAAACAAGAGGGCGCGCTAATGCAAAAGGCAATGCAATTATTAGCGCTACAGAAACAGGCAATGACGGCAGATAGTCTGGATGCGCTCGGGTTCATAATGGTCAACCAGACGTTCACTCTTGTGCCCTATGATCATGCCATTTTCTGGGTCGGGAAACCATCATCACCGTCATTGAAGACAGTATCAGGAAATTTGGAGCTGGAAAAAAATAGTGATACCACGCAGCGCATCAAGACTATCATTCGTCATCATGCAAAAGATTTGAATAAAACCTCACAGCCGGAAATTTTGTCACTTGCGGTGGAAGACCTGCCCAAGGACATGCGTGAGATGTTGGACAATGATGACATCAAGGCACTGAGTTTTTTGGTTTTTCAAACACAGCAAGAGGGCGTGATGGGCGGCCTATGGATGGCCCATAACAAGCCGGTCAGTGAGGCAGAAAAAGTTGTTTTGCAAGAATTGCAGGAGAGCTACAGCACGGCTTTTTCATTGCAGCATTTGCGTGCAGCAAAATCATTCGCCAATACTGTTATATTGAGCAGCAAAAAGAAAATGATGATTGCGGCTGTTATTGCTGCGATTGCCTTATTTCCCGTTCGTTTGTCTGTGACGGCCCCAGCGGAGATTATTTCCAAAAATCCGGGTCTGGTGGTGGGTCAGTTTAATGGCATATTAGAGCAGGTTATGGTACAGCCGGGAGAAGAGGTGAAGGAGGGCACACTCTTGGCTGTGATGGAACGCCAGTCATTGGAGACCAAAAGAAACGCAGCGTTGGGCGAGCTTGATGTTTCCAGAGCAAAACTCTCTCAACTGCGTAGGGAGGCGCTAAAAAATCCGGAAAAGAAGGCCGAGATTGAACAGGTAAAGGCGGATATTGCTGCAAAGGAAATCGAATATGATTTCGCACAATATCAATTGCAGCGCACCGAGATCAGGGCACCCAGAGATGGCGTGGCTATTTTCTCTGATGTGTCTTCCTTGGAAGGCAGGCCGATTACTACTGGCGAGCAGATTATGCAGATTGCAAATCCGGCGGATACGCAATTATTGGCGCGAATTCCATCGGATGCCCTTGTGCCTATTCGCAAGGATGTGCCGCTGAGTTTTTATTTGAACGTCAATCCTTTGGTTGGCTATGAGGGGCAAATATCATCTATTGGGTATCAATCCAGCCTCGATCCTGACGGTTTGCTGACCTACAAGGTGCGCGCACAAATCCCGCAAGCACGTAACATGCGTATTGGGTGGAAAGGAACAGCCAAATTATACGGCGATTGGACTATTCTGAGTTATACCATTATGCGCAGGCCTATTGCCGCCCTTAGAGAGTTTATAGGGTTGTAGATGGCAAACGAGCACCCACCGCAGCCGCACCCGGACAATGCTGATGCCCCTCTGCCGCGGCTGAGCCCCATGCTCAAGATTTTCTCTGCTCCGGCCAAACAGGATGGATCGCCAAGTTGGACATTATTTCACCCCTTAACCAACAAATATTATCAGATTGGATGGGTTGAATTTGAATGCATAGCGCGGTTCACAAAAGCGCGCACGATCGGCGAATTAGTGTCGCTGGTGAATAAAGAGACATCATTGAATATTGATAAAAAAGATGTGATGGCCGTTTTACATTTGTTGCAGCAATTCAAAGCGTTGGACATGCCTGTTGTGCCCATGGACAGCTATGAAGACAATAAGCCCAAGCAGCAAAATATTTTTGTAAAGCTGGCCCATAGTTATTTGTTCTTTAGTATACCGCTCGTAAAACCTCAGGAATTTCTGAAGCGCACTTACCCGTTTGTAAAGTTTTTTGGCCATTCTAATTTTTTGAAAGTGGTCATGATTGTGTTTTTTGTACTGGCTATTATGACGGCGGCGCGCCTTGATGAATTTACCCATACATTTGTGAATTTTATGTCGCTTGAGGGGGTTGTTACACTTTTTGCGACGTTATTCGTGATTAAAATTTTTCATGAACTCGGGCATGCCTACACAGCCTATCACCATGGCGTAAGCGTTCCGCATATGGGGATCGCTTTTATGGTGATGTATCCTGTGCTTTATACCGAAACCTCCGCAGCCTGGCAGCTAAGCGATAGGCGGGCGCGAAAGAATATTGGTCTTGCAGGTATTAAAACCGAGCTGGTTTTGGCCACATGTGCTCTCCTGCTCTGGAATATTTCGCCGCCCGGCTTGTTACAAAGCATGGCGTTTGCCGTTGTCGGGATTGCCTTATTGGGGTCTTTATTTGTGAATTTGAACCCGTTAATGCGCTTTGATGGTTATTTTGTTTTGAGCGATATGCTTGGCATAGAAAATCTTCATGCAAAAGGGTTTGCGCGTGCCAAATGGTGGATACGAAAGACGCTTTGGGCGCTTGATGATCCGGCGCCCGATGATTTTGATCCCAAAACAGGACGGTTTTTGATTGTTTTTGGTTTAGCGACCATGATTTACCGTTTTTTCTTGTTTTTAGGGATCGCATTGCTGGTTTATTGGCTATTTTTTAAGCCTCTAGGGCTTGTTTTAATGATTTTAGAGCTTGTTTGGTTCATTTTTGTGCCGATTTATCGGGAATTATCGCTCTGGTGGGAGAGAAAGGCCGATATTTGGGCTCAAAAACAGGCAAAAATTGTTATTTTGGCCTTTATTGCTGCGTTTTTGATGTTATTTACACCGATTTCCGGGCGCGTTCATGCGCCTGCAATGCTGTATGCCGAGAATAATCGCGTGATTTACCCTCCGGAAGAGGCGTTGATCGTGAGTCTGCATGTTCAGGACGGACAATTTGTTCAGCAAGGAGAGGTATTGGCGGTTTTAAAATCGGATATCTTGATGCGTGATATTGCCAAAGAGCGCGCAAAACTCATGGCTTTAAAGGCCAGAAAACGTGTGATGGCCAGCACGAACCCATCGCAAATCAAGGCTTTGAGCGAAGAAATCACTGTCTCGGAGGCGGTACTAGATGATCTGAATAAGAAACAAGAGCGTTTGATCATACGTGCGCCTTTTGATGGGTATATCAGGCAGGATAACCCGTATCTAATTGAAAATATTATGGTTTCAGGCTCTCAGCCCTTGTTTTCCGTGGTTGATCCATCGCGCTTGCGGGTGAGTGCTTATGTGGATGAAAATGATATTGCCCGCCTTCAAGCCGGTCTGAAGGCACGTTTTATTTCGCATCACCATCTCATGGATCATATCCCATTAGAGATAGAGAGTTTGGAACGCACAGGAACGGATATTGTGCCCTGGATGGATTTAGCCTCAATTCACGCAGGCCCCATCGCCGGTGAACTGAAGTTCAATGAACGCAGCAATCAAGAACAGTTTATTGCCCGCAAAAGCCTTTATACTGTGCATTTTGGCGCTTTTTCTTCTGATTTCCTAGAGCAGGATAATGCCGTTCTTGCCAAAAAGGGGAGTATTTGGATTGATGTCTCGCCCTATAGTCCCATGCACCGCTTTTTTCATGATTTCAGTGCGCTGGTTATTCGTGAGGCAGGATTTAACTAACGGTCTGATTTACATAGAAAATTAAAGGTTTGATAAGCAAATCAGCATACAATGGTAGATGTAATGTATGTAGCGTGGAGGGCCTGTGCATTTTTTAAAAAAAACAGAATGCACATGACAGGGAAATTTGAAGAGAAAAAACATTATAATTCAAGAGCTTGAGAAGAGGTTGATGCTGGATGCATCGCTTACGGCTCTTGCGACCACTACGGTGCTTGCCGAGGATACGGTCAATGCGGCGCCTCAAATTCTCGATAGTGATGTTACGATCGGTGGATCCACCAATAATTTTGATGGGGAATCGCTCACTGTTAGCGGAAGCGGACTGGCTCAAGACCAGCTCTCGATCAATAATGAAGGTAATGGTGCTGGCCAGATTGGCTTTGATGGCGTGAATGTCAGCTATGGCGGTACGGTGATTGGTGTTGTCTCCTCGGATGGCTCGAACGGATCTGATTTGGTAATTGATTTTGATGCGGATGCCGACCAAGCAGGATTAGAGCGTTTGATCGAGAATATCACCTATGCGAATAATTCAGATGATCCGACAACATCACGAACATTCAGCTTTTCTATTGGTGCCTTGTTTTCGGAAGACATGGATGTTGTGATTGTGGCCAATAACGAAGCGCCAAGTGTGGATACCAATAATGGTGTTACGGTTTTGGAGGGCGCATCAATCGGCATTACGGCGGCCGAACTGGGTATATCCGATCCGGACCATGCCGATGCCAATGTGACGATCACAATTACCGGCGCTCCATCGAATGGACAGCTGGAATTAACAACCAATGCAGGGGTCGCAATCAACAGCTTCACTCTGGCTGATCTCAATGCGAACCGTGTTATCTATGTGCACAATGATAGCAATACGGTGGCCGATAGTTTTAATTTCACAGTTACCGACGGCACGGATACGACAGGCGCGAACACATTTAACATTACGGTGACGCCTGTGAATGATCCGTTTGCTTTGGATACCAATGCGGGCGCGGATGTGTCCATTGGCGGAGAAACCGGAATTGGCGGCGAAGAGGTGCCGGCCAAATTCGGTAACGTCGTACGCACATTAAGCGGTGTCGGTCAGCACGGAAATCTTCAAGGCTTTGTTGATAACCAGAATACGCAATTCTCGCTTATTTTTACCACGCCGGGCTCCACGCCCAATAGTGTCCCTGGGGAGGTCTTGTTCGAAAGTGGGGGCGCCGGGCGCGGGATTGGTTTGTACCTGAACAATCAGGGCGAATTGGCATGGCATATTGGCCCCGCAACGGCGACGCCGCGCCTGACATCGCCTATATCGCTTGATCCAAATACGCAATATGCGGTTGTCATCGAAATTGATAACACCAATGATGAAGTGCGCATGCATTATGCGCAGGCGGGTGATTTTACATGGTTCCAATTTGGCCGCGGCGCGGAGGCCACGCTGAATAATTACACTGACACCGATTTTGATGGCGGGAATGGCGCAGGCCTTGGCGTTGTCGGATCGGGATCTTATGGCGGGTTTAATGGCGCTGTTAGCGGGCAGACGACCTTTCAGGGCAGTATTGACAGCGATCTGATCCTAACGCGTTTTCCAGCCGGGGGGACAATCATCGAGAATACCAAGCTGGTTGTAACCGATCCAGATACAACGGCGGCCAATATTGTTTACACCATTACCACGGATGCGGCCGATGGCGAGCTATACAATAATGGCGTGCTTTTATCGGTCAATGATACCTTCACCCAAGCCGATCTGGATGCCGGATTGATTACCTATACGCATGGCGGCGCGGTGGATGCGGCCGATAGTTTTATTTTTAGTGTCACGGATGGAACAACTGTTCTGAATAACCAGACCTATAATATCACGGTTGATGTGGTCAATGATGCGCCTGTTGTTGATACAACAAGCACTTTGGTTGTCGCCGAAGATGCGAATAATGGCGATGTTGTCGGAACAGTCGTGGCAACCGATTCCGATCCCGGCCAAACCTTGACGTATTCGATTACAGGGGGGACAGGCAATGGCATTTTTGATATTGATGCCAATACAGGTCAGGTAACGGTTTTAAACAATGCGACGCTCGATTTTGAGACGACGGCGTCTTATACCTTGACCGTACGCGCAACAGATGATTTTGGTGTCCCTGCCTTTGATGAGCATACCTTTACGGTCACAGTGCAGGATATTTACGAAGGCGTGGCGCCCAATTTCACCTTTACCGGCCCGTTTAATGTGAATGAGAATTCCGGGAACAACACCAATGTCGGGACGGTCACAGCGGCCGATGGTGATGGTGATAACATCACCTATTCGATTGTCGGCGGGAATGTGAATAACGCATTCAAGATTGATGCGAATACCGGATTAATCCGCGTAAACGGCAATGACAAGATCGATTTCGAGACGCGGGCATCCTATACGCTGACGGTTCGAGCGACAGATAATAGTGTTGATGCGGAATTCACAAATACGGCCGTGACAATCACGGTGAATGATTTGAACGAAGGGCCGAGCCTTGATATTGGCGAGATTATCGAAGCACAGAATAACGGTGTGTATTATTCATCGGCGACGGGTAATTTTTATCAATATGTGAACAGCAATGTTAAATACTGGCAAGCCGAGGCTGCGGCTGCGGCTGCAACATTAAATGGTGTGAACGGGCATTTGGTCACAATTACTTCGGCGGCAGAAAATGCATTTGTTGATTCTATTATTGGAAACCATGTCTGGCTCGCGGCCAATGATCTGACCGTTGAAGGTGAATGGCGCTGGCTTGTTGGCCCCGAAGAAGGAATACAATTCTCCCAAGGCGGCAATCCGGTTAACGGCATGTATGAGAACTGGAATGGCTCTGAACCGAATACAGCCAGCCGTGACCGCGCCATATTGCATACAAACGGGCGCTGGTATGATGAGGATAACAATGCCAATCGCCGCTATTTGATTGAGTGGGAAAACGGTGATTATGGTGTCATCAATAATACGGCCTACACAATTTCACATACCGCCGCGGATGCATCCGATGTCGCCTTGAATTATTCGGTCGGCACTATCGAGAGTTATGATGATGATGGGGATACGCTGGAATACTCAATTCAGGGCGGCAATGGCGATGGTATCTTTGCCATAGATATCAATACAGGCGAGATTACCATTGCCGATAAAACCAATCTGGATGCAACAATTACGGATAGCTATACGCTGACCATTCGTGTTCAGGAACAGGGCGGCGGGTTGTTTGCCGAAAAAGATATTACGATTACATTCGATCAGGCCCTATCCGTGGCAAAAAATAATGCGGTAACCGTGACGGAAAACGCGTCTGTGACAATCGATAATACCGATTTGCAGGTGATTGATTCCGATACGGCTTCAACGGATTTGGTGTATACAGTAACCGCGCAGCCAGCCAATGGTCAGCTGGAGTTGACCAGCGCGCCTGGGTTTGCGATTACGACATTCACACAAGATGATATTGATAATAACCGTGTGATCTTTGTGCATGATGGATCGGAAACGCTGAGCGATAGTTTTGTTTTCAGTGTGACTGACGGCTCCGAGACCATCACCAACCAGACCTTCAATCTCACAGTTGATCCTGTGAATCAGGGGCCGAGCATTTCTACAAATGCAGGGGCAACAGTGGCCGAGGGCGGCAGTGTGACAATCACCGCGGCGCGTTTGGCCGGAACGGATGGCGATGATAATGCGACCGGCATTACCTATACGGCGAATAATTTGATCAATGGTCATATTGAGGTAAACGGCGTTGTTCAAAATACCTTTACGCAAGATGATATTAACAATAACCGCGTCGTCTTTGTGCATGATGGCGCCGAAGGCAATGGCAGTTTTGATTTCGCATTGGCGGATGGCGGCGAAGATGGTGCTGGTGCTGCGAATGGAACATTTACGATCACAAAGACGGATGTGAATGATGCGCCGTTAATTACAACCAATAACCCGGCCACCGTCGATGAAGGCGGGCAGGTGATCATCACAACGGCCGAGCTCAATGTCACGGATCCGGATGATGCCGGTGCCGGATTGACCTATACCTTATCGAATATCGAGAATGGATTTGTTGTTTTATCGACAGATCCGGCGGTTCCTATTCTATCTTTTACTCAAGCGGATCTCGATGCGGGGCGTGTTGTTTTCAGACATGGCGGCGGGGAGAATAACGGGTCGTTTGATGTGAGTGTGGCGGATGGCGGCGAAAATGGAGCCGCAGCAGACACAGTCACATTTACGGTGACACGCAATCCAATCAACGATGCGCCGAGCATATTGATTAATGCCGGATCCAACGTAAACCAGAACAGCATTGTTATCTTAAAGCGCGCTGTGCTTTTGGCGCAGGACCCGGATGATAATGGTGCAGGCATCACATTTACCGTGACCGGCACAGTCAATGGACAGTTGGAATATCTGGCCAATCCAAATGTCGCCATAAACAGTTTTACTCAAGATGACATTGATAACTCGCTGGTTATTTTCCGTCATTCCGGCCCGCCCGGTGCCGCCAGTTTTGATTTCACGGTGGCCGATGGCGGTGAAGATGGTGCAGGCACGGAAAATGGCACATTTAATTTTGTCGTTGATAATTCCAATGATGCACCAACAATTTCTACAAATGCGGCGCCGACTTTTGCCGAAGGATCAACGAGTACAATTACAACGGCCATGCTGGATTCATTTGACTCGGACGATTTTGGCGTAGACCTGACATGGACGATTAGTAACCTGAGCGCGAATGGCTATGTGCAACTTTCAACAAATCCGGGCACAGCAATTACAACATTTACGCAGGCCGATTTGGATAATGGCCTTGTGCAATATGTGCATGATGGATCAGAAACAATTGCGGCAAGCTTTGATATTCAGGTGGCCGATGGCGGCGAAGATGGGGCCGCCCCCGATACAGGCACCTTTAACATTGTTATTGATCCGGTCAATGAGGCACCGACCATAACAGGCGATCTGACATTGACTGTGACAGAAGGATCATTTGTTACACTGACGACTGTTGATCTCGGCTTTAGCGATGTTGATGACGGCGCAACAGGTGTGACGTATACAGCCAGCAATCTCAGCAATGGCCATATTGAAGTGAATGGGGTGGTTCAAAATACATTTACGGCCGATCAGTTGAATAACGGGCTTGTTCGTTTTGTGCATGATGGCGGCGAAGCGGCAACAGCCGGGTTTGATGTTTCCTTGGCCGATGGCGGTGAAGATGGCGCAGGCACAGACAGTGCATCAATTTCTATTTCTGTTAATCCGGTCAATGATGCCCCGGTTTTGGGTGTCAATGCGGGCGGTACTATGAATGAAGGTGGCCGTCTTACACTGACGAACGCGATGCTGAACGAAGCAGATGTAGATGATGCTGGCGCTGGCATTTCATATAGTGCCGCCAATTTGACCAATGGTCATATCGAGGTAAACGGCGTTGTTCAAAATACATTTACCCAAGCCGATATTGATAATGGATTGGTTGTGTTTGTGCATGATGGATCGGAAACTCTTGCGGCCAGCTTTGATTTCGCTTTAGCTGATGGCGGAGAGAACGGTGCGGGCGTTGTGAATGGGACCTTTAATATTGTTGTGAATGCAACCAACGACATTCCGACACTTGCATTAAATGGCGGCGCGACAGTAGAAGAAGGTGCGGTTGCTACGCTTGATAATACCGTCTTGCGCGCAACAGATATCGAAAGTGCCGATGGCGGGCTTATCTTTACGATTACATCATTGCCTGATGGTGTGCTGGAAAATACAAATAGCGCGGCTATTCTTTTGGTGGGCGATACATTCACACAAGCCGATCTGGATAATGGCTTTATTCGTTACACGCATCATGGCGGCGAGGGCGCATCAGAGACATTATCCTTCACAATTGGTGATGGCACCGATACGTCCGCAGAGTTTGATTTTGCCTTCACGATTACTCCGGTTAATGACAATCCAACCACAATTATGATGGATGGCGGATCTGTTGAAGAAAACAGTGCGATGGGTGAGGTTGTTGCCACATTGGATACGGATGATCCTGATTTGCCGGGTGATAATATCACATACACCATTACCAATGATGTTAACGGCATGGTCAGCATTTCAGGCAACCAAATCATCGTCAGTGATCTGATAGATTTTGAAATCATGGAGTCATTGATTGTTGATATCACGGCCGATGATGGCAATGGCGGTATCGTATCTTCCAGCTTTATGATCACTATTCTGGATCAAAATGAACGATCCAATGACATCACGCTTATTTTAAGAGAACCGGCCAGAGAGCGCGGATCAGATTTGGTCCTGACAACAGAAAAAATTCAAAATGTTGATGAGGTATTGAGCCTGAGCCGTGTCATCAAAGATGGGTTCAATAATGCCTTTATTGAGGATGAACAATCCGAACAAATATTAAGAGAGAGCACAACAATGTTGCTCAAGACGATATTATCCGAAGGCAATCCTATTGTGTTGGGAGATGCCATTCAGGCACTCCAGGAGGAGATATCCGCTGATGAATCCGATGCGATTGGCAGTGCGGGGCCAGAGGGTCAATTGACAACATTGGAACAGGCTTTGGCCTTTATGGAGAGTATGGATCAGGATCAATTTGAGAACTTGTTGACAATTTCCAGAGATGGCGGCGGTGAGGCCGAAGGTCTTGAGATCGATCTGAAGCGCATTGAAAAAGACCTGCATAACATTATCAACTATCACCAGATCAAGCAGAAAAAACTATATGATGCTTTGGCTGATAATGCCTAAATAGGATTTAATCTTTCATTTCTGTTTTAAAATAGTGTGCCATATGGTCAATGAATGTGCGTATCTTCGTCGATAGATGGCGTGTGTGTTGATACACCGCATAGATGTTAAAATCTTGTTCTTCATATTTCTCAAGCACAATTTGAAGGGCACCGCTTTTGATCGATTTTTGAACAATGAATGTGGGCAACAAGGTAATGCCGCATCCACTCAAGGCTGCTTCATGGAGCAGATCACCATTATCCGATGAGAAGCTACCGTTGACTGTTTGCCATGTCTTTTTGCCATCACATAAAAATGGCCATGACTTCCCCTCGGCCAGATTGAGATAGCTCATGCAATTATGCTGCAATAAATCTTCCGGCGTTTGAGGTGTGCCGTATTTTTTCAGATATGCCGGGGTAGCACAGACAACGCGGCGGCACTCAATCAGCTTTTTGGCGATCAGGCTTGAATCATCAAGAGGTCCCGTTCGTATGGCCAGATCATAACCTTCATTGATCAAATTAATATGCCGATCGGATAGATAGGTTTTGATACTCACCTCTTTATATTGATCCAGATAAGAGGCAATGGCCGGCCCCAAATATTGCATCCCGAAGCTAAGCGGGGCGGCCAGTTTGATTTCACCAACCGGTTTATCCATGTGATGGCGGATACGCGCTTCAACCTCTTCGAGCTCATCGGTGAATTTACTGACATATTCAAGATAGCTATAGCCTGTATCGGTTAATCTGACTTTACGGGTGGTGCGCATGAGGAGTTGCGTGCCGAGAAAATCCTCCAGATCCTTAATGCGTTTGCTAACGACCGAATTGGCGAGCCCCAATTTTCTGGCAGCCGCAGCAAAGCTACCGCTCTCCCCTACGGCTCTGAAGGCTTGCATATTGGCGAGTTTATCCATGTTTTAATTATTCCATATATTCGAATAGTAATGTTCTGATTAAGTATATTATCAAATTTTAAGGGATAATCTATAGTTAATTTATAAGTTCAATTATTTTGTAAAGGAGAAAGCCATGATTACAAAACGTTACAGAGATGAGCGCGGTCCAACTGACGCTGGCTGGCTCAAAAGTATGCACACATTTTCATTTGGTCATTATCAAGACCCCGCGCATATGGGGTTTGGCCCGTTGCGTGTGATTAATGAGGACCGGGTTATCCCGGGTGCTGGGTTTGGTGCCCACCCTCACAGCAATATGGAGATTATTTCCTATGTGTTGGATGGTGCACTGGCTCATAAAGACAGTATGGGTAATGGTTCTACGATCAAGCCCGGCGACATTCAGATTATGAGTGCCGGCAAAGGCGTAACACATAGTGAGTTTAATGCCTCCGATAGTGATGAGGTTCATTTTCTGCAAATCTGGATTATGCCTGATGTTGCAAATGAGAACCCGGATTATCAGCAAAAAAGCTTTGATCCCGAGGAGATGCACAACCAATTCCGTGTTGTGATTTCCCCGAAGGGCGAAGATGAGTCGTTAACCATCAAGCAAGATGCCAAAATGTTGTCCGGTCGCTTTGATGAGGGCGCAGAATTATCTGTTCCTCTTCAATCTAACCGCAAATATTGGTTGCAGGTGGCCAAAGGCATAGCCGAGCTTAATGGTGAGAAAGCCTCTGCCGGTGATGGGTTTGCCATTTCGGAGGAAGACGCTATTTCACTAAAATCAGTAACAGAATCTGAGATACTGTTGTTTGATTTGCCAGCATAGTAACAAGAAAGGATTATATGATGGATACCCTACAAGCAATTAGAGAACGCAGAGCCGTGAAACATTACGACCCCGATTTCGTAATGCCGCAAAGCGATAGAGATGAACTTCTGGAGCTGGCTCTGCAATCTCCAACATCATTTAATCTTCAAAATTGGCGCTTTGTTTTAGCCGAGGATGAGGAGCAAAAGAAAAAGCTGAGAGAGGCGGCTTGGGATCAGGCTCAAGTTACTGATGCTTCGCTGACATTTGTTCTTTGTGCCGATGTAAAGGCGTGGGATAAAGATCCGGCGCGCTATTGGAAAGATGCTCCGCAAGAGGCGCAAGATATTCTTGTTCCGCTGATTAAGCCTTTTTATGCCGATAAAGAATGGCAGCAACGTGATGAAGCGATGCGTTCTGTCGGGATTGTGGCACAAACATTAATGTTGGCCGCCAAGGCAAAGGGCTATGATAGTTGCCCTATGATTGGCTTTGATACGGACAAGGTTGCCGAGATCATCAATCTTCCTGATGATTATGTAATCGGGATGATGTTGGTTATCGGTAAGGCCGCTAAGCCGGCCTGGCCAAAACCCGGCCAGCTTCCTTTGGATGATGTGCTGGTGACAAATAAGTTTTAATCTCTCCCCTGAAAAGAAAAGAGACCTATTGATGAGCGTTACCAAAAAACACGGTAACGCTCATTTTTTTATTCGGCAGCAATCACGGCTTCAGTTTTTTTTTCTGATGGCTGTGATTTCATATCAAACTGGTTCATGGTGTTTTTCTTACCTCCAGCTTTGAGCGCGCGTTCGCCTGCTACCATCTCTTTGAAGCTGTCACCAATGTCTGATCCCACTTCATGCTGGTGCTTCACGGCGGAAACACCGGCTCTGATTTCTTCGCGCTGGACGCGGTTCACATAGGCCAGCATTTTGTCGTCGCCAAAATAGCCGCGGGAGAGATCATCCATGGATTTGGCTGTGAGGTGGAAGGTCGGCAGTGTAATGAGGTTGTGGAAGACACCGGCTTTAAGTGCCAGATCGGTCTGGAATGATTTGAGCTGTGCATCGGCTTCTTGGCCGATTTTATCATCATCATATTGTTGATCCATGAGCGCAACATCATCGGGATAATCATTTTCTGTGATTTTGCCTTCCTCGATCCAGCGCGCGCGAATTTGCTGTCTGAGTTTCAATGTCCAGTTAAAGGATGGGGAGTTGTTGTAGGCCAGCTTGGCATAAGGAACAACCTTGCGGATCTCATCAACCATTGATCCTATGGCGTCGACATCGGGTGTGGCTGTTTCGATCCAGAGCATATCGGCACCGCCCAATGTCATGCTGGTGATGCAGTCTTCAATGACACGATCGCGGCCCGAACCTTCCTTGAATTTGAACAACCCGTTCGGCAGGCGCACCGGGCGCACCAGCTTGCCATCAAACTGCAGAGCCACCTCGCCATCTTCCAACGGTTTGTCTGCGCTAATCTCTTCGGTCTCCAGCCATTTCGTATATTCATAGGCCAGATCACCCTTATGGTCAGAGACAGGGATTTTTTGTGTCAGGCCGGCGCCCAGAGAATCTGTGCGCGCGACAATCACGCCATCATCCACGCCAAGTTCTTCAAAGGCCATACGCACAGCGCGGAGCTTTTCGATAAACTCCTCGCGCGGCACAGTGACCTTACCATCTTGGTGGCCGCATTGCTTCGCATCGGAGACCTGGTTCTCGATTTGAATACAGCATGCTCCAGCTTTGATCAGTTCCTTGGCCAGCAAATAGGTGGCATGTTCATTCCCGAAACCGGCATCAATATCGGCCACAATCGGCACAACATGGGTTTCAAAATTATCAATCTGATCAATAATCGCATTTATATCCGCATCGCTCGCATTCTCTTCGCGCGCTGCATTCAAGGCTTTGAACAAGTCATTCAAGGCCACTTCATCGGCTTGACGCAAAGAGGTGTAGATTTCCTGAATGAGATCCGCGACGGCGGTTTTTTCATGCATGCTTTGATCGGGTAAATGCCCGAAGCGGTTACGCAAGCCCGCAATCATCCAGCCACTTAAATAAACATACGTGCCTTTGGCGGTGCCCTTCATGCGCTTGACCGATTTTATCATTTGCTGGGCATGGAAGCCGGACCAGCAACCCAATGACTGGGTGAAATTCGATGGATCTTTATCATAGGCGGCCATATCGGCGCGCATCACGGTGGCCATCTCTTTGGCAATGTCGAGATGCGTTTCATAGGTGTTTTGTAATTTGAGCTGGGCAATATGCTCGATGGCAATGCCGCTTGATGTATGCGGGCCGCCATGGCGTTTTTCCAATTGTGCAATTAACTCTTTATATGTGGGCTTATGTGTCATTATGTCACCTCCATCTTTCTGTTCAAAGGTTTAACCATCCACTGTTGTAAGGTGCTTATAAGCGCTTTGCGGGATAAAGGCGGCCAACTCATCCGAGAGGACCATCTCGCGCAGCAAATCTTTCGCTGTTATTAGATGTGCACTGAGTGCAGCATTATTCGATATCTGGGAGGCCAGCGCATCAAATTCATCTTGCAAAGCCGTTTCAAATAATTCTTTTGTCATGATAATGGCTTCGGCATTTTTATCCTTGACCGGTGCTCCGAATTTAATCCATTGCCAGAGTTGGACACGGCAAATTTCAGCGGTGGCCATGTCTTCCATTAAATTATGGATGGGCACAGCGCCACGGCCATCAAGCCATGCACTCATATATTGAAGGGCAACATTGATATTCATGCGGATCCCCTCTTCGGTAATATTGGCGCGGTGGGGGATTAAAAGCTCTTTGGCTGTGGGTGCTTCTTCCGGGCAATCTTTATCGATATTATTGGCACCTGATAGATATTGATCGAAAAT
Source organism: uncultured Pseudobdellovibrionaceae bacterium (assembly GCA_964611755.1). Classification (GTDB taxonomy): domain Bacteria; phylum Pseudomonadota; class Alphaproteobacteria; order Micavibrionales; family Micavibrionaceae; genus CAZTBB01. The sequence continues at coordinate 83,964 of CAZTBB010000002.1, forward strand.
CTCCATGGCCGGGTGTACTAATGCCGGGTGTGCGACCCATGTGCCATCATGCATCAACTTGGCTTCGCGTAATTTGTCTGCGCGCACCTTATCAATGGCTGCTTCATTGGCCGCCGGATCATTCTTGATCGGGATCTGCGCGGCCATCCCGCCCATCGCATGCGCCCCGCGTTTATGGCAGGTTTTAATGAGCAGCACACAATAGGCTTTGAGGAAGTCTTTATCCATTGTTACGTCCGCACGGTTTGGCAAAATATGATCCGGATGGTTACGCAATGTTTTGATGTAGCTGAAAATATAATCCCAGCGCCCACAATTCAGTCCGGCGACATGGTCTTTTAATTCATAGAGGATTTCATCCATCTCAAAGGCGGCCGGTAAAGTTTCAATCAAGACAGTGGCCTTAATCGTGCCCTTCGGGATGCCGAGACGGTTTTGCGCATACACAAAAATATCATTCCACAGCCGCGCTTCGAGATGGCTTTCGAGCTTGGGGATATAATAAAACGGGCCCATGGCTTTTTGTGTCAGAGTCTTGCCCGTATTAAAAATGTGCAGGCCGAAATCAACAAAGCTGCCGGATAGGGGGCGTCCGTCAATCTCCAGATGCGCTTCGTCCAGATGCAGACCGCGCGGGCGCACAATAAGCAAAGCGGGGTTATCACCAACGCGATACTCTTTTCCCGTTTTGGGGTCGGTAAATTCCAGCGCATCATTCGCATAGTCAATCACATTGATCTGCCCTTGAACAATATTGTCAAAATTCGGCGCTGTCGCATCTTCAAAATCGCCCATGAAGATTTTGGCCCCGCTATTTAAGGCGTTGATCATCATTTTACGATCAACAGGGCCGGTAATTTCGACGCGCCTGTCTTGCAATGCTTCCGGTACGGGGGCAATTTTCCAATCCGATTGTCGTATTGATTCTGTCTCGGGGTTAAAGTTTGGCTTTTCGCCTTTATCAAATCGCTTCTGACGCTCTTCGCGTGCCTTGAGAAGTTCGCGGCGGCGATCCCCAAATTTTGTTTCTAAATCGGCAAGGAAGGCCAGCGCTTCTGCGCTTAAAATACGCTCAATATCCGGCGTTCGTGGCACACGAAGTTGTATTCTCTGGTCATGATTGGTAATGGCTTGCTGGGGGGATTCCTGCGGACCGGCTTCGGATGTCATGGCTCTTCCTTTCCTGCGGGTTGCCATGCTGATGTGTGCAGAGCAACATATATTTATTATAGAGCAATTTATGTGCCATGCACAAAAAATAGATCATTTTTTATTTTATTATTGTTAAACAACACCTTAATCTGTGGATATGGCTTGATGATTGCAAAAAACAGGCCAGAATCACCCCTCAGAATTGAATAATTTATGCTTTTTTATAGTTTAAAGTCAGCTTTTTATTTGACATAACTTTTATATCTTTGTTATGATCCCGCTTAAGAATTATGAGTATGGGACAAATGCAATGAACACGGAACAAGTTCTGGAAAGCGGAAAGAAATGGGGACTGACGGCGGCCTTTGGATTGGCAGCCGTAACGGCGGCTTGTTTTGGCCAGCTTCCCCTTGCCGGGGCATTGGCCTTGAAGGCCGGTTTCTTTGGTGTCTCCCGCAGCTTAAGGGAATTTTCAGACCATACATCGGATATTCACCTGGCCGGGTCATCTAAGAATGCCGCACTGGCCGTGCATGCTCTTGGTATCGTGAGTTTATTAACGCTCGCGCCCTATGCAGCGCCTTTGGCAGTCATGGCTTAATGCACCGATAGAGCTTTGTAGCAGCCAAGAATCATCACTAAAAAACATGTCACGCCCTCGCTGATGACATGAAACATATCTTTTTATAATAAAAATATATAGTTTTTATTTGACATAGCATTTTTATTGCTTTAAGAATCCGAAAACATAAACCGTGAATACGTTAAATAATATTCACATAATAAAAAAATACCAGATCGGAAAAAGGAGTAAAGAAATGGTTGCAAGTATTTTTAATGGCGCCAAGAACGCCATCACAAAAGCCCCGGGCGATGCCGCCAGATGGGTCAAAGAAAATGGCGTGGATGCTGGCCTGGCTATTGGCTATGGCGGTGCTGCTGTTGTGTCATACAATGTTGGTGCTATCCCGCTGGGTATCGCTTTTACCGGTGCTGCGGTTGGTCATGCCGGTGAAGTTGGCGTCAAGGGAGGCCCGCAAAAAACATTTAAAACAATGCAAAAATTGGGACCGGCAGGCGCGCTTGCCAGTGTTGGTATTCCAAACGTCTTCTAAAAGATAATAAATTTACCCTAAAAAAATGGCCCTGCTGGCTTTGCCGGTGGGGCATTTTCATTTGTGATAGATATAATGTAAGTGGTGGAGGGAGTAGGATTCGAACCTACGTACGCAATGCGGGCAGATTTACAGTCTGCTGCCTTTAACCACTCGGCCATCCCTCCAATGCGGATTTGCTCGACGCGTAATTTAAGCGCCTAAGAAAATGGATTTTGCTTTTGAAGTCAAGTATGCAATTCTCTTTTTGGTTATGAATTCGAAAAAAAATAAATCTAAACATGGCAAAGGCCGCTTCGGCGCTCCGCAGAAACGGGGCGAGAGGCCACAAAAACCGCGCGCGGAGGCCAGTCTTGACCCACGCTGGGCGCGCCCGAACCTCTATGGGTTCCATGCGGTGCGTGAAGCGTGGCTGAACGCGGATCGTTCGGTTAGCGCACTTTATGTCACCGAGCAGGCGGCCAGTTCTTTCGAGGATGATTATCACCAAGCCCGGCGCGATGGTTTAACGCGCCCGGATGCGTTCATGATATCTAAAGAGCAAATGACCAAGCTGTGCCCGCAAGGCGCCGTGCATCAGGGCATTGCCATGGCCTGCTCGGAATTGCCTGAATTGAGTGCGCGGGATTTGGCGATTCGCTGCGCCGATAAGGAACGCGCTGTGCTGGTGATGCTTGATCAAGTGACGGATCCGCATAATGTAGGCGCGATTTTGCGCTCGGCCTCGGCCTTTGGTGCCGATGGGGTGATCATGCAATCGCGCCATGCGCCGGATTTGGAAGGGGTGTTGGCCAAGACGGCGTGCGGAGCGCTGGATCATATTGGCGTGGCCTATGAAACAAATTTGTCGCGCGCCATAGAACAGCTCAAAGAGGATGGGTTTTTCGTGATTGGTCTGGATGAGCGCGGGGATGAGCTTGGGCATTTTAATCCGGATGGTAAAACGGTGTTGGTGCTCGGGGCTGAAGGGCCCGGCTTGCGCCGCTTGATTAAAGAGAATTGTGACCAGCTTTTGAGGTTGCCGACGCAAGGCACTATTCAGAGTCTCAACGTTTCCAATGCCGCCGCTGTGAGCCTTTATGCGTTGATAAGCAAGGGATGAGGGCTGGACAGAGATGAGCGCATCAGCAAAACTAGCCCCTATGAGTGAAATTGATTCTGCAGATGATAATGAGCTGTTTTTGGTGGATGGCTCGGGGTTTATTTTCCGTGCCTATTATGCCATCGCCTATAGTCGCGGGGAAATGACCAACCCGGCCGGTGTGCCGATTGGCGCTGTTTACGGCTATGTGAGCATGTTGCTCAAAATGCTCAAAGATTATCATGCGCCCTACATGGCGGTGATTTTTGATGCGGCGCGTGAAAATTTTCGCAATGATATTTACCCCGAATACAAAGCCAACCGCGATGAAACACCGGAAGATCTCATCCCGCAATTTCCGATTATTCGCGAAGCGACCGAAGCCTTTGATATACCGGCCATTGAAATGCCGGGTTATGAGGCGGATGATTTGATTGCCTCTTATGCCAAGCTGGCCAAGGAGCAGGGCAAGAAGGTTGTGATTGTCTCATCCGATAAGGACCTCATGCAGCTAGTGGATGAGAATGTACGCATGCTTGATCCGATGAAGGGCAAATGGATTGGCCCCGACGAGGTCATAGAAAAATTTGGCGTTGGCCCTGATAAGGTGATTGATGTGCAGGCCTTGATGGGGGATGGCGTGGATAATGTGCCGGGTGTTCCGGGGATTGGCCCGAAAACAGCCTCGCAATTAATAGAGGAATATGGTGATCTGGAAACGCTTTTGGAGCGTGCCTCGGAGATCAAACAGAACAAGCGCCGCGAGTCATTGATCGAACATGCAGAGAATGCGCGTATCTCCAAGAAACTTGTGACATTGGTCGATGATGTGGACGTGCCTGTGGCGCTGAATGATTTGAAAACACATGATCCGGATAAGCCCAATTTGGTAGCGTTCATGCAAGAACATGGGTTTAATTCTTTGCTGAAACGTTTGGGGCAAGCGCCTGTTGCTCCAAAAATAGAGGCGGGGGGCGCATCCGCTTCGGCCTCCAGTTCTTCTTCTGCTTCGGGGCAGGTGCAAGACATACCGGATTTGCCGCCGATAGCACAGAATGACTATGTACTGATTAATGATGCGGCGACCCTTCAAGACTGGGTTGATGAGGCCTATAAAGAAGGCCTGTTGGTGATTGATACGGAGACCACATCCCTCACGCCTGCCAAAGCTGATCTGGTTGGGATATCTCTGGCCGTGAAGGCGGGACGTGCTGCCTATATTCCGCTTGGCCATGCGGGCGAGTTTGTTGATCTTCTCTCCGAGCCCAGTGCCGACGATATTCCGCAAATGGATATGGATGAGGCTCTCAAAATCTTGAAGCCTGTCTTGGAAGACCCCAGCGTCATGAAAGTTGCGCATAACATGAAATATGATTGGCAACTTTTTGCCGCGCGCGGCATTCAAATCAACCCCTGCGATGATACAATGCTGATCTCTTATGTGCTGGATGGGTCATCCCATTCCCATTCCATGGATAATCTCTCGGATCGATTGCTGGATCATCAGCCGATAAAGTATGAAGAGGTGGCGGGCAAGGGTAAAAATCAGGTCACATTTGATCAGGTGAAAATCAGTGATGCGCTGGATTATGCCGCCGAAGATGCGGATATTACGCTCCGGCTTTATCATCATCTCAAGCCACGTCTGGCGCGCGAGAAAATGAGCTTTGTCTATGAGGTGATTGAGCGTCCGCTTATCCCTGTGATCGCCGCTATGGAGCTTGAGGGTATTAAGGTTGATCCCAAAATTTTGAATGATATGAGTCAGGATTTTGGCAAGAAGCTTGTTATCCTTGAACAAGAGATTTACAAGCTCGCGGGCACAGAATTTAATGTCGGATCACCCAAGCAGGTCGGCGAAATTCTTTTTGGCAATATGGGTCTTCAGGGCGGTAAGAAAACCAAGACGGGGCAATGGTCAACCGATGTCTCGAAGCTGGAACAGCTTGCCGCCGAAGGACATGAGATTGTGGTCAAGATTTTGGAGTGGCGCCAGCTCTCAAAACTCAAATCAACCTATACCGATGCGTTGCAAGAAGAGATCAATCCCAAGACGGGCCGTGTCCATACATCCTTTTCAATGGCGCATACCACTACGGGCCGCTTATCATCCTCTGATCCAAACCTACAGAATATTCCGATCCGCACTGAAGACGGGCGTAAAATTCGTGAGGCTTTTGTGGCTGATGCCGGAAACATTATTGTCTCGGTTGATTATTCACAAGTCGAGCTACGTTTGGCCGCCGCCTTGGCAGGTATTGAGGCGCTTAAGACGGCCTTTAAAAACGGAGATGATATTCACACAATGACAGCCGCGCAGGTCTTTGATTTACCGATCGAAGAGGTGACAGCAGAAGTGCGCCGTCAGGCCAAGGCTGTGAATTTTGGCATTATATACGGCATATCGGGTTGGGGACTGGCCAAGCAGCTCGGTTGTGATCCGGGTGAGGCCTCCGAATTTATTCGCCGCTATCTGGATCGTTTTTCAGAGCTGCGTGACTTCATGGATAATGCGAAAGATGAGGCCAAAACACATGGGTTTGTGCGTACGCTTTATGGGCGTAAATGTTTTATCCGCGGTGCACAGGATAAAAATCAGGCGGTGAAGGCGGGCGCAGAGCGGCAGGCGATTAATGCCCCGTTGCAGGGTACGGCTGCTGATATTATGAAGATCGCCATGGGTCAAATGCCGGCGGCCTTGAGCGCGGCCGGGCTTAAAACAAAAATGCTTTTGCAGGTGCATGACGAATTGATTTTCGAGGTTCCGGAAGCTGAAAAAGACAAAGCCATGGCCGTGATTTCAGATGTCATGGAGACGGCCTTCAAATTGCCGGGCTATGAGATTGATGTCCCTCTTGATGCCGAGGCCGGTGCGGGGGCGAGCTGGGCTGAGGCTCATTAATTCATTTTTTCATCTATTCCTTTGCCAGTGATACGGGAATTTCATATGCTCTAACCATGAAACAAAAAATCTACATCCAAACAAATGATGAAGAAAGAATGGTGGCGTATCATTCTCATCCTGATGACTCAACTCCGGCTGTTGCCGGTGGGGCATTGATTATGATGATTCATGGGTTTCCGGGCAATTCTGCGTCACATGATAAATTGTTTGATGAATTATCTGAATCCCTGATTAAGCAGGGGTTTCACACGTTGAGCTTTGATTTTTCCGGATGCGGTGAGAGCGAGGGGCAAGAGAAAAATTTTAGTCTGGAAAAGGCCTCACTGGATTTCAGAAGTGTTCTTGGCTGGACCAAAGCACAAGGGTATGAGAGCTACATCTATATTGGTGAGGGGCTCGGGGCTACTCTTGGCATAATGAACTACCATAAATATGTATCCGCTATGGTGATGCTCTGGCCGATACTTGATCTCAAGAAACATGTGGAATTGCATTTTAAAAGCCTTACGGATGAAACCGAAGATGTGGGTTTTACCGTCAGGAATGGCCATCAAATCGGGTTTGATTTGGTCAAAGAGCTAGAGGAGACGGATCTGGCAGATAAAATTGCAAAAATCACAGAACCTGTGCTGATTATGCATGGCGCGGATGATGATGTTGTGCCGATTGATCATCTGGATGTCATCAGAGAGCATGCAAGCGGCCGGCGCTTAGAGATTACATCATTTCAGGATGGTAATCATGGCCTTACGCAATCGAACCATCGCCATGCCATGGCCTATCATATTAAACAATTCGTCGAGCGCTATTTCTAGGCAGATTGATTTTACAATTTTATCACAGTTTTTGCTTGATTTTTGGGGCGTAAAGCCTGTATAACCCATCCATTCACGTGATGATCTGGCTATTGATACGACGGCATGCCTCGATCATCCTTATGTTTAACCCTTTATTTGAAGGAGATAAAAATGCCGAAGATGAAAACGCACAGCAGTGCCAAGAAGCGATTCAAGGTCACTGCGAAAGGCAAAGTTAAGGCTCGTCAGGCCTTTATGCGCCACATGCAAATGAACAAGCCAAAATCAATGAAGCGCAAGGCACGCGGAACAAATGTTCTGAGCGATGCTGATGCACGCATTGTATTGCGCAATTTCATTCCATATTCCCGTAAAGTTAGAAAGGCAGGTGCATAATGGCTCGCGTTAAAGGTGGACCTCGCGCACATGCGCGTCACGCAAAAGTGATTAAGAAAGCGAAAGGCTATTACGGTCGTCGCAAGAATTGTTTCCGTACAGCTGTTCAGGCGGTTGAGAAGGCAGGCCAGTATGCCTACCGCGATCGCCGTAACAAAAAGCGTAATTTCCGCGCTCTATGGATTCAGCGTATCAATGCAGCAGCACGCTTGCACAACCTGACATATTCTCAATTTATGTTTGGCTTGAAGCTCAGCGGTATCGAATTGGACCGTAAAGTTCTCTCTGATATTGCTATTCGTGATGAGGCCGGTTTTGCGGCGATCGCCAAGCAAGTTCAAGAGGCTTTGGATAAGAACGCTAAAGCAGCTGCTTAAGCTTTTTAAACTATACAAATTTTTAAGAAGACCCTCATCGTTAGGGTCTTTTTTATTGCCTGATTTAAGCTAGAATAGAGGCCATCATGGCAAAGAAATTTATCGTTTTTGATTGGAATGGAACATTATTATCGGATACGCGCCCATCGTGGCGGGCATCCAATCTGTGTTTGGAGTATTTTGGTAAAAACCCGATTAGCCTGAGCCATTTCCGCAACACATTTACCTTTCCGGTTATTCATTTTTATACACTCAATGGGTGCAGTGTTGATGAAATACTAGCAAAGAAAGAGGAATCTAACGTCCTGTTTCAATCGGCTTATGAGGATTTTGCGGCTAAAACGCGAACGCGATCAGGCGCACGTGCCTTGTTGGAGTGGATTAAATCTGAAGGGCATCATGCGATTATTTTGTCGAATTATATGACCGACAAGATTAACGCGCATTTGGACAGGCTTGGTATTGCGCATTATTTTGGGCATGTCTCGGCGCATGATTGCGATGGCACAACGATTTTACAAAGCACGACGAAGGCCGATCGTTTAAAGAACTTTATGGCTAAAAATGGCTATAACCCGGCGGATACATATATAGTCGGCGACTCAATGGAGGAGCCTGACATTGCCCGTCACCTTGGCTTACAATCGATTGGAATTACGGAAGGCTATATCTCCGAAGCACGCTTGCGAAAGGCACGGCCAGATCATGTCGTTCATTCCTTGGGTGCGATACAAAAAATCCTTTGTCAATGAGACTGAGCCTTGTTAAAACAGATGCACTATGAATGATATTGCTACTTTAAAAGACGAACTATCTGAACAAATTACAGCGGCCAATGATTTGAAGTCATTGGATGAGGTGCGCGTGTCCGTGCTTGGTAAGAAGGGGCGCATTACGGATCTTATGAAGACGCTGGGCGGTATGGACCCCGAAGAGCGCAAGACAAAAGGGCAAGCCCTGAACCAGCTCAAGGATGAAATTGCCGATTTGATTAAATCACAGGAAAGCGCTCTTAAACGTCAGGAGATGGATTCACGTCTGGCCAATGAAACAATTGATATCACCCTATCGACACGCCCGGAACAAAAGGGTTCGATCCACCCGATCAGTCAAACCATGGAAGAGCTTGTGGCGATTTTTACAGCGATGGGTTTTTCGGTGGCCGAGGGGCCGGATATTGAAGATGATTGGCATAATTTTACGGCGCTGAACTTTCCGCCGGGGCACCCTGCGCGTGAAATGCAGGATACGTTTTTCTTGCCGCAAGACCCGGATGAAAGCGATCCGGAACGCGCGCGTAAATTATTGCGCACGCACACATCCTCCGTGCAAATTCGCTATATGAGCGAAAACCAGAAACCGCCAATCAAGACCGTATGCTTTGGGCGTACCTATCGCTCTGATTATGATATGACGCACACACCGATGTTCCACCAGATGGAATGTTTGTATATCGATAAAGGTGTGACGATGGCGCATTTGAAAGGCTGCCTGACAGATTTTGTGCGTGCTTTCTTTAAGCTCGATGATTTGCCGGTGCGTTTCCGCCCCTCTTTCTTCCCGTTTGTTGAACCGGGCGCGGAGGTGGATATCGGCTATTACAAGGACGGCAAGGGGATCAAGCTTGGAAAAGCTAAAGACCCGGCTGACCAAAAATGGATGGAGATTTTAGGCTCCGGTATGGTGCATCCAAATGTGCTGAAGAATTGCGGCATTGATCCGGAGGAATATCAAGGCTTCGCCTTCGGGATGGGCCTAGAGCGTACAACCATGTTGAAATACGGAATCCCTGATTTGCGGACATTCTTTGAGAGCGATGTGCGCTGGCTTTCCCATTACGGGTTTGATCCCTTAAAACGCCCTAATCTGGCAACACAATAACATCATGACCGGCATTGTTATTCGCCCCATTGAAGACACAGATTTTGGAGCGTGGCTTCCGCTGTGGGATGGCAATAATGGCGGTAAGCGCAATCAGGGCGTGACCACCACTACATGGGATCGTCTCACAACCGCCAATTCGGGTGTGTCTGGTTTGGGTGCGTTTCAGGGCACGCAAATGGTGGGCTTGTTGCATTATATTACCCATCCGGTGACCGGGCATATCGAGCCCGCTTGCTATATGCAAGATCTGTACGTCTCGGATCATCATCGCCGCGTAGGCATCGCATCACAGTTGATTAAAGAATTGGCTAAAATTGGACAATCTAAAAACTGGGCCCGGATATATTGGTTCGCGGAAAGCACGGATGACGCGGCACAAGCGCTCTATCAAAAGATCGGCAGCAAGCTCGATTTTACACTGCATGTCATGTAAATCATGAATAGGCCCAACGGGGTTAAGGCGCTGTCGGTGATCCCGGTGTTGGCGGGGCTTGCTCCGGCTCTTCAACCGGGTTTCGTCCCAGACCCGTCGCCTCAACCAGCCTATCAACAAAGTTTTGGCGTAGCGCATCAAAATCCACACTCTGGCCATCATCGTTTCCATTGAATAGATCAAAACCTCTTTGCCCCGGTGTGTAGGTGCAGAAATCATCCATCACAAGCTGGATCGCACTGCGTAGATCAGAGCCCTCATCAATGTTTGCGATGTGTTCAATAACGCTGGATTCACAGAGCTGCCCGCGCATATGACCAAGAACCCCAAGCCAGCTCTGAGGGGTATCAATATCAAAAGAGCCATCCAAACCATGCTCATCCGCATAGCTCAATAGAACTGCTTCGGTGTTATCGCCCTGAATGCCCAATACTTGCCCATACGCGCCAATAGTATTTTCAACATCGGGCATAGCGGCGTGATGAGCAAATGGAAGGCCGCCTGTTGGTGTGCCCGGCGCTTGTGCTCTGATGCCACCCCCAAAATCATAGCGGTCATTTTGTCCATCAAGAATATAGGGGCTTTTCTCCACTGTGCCTGGTCTTAATTCCTCCCATGCCAAAATATGGTCTTCATAGGATGGTTCAATTGAACGACGGTGTGGTCTGAATTCCCTTAACATGCGCGGGTTAAGCTCACCATCGGCATTCATGCCGGCGGTCATCGTAATCAGCGCATCACGTATACCTTGATCATTAATGTTATAGCTAAAGAGAAGCTCCGGATCGACAGCGTAGAAATTACCATCGCTGTGATAGAGATATGTTTCATAATGTAAATGCGGGCCGTTTACGCGCCCTGTATCGCCAGATACGCCGAGGATATCATCCGGCATTACGGTATCACCCGTTGTTACATTTAGAGAATCAAGATGCGCCCGGCGTTCTATTAAAATGGGATTGCCATATCTATCGGATGTTTGTGTCACCACTTCATTTCCGAAATTTCCATTGGGGCCTGCATGGGTCACAATCGCCGGAGCATTGCCTGTATGCGGCAAATCTCTGAGATAAATTGCATAATCTGTGCCTAAATGGGCCGTTTCATATCCTAAAACCGGATGTCGCCTCATACCAAAATCGCTGTTTGGAAGAATCTCTTCCTCATTCACAATGGCCGGCGGTGCAACATTAATGTCTATATTATCGCGGTTGCCGTAATCACCTCTGCCAAAACCATAAAGTTCTCTGGCAACCTCTTCAGGTCCAAAGAACCAAAGAATTTCGCGTCGATCTTGAAAGGATAGATCCTCTATGTTGTTCATGAAATAACCAAGGACAGAGCTTGTAAAATTGTCCTCCGCACCGGCTTGGTTGCTCATAAATCCGCCGCGCGTAAAATGTCCCGTGCGCTCCAAAGCCTGCTCAATAACATATAAATCATCATGGCTAACATTTTGCATGTTGGAAATCAAATTACCTTCGAGCAGTCTCTCTCTTAGTACCTCTTCTGCGGCCTCCTGGCTGAAGAGTATGCGCAATCCGTCAATGGTTATGTCTCTGATACTATCATCGCGTGCACTTTGGGTTAGATCACCAAGCCATACGCCGCCGCGAAGATTTAATCGGCTGCGAATATCATCCAGATAATCGGGGTCTCTGAAATCGCGGTGCGATAAAATGCGATCAATATCGAGACTTAAGTTTTCAGGCAGGCGGTTTTCAAGGCCGAATTCGAAGACGGCGCGCTCGGTTGCCGGGCCCCAATCCCCATCAAGTCGCCCATCATATTTGCCATCAAGCCGAAGAAGAGCCTGCACCATTGTGCGATCATATTCAAAACCGCGGCTATCATACCCGTCACCGCTTGCAATGCGCCCTAAAAACCACTGCAACGATGTATCACGGTTCAGCGTATAAAATACAGCCTCAGCGACAGCCCTTGGAGAGTCGACATCCTGCGTTGATAATGTTGGTATTCTGGTCAGAGCCTCAACCAAGGCACTATACTCACTCTCATTTAGGGATGAGAGTTCAATCTGGTATTCACCACGATCATAGCCGGCGCGTGCCATGATAGATCCAAGATCACGTGATAATTCTTCATATGTTTTTGGTGTCGTATAGCCGGTAGACCCCATAACCTGTCTGTCTGGATCGCCATCTCTTAATTCCATCAAGAAACGAAATTCAGGTGTAGAAGCCCAGCTAGCTCCGGTGTTTGGAATACGCCTGAAACTCATCTCAATTTCACCATCGCTGCGTTCGACAATCACTTCATTGAGAAGGGCTCTGGCTGCGGCTTCTTGGGGGCTAACGACGATACGATCAAGAAGATCTCGCTCTGGGTTTGACAGGCCCTGCAAAATACTTAGGCGCGATGAACTCGCCCCTGCTTCATCATATGCATTGGATAAATTTATCAGACTTTCAAGAACATCGTCTGGATTTTCCGGATTTTCCGCCAATGTTATACCCTCTAACCATCACTTTTGGGCTATTTTTCTTATCTTTTGGCCGTTTTTCGGTTGATCTTTATGGCCGCTTTTCGTTTACTAAAGCCCGTGAATTTACCCCTATAATAGAGACGAATTATGAAATTTACGTTAAATTGGCTTAAACGCCACCTCGAGACAGACGCATCGCTTGAGAAAATCTGTAAAACACTGACTGACATTGGCCTAGAGCTGGAAGAGCTTGAGGACAGAGCGGCGATTTTTGCCCCTTTTAAGGCCGCTTATGTCGAGAGTACAGAAAAGCACCCTGATGCGGATAAATTAAAGATCTGTACGGTGAAGACGGCCGATCACGGGGAGATGAAGCTTGTATGCGGCGCGCCCAATGCGCGCGCGGGCATGATGGGGGTGTTTGCACCCGAAGGATCATATATTCCGGGATCGGACATGGTGCTGAAAAAAGGGGTTATTCGCGGCGTTGAATCGTGCGGTATGCTGGTCTCCGAGCGTGAAATGGGCTTATCGGATGAGCATGAAGGAATTATCGAGCTCTCTGATGATATTGCGGTGGGAACGCCGTTGGCCCAGATATTTGGCCTGGATGACCCGATCATTGAAATTGCCCTCACGCCGAACCGTGCCGATTGTGCCGGGGTGCGCGGCATTGCCCGTGATTTGGCCGCGGCAGGGCTGGGGACATTAAAGCCATTGGCTTATGAAGTGCCAAAAGGATCATTCGAGAGTTCTGTGAAGGTGCATATCGAGGATAAAGACGGGTGCCCGCAATTTTTGGGGCGCATGATTAAGGGCGTTAAAAATGGCCCATCGCCGGAATGGATGCGCAATTATTTGAAATCCGTTGGCTTGCGCCCGATCTCTGCGCTGGTTGATATTACGAATTTTATGACGCTTGATCTGTGCCGTCCGTTGCATGTTTATGATGCTGATCGCTTGCAAGGCGATATCATTGTGCGCGCTGCAAAAGCGGGTGAGGGTGAGCTAGAGGCTTTGAATGATAAGAGCTATCAGATGATTGATGGTCCGGTTGCCATTACCGATGAAAGCGGCGTTATTGGTCTTGGCGGTATTGTTGGCGGCGTATCCACAGGATCGGAAGAGGGCACGGAAAATGTGTTCTTGGAAGCCGCTTACTTTGCACCCGAGCGTATTGCCAGAGCCGGTCGTGATCTGGATGTGCAAAGTGATGCGCGCTATCGTTTCGAGCGCGGCGTTGATCCCGTTTTCACGCAAGAGGGGATGGAGATCGCCACAGCCCTGATCCTTGAGATTTGCGGGGGTGAGGCGAGTGATGTTGTTGTAGCCGGTGATACACCGGAATGGGAGCATCAAATCCCCTATGACCCAGCCTATCATGCACAGCTTATCGGCTTTGATGTGGAGGCGGGTCGCCAAAAGAAAATTTTGGAAGATCTGGGCTTCAAAGTTGAGGGCGCAGCCCCCGCTTTTACCGTGACGCCGCCATCATGGCGCGTGGATATTCAAAAAGGCCCGCAAGGCCGCGCTGATTTGGCTGAAGAAGTCGCGCGTATTGTCGGTTTTGATCAGATCCCCGCAACATCCGTGCATGCGGATGAGAGTGTTCCACCCGCCGGAGAGACAGAGCGCCTATCAAAAGCCCGCATGGCGCGCGCAGCCATGGCTTCGCGTGGTTTGAATGAATGTGTGACATGGTCATTCATGAAAAAGGATTTGGCCGATCATTTCGGTGCCAATGATAACCCTGCGCGTGACCTTTTGACATTATCCAACCCCATCAGTGCGGAGATGGATCAAATGCGTCCATCGATTTTACCAAACTTGATTGAGGCGGCAGGGCGAAATGCTGACCGTGGTTTCGGCGATGTCGCTCTGTGCGAGGTTGGCCCTGTCTTCCGCTCATCCAAAGCCGATGGGCAGGATTATATCGCGGCCGGCTTGCGTTCTGGACACGCAGGGCCACGCCACTGGGTGGATGAAGACACAAGGCGGGCGGTTGATGCCTTTGATGTGAAGGCTGATGCAATTGCAACGCTGGAGGCCTGCGGTGCGCCGGGGTCCAGTGCTCAGATCACGCGCGATGCACCGGCCTATTACCATCCGGGTCGCTCTGGCGCTCTGCGTTTGGGTAAAAATGTGTTGGCCTATTTTGGCGAATTGCACCCTGCTATTCTCGATGAAATGGGGATTAAGAGCCCGATGGCAGGCTTCGAGATTTTCTTGGAGAATATCCCCGAAGCGCGTGCGGGCAGCACAGCGAAAAAGCTATTGCAGCTTCCGCCTTTGCAGGCTTTAAGCAAGGATTTTGCGTTCTTGGTTGATGAGAGTGTTGCCGCCGATGATATTATCCGCGCGGCAAAATCGGGCGATAAAAAGTTGATTACCGATGCCTATGTGTTTGATGTGTATCAGGGACAAGGCGTTGAGGATGGCAAAAAATCCGTGGCACTCTCGATTACCTTGCAACCATTCAATGAAACGCTGACCGATGAGCAAATCGAAGAGATCATGCAAAATGTGATCAATGCGGTGGCCAATAAAACGGGCGGGGTTTTGCGTGGTTAAAGCGCAACCAACTATGCGTGCCATAGGCGTGGATGATTGGGAACTTTTTCGTGATATGCGTATACGGGCGACGCGCGAGCATCCTGATTATTTTCTATCCAATGAAGAGGATTCGAAGGCCCTGACCAAGGAAGATTGGCTCGAGCCACTTCTTCATCCTTATAAGCAAGTCTTTGGATTATTTTTAGAGGATGAGATGATTGGCATTACAGGTATATTTCAATACAAAGATGACCCAAGCGGTGAAACAGCCATTATGGGTATGAATTACATTGTGCCCGAACATCGCGGTAAGGGGTATGCGCGCTCTTTTTATGAGGCGCGTATCGCATGGGCAAAAAAAGTCGGTGTTTTTAAAAAGTTGATTACCTGTCACAGGCAGGGCAATGAACCATCACGGCGGGCGATATTAGCCGCCGGTTTTGTTTATACCGGAACATGTACAGGCGTTTTTGGCGATGGATCTGAGGATGTAGAGCTGTCCTATGAGATGGTGTTGTAAGATCTAATATTCATAGAGATCTCTTTAAAATGCCGGACAATGTTTACAATTTACACATAAAAACCGTGCTATTCTGGGTAGATGATGAAATATATTGCACCTCTTATATGTTCTCTCGGGCTGGTTTTTTCTCAGCCTGTTTATGCATCTATTAGTTTGAAGAAGGCAGAATCAATTGCCTTGAAAGAATATCCCGGCACTGTTTTAGAGAGCGAAACAGAAGAAGAGGATGGCCTAACCGTTCATGAATTTGAGATTAAGACCAAAGATGGGTCTGTCTATGAGGTCGAAATTGATGCCAAAACGGGCAAGATAATTGAGGCCGAGTTAGATGATGAGGACGACGAAGACGAAGACGAAGACGAAGAGGATTCTGAACAGGACGACGAATAGATGACCTGTTATCGCGAATGCATAAAAAAACCGTCCCTAAATTCTAGAGACGGTTTTTATAAATCCGGACATAGTCAGGCTTGTATTAAGCTGCTTTCGCTTGGTCTGCACCTGTGGCAGAAGCAAGATCAATCTTGATGCCAGGGCCCATTGTTGATGTGAGGGAGACTTTCAAAATGAAAGTTCCTTTTGCACCGGATGGACGGGCTTTTTGAATAGCATCAACGAAGGCAACGGCGTTTTCAGCCAATTGCTTATCATCAAATGACATCTTACCAATACCGGCATGAATGATCCCTGCTTTTTCAGCGCGGAACTCAAGAGCGCCACCTTTAGCATCCTTAACAGCTTTTTCAACATCAGGCGTCACTGTGCCAAGCTTCGGGTTAGGCATCAAACCTTTTGGACCCAAAACTTTTGCGACGCGGCCAACCAAGGCCATCATGTCAGGTGTTGCAATCGCACGGTCAAAATCAATTTTTCCGCCATTGATTTCTTCAACCAAATCTTCTGCACCAACGATATCCGCGCCGGCCGCCTTCGCAGCTTCCGCTTGATCGTCTTTCGCAAAGACAGCCACGCGCACTGTTGCGCCTGTGCCGTGTGGCAATGTTACCATGCCACGGACTTGCTGGTCTGCGTGTTTCACATCAACACCTAAATTCATGGCAATCTCGAGAGATTCATCGAACTTGCGTGCTTTTGATGCGGCTTTTAGAAGTTTGATCGCTTCTTCAATTGAATAGAATTGTTCTCTATTCACTGTTTCTAGCGCTG
This sequence comes from uncultured Pseudobdellovibrionaceae bacterium, assembly GCA_964611755.1. Taxonomy (GTDB): domain Bacteria; phylum Pseudomonadota; class Alphaproteobacteria; order Micavibrionales; family Micavibrionaceae; genus CAZTBB01. Next base: position 100,793 of record CAZTBB010000002.1, read on the forward strand.
CTTTCATTTTTTTAGAATTTGCCATGATTAACCCTCCACAACTTCTACGCCCATAGAGCGTGCTGAACCTTCGATAATGCGCATTGCATTTTCGATGTCATTGGCATTTAGATCTACCATTTTGGCTTCTGCGATTTCCTTGACTTGTGATTTGCGGATTTGTGCAATCACTTCGCGGCTTGGTGTCCCAGAGCCCTTTGGAATCTTAGCAGCCTTCTTGATGTAGTAACTTGCCGGTGGTGTTTTTGTAATAAAGTCGAAAGAACGGTCTTCATAGACTGTAATCACAACAGGAATTGGAATACCTTTCTGGTCTTCTGTTTTCGCGTTAAACGCCTTACAGAATTCCATGATATTCACACCATGTTGACCCAATGCGGGACCAACAGGAGGTGAGGGATTGGCTCCTCCACCGATGATTGTCAGGTTAATAAAACCTGATACTTTTTTCTTTGCCATTGTTTTACTCCTTACGTATTAAATGGTTCGGAAGTACTCGTGGTATGGCTCATCCATGGTCTTGTTTGAATGACAACCTTCCACAAACTATGCGCGGCACAATAGTCCGCTTAACTTTAAAATGCAAGCTTTTTAAGACTTTTCAACCTGGCTGTATTCCAGCTCCACCGGAGTAGAGCGCCCAAAGATCGATACAGATACTTTTAGCTTGGCTTTTTCTTCGTCAATCTCTTCAACAATACCGTTAAAGGATGCGAACGGCCCGTCCGTCACTTTGACTTCTTCACCGATATCGTATGTCACAGATGGGCGTGGGCGATCAACGCCTTCTTGGACCTGCTGGACGATGCGTTTGGCTTCGGCTTCGGTGATTGGCAATGGCTTGTTACCGCCGCCGCCAAGAAAGCCTGTGACCTTCGGTGTGTCTTTAACCAAGTGCCAGATTGTGTCATTCATATCCAACTTGGCAAGCACGTAACCCGGGAAGAATTTGCGCTCTGTGTTCACGCGTTGACCGCGTTTTACTTCCACGACTTCTTCGGTTGGAACCATGATTTCTAGAACATGGTCAGCGAGGCCTTGCTTTTCGGCTTTTTCTTGAATGGCTTGGGCAACTTTTGTCTCAAAGCCTGAATAAACATGTAATACGTACCAATTTGCGCTCATTGTTTTTCTCTTCTCTCTTTAAATGTGCTCTTTGATTAAATTAAAAACCCATAATTAAACGGATAGCCCAGGCGATAATCTGATCGGCAAAGTATAAAAATACGGCACAGATAGCCACCATGATAAACACCATGATTGTGCTGGCCGTTGTTTCTTTGCGTGATGGCCATGTCACCTTCTTACCTTCATTACGGACTTCCTTAAGGAAAGCCGCTGGGGATGTTTTCTTTTTCTTTTCTATTGCGTCAGCCATAGTTTTAAATGTTCCATTTTAACGTTTAGCCTGCCATGGGTTCGTAAGCTGAGTGGTCTCAGGGGTCTTACGTTTGATCATGTCAGGGAATATGCATGCAGTTTTAGCGCATCCGTAAAGAGAATGAAAGGAAAAAATGTGCATTAAGTAAGTATTTTTCTTATCTTGAGGCAAAACAAAATCATTAATAATGCTTTTTTTAACATTAAACTTGACAATTTCTTTTTGACATAATAAAAAACCCCAGCAGAATATTGCACAGATTAATAAAAAGAGGAAGTTATGTCAGACATAGAAACTATTGAAGGTGATGTACATTTGGGCTTAAGCCACGTCGATGAACTGCATGCACATACAAGAATCACCGGAGATTTAGTGTTATCGAACTCCACAATAAGATCTTTGCCTGATGGACTTGTGGTTGAGGGAAATATTATAGGATATGGTAGCCAGCTTGAATCACTCGGCTCCAACATTACCGTGCATGGTGATTGTATACTTGAATCCAGCAGAAATCTCAGGAGCTTGGGTAACGGCATTACTGTTGGCGGAGATTTTAACATTAGAAGCTGTCAAGTAGGGGCTCTGCCAGATCAGCTTCAGGTCGGTGGCCACGCACTATTGGCGTGTAATCCGATTGAGCACTTGCCAGAAGACCTCGAAGTGAAAGGCGATTTGGTTCTATACGCTGTTCCACTGAAATCGTGGCCAACTGACCATAAGGTTAAAGGCAACATTTGTGTAGATGAGTCCTCAGTGAGTGCGCTACCTGATGGACTTGTGGTTGAGAGAAGCTTATACATCACGGCCAGCTCTATCGAGCATTTGCCAAACAATTTGTCCATCGCGGAAAATCTACATATATCAAATTGCTTCGATATAAAAGGTGCTGGTGATAATCTTCAGGTCGGCGGGTATGTGCATATGAATGGAAACCATTTTGATGACCCTGATGACTTTGTGCAGTTTTTACAAACCGGAGGCGCATACAGGACGGAGGAGCCTAGTCCAATGAGTGCTTTTTAGTAAGGCCTACACAAAGTCTTTTGGCGGTTAGATACCCTCTTTCCAACGCAGCACAGGATTACGGGCTGCTTTGACCTCATCCAGCCTGCGGCGCGGGGTGGAATGCGGGTATGAATGATAAAATTCTTCGGCATCATCGCGTGATTTTACATCATCAGCAAAGCCCTTCATAACAGTGAGGAAGCGATCAATAGCTTCTTTATTTTCTGTCTCGGTTGGCTCGATCAACATGGTTCCGGCCAGCACAAGCGGGAAGTACACGGTCATCGGGTGGAAGCCATGCTCGACCAGAGCTTTGGCCAGATCCAATGTCTGCACACCTTTTTCCTTTTGGAACTTATCGGTCACAAGGGCTTCGTGCATGCATGGGCCTTGATCGGCATAAGGCGCGAAATAATCATCTTTGAGAGATGAGAGAATATAGTTGGCATTCAAGACGGCATCTTCGGAGACTTGTTTCAGTCCATCCGCGCCGTGTGAAAGCATATAAGACAGAGCGCGCACATGCATACCGAACTGACCTTGGAATCCTTTCAGGCGGCCAAGTGTTTCGGGGCGATCTTCTTCCCATTCAAGGCGGTATGTATCGCCTTCCTTCAGGACGGTCGGCACGGGCATATATTGTGCGAGTTCTTCTGTTGTACAAATCGGTCCCGATCCGGGGCCGCCGCCTCCATGCGGCGTGGAGAATGTTTTGTGCAAATTAATATGCATGACATCGACACCAAAATCACCCGGGCGCACTTTCCCGACAAGCGCATTAAAGTTTGCGCCATCGCAATAGAAATACCCGCCTGCTTTATGGAGAAGGTCAGAAATTTCCAAGATGTCTTTTTCAAACAGACCACACGTGTTGGGATTTGTGACCATCATGCCGGCAATATCGCGACCTTCCGGATCGGTCTTGTAGAGCGCCTCTTTGAATGTTTCCACCGTGAGCATACCGCTCTCTTTAGTAGACATGTTGCGCACTTCATAGCCGCAGGTCACCGCCGTGGCCGGATTTGTACCATGCGCCGAATCCGGTGTTAATACAATCCTACGCTGGCTCTCGCCTTTCAGCTCATGGGCGCGGCGGATTGTCATCATGCCTGCCAGCTCACCATGTGCGCCTGCTGCGGGTGCCAAACAGACACCCGGAAGACCCGTTAACTCGGCAAGCCAGTGTTGTAACTCATGCATCAGACCAAGCGCCCCTTGCACGGTGCTTTCCGGTTGCATCGGGTGGATATGCGCAAAGCGCGGATGGCGCGCAATTTTTTCGTTGAGGCGTGGATTATGCTTCATGGTGCATGACCCTAGCGGGAAAAAGCCATGATCGATGGAATAGTTCCATGTGCTCATGCGCACAAAGTGGCGGAGTGCTGTTGGCTCGGCTACTTGCGGCAAACCAATATCACCGCGCGCATCTTGCCCAGTACGTGATGCGAGGCCTTCAGGTTCAGGAAGGTCAACGCCTGGCGTATCGGAGCGTTCTTTTTCCCAGAGTAAATTCTCTTCATAGTGAAGACCGCGATTTCCATCATCTGTTTGATTATCATTCATAGCGTTATCTACTTTTATATCTGCACTCATGCGCTCACCTCTTTTAATGCGCTGACAAATTGTTCAATGTCCTGATCACGGGTCATCTCTGTGGCGGCGACCAGCAAACGATTACCCTCCAGAGGGTAGCCCCCGATAATGCCTTTGGCGGCAAGATCTTCGACGACCTGGTTTGCATCCTTGGAAAGTTCAACAACAAACTCGTTGAAGAAGCTATCATTCTCAATCTTGAAACCGGCTTTTTCCAGAGCATCAGCTGTGCGGCAGGCTGCTTCGTGATTCAGTGTTGCAAGGCGTTTAAACCCATCTTCACCCAGCAAGCTCATATGCACTGTGAAGGCCAGAGCACACAGACCTTGATTGGTACAAATATTGGATGTGGCCTTGTCGCGGCGGATATGCTGTTCACGCGTATTAAGCGTGAGAACAAAGCCGCGCTTGCCATCCGCATCTTCTGTGATGCCGCATAGACGTCCGGGCATTTGACGGACATATTTCTCATCACAGGCAAAGAAACCAAGATGAGGGCCGCCATAGCTCATAGCAAGGCCAATGCTCTGCGCCTCGCCGCATACAATATGCGCTTCTGTTGGTGCCGGAAGAAGGCCAAGCGAGACAATCTCATTCAGGACAACGATCAAAAGTGTGCCTGTTTCATCACATTTCGCGCGCAATTCTTTGAGTGCGTGTGGCTGGCCATGGAAATCAGGTGTTTGAATGATGACGCAGGCTGCCTCGTCATCGGCGTCACCCTCAACAACGTCAATATCATCAAAGTTGCTCATATAGGTTTTGAGGACAGCCTCATAATCAGGGTGCATTTTATTGCCTAAGACAATTTTTTTGCGCTTTGTAATACGCATGGCCATGAGTGCGGCTTCGGTGGCAGCCGTAGCACCATCATAAAGCGATGCGTTTGCAATATCTTTACCCGTTAATTGTGCGATGAATGTTTGAAATTCAAAAATCATCTGTAATGTGCCTTGCGCAATTTCAGGCTGGTACGGTGTGTAGGCGGTCAGAAATTCACTGCGTTGGATCATGTAATCGACACTGGATGGCACATGGTGGTAATAACAACCAGCCCCTAAGAAGAACGGGCCATCGGGCGCCGCATGGTTTTGGTTGGCATAGTCACTGAGGGTGCGCTCAACATCCAACTCGCCCTGGTGGTCAGGCAAATCAACTTTGCCTTTCACAAAGGCTTGTTCCGGCACATCACGAAACAGTTCATCAACCGATCCGTAACCCGTGGTTTTTAACATCTCGTCACGGGATTTTTTTGTCTGAGGTAAATAACGCATATCAGTAACCTAATTTTTCTTAAGTAAAAAACGACCCTTAAATGATTGCGGGTATTTAATCCAAATCTTTGATGTAATCTTGGTACGCCGCTTCGTCCATCAAGCCATCCAATTCAGATGGATCAGAGATTTTGATTTTTGCAATCCAGCCACCATCAGCCAAAGGCTTGGCGATTAAATCAAGATCATCTGGCATGTTATCGTTGGCCTCAATAACTTCACCCGACACAGGTGTGTAAACATCGGCGGCTGTTTTTACGGATTCAACAACGGCGAAGCTATCTCCTTTAGAAAAACTTGCGCCAACATCCGGTAGCTCTACAAAAACGAGATCGCCAAGCGCATCACGCGCATATTCTGTAATACCGATAAGCGCAACATCGCCATCAATATGGATACATTCATGATCTTTGGTAAATTTTAGTTCTGCCATTTTTTGATACTCCTTAGTCTATATGTTTTAAGCTGCTTTTTTCTTCATTGATTTTGTTTTGGCCTGAATATGCGGCAGGCCCGTTGCAACGGCTTCGATGTTGCGTCCGCGCACATTGATTAAAAGTTGATCGCCTTCTGTGGCGGTGCCCGCGTTGACATAGCCTTGGCCGATTGAGTGTTTAAGTGTGGGTGAAAAACCACCTGATGTCATCTCACCGATTTTTTCATCATTGGCATTGCGAATCTCTGCGCCTTCTCTGGCCACGCCCTTGCCCGTTAGTTTAATAC
>CAZTBB010000003.1:0-16004 GCA_964611755.1 uncultured Pseudobdellovibrionaceae bacterium
GTACTTTTTTACAGTGCGCACGAACGCGCTTTATCCCTTTTATATTATAGCAGTATTTTCACCTGTATGTGGGGAAATATCTAGAGGAAATTTTTGCCGCCCCGCACCACCGCACCGCGACAAACCCTCTGGGCCTCACAAAACCTTACGCACAGCAACACCCCTAACCCATTGTAAAAAAACAATTAACCAACAAAACACCTTTGGCACGCTCTTCGCATAGGAGAGAGGGAAACGATAAACAATAACGACAAAAGGGTAAAAATGTTCCCTATTGCATATGACATAGAGACTTCAAGTAAGAAGAACAATAAATCAAAGGTGGGTATAACAGTCCGATCACCACAAAAACACGCATGGGTTCCATCATGGGTTACGAATTTGGTGATCGGGCTTATTTTTCTCTCTTCCCTTGCCGTTGGCGTTTCAACCCCAACCTATGCGAAAACATCCCGCATCAAGGATATTGTGAATATTGAAGGTGTTCGTGAAAACCAATTGATCGGATATGGTCTTGTGGTTGGCTTGAACGGCACGGGCGACTCCCTTGCCAATTCCCCATTCACCCAGCAAAGCTTGGTCGCCATGCTGGAACGTATGGGCGTCAATATCCGCGGACAGAATTTAAACACAGGAAACGTGGCCGCCGTCATGGTGACAGCCACATTACCGCCCTTTACAAATCAGGGCTCGAAAATCGACATTAGTGTGGCCACATTAGGGGATGCCTCTAGTCTGCGCGGCGGGACACTTCTTGTAACGCCATTGATGGCGGCCGATGGTGAAGTCTACGCGGTTGCGCAAGGTGAAATCAGCATCTCCGGCTTTACAGCCGAAGGCGATGGGGCAACACTGGTTTCCAATACACCAACCAATGGCCGCATCACAGCAGGCGCCATTGTTGAGCGCGAGATTGACTTTGACCTCGCCGAGCTTCAGCAAGTACGCCTCGCCTTAAGAAACCCGGACTTCACAACATCAAGACGCATCGCACGCGCCATTAACGGCTTTATGTCCGAAGATATGGCCAGAGCTGAAAACTCATCCAGTGTCATGCTCGTGAAACCACGTGATTATGATGGCAATATTGTTGACCTTATCACGGATATCGAACAGCTCCCTATTCAACCGGATCAACCCGCCCGCGTTGTCATCAGCGAGCGTTCCGGCCTGATTGTTATGGGTGCCGATGTCCGCATCTCCAGCGTTGCCATTGCCCAAAGCAATTTGACAATCAAAGTAACGGAAAACCCACAAGTATCCCAAGCCAACCCATTTGCCGAGCAAGGACAAACTCTGATCGTTCCGCGCACCGACATTGAAATCAATCAAGGCGAAGATGTAAAGCTTGCCACATTGGATACGGGTGTAACACTGCAAGACCTTGTGACCGGCCTAAACCGCCTGGGCATGAAACCTAATGACATCATCACAATCCTTCAGGCTATTAAAGCAGCCGGAGCCTTGCAAGCCGAGATTGAGGTCATGTAGTCATGAAAAATCTTACACCGGATACAGCCAGCTTTTTATTGCATGCCTCTCAGGGGGATACCAGTGCGGCAGCCAAAAAGCTGAAAGATGCCAAAGGCCAAGAACAGATTGAGCAAGTCGCCAAAGAATTTGAAGCCGTCTTCATCTCTGAAATGATGAAACCCCTGTTTGAGGGCATCGAGGTTGATGGCATGTTTGGCGGCGGCAAAGGCGAAGAAATCTTCCGCGGCATGATGCTACAGGAATACGGCAAGATGCTCTCGCAAACCGGACAAATCGGCATATCGGATGCCGTGAAACAACAACTAATCCAACTACAGGAGGGACGCCATGCTGATCAATAACAGCAGACCCCTGCCCTCCACCCTCAAGAGCAAGCGCGTGAGCCGCCCAGCCACAGCGCATGAAGCCAAAAATGATGCGGATAGGCTCATTAAATCGCTCATTGATACAACGGAGCGCCTCATTGATATTGCCGAGCGCGAAAAAGAAGCCATTGCCCGCGATGATGTTGGCACATTTGTGATGCTACAAGATGAAAAAGAAAAGCACTCTGAGAAATATATGAGTCAATCAAAACATTTCAGGGCACGCGCAAAAGAGCTCAAAGACCACGACCCCGCCTCCATTGATAAAATGGGAGAATTGCAAGAACTGCTCTCACAAAAAATGCGCAGCAACTCCCGTAAAATTTTACAAATGCAGGAAAACGCAACCCCAAAGCAAAACATGCCGCCCCCGCTTGCCGGTTCAACACTGCTAAGCGCTCAGGAAATTGGCCAAAACAGCCATTAATAAGAAGGATGATGTTATGAGTGATACCGTAGAGATCGAAAACACAGCCACAGCTGACCCACAGCCAGATCAGGCAACAGCTGGAACACCCGCGGATGAGCAAAAAGCCCCCACGGAAGCCGGCGCACAGGGCAAGCCCAGAAACAAGTTGCTCTCGGATAGCCCCGAGAAAACACTCACAGCCCTCATGGAAATCATGGAAAGCCTGAAGGTTATCTATGCCGACGAGCAAAATGCCGCCAAAGCATTGGATATTGAAACATTCATGAAATTACAGGAAAGAAAGCAAATTCTGGCTCATAAATATCAGCAATATTTCTTTGCACTGAGCGCATCAAAAGACCCGATAGAAAATCTGGATGATGCATTAAAAGAAAAGCTTCGTAAAACACACGGCGAATTTACAAGGCTCTCGGAAGAAAACCTGAAAATTCTGGCAAGCATGAAACTGGCCACAGGTCAATTGCGGCACCGCATTTTGGATATGGCCAAGCGTCATCTGATTAAGGAACAAAATGCAGGCTATGCCTCCAATGGTGAATCGAATGGTTCAGAAAAGCGCAAAATCTCAAGCGCACTGAACGAAACCGCATAAACAAACAATAAACACCCCTTTAAGGATCGTATTATGAGCGTTGATATATATCTTCAAACAACACAAGCATCGAAAAAAATGAACCCGGCGGCGCATACGCAGGTAAAGGATGATGAAAAATACATCCAGGCGCGCAAAAGCGATGTTAAAGACCAGATAGATACAATCGAAGACGAGAATAGTGACACAACACTGTTTGATTTACTGCTTAGCCATAGCCAAAAAGACATTCCGGCTCATGGGTTATCAAAACAAGATAATGACAAAGGCCCTGACTTTGCTCTGGTTGAAAACCTGCCATCACAATCCCGCGCAGCTGAGCATTTGCCGGAGCCGATAAAGAACCTACTGAATTCTTTGATTGCTGAAAATGGGGATGTGATCACCCTGAACGCGCTCAATGATGATCAAATCAATGCTTTGGTTGAAAACATCATGGACCAGATCAGCACAGGGCAGCCCTTATATTTTAAACCCAATCCAGATCATGCCAAGACCCCGCAAAATGTAACGGACAGCCTTGTTGATTCCCGCCTCGCACCGGGACAAACGGCACTTGAGCGCATCACACAAAGGCTCAGTTCGTTTATCAATAACAATGACCCGAACCTCACAGCTGTAAATCTTAATCCGCAGGACATCACCTCTTTGGAGGAGCTCAAAGCACAACTCTTGGCTTTGCAAAACCTGCATAAGGCGCAACACCCACTTCCGGAGGATATGTTGGAAAATATTGCAAGCCTTCAAAGCGACTTGGCATCAATATTAAGCAGTGTTGTGAAGATTGTTCCTGCCATCAATAAACAAGCCGTACCAGCGCGCTCGCAAGGGCCTGTGAACACATCCCCTGTTCCCGCCCTGCAAAACCCGGGGCAACAACACGCCGCATCAGGCCAGAATTCGCAGGCTAATCAATCAAACCTGAACCCGCTAACGCAACCGCACACACCGCCGCAAAATGATGGTGCTGACATGAACATCTTCATGCAAACAGCCCAAGCCCCGGAAGAGGCCGGAGATGCCATCGAGTTCCAAAAATTAATGAAACGCGCGCAAAATCTGGCAAACACGGCCCCCGCCCCCAAAGCCCAAGCAACCGGCAATGCAGCCCTTGCCCATGCAGCTGCTTCGGCAAGCTCTCAGGCACAGCCCTCAGCTCAAGGCGCATTGAATGGCTGGCCGTTTGCCTTTGATGGCAGTTTATTTGCCCCATCTGGCTGGGGAAGCTATAACGCGGCGGGTTTTGATGAATATGGTATGCCGGCAGCCAGCACAGCCCTGAACAGCGCAAGCATGACCAATGTTATTACACAAGCACAAAGCGCCGGCCACGCCCATCCCGGCACCCAAATGGTTGCCGCGACATTGCAAAAGCTAGGGGCGAATGGTGAGAACCGCCAAATCACTTTACGCCTGGACCCTCCGGCTCTTGGGCGTGTCGAGGTTAAAATGAATATCGCCAGTGACGGCAAACTTGATGCCGTTATCAAAGCCGAGCGGCCGGAAACACATCTGATGCTCCAACGCGATGCACAGACATTAGAACGCGCCATGCAGCAACTCGGACTGGATGCTGATGGATCACTGAGCTTTGAACTTGCCGATCAAGGCTTTGATTTTGATCAAAACGGCCATCATGAAAATGGACGCACCGCCGGCATATCCGGCCAAGGTGAAAGCGAAGACGACATGGAGATTATTGAAAGCACAATGACCTGGTTTGTTGATGAGAGAACCGGTCATATGCGATACGACCTGATTGTATAAAACAATACAGGCCCTGAATTCGATTTTAAGAATTCGGTATTGGGTTCAGCTCATATGCGAAGCACATGCATAAGACCTCCCGATTCCGTAAGGGGCCCCTGGGTTTTGGGCTATACCCTTCTTTTTCTCAACCCCCAAAACTCAGGGACCCACCCCTTAAAAACCACGCATCCTCTCACAAAACATCACCATGCCCCTCCCCCTCTCAAAGGCTTGTCAGAATTGATTTTTTTACGAAAAAAGCTTATAATGTTCTTATAAGTGGTCTAGTATCGACCTGCTGGCGTAACCCTAGGAAAGGAAGAAATTGTGTCCTACGATGTTATTATATCATCTTCACTCAGGAACAGTTTGCTGTCTCTAAAAGACTCATCCAAAAATTCCGAAAACAAACAGGCAACAGAAACCAAAACACCGCCGCGCGCGCAAAACGCCAAACCGGGCGGTGCGGGTGTGACAGTCGATACAACATCCAGTGACCTGGGGCGTGTGCTGGATAATATTAACCAATCAATTCAAACAATTACGCGCGCTAACGAAGCCATCAATGAAATTGAAAACCTTGTCAAAGAGGCCAATGAAACAGCATCAGAAGCCCAATCCTCCCTTAAGGATGGGGCGGATCGTGACGCGATTAAAACCCTGGAAAACGCCTTTAACGAGACAAGAGAAAACATCACAAACACCGCCCAAGGGGCTGATTTTAAAGGGAAAAACATTCTCGCCGGAGATAGCCTACAAACCGATCTAGGAAGCGGTCCGGCTATTATCACAGAGGGGCAGAATTTAAGCGCCGAGGGACTTGGCCTGAAAGAGGCACGCTTTGATACAATCGAAACCATTGCCCAAAGCCTTGGAGAAACGCAATCTGCGCTTGTGAATATCAATATATTCTCAAAAGCGCTTCTGGAAGACCTGCAAGTCATCCAAACACGCGGTGATTTCGCACAAAAAACCATTTCCACCTTCCAGACAGGCGCCATTGACAACAAAATAGGTGAAGATGCCTCCGAAGAAGGGGTAAACTTGCTAGCCTTGAAAACAAGGCAAGCCTTGGAAAACTCGTCACTCTCACTCTCATCATCCAAAGCACAGGAAAAACTGCGCCTCTTCTAACCCATTCATAAACAAACATATTTTGGAATTCTTTTTATTATGGCACTTGTTATTGACTTAAAACCCGGAGAAAAAATCCTGATCGGTGAGGCCGTTATTACCAATGACAGCCAAAGAACCCGCCTCCATATTGCCGGAGAGGCTCCTATCCTGCGTGAAAAAGATGTTATGCAAGAAGATGAGGCCGATACACCATGCAAGAAGATTTACTTTCTTGTGCAATGCATGTATCTCAGCAACGATATGGCCGGCTACACAGAGCAATATTTTACCATTGTGAACGAAGTACAGGCCGCAGCCGCATCGCTTATGCGTATTTTCATGGAAATTAACCAAGAAATCATCACAGGACGCTTCTATAAGGCATTGAAACTATGCAAAAAACTTATCGAGCACGAAGATGACCTGCTGAATTACGCCAACGAAAACGCCTCCAGTGAAGTGCCGGGCTCATGAGCGATCACAATAAAGCCGGTACGCCTCACAACCAAGCCATTAGCGCCTATGGCAGCGCTGCCCAGAAACACACACATAATCCTCGCGAATTGGAAGTGCAGGTTTTACTGAAATCGGCAAAAATGATCAAAGATCTTCAGGATAATTGGGACAACACAGATCAAGAGACAATTGAGGAAACCCTTAAATACAACCGCCAGATCTGGCTAATTTTCTATGAAAATGCTACTGAAAACCCGGATAACCGTGAGCAAGACGAAGAATTCACAAGCAACATCATAAACTTAGCCAATTTCATCTTCAAACGCCAAGTCGAGGTAATGGCCGAAAACGCCCCTCAAAAACTTGATGTTATTATCAATATCAATAGAGAGATTGCCGCCGGATTAATGACACAATAATTCCGCCAGAAACTCTACTGACAATGCTAAACTACTGAAATCTATGAAATAATTATGCTTCAACCTGAACAGTTGATGTTGCACCTTGCGATGTTTGCGCACCCGCAGAAAACGCGGCGGCGGCTGTCTGGAAGCTGGCCGGTGATGGCGCATTTGTGTTCGCCGTTTGAGCCGGAGCCGAGAAGCTTTGCTGCTGTTGCGGCGCGGCTGAAACCGTTGCGGTTGTGGTTGTCGTTGGCTGCACAAGAGGCTGCGCAATCAAGGCATCAGGAACAGAAGAGACCTGCGCTGCGACTTGAGAAACGCTTCTAAAGCGTAAAATGCTCTCGGCCGGAAACTGTTTGATAACATTACCTGTTTTTGAATCACGCAAAGATGTAATAACCTTGCCAAATCCACTATCGATTCTCACATCCGGGCCAATGAAATACCCGCCAGGCTGGGAAACACTGCGCGGCGGCGCCAAGCTGGAAGACAAAGCACGCGCGGCTGCGGCTTGCTCTGCGCTTGCGCGGAGAACAGAAGCTGACGATACTGCTGCGTTTACTGCTTCAATCATTGTTTTCTCAACCTATAAATTCCGGAGACACACTCCGGATATACTATCCCCTATTTTCAGTTTACATCCTCAAACGCAAAAAGTCAAGAAAATGCATCCATAATCACCCCTCCGCAAACAGAGGAAATTAATACCTTAGTATGTGTGCCCGACAGTGCACAAAAGACACGATTCGTTTTTTTCCAAAGGTAGATAGCATTATTACAAAAAAACGATTATAATAAAGCTTACGGGTGATTTGCGCCCCAATAAAAAGAACTCAAAACGAACCACCTTTACCCCCTCCTTTGTATTGGCCTCGGTTCGAAATAATGACATAAAACGGCAAGGATCGGACATTGAACAGTTTTTTGGAAACATTGAAACAACTCGGACCATCGCGCCTGGGAATCATGGCGGCGATTGTGCTCGGCTTGGTGGTTTTTTTCATCTTTGTATCCATGCGCGTATCTGCGCCGGAAATGAAGCTTCTTTATGCGGATCTCTCTAGTACGGATGCGGGCTCGATTGCGGCTGAGCTGGAGAAAAATCAAATTAAATTTCAAGTTTCAAACGATAATTCCCGCATCACAGTGCCGGGAGATGACGTTGGGCGTGCCCGTATGCTTCTGGCCGAGGCCGGTCTCCCCAATGGTGGTTCCATGGGATATGAGCTTTTCGATGAAAATTCAGGCTTTGGTACAACCAACTTTGTCCAGAACATCAATCAGGTTCGTGCGCTCGAAGGTGAACTTGCGCGCACTATAAGCTCTTTGGATACGGTGCGCAGCGCCCGTATTCACCTTGTTTTGCCACAGCGCGAATTGTTTAGCCGTGATAGCCGCCCGGCCAGCGCCAGTGTATTTCTTGGCGTGCGTCCGGGTGCCGTCATTGAGCGCGAACAGATCCTCTCCATCCAATCTCTTGTGGCCTCTGCTGTGCCGGAACTAAAGCCACAGAACGTATCGATCATCGATAGTAACGGAAGCCTTTTAGCCCGCGGCGGTGAAGAAGGCGAGAATATGATGAGCCTCAAGGCCGAGGAAATGCGCCGTAATTTCGAAACTCGCCTGACACAAAAGATTGAAGATCAGGTCGCACGCATTGTCGGCTTTGGCAATGTGCGTGCCGCGGTTACGGCCGAGATTAACTTTGATCGCATCAGCACAAATGAAGAGCTGTTTGATCCGGAAACGCAAGTTGTGCGCTCCTCACAGGTTACCGAAGAAAACAACCTCGAGCGAACACCCGCCGCCAATGATGTCTCTGTCGACAATAACTTGCCGGGACTTGGCGCCGATCTCTTGCTGGATCAATCCCCCTCTCTCGAGAGCAACCGTGTTGAAGAAGTCACAAACTTTGAGATCAGCCGCACGGTTCGTAATACCGTGCGCGAGGTTGGTGATGTCAGCCGCTTATCCGTGGGTATTTTGGTTGATGGTCTTTACTCGTTTGATGAAGATGGCAATCAGGTTTATGAACCCCGCTCACAAGAAGAGCTTAATCAAATTGAAGCCCTCATTAGAAATGCTGCCGGTATTGACGAAGCGCGCGGCGATACTATTGAGGTGGTCAATCTTCGCTTTGCCCAGATTGAAACAGCTGATGAGGTTCTGGATGATCGCTTCCTCTTTGGCTTCGAGAAGACAGATTTGCTTGATATGGCTGAGATCCTGACCGTAGCCATCATGATCATTCTGGTTGTGCTGCTTGTTCTTCAGCCTATGGTCAGCCGCCTTGTCGCCGCCGATACATCCGACCTGGATGAGGCTCTGGAGGCCGACCTCTTGGCCGCTTCACCATCCAGCCCCGCATTGGCTGCCCCTGCTGGCATGGAGCCGGACGAGGAGGACGTCGGTGAAGACAGCATGATTAATATCCAAGGGGTTGAAGGCAAGGTCAAAGCTGCAACAATCAAGAAAGTTGAAGAAATTGTTGAGAACTATCCGGCCGAAACAGTATCCGTCATTCGTACATGGATGAGTACGGAGTAACGCTTACGATTATTGAGTGATCATTGGGAAGTAGAGAAGAATGAGAGTAAGAGAAGATTACAGGACGTTAAACGGGGCAGAAAAAGCCGCTATTTTGATGCTGGCGCTTGGCGAAGATCATACCGCCAAGATTTTCGAGCATATGGATGATGACGAGATCATGGAAATCTCGGCGACGATGGCTAATCTTGGTAAAGTCAGCCCGAATGTGATTGAGCGCCTCTTTGTTGACTTTGCAGAACAGATGAGCTCGACAAACTCTTTGATCGGTACGCAGGAAAGCACGGAAAGACTACTCCTCAAATCCGGTATGTCACAGGAAAAGATCGAATCCATTATGGAGGAAATCCGCGGCCCTGCCGGTCGTACCATGTGGGAAAAACTGGTGAATGTGAATGAAGAAATTCTGGCCACATTCCTGCAAAAAGAATACCCGCAAACCGTAGCCGTGGTTCTCTCTAAAGTGACCACCGATCATGCCGCAAAAGTATTAGCCCTGCTCCCCGAAAACTTCGCGCTTGAGGTGATTAACCGGATGTTGCGTATGGAGGCTGTGCAAAAGGAAATCCTTGATGAGGTTGAAAAAACACTGCGGACAGAATTCATGACCAACCTGGCCCGAACACAGCGCCGTGATAGCCATGAAATCATTGCTGAAATCTTCAACTCAATGGATCGCGCAACAGAAACGCGGTTTATGGAAGAGCTTGAGAAAACCGTGCCGGATTCCGCAGAGAAGATCCGCTCATTGATGTTCACATTTGAAGACCTCAACAACCTTGATCCAACGGCCGTTCAAACCCTTATTCGTGCGGTTGATAAAGAAAAACTGCCAATCGCCATGAAGGGTGCTACCGAGACACTTGTTGATCTGTTCTTCTCGAACATGTCAGAACGTGCTGCCAAAATCATGAAAGAGGACATGGCTGCTATGGGGCCTGTTCGTCTGAAAGATGTTGAGGAAGCACAGCTTTACATTGTGAATGTTGCCAAAGACCTAGAAGCCCGCGGTGAGATTACGATTGCAACAGGTGATAGCGAAGATGAATTGGTCTATTAAAGCGCCGCAAATTTTTAATAAACCATATTTAAGTTACGCATTATGGATCAAAAATTGATACGAGATCTGGAAAAGAAAAAGTTCATGTTCGACCTCAATGACTTCAACGAAGACTATGTTGAAGAAGAAGAGCTTGAAGAAGAACCACCCCCGACATTTAGCGAAGAAGAGCTCGAGGCCGCCATCCAAGAAGCCAGAGCACAAGGCTTCGAAGACGGCAAGATGCAGGGCATTCAGCAAACAAAAGAAAGCCTGGAGCAAGCTGTCGCCAACACATTGGAGCGCATGGCCGCCGACATGGCTATTCTTTACGCCGCCGAAAGCGAGCGCGAGACACTCTATGAACAAGAAAGTGTCGCCATGGCACAGGTTTTATTCAATACCCTCTTCCCGTTATTGGAAGATAAGCTTGGCAAAGAACAATTTGAGAAGCATTTGCTTAGCACATTGGAAAAGACGCACGGGCAAAACAACATCCAGATCACGGTACATCCCGATATCGAGAGCGCCATCAAGGAGCGTGTCATGCAAATCGCAAACCCGCACGCCCATGCAGATAAGCTGGTTATTAAAAGCGAGCCCTCACTTGGCCCCTATGATTATAAAATCACATGGGATGATGGCGGTGCGATTCGAAACAGATCAGAAATCTCTGAGCAAATCAGCGCTATAATATCCGAAGCGCTTGCGCAAGGGCCTGTAAACGTTCATGATAGTAATAATAACGGCTTGGATGCGCCGGAATTAACACATAAACCAGAAGACAATAATCAGCAGGAGGCCTCACCCCTTAAAACACCACCCCAAACATCGGATGAAGAAGCATTAGAGCACCCGGATCACCCTATTCCCGAAGCAGAAATGGCTATAGATACGCCCAATGAGGACGCCGTTTTGCAGCAAACGGAACAGAATTTGCAAGAATTGGAAGCAGAGTTACCGCCGGATCAAAAACCAGAGCCGGACACAGAAATAGAAAATACCGGCGCTTCTCACGAAAACGAAGTCTTGGACGAGGCTAAAAAGGCCGAGGATGTAACTGAAGAAGCCGGTGAAGAGGATAGGCTAGAGGCAATAGCAGAGGGTGAAACCGAAACAGAGGGTAAAACCGAATTAGAAGAGGCGGAAAAACAAGAAACCCCGCCGGATCAGATAGAAGATTTATAAATGGAGATGACAGATGAGCGATGAAGAGCAAAATACAGAAAATGAAGAAGCCGTAGATCAATCTGCTGTTGATGAAATGTTTGACGAAGCCGGAGGCGACGCAGCTGGCGGGGATGATAGCTTTAATCTGGATCAGATTGATGAAGATTCCGAGCTTAAGAAAATAGCAGAGGAAAGCGCGACAAAATACGATATCGGAGAGCCAATGGCCAATGATGTGACAGCGATTTATGATATTCCTGTCCAAATATCGGCTGTTCTTGGCCGCTCAACCATGCAGGTCTCCCAACTCCTGAAACTTGGTCGTGGTGCGGTGGTTGAGCTTGACCGTAAAGTTGGTGAAGCGATCGATATATACGTGAATAACCGTCTTGTTGCCCGTGGAGAGGTTGTTGTTGTGGAAGACAAGCTTGGCATTACCATGACGGAGATTGTGAAATCTGATAAAGCTTAGAGCCATTCATACAGGGCACTGGTAAAGAATTACGACGATGAGCGAAGCACAACAAAAAGCACCCCCGGCAGCCGGAGCAAAGAATAACGAACCTTTGCCCGATATTCGCGTCCCGCGCGCCAAAAAATCGATTGATTGGGCCACCATTCTCGGTCTTTTATTTGCTATTGGCCTGATTTTCATGGCGATTGCTCTTGGAAACAGCAATGCCAACTTCTTTAATGCACCGGCTCTTATGATTGTTTTGCTAGGCACGATTGCCGCGACGAGCATCTCATACACACCATCCGAACTTACCAGAGCCACCAAAGTGATCGGTCATTCTATGGTTTTACGCAAGATGCCCCCTTCGGAATTGGCTACGGCCTTGGTGTCTCTATCCGTTGTTGCACGCAAACGAGGGCTTCTCGCACTATCCGGGTATGAGGATAATTTGCGCCGCTTTCCGTTCTTGCAAAAATCCATTCAAATGTCCGTTGATGGCTATAAGCCCGAGGCTATCTATAAATATTTAAACCGTGAGATTTTGGCTATTGCCGAGCGTCACAAGCGCTCCGCGGGGATTACACGCCGCGCCGCAGAGATTGCTCCGGCGATGGGGTTGATCGGTACACTGGTTGGTCTTGTGCAAATGCTGGCTGATCTGGAAAACCCGGAAACAATTGGCCCGGCTATGGCTGTTGCCCTTTTAACAACATTCTATGGTGCGATTATCGGAACCATTGTTATGGCGCCTTTGGCGACCAAACTTGAGAAAAATTCGGCTGATGAAATGCTGATCAAAACGCTCATTGCAAAAACCGCCGTATCGATTGCCGCACAAGAAAACCCAAGACAATTGGAAATGTCCTTAAATAGTGACTTGCCACCATCCGAACAAATCAACTACTTTGACAAAACACCGGATTGATCTTACATCAAGAATGGTGATCACATATATTAAGACAAGCCCTCACAATGACAATAAGAGACGGCTTCACAAGGGGTAAAGACAGATTATGCGTTTAATGATTGTTGGACAATTGGAAGGCCATATTTCACAGGCAGGCAAGATCGCGCTCCAACGCGGCGCCAAAGTCACGCATTGCGAAGATATTGAACAAGCTCTTGGCGCACTTCTCAATGGAAAAGGCGCCGATGTTGTCATGATTGATGTGAAGCAAAAAATTGCTGATTTCGTTGCTCGTGCCGATGAAGAGCGTATTCACATCCCCGTTGTCGCCTGCGGCATTGGCACCGATGCTCGCGCGGCTGTGAAGGCCATCCAACAAGGCGCGAAAGAATATATCCCCCTTCCGCCCGATGCCGAGCTTATTGCAGCTGTGCTTCAGGCCGTGACACAAGAAAACAACGATATGATCGCCGATGATCCGGCTATGCAAGAGGTGATGAAACTGGCCAATAAAATCGCACCAAGCGAGGCCACAGTCTTGATCACAGGCGAGTCCGGAACCGGTAAAGAGGTCATGTCCCGCTTCATTCATAACAACTCCAAACGCAAAGACGGCCCGTTTATTGCCGTAAATTGTGCGGCTATTCCTGAAAACCTTCTGGAATCCGAGCTTTTCGGCCATGAAAAAGGCGCGTTTACAGGCGCAACGGCGCGCCGTATCGGTAAATTTGAAGAGGCTCATGGCGGCACGCTCTTGCTTGATGAAGTCAGCGAGATGCACCCCCTTCTCCAAGCTAAGCTTTTACGCGCCATTCAAGAGCGCATTATCACCCGCATCGGCAGCAATGATGAAACAAAGGTTGATGTGCGCATTTTGGCCACCTCAAACCGTAATCTTGAAGCCTCCGTTCAAAAGGGTGAGTTCCGTGAAGATCTCTATTTCCGCCTGAACGTTGTCAATATTGCCCTACCTGCCTTGCGGGAACGCCCTTCTGACATTGCTAAGCTTGCGCAATTCTTTGCTGATAAATATGCCGAGGCCAATGGTGTGCCCAAAAAGAAGCTTTCGAAAGAAGCCGAACAAAAAGTCACAGCGGCTGGCTGGCGCGGTAACATCCGCGAATTGGAAAATACTATGCACCGAGCCATCATTGTGTCCATTGAAGATGATTTAGAGGCTGATGCCATCCATATCCAGGAAAGCGCCCTTACCGGCTCTGTTCCCTCAGGTGAAAGTGCGTCAAACACCCCTGACCCGGCGGGCGTGTCATCCGCACAGCCCATGGCGACAGGAACACCGCCACCTCCGATTAAAAACCCGGGCGCGGCCAGCGAGCTGGTCGGCCGCTCCATTGCCGATGTCGAACGCGATATGATCCTCAATACTCTCGATCATTGCCTTGGAAACCGCACGCAAGCGGCCAATATCCTTGGTATTTCCATCCGCACATTGCGCAATAAACTCAATCAATATCGTGATGATGGTATGAATATCCCCTCAGCATCGAGCGGAAACTAACCCCTGTAGCTCATTGATTTTATTACAAAACCCCTCTTATTAACCCGATTTTAACGGCTCACGCCTAAAATTATGGGAAAATAATAAGAATAATAATTTTGATAGAAGGTGTATGATTATGGGCTTTGTAGGACTAGGACCTAACTGGCGAGAAGGATTAGATGGATCCAGCTCTGATGATCCTGCAGCAAGCGATACACCAGAAACGCCTGCACCAACAGCTGATACAGATACTCCACAAGGTCCGACAACAGACGCAGAGACACTGAGGGGCCTTCAAGAACACTATGTAACAGACTTCATGCAAGCGGCTGAAGGCGGTTTAACGGATGAAGAAATTCAAGCTTTAGCAACGGCAAACCCTGATATCCTTACCATCCCGGAAGGGGGCATTACAGATGCGTTTAGAGAGGCTGTTGCTGAAACATCAATTCTCATGGGGCGCGATTTGGGCATGATCCCACCTGAAGCCCCCCCTGAAACAGCAGAAGAAACATTAAGCAGGGCAATGCCCGAGGAGCAGGCTGGGATTATTGCAGGTGTTTATAACATGCTAAGTGGCAGCGGGTTTGCTGAGCCTGTCGTTAATCTTGTTTTTCAGAGTTATGATCCCGAAAACACACCAAATTTTGAGGTATATGAATCACCAAGAGATAATGAGGGCAATCCTGTCGGGCCCGGCATGACTGAATATATGAGCTGGCTGAATACAAACGAAGAAACCCCGATGCGTATACCCAGTGATATGGTCTCGGGCTTCGCACAAATGGCAACTGTCCTATTAAGGACAGACATTAATAATTTCAGAGAAAGCAATGGTGAAGACCAAGGTTTTGTCATGCAAGCTGTTCTCAGCATCATGTCACAAAATGATCAAGAGCTAGATGCAGAAACTCTTGCAACTTTGGTTCAGAGTATGAGTGATGATGATTTAATGGGTATAATCGAACCCATGGCCGGCGGGATTTTGGCATCTGGTATTCAGAGCATTCTTGGCTTTATTCAAAATATTCCATTCCTTGAGCCACTCATGGGGCAATTGCAAGGCTTCTTTGAAAATGCCCGCTATGATGCCCCTGATACATCAGGAAACACCCTGGAACCACAAGAACCAGCCGTGTAAAACTTTTATCTTCCCTATTTGCATGAATTGTAAAGCCAGATTACAATAGAGATTGGTTCACCAATCACTCATCGGGCCGCATGAATCATGTCTGACCAACCAGCATCGAATTTACCAGCAGCACAGCCTGCCAGCTCCTCCCCTGCTCCGGCGGGTGGCGGCGGTTTTGGCGGCGCGGGTGCGGCGCTAGGTCAGGCGGGCGCTGCTGTTGCACCATTCCTGCGCAGCGATGTGATGTTTGCCCTTGGGATTATCGCGATTATCCTCTTTATGCTGATCCCGGTGCCCACAGGCATGCTGGATTTTGGCTTGGCCGTATCAGTCACTTTCTCGGTTTTGATCCTGATGACGGTGCTGTTCATTCGAACGCCGCTGGACTTTTCGACATTTCCGACCATCTTGCTGGTCTCAACCGCCCTCCGGCTGGGCCTGAACGTTGCCTCCACGCGCTTGATCCTCTCTGATGGGGATCAGGGAACCGATGCGGCGGGGGCCATTATTGATGCGTTCGGCTCCTTTATTATTCAAGACAGCTATGTTGTTGGTGCCATTGTCTTTGCCATCCTTGTGATTGTGAACTTTGTTGTTATTACAAAAGGTTCCGGGCGTATCGCCGAAGTGGCCGCCCGTTTTGCC
>CAZTBB010000003.1:16014-73752 GCA_964611755.1 uncultured Pseudobdellovibrionaceae bacterium
TTTTGCCTTGGATGCCATGCCCGGAAAACAAATGGCCATTGATTCCGATCTGTCTGCTGGCCTTCTCACAGAAGACGAAGCCAAATCCCGCCGTGCCAAACTCGAACAAGAAAGCACCTTCTTCGGAGCGATGGATGGTGCGGCTAAATTTGTGCGCGGTGATGCCATTGCAGGCTTGCTGATTACCTTTATCAATATTATCGGGGGAATTATCATCGGGACGGTCACCCATGGCATGAGCATGGGCGAAGCCGCTGCGACCTATACAATCTTGACGATTGGTGATGGTCTTGTGAGCCAAATCCCTGCCCTGATTGTATCAGTGAGTGCCGGTTTGCTGGTCTCAAAAGCGGGCGTAGAAGGCTCCGCCGAAGCCGCCCTGTTCGACCAATTATCACGTTACCCGCGTGCCCTGGCGATGAGTAGTGGGCTCATTCTCAGCCTAGGTCTTATTCCCGCAATTCCGTTTCTTCCATTCTTTGGGCTTGCCGTTGTCACAGGTGGCTTGGCCTTTTTTGCCTTCAAGCGCAATGAAGTGGCTGCCGCAAAAGAAGCCGCCCGCGAAGCGCTCAAAGCCGGAATTGGAGCGGATGGGAAACCCGTGCCAAAAGCCGAAGAACCCATCTCAAAGGCATTGGCCATGGATACAATCCGGCTCGAGCTTGGTTATGGGCTATTGCCCCTTGTCCAGAGCACGGGACTGGATGCCGATAATAACAAGCTCACCGATCAAATTAAGGGGCTGCGCCGTCAATTGGCCGAGGATATGGGCTATGTTCTGCCGTCCGTTCGTATTCAAGATAACCTCCAGCTGGGCGCCAATAACTATATTGTCCGGATCAAGGAAATTGAGGCCGGCGCAGGTGATGTTCGTCCCGGCATGCTGCTTTGTATGGATCCGACGGGTGATGCGATCACCTTGCCCGGGGAAAACACAATCGAGCCGACATTTGGCCTGCCTGCGATGTGGATTGACCCGAAACACCGCGAAGAAGCCCATTTCAAAGGCTACACCGTTGTGGATGCTCCAACCGTTGTCACAACGCACCTGACGGAGCTGATCAAAGATAATATGCCTGACTTGCTGAATTATGCAGAAACTCAGAAACTGTTGGATGAGCTTCCCGAAGAATATCAAAAGCTGGTTGCGGATGTTATTCCAACCCAGATTTCTGTTGGCGGCCTTCAACGCGTCCTACAAAATCTTTTGAGTGAGCGCATATCCGTGCGTGACCTTCCGGCTATTTTGGAGGGTATTGCTGAGGCTACAAACTTTACAAAGAATGTCGCCTTTATTACCGAACATGTTCGCGGCCGTCTCTCACGCCAGATTTGCGATGCCAACACCAATCAAAACGGAATTGTGCCTCTCCTCACGCTCTCTCCGGAATGGGAGCAAGCCTTTAGCGAGTCTTTAATCGGTGATGGTGAAGAAAAACAACTCGCCATGCCCCCGACACAATTGCAGGACTTCATTGCCGCCGTTCGTGAACGCTATGATGAAATGTCCATGCAAGGGGAAATACCTGTTCTCTTAACATCGCCTGCTGTGCGGCCTTATGTGCGCTCTGTCGTTGAGCGTTTCCGCCCACAAACCGTTGTGCTGTCACAAAACGAGATTCACCCAAAGGCCAAAATCAAGACACTTGGCCAGGTTTAGAGCCCTTCACCACAAATACATTTGACATAAATGAAAAATCTTTTGTAAGGTAGCCAAACTTTACGAAGGGATACCCAACGATGAGCGCAATCTACGGAAATTTAGCAGAACACTATCACGGCAGCGTTGATGTAAAAGACTATGAAACGGGACGCCCGACATACCCGGATCAAGTCATGACACGCATCATGCACGAACACCTTCAAAATCCCGGCAATGCCCATTCCGGCGCAGGCAGTTACACAATCGTAGAGCATGGCGTTGGCACCGGATTGATGACGGAAAAAATTATCGATGTTAAAGGCGACCGCGGTCCCGAGCTTCCCAATGACACTATTTTTGCCGTTGAGCCCTCCGAAAAGATGCGCAACGCCATTCTTTCCAAGCCTGAAATACAGCAAGCCGTGGCAAGCGATGCGCTTAAGGTTGTTGATGGCACATTGCAAAACGCCCCCGAAGATATCAAGGGTGAGGAGAAACTCTCCGGCCGGACAGATATTATGATTGCCGCACAATCGTTGCACTGGGGGACGCGTAATGACAAAGATTTTGAGGACACAGTTGAAGAAACCCTCAAATCAATGAAAAGCGGCGGCTCCATTTTTGCGATCTATAACGCACCAGTCGCGACCGAAGGCCCAAACAGCTTTACGGCCAGAATGAATAAACTCCTTCTCGATTATTGCGCAGATGATTACTACAAAGCCCTATCCAGCGGTGATTGGGATGCGTTTACAGGTGAGCCGGGCAAAAGCCAAATCAAACGCTTTTTCGAGACTATCAAACGCGATGCAGACGGTGGAAAGATCGTTCAAGGCACAATTGATAACGAAACAAAATATGATTTAGACACATTAAAATCCTATGTCTTTTCCAATGCCTTTGTTCAAGAAAAGATTAAACAATCTGACCACAACGGTAATTACGGCTTTAAAGAACGCCTTGAAAATCGCATTGATACGCTTTTCAACAAATATGCAGATGATAACGGCCAGGTGGTTTACGGCAACACAACCTATGTGATTGGTGTGACCGGTCTTGGTCTGGACATCTAAAACAGATGTTAAAAGACCCACTTAAAACTCGATGAAAACGGGCTTCGCCCTTGCCTGTGGATGATTTTAGTATCTTTTATCCCCAAAAATGGGTTTTACATACCACTTGTTTACTCTTCCACTCTAGAATAGAGTAGTAAGTGACCGTATAATTTCAACATATAGATTATTCCTGCCATGCGGCTCAAATCTTTTTATGCGAAAACAATGACCGAAGCGATGCAAATGGTGCGTGATACACTCGGTGAAGATGCAGTAATTGTGGCCACACGTGAAGAACGTGGGGGCAGAGCCGTGCGCGTAACCGCCGCCATTGAACCCTCTTTTGAATTTACAGATGATATCGCCAGTGATGATGGCTGGCTGCAATATGATGACGAGATGGATGAAGCCGCCGTCGCCGAAGAGATCACAGATGCGCTGCTTAATCATGCTGTCCCCGAAGCGGTGATGGACCAGATCCTGTCCTGCGCCTCGGTTTTGGGCGAAACGAACCCTGCCGCAGCCTTAATCGCCGCGCTTGAGCACATCTTTATGTACAAACCACTCCCGCAGCGTCGCTCATCGCGCGCCTTTATGATGGTTGGCGCGCCGGGCTCCGGCAAGACATTGGCCACGGCGAAATTGGCCACGCGCGGTGTCATGAATGATATGAAAATCGGTGTTGTTTCCACCGACACATCACGTGCGGGCGGGATTGAACAACTCGAAGCCTTTACAAAACTACTGAATATCGACCTGAAGCGGGCAAGCTCTGATCTTGATCTTCCTCATATCCTTGATGATATGCGTAATTTTGATCAAATCATCATCGATTCCAGCGGCGTTAACCCCTTCGACCAAGACCATGTTAAACAACTGGCCAAGCTGATCGGCACAGCAGATATAGAGCCCGTGCTGGTTATGCCGGCAGGCTGTGATGCCGATGAATGCGGCGAGATGGCCCGCACATTTGCCACAATTGGTGTTCAATCCATGGTCTCCACGCGCATTGATATCGCCCGCCGCCTTGGCAGTATTGTAAATGCCGCTTATGAGGGCAAGCTGGCCTTTGCCGATGTGTCAAACACTCCTAAAGTGGCTGATGGCCTGATAGAAATCACACCGGAATCACTAGCAAGGCTTCTCATGCCCGCATCTTTCCGTCATACTGGTGGTAATGCCGATTCGGCACGCGAGCGCGATCACCTTGATCATCCACCTTCTTCCCGTCCCCAAAAGCGTGCAGTAACAGGAGCATCGTAAAAGAAATGAGCGAAGCAGATACAAAAGATAAAAAACCGCAAAGCGCCCCTCCTTCATTCAGAAAAGGAACAAATATTGTTGCCGTAGCCAGCGGGAAAGGCGGCGTTGGTAAAACATGGTTTTCAATTTCCACCGCCCATGCCCTCGCGCGTATGGGCAAGCGCGTCCTTTTGTTTGACGGTGATTTGGGTCTTGCCAATGTGGATGTGCAACTTGGCCTGATGCCAAAACGCGATTTGAATGATGTTATTCGTGGCCGTTTGAGCCTTGATAAAGTGGTTCAGGAATATGAAGAAGGCGGCTTTGATATTATTGCCGGCCGCTCGGGTCAAGCCTCCCTTTCGGCTCTCCCGAGCCAGCGCTTGGCGCTCCTGCGCGATCAGCTCTTGGATCTGGCAAATGATTATGATGTCGTCATTTGTGATCTTGGCGCAGGCGTAGATCGCACCGTGCGCATGCTCTCGGCTTCTGCCACACGCACCGTTCTTGTCACGACCGATGAGCCCACCTCGCTGACCGATGCCTATGCTTTTATCAAGCTTGGCAATGCCGCCGGCATGTCCAAATATGTCAGCATTGTTGTCAATCAGGCCTCCAGCATCAGCGAAGGCCAGAAAACCTATAAAACACTCCTCAAGGCGTGTGAAAACTTCTTAAGACTTACACCACCGATGATTGGCATGGTGCGCCTTGATCCCCGTGTAAAGGAAAGCATTCGTCATCAAACACCGCTTTTGATCCGCTCTCCGAACACAGAAGCCGCCGAAGATATTGAAAAAATTGCTAAAGATATCTGGGACATGATGAAAGATGCCAAAAAGAAAGCCGTCGCTGCGGCCTCTTAATCCGCATTTTTATCCGGCTTTTATATTAAACCCGTGATAAATCAAACGATTCTTTTACCAAAACCATGTTCTCATATAGAATGGGACAAGAATGAATGGATAAAGCGTTTGAAGCATGAGTGATCCGAGTGGTACACAATTTTTAAGCGGGCTTTTAAATCTGGGCAAGACATCACAAGCGACACAACCCCCAGCATCAAAGCCCTTTGATACGGGAGATGTTATTCGCTTGCTCAATCAGGCTGCGCAACAAAAATTCGGCCCCGAAGCACAGAAAAACCAATACACACAAAATGACCGCCGTACCGAAGGCGAAGTGCTTCAAAAGAACCGCGATGGCTCATATCGTTTACGTGTTCAAGACAGTGAAGTTGATGTCAGGCTAACACCAAGCGCTAACCAATCTATTCTTAAGGCAGGCCAACGCCTGCTCATTGATATTATTCCCAACACTCAAAACCTAAGTGCCCTGCCCTCGGTAAAAATATCCTTGGCCAGCCAGATCAGCGCACAAGCCCAAATTCAAGACACGCGCCTTAGTGCCACGCCGCTAAATTTGGAATTATCCGGCAAAGCTGATCAACAAACCTTGCCACAAAACACATTGCAGAGCGTTTTAAGCCCCGGCAAGGAGGTTCGCTTTTTACCGATTTCCTCATCTGCCCAAATCATTGTGCCGCCTTCTCAAACGCAAAATACCCAATTACCGCTTCAATCCCTGTTTGCCAGCATTCAAGGGGCTTCGAGCTCATCTGTAACCCCTGCGCTTCAAGCGAGCATTCAGTCTTTGACACAGATCAGCATACCCGTGCAGCAAAATGGGGTGTTGCATGGTTTTTTATCCGATCTGGCGCACTCACCATTACCGCCACAAAGCCAAGTCACTGCGCCCCCCTCGCCCCCTGCGCCGCCAATCGTTCAGACCAGCCTGAATACACAAATCTTACAAAACGGTGCCAGCCTTAGTTTAAACCTGCCATTGAGACCATCTCCCTCAAATTCAGGAACTCTGTTATCGCCGCCATCACAGCTTATACAAAATCCGGGCTTAACCGGACAAGCGTTGCAGGGCAGAGTGCAAAACCTCCAGCTCGGCACCATCATGCTAAACCCAACCGATAATCAGGCAGCACAGCCACCAAGAACCACTGGTAATGCGCCGAATCCTTCACTACCGCCCCTGATTAATCAGGCCGCAGCGAATACCCATACACCGGGCGCACAATTGGGGCATATCACAATGCAATTGGTTGGCCTGAGCGAAAAACACACCCCCATCTTCCAGAGCGTGCAGAGCAATAGCTTCTACGCCACCAGCCTATCGACAGGGCAAAGCTATACAGTGCCAACCCCGATCAACCCGGCCGAGGCCCAAATTGGATCACAAATAAGCATCAGCCCCACCACACAAACCCTGTCTGCAGATGGGATCAGGGCTGTTGATCTGTCACTGCCGCCAAGTGTTGGATTTATGATCTCACCCGGAATTTGGCCATCAATGCAATTGCTACAAAATAGTTTACCCGCGCCCGCCGCGGCACAAGGGGCGCAGGCCTTTTCATCACTCATCCCGAATGCGGCTGCGCCATCGAACATACCGCAAGCGGCACTTTTCTTTATTGCCGCTATCCGCGCCGGTGATATTTCGGGCTGGCTGGGCGAAAAAAATACAGAGATGCTGCGGCAATCGGGGCGCGGTAATTTGCTTAACCGCCTGACACAAGAAGGCGGCCTCCTCAACAGGCTCGCCACCGATTCAGGTGGAAGTGATTGGCGCACCATGAGCCTGCCCATGGCCTGGCAAAATGAAGTACATAAAATCACGCTCCGCTATCGCCAAGAAGAGCATGAAAGCCATGACGGCGAAGACAATAAGAATAACACCCGCTTTATCATGGATCTTAGCCTGTCCAATATGGGGGAGCTGCAATTGGATGGCCTATACCGCCCCGGTCATCTGGATGTCATCATGCGCTCGGAAAACAACTTCGGGGAAGCCATGCGCATGAGCATGAAGCAACTTTACATTAAGTCGCTAGAACAGACTGATTTAAAAGGAGAATTACTATTTCAGCACACAAAGAAAAACTGGGTTCAAATCAAGCCGACAAAAGACCAGCTCTCATGGAGCGCTTAATCTCTTAATCTGTTTCTTCCATTTTTCGGCGATAGGCATCAATAGCAATTTCATCCAGCGCGTCCGATTCACGCTTTTTCTCCTCGGCGCGCTCCTCATCTTCGCGGCGCTCTTGTGTGATCTCGATCTTCTTCAAATCCGCATAGGCTTCGCGCATATTATCCTGAGCGATCTGGATCCGCACCTCGAGCTTACCCAGCGCCTCATCAATATCTTCGACGCGCTCTTTAACGGCTTTATTGTAATGCCCAAAATAATTCAGCGCCTCGACACCCATTTCATCCACCGTGTGGCGCTCAATCGCTAGTTGCTCCAATAATGTTTTCTTTTGTGTCTCTAATTCTTCCGCCTCGCGGTAAAGCTCGGCCACGACTTTTTGCTTTTGTTCGACAGCATGTTTGCGCACGCGGATTAATGCATAAAGATCATCAGCCATTAATCAAAATCCTGCTCTGCGACTTCGCCCGGAATCATACCTATAATTTCGGCCAAACGCTCAAAGCCCTCTTCAATCATCGTGGCTTCTTCTTTGTGCTGGTTAAGGAACTCCTCAATTTGCGGGTAAAGCACAAGCGCCTCATCCACCGCAGGGTCACTGCCCTTGCGATAGGCCCCCAAACGAATAAGCTCGGCCATATCTTCATAGGTTGTAATGATAGCTTTTGCACGTTTAATAACGTCATTTTGCCATTTCTTGACCGCGCCCGGCATAGACCGTGAGACCGATTTCAAAATATTGATGGCCGGATAACGCCCGCGATCCGCAATCTCACGCTGCATAACAATATGCCCATCTACAATACCGCGCACAGCATCGGAGATTGGCTCATTGTGATCGTCTCCTTCCACCAACACAGAAAACAGCCCAGTGATAGAGCCCTGCCCTTGTGCACCCGGCCCGGCACGTTCCAGAAGGCGCGCCAATTCACCAAAAGTAGTTGGCGGGTATCCTTTGGATGTTGGTGGCTCACCGGCAGATAATCCAATCTCACGCTGCGCCATGGCAAAACGGGTCAGAGAATCAATCAAACACAGCACTTGCCTGTTTTGATCGCGAAAATATTCTGCTGTTGCCAATGTCAAATAAGCCGCCTGACGGCGCATCAAGGCCGATTCATCGCCCGTTGCTACAATTACCACAGAGCGCTTTAAGCCCTCTTCACCCAAATCATCTTCTAAAAATTCCTGCACCTCACGGCCACGCTCCCCGATCAAACCAATCACAGACACATCGGCCAGCGTATAGCGCGCCATCATCGAGAGCAGCACAGATTTACCAACCCCCGAGCCGGAGAAAATCCCCATGCGTTGCCCCTCACAGGTGGCAAGGAATGTATTGACTGCGCGCACACCCAGATCAAGCTGCGTGCCCAAGCGTTGGCGCGAATGCGGCTCCGGCGCCTTGTTTTTCAATGGAACCCCATGCCCACCACTGGGCAATGGCCCTTTGCCATCAATTGGCTCGCCAAGACCATTAATCACCCGCCCAAGCCAGCGATCATCGGGGAAAACAAGGGGTTGATGATCCTGCACGACGGCACGGCATCCAAGGCCTATTCCCTCCAATGTGCCAAATGGCAATAAAAGAGCGTGCCCATCTTTAAAACCAACGACTTCGCATGGGACATCATTTTTGCCCTCAGGTTTAAGATACACCATTGAGCCGACAGACAAGCCAGAGCCAAAGCCTGCTATCTCCACCAAAAGCCCAAGAACCTTTGTTACACGGCCATATATCTCCCCTTCCGAGAGCATCGATATTTTTGCAGCTGTTTTTTCAGAAAGTCGATCCATTCCTTTATTTTACCTCAATGCGGCGCTGAACTGAAAAATAATATATTTGACATATTAGAATGAGTGCCCTAATAAGATTATGGAAAAATTTTAGGCATGAAAGTTTTAATATACGCCAACAACCAGCAACAAATCGATAAGCATCTTCCATTATTGGAAGAGGGCGTATTCGGTCATGATTTTTCGGCGGTTTGTGGGCCAAGAGCCTTAAACAATGCCCTCCTCTATTATCCTGAGAAATTTCAATATGTTATCTGTATCAACGATACACCGGATCCGGGGTTTGATGACATCACGCTGGACCTGATGAACAAACAAATCCCCTATCTTCTTCGCACCTATAAAGATGATGAGCTGGATGTAATGCTGGCTTTTACCAAAAATGCCGATGATGTTATTTCCATGGACAAACGCGATGAAATCTTTCTTCGGCGTGTGCGCAACATTCTTGATCGCCATGCCGGCATAGCGCCTGTGAGTGATGTTGATGAAACAACCACAATAGGGGATGTCAGCGTCAATATAAACAAAGGAAAAGCCTATGTGAAAGATCAACCTCTCAGGCTAACGCATGCCGAAGTGCGCCTGCTGCACTACCTTATTAAAAACCCGGGTTTTTTAAAAAACAGAACCCAAATTATGGATTACTTAGGCTTGGATGAGGATATTCCAGACAGAACCGTTGATTCATATATCAAACGCATTCGTATTGAACTCAACCATGCCGGCATAGATGGAAAAAAAGCTATTATTACTATCTATGGTGCAGGCTACAAAGCCAACGATAAAACAGATGATTGGAAAGCATCCCCTAAACCAATAACTCCATCACAAATAGAAGCACCCAGCCCAAATTATTAAGAACAAAGACCACAAGGATAGAAGAATAATGCAAACTCTTATCATTAACGCCGCCCCCGGACAAAAAAAATTCTTGGAAACTCAGCTCAAAGAAAACGGCATGAGGCTTACATTTTTAGATGATCTGGACATTTGCGGCACAACATTAGGCAATATGATTTCAGACAATGGGTATCAGGCTGTGTATTTCGCAAATTACTTTGATGATAACAAGCCGCTTGTGCGTGAAATGGTCACGGCATTAGCAGGAGTACAAAATCCACCGAGCATAATTGTAGGGGGCATTGAGGATGGGGGCAAACGCGCAGAAGTTTTGAACATTTCCCACCTTAATGGTTATGGTGTTGATGATGCGATTAATTCAAAAATGTCAGATGGTGAATTAGCAGCCGTTATCAAAAGCTGTGTCAGAAGGCGTCACGGGCATGCCTTCAACATTATTGCAAACTCACATTTTGCAATAGATCTCACAGCGCAAAAAGTCATCGCTATATCAGATGATTTAAGAAAATTAGCAAAAGAACATCCAGAAAAGCTTGTTATTGATCCAGATGCTTTTGAAGATGCCGGGACGGTTATTGATTTGCCCCCTAGAGTATACAAAATCATTGAATATCTATTCTTAAATATGGATAACACTGTGCCCCATGAAAAGTTGGAAGACTATCTTCATACGCACCGTTTAAACCCACCGGAAGCTAATGTTATTAGCCCTGCCCTTACTGATTTGCGAGCCAAGCTCTCCAAAGCCTCTGGTATCCCAAAGGCAAAAATATTCAAAACAGATTGGGGAAATGGATTAAGCCTGCCCAGCGCCTACGATTATCAGTAAACCAATTTTGTCCTGTTTTTTCGTATTTTAAATTTGTTAACGCCGTTAATCTTTGTTAATATGATTGTTAAGAAAGGTTAACAACGCCTTTCCTAATGGTTCACACGACAATTTCTAGAATTTAAAAGGCAGGGACAAACATGCGCGTATTACTAGTAGAGGACGATACATCCACAGCAAAAAGCATTGAATTGATGCTCAAATCAGATGGTTACATCGTTGATGCAACCGATTTGGGTGAAGATGGCGTTGATCTTGGAAAGATCTATGATTACGACATCATTATTTTGGATCTTATGCTCCCGGATATGGATGGCTATGAGGTGCTCAAACAATTACGTGATGCAAAGGTTGATACGCCAATCTTGATTCTCTCTGGCCTCACCGAATTGGATAACAAACTCAAAGGCCTAGGCTTTGGCGCGGATGACTATCTCACGAAGCCATTTGATAAACGTGAGCTGATTGCCCGTATCCAAGCTATTGTGCGCCGCTCACAAGGGCATGCGCAAAGCGTCATCGAGACAGGTCAGGTGAAAGTCAACCTGGACACACGCACCGTTGAAGTTGCGAACAAGCCACTTCATTTGACGGGAAAAGAATATGGCATTATTGAGCTCCTTTCTCTTCGTAAAGGCTCAACACTGACCAAAGAGATGTTCCTGAACCACCTTTATGGCGGTATGGACGAACCGGAAGTAAAAATTATCGATGTGTTTATCTGTAAGCTCCGTAAAAAGATCATGGATGCCACAGATGGCGATAACTACATCGAGACCGTCTGGGGACGCGGCTATGTGTTGCGCGATCCGGAAGCTGAAAAGCAGAAATCAGCAAAAGCATCTTAAATTTAAAGGCGGCCTTCTTCATGATTAATGTCGCCAATAGCTTAACAATCGGCAGGATTTTGGTCCTGCCGTTTTTAATTGCCTGTATGTATAGTGATCAAAGCTGGGCAATATGGTGCGCTATTACGCTCTATATTCTCTCGGCGCTATCAGATTTTCTGGATGGCTGGGTAGCGCGAAAATACAATCAAATCAGTGCTTTTGGCACATTTCTTGACCCTATATCCGATAAAATATTTGTAGCCTGTATTCTCATTGCGTTGGTTGATATCGGCACCTTATCCGGCCTATGGACAATCCCTGTCATTGTAATCTTCACACGCGAATTCCTGATCTCCGGCCTGCGTGAGTATCTTGGGCCCCATAATATTCAAATGCCGGTGACAAAACTAGCCAAATGGAAAACCACATTTCAGATGTTGGCTCTGGGCCTGCTTGTCGCCGCGCCTCTCGGGTTTAACCTTCTTGATGGTGGCCGTATTGCCCTTATTATTGCCGCCGCTCTCACGGTCATCACCGGCTGGGGATATTTGCGCGTTGGGCTAGACCATATGCGCAAAATGCCGTAATGATGGTGTATGACCTTTAGCTATCGCCTTTTTCGTCCATTCCTGTTCAGTATTGATGCTGAAAAAGCACATAATTTTACTATTAATGCCCTCAAATCCAGCCTTGGGCCGAAAATACGTGCCGTACAAGATCCATCCTTGGAAGTCTCTTTATTCGGGCTCAAATTTCCAAACCCTGTGGGCTTATCGGCGGGCTTTGATAAAAACGCAGAAGTGATCGCACCTTGCCTTAATATGGGCTTTGGTTTCGTCGAAGTCGGTACGGTTACCCCAAAACCTCAAGAAGGCAACCCAAAGCCCCGCATATGGCGTTCAGCCAGAGATGAGGCTGTTATCAATCGCATGGGTTTTCCCAATGCGGGTGTTGATATATTCAAACAAAACCTAGAGAGCTTCCTGGAGGTCAAACCACGTCCGACAGGTGTCGTTGGCCTCAACATTGGTATGAATAAAGATCAAAAAGATCCGGCCAAAGATTACGCCACATTGATCCGTAAAATTGGCCCTATGGCCGATTACATCACGGTGAATATCTCATCACCCAACACGCCCGGCCTGCGTGACCTTCAAAGAAAAGAACCACTTACCGAATTGATTGAGGCCGTGCGCACGCAACTCAAAAAATCATGCGGCGAACACCAGCCCTCCTTCTTGATTAAACTGGCGCCCGACCTCGACCAAGCCCAGCAAGAAGAGCTTTCGGAAACTCTGCTTCAGAATAAAATTGATGGTATTATTTTGACCAATACGACACTTGATCGCCCAGACCTGCTCAAGGAAAAATTCGCTGAAAACCCCGGAGGTTTGAGTGGCCAGCCACTGACCGACAAATCAACAGAGATCATCCGCAGCTTTTACAAACTGACCAACGGCACGATACCGATTATCGGTGTGGGTGGGATCTCCAATGCGGCACAAGCCTATGAAAAAATCAAGGCCGGCGCCTCCCTCGTCCAACTCTACAGCGCACTCGTCTTTAAAGGGCCTAATGTGGTAAATGGCATTAATTCTGGTCTCATTCACTTGCTTGAACAAGATGGGTTTGCCTCTATTGAAGAGGCTGTCGGTTCTGACCATAAATAAGAAAAGAAAATCCGATGTTTATTCAAGGCTTAAACGATATTGCCGCTCGCTATGATCACTTCATCATCGATATTTTTGGTGTGATTCATGATGGTATTCGCCCTTTTCCGGATACAAAACACACGCTCGGGACATTGCGCGATCAAGGCAAACAGGTATGTCTCCTCTCTAATTCCCCGCGCATTGCTGCTGGCGCAGCCGACCAATTAAACCGTATGGGCTTAGGCCATGATCTCTTCGATCATATCGTGACATCCGGTGAAGCTACGCATCAGGCTTTGAAGCATAGCACTGAGATAGCAGGCAAACATTGCTGGTTTATCGGCACAGGCATTATGGGCGAAGTGTTTCAAGGGCTTGATTATCACTTACTTGATGGGCCGCAAGGGGCAGATTTCATCCTAAACTCTATCCCTGGCACACAGGACAGCGAAAAAGAAGCTCTGATTACCAATTTCAAATCTGCGATTGAAATGAACTTACCGATGATTTGCGCTAATCCGGATTTGGTCGTGAATATCGGTGAACACCAATATGAATGCGCCGGCACCTTTGCCAAAATCTATGAAGATCTTGGCGGCACGGTTATCTATCACGGCAAACCACACGCTCCCGTCTATGAGCGCTGCTATGAGCTTCTCGGCCAACCTGACAAATCAAAAATCATCGCCATCGGTGACTCCCTACATACCGATATTGCAGGCGCCAATCATTTTGGCATTGATAGTATTTTCAATCTGGTGGGTATTCACTGGGAAGAGGTGCAAATGGATCACCGCCCCGGTCAGGCTGACCTTAAAAAAATTGATGCCATGCTGGATGCCTATCCAAACCACCCCACTTATACAATGGCTGGATTTTGCTGGTAATTCATGATTGCCACGCGCGCTTAGCGGCGCTAAAACAATAAGCATGAAACATCATTTTTATATTTTTATGATTGCCGTCATCGGCATAATTTCTGCCCCTTCTGCGTATGCGCAAGATGAGGCCGCCAGCACTGTTACACCCAAACATGCCCTCGCCATGCATGGTGATGTGAAATATGGGCCGGATTTCACCCATCTGGATTACATCAACCCCGATGCACCCAAAGGCGGTGAATTGAGGCTTTCGGCCATTGGCACATTCGATTCCCTCAACCCGTTCATTGTCAAAGGCACGCCTGTTGCCGGCATGAGCTTCATCCGCTCCGGCCTTGTCTATGAAAGCCTGATGCAAAATGCATGGGATGAACCCTTCTCGCTTTATGGTGTGATCGCCGAGAGTGTTGAAATGCCGGAGGATCGCAGCTGGGTTGCCTTTAATCTGCGCCCCGAAGCCAAATGGGCCGATGGCACGCCGCTTACAACCGAAGACGTAGCTTGGACGTTCGAAACACTGAAAGAAAAAGGTAGCCCGTTTTTCCGCGCCTATTATGGGGATGTTGAGAGCGCCGAGATTATCTCCCCGCAGCGCATTAAGTTTACCTTCAAGGGAACAGGCAACGCGGAACTGCCTTTGATCATTGCCGAAATGTCGATTTTACCAAAACATTTCTGGACGGCAGAGGGCCGCGAATTTGATAAAACATCTCTGGAACCTCCCCTTGGCAGCGGCCCTTACCAAATTACAAAGGTCGAGCCCGGCCGCTCAATCACCTATGAACGCAATCCGAATTGGTGGGGCAAAGATCTCCCGCTTTTCAAAGGGTTTTATAATTTCGATCGCATCACCTACGATTATTACCGCGATAATAATGTTGCTCTCGAAGCGTTTCTGGCGGGTGAATATGATGTCCGCATCGAGAATACCGCCAAGGAATGGGAAAACAGCTATGAGTCTCCCGCTCTCGAGGATGGCCGTATCTTGATGGAAGAAATTCACAACCAACGCCCATCCGGCATGCAGGCCTTTGTTTACAATATCCGCCGCCCCGTCTTTCAGGATAAAGAGGTGCGCAAAGCTCTGGCCTATGCGTTTGATTTTGAGTGGTCCAATAAACAATTTGCCTATGGCGTTTATGAGCGCACGGATAGCTTTTTTGAAAACTCGGAGCTGGCCTCTGCGGGCCTCCCCTCCCCTGAGGAGCTGGAGATCCTAAACCCGATCAAAGACAGCATCCCGGCCGAAGTCTTTACCCAAACCTACACACCGCCGCGTACCGATGGCACAGGCAATAACCGCCAGAACTTGCGCACAGCGATGCAGATTTTGGATGCTGCCGGCTATAAGCTTGGCGAGGATGGCATTCGCTCCAAGGATGGCGTGCGCCTCGAGTTTGAGATTTTGGACACCAACCCGCAATTCGAGCGCTGGGTTTTGCCTTTCATCCGCAATCTCGAACGTGCCGGTGTAAAGGCAACATTCCGCATTGTGGATACCGCACAATATCAAAACCGCATGAATGACTATGATTTCGATATGACGATTGGCGTATTCGGCCAGTCCAATTCACCGGGTAATGAGCAGCGCGACTTCTGGTCCTCGGCCAAAGCCGACATGCCGGGCGCACGCAATACAATCGGCATCAAAGACCCTGTGATTGATGATCTGATCGAGAAAATTATTCAGGCTCCAAGCCGCGCTGATCTGGTCACGCGCGTTCGTGCCATGGATCGTATCTTGCTGTGGAATCATTATGTGATCCCGATGTGGCATTATCCGAAATGGCGCATCGCCTATTCCAGTGATATTGAGCGCCCTGAAAACCTCTCGGATATCAGCCCGCTTATTTCCTTTACATGGTGGCACAAACAAGAGGATGCCAGTGAGTAACGCATCCCACATCGCCTCAGACATTGCCCCTCGTATCGCCATTGTGATCCCTGCGCGTTATGGCTCCAGCCGTTTCCCCGGCAAGCCATTGGCCAAGCTTGGAGATCAATCGATGCTGTCCATGACGGTCAATGTCGCCCGCAAAGCCGCCGATACTTTTGATAATGTGCATGTGCTTGTGGCCACAGAAGATCAACGCATCGCCGATCATGCCAAAGAAATTGGCGTGGAGTGTGCCCTCACCAGTGATGCCTGCAAAACAGGCTCTGACCGCGCATTGGAAGCCATTAAAACATCCAAAATTGACGTGGATTTTGTCCTTAATTTGCAAGGTGATGCCCCCTTCACACCGCCCGAAATTCTGGTTCAGATGATCCATGCGTTTAATGATTCTGTAGAGGTTATTACCCCTGTCCATCAGCTCGGCTGGGATGATCTGGATCGCCTGCGCGAAAATAAAAAAACCACCCCTTTTAGCGGAACAACCTGCGTGCGCGATGAGAGCGGCAAAGCTCTGTGGTTTTCTAAAAACATTATCCCTGCCATCCGCAAAGAAGACAGCCTCAGGGCATCATCCGATCAATCGCCTGTTTATCAGCATATCGGGCTCTATGGCTATAGCCTCAGCGCCCTTGAAAAGTTTTGTTCCCTGCCGGAAAGTCACTACGAAAAACTGGAAGGGCTTGAACAGCTGCGCTTCATTGAAAATGGTATATCCATCCAAACGCTTGCCGTTGATTTTGCACCCGGGCAAATCCAATCCGGCATAGATACGCCGGAGGATTTAGAGCGCGCCAATAAAAGGCTGGCCTCATGACCAAACTGATTATTGCACGTCATGGCAATACATTCGGCCCCGATGACACACCAACACGCGTCGGCGCGCGCACAGATTTGCCGCTCGCCCAATCAGGAAAAGCCCAAGCCCAAAAGCTCGGTGTTCATTTGAAGGATCACGGCCTCATTCCCGATGTTGTCTATGCCTCCACCCTACAGCGCACCATTGAAACCGCCGAGATTGCCATCAAAGCCACAGGCATTTCCAACCCCGTTTTCCAGCTCGATATCTTCAATGAGATTGATTACGGCCCCGATGAAAACAAACCTGAGCATGAGGTCATCGCCCGCATTGGTGAGGACGCCATTGCGGCATGGAATGATCATGCGCATGTGCCGGATGGGTGGGATGTAAAACCGGATGAAATCACACAGAATTGGCTAGGTTTTGCTGAACAAATCGCCCGGCATGATGATGAGGAAACGGTTTTGGTTGTCACCTCCAATGGCATCGCGCGCTTTGCCCCGCATAT
Source organism: uncultured Pseudobdellovibrionaceae bacterium (assembly GCA_964611755.1). Taxonomy (GTDB): domain Bacteria; phylum Pseudomonadota; class Alphaproteobacteria; order Micavibrionales; family Micavibrionaceae; genus CAZTBB01. Next base: position 33,011 of record CAZTBB010000003.1, read on the forward strand.
TACGGGCGATTTTGAGAACTTTAAGGCCAACCACCCGCTCAAACTCTCTACCGGTGCGCTTGGCATCCTTGAAAAAACCGTAGAAGGCTGGCACGTAAAAGACTGGAATATCAGACCATGAGCACAGATGATCGGATCATAGAGCTGGAAACGAAGCTGGCTTATCTGGAAACCCAATTCGAAGACTTGAATAACGTTGTTCTGGAGCAAGCAACAACAATCCGCCACCTCAAGACAAAACTCAGCATGACCGAGAGCAAAATTGAAGATCTTGAGAACGGCCGCGGCGAGAGTGAAACACTCTCGGCCACCGAGATCGCCGCGCGCGATAAACCACCGCATTATTAAAGGTATTTTTCTCGTGCATGAGACATGCCTTTCCCCTTTACCCCCATAAGCTCTGATGTCTATGATAGCGCTATGACATCCTATATCCTCAAACGCCTGCTCTTGATGCTCCCGACCCTGTTCGGGATATTGCTGATCAGCTTTGTGATTATTCAATTCGTGCCTGGTGGCCCGGTTGAACGCATGATTGCCGAGCTGCAAGGCCATGGCACAGAGGCTACGGCACGCTTTGGCGGATCCAGCGGCGGAGATAGCGGCGCTGCCAGTGCAACAGCAGGCCCGCAAAGCACAGGCGGCTCTAGCCAATATCGCGGTGCGCAAGGTCTTGACCCTGAATTTATTGCCGAGCTGGAAGCACTCTATGGATTTGATAAACCCGCCCATGAGCGCTTTGTGATTATGATCAAAAACTATCTGCAATTTGACCTTGGCTCGTCCTATTACCGCGATATTGATGTGATTGATCTGGTTCTTGAAAAAATGCCCGTCTCCATCTCGCTTGGGCTTTGGTCGACCCTCATTATTTATCTCATCTCGATCCCGCTGGGCATCAAAAAAGCGGTAAAGGACGGTACACCGTTTGATCTCTGGACCAGTGGCGCCATCTTTGTGGGCTATGCGATTCCTTCCTTCATGTTCGCCATTCTTCTTATCGTGTTGTTTGCCGGCGGGCGCTATTTTGATCTCTTCCCGCTGCGCGGATTGGTCTCGGATAATTGGCAAGAGATGAACTTTATCGAGCTCGCCATTGATTACATGTGGCATATGACATTGCCGATTGCCGCGATGGTGATTTCGGGCTTTGCTGCGCTTACGCTTTTGACTAAAAATTCATTCCTGGATGAAATTAACAAGCAATATGTGCTAACGGCGCGCGCCAAAGGACTATCGGAAAAACAAGTGCTTTACGGCCATGTCTTCCGCAATGCCATGTTGATTGTGATCGCAGGATTTCCGGCGGCTTTTATCTCGATTTTCTTTACGGGCTCGCTCCTGATCGAGGTTATCTTTAGCCTTGATGGGCTTGGCCTGCTTGGCTATGAGAGCGTGATCAACCGCGACTACCCTGTTGTTCTGGGCACACTGTATATCTTCGCACTCATCAGCCTTGTGATGCATTTAATCCGTGATCTGGTCTATGTTAGCGTTGATCCGCGCATCAATTTTGAGGGGAGAGGATAAGGCATTATGGCTCTCAACCCAATTACCCAGCGCCGCTTACAACAATTCAAAGCCAATAAACGTGGCTATGTTTCACTCTGGCTTTTTAGCCTCTTATTCATCATCGCGATTTTGGCCAACTTCATTGCCAATGATAAACCAATTATTCTGAGCTATGAGGGCAAACTTTATGCTCCCGTCCTCTTCTCCTATCCCGAAACCACCTTTGGCGGGGATTTTGAGACCGAAGCCGAATATCGCGATCCGTTTGTCGCGGAATTGATCGAGGAAAAAGGCTGGATGCTCTGGCCGCCCATTCGTTTTTCCTATGATACGATCAATTACAACCTCACCAGCCCCGCCCCCTCTCCGCCGGATTCTACAAACTGGCTCGGCACAGATGATCAGGGGCGCGATGTGGCCGCACGGGTTATCTATGGGTTCCGTCTCTCGGTTCTTTTTGGCCTGATCCTGACAATCATCAGCTCACTGATCGGTGTCTTTGCCGGCGCCATACAGGGCTATTACGGCGGCAAGCTTGATCTTACCATGCAGCGTGTGATCGAGATTTGGGCATCGCTGCCATCGCTCTATATTCTGATTATTTTCTCATCCATCTTCATACCCGGCTTCTGGACATTATTGCTGATTTTATTGTTATTTTCATGGGTGCAGCTGGTCGATGTGGTACGCGCAGAATTTCTGCGCACGCGTAATTTTGATTACATCCGCGCTGCCAACGCGCTGGGCATATCCAACCCCGTCATTATGTGGCGCCATGTTTTGCCCAATGCCATGGTGGCCACCGTCACATTCATGCCTTTTATTCTAACGGGCTCTATTACGGCGCTCACCTCTTTAGATTTCTTAGGACTTGGTCTGCCACCCGGAAGCCCATCTCTGGGTGAGCTTCTCTCGCAGGGAAAAAACAACCTACAAGCGCCATGGCTAGGCATGGCCGCCTTTTTATCCCTGGCTGTGATGCTGACCTTACTGACCTTTATCGGTGAGGCTGTGCGTGATGCCTTTGATCCGCGTAAAACCAAGCTTTCATAAAATAAATTTGACTCAAACCACCATTCCGGATTAAAGATGGGCTCATGAATAAGAACACACCATTTTCTGTTCGACGCCGAGCCCGCTAAGATATTCTTCGCCGGCGCGCTTTCTTGTTCCCTTTTCCATCCATAAATAATGATCGATCGCTTGCGAAGCTCCCTTGCGGAAAAGCGCCGAATAAGACATGGTTATAAACGCCTTTTAAAATAAAGAGACACAACAAAATGGCACATATAATTTTAGACAAGATTGGCTCGGTTACAAAAAACCTGAACCTCAAACATAAAGAAAAACTCACCGATAAAATCGGCACCGAGATGGGCAGCGTGATAGCCGCTGAAGTTTTGGAAGATAAATCGATTTACAATGAGCTGGAGCTTCCCTCCGGGCGCATGTCAAAGCTCAAGAAAGGCGATATTATTGCCTGTGCTCTCGGGGAACGTATGGCCCTCAAAGGCTTTGTCGGACATCTCCCGAAATCTCTTAAGACCGGTGATGTTATTCACCTGCTGAATTTTGGCGGCGTTGCGGGAATCTGCACATCGGCCAATATGCAAGAGGTTGGCGAACCACTTCGTATTCGCGTTTTGGGCGGTATTTCGCGCTCCGGCAAGCAGGCCAATATTGGCGATGGAAACCTCTTTAAACTCTCTTCAAAAATGAAGAGCACCATCCCTCTCATTATTACAACAGGCTCCTCGATGGATAGCGGTAAAACCACCGTAGCCACAGAGATCATCAAGACATTGACCCGCATGGGGATGAGGCTGGCGGGCGCAAAACTCACAGGTGTGGGGGCGCAGCGCGATCTGTTTCGTATGATGGATTATGGTGTTTTTGACAGTGTTTCGTTCACCGATTGCGGGATCACCTCGACGGCCAATCTGGACGATGACACCATGACGCAGATTGCCAGAGGCGCGATTGATCACCTCTCCAAAAATAATCCCGATGCAATTATGATTGAATTTGGTGATGGCCTGCTCGGCAGCTATGGCGTGATGCCAATCCTCAAAGACCCGCTCATTCAGAAGAATGTGTATCTTCATATTGGCTGTGCGCGTGATCCGGTTGGCGCCATCAAGCTGGTTGAGGATTGTGAAAAAATCGGCATTCCGATTGATGTTATTTCAGGCCCTGTTACCGATAATCAGGTCGGGCATGACTTCATCAAACAAAATTTAAATGTCTTGGCCTATAACGCCTTTAACCCCAACAATGAATGGATAGATTTGGTACTTGCACGATGGATGAACAAATTAGAGCTTCCATTATCGGCGTAACGGGCTATACCGGCCTCGAAGTTTTACGCCTTTGTCTTGCGCACCCCCATGTGGAGATCGCGCACCTGACCTCACGCCAGCATGACAATGCGCCAATCGGGGATGTCTTCCCACATCTGGCCGGCTATGATTTGCGCATTACAAATACAGACCATAACGAAGCCGCCAAAAACAGCGATGTCGTCTTCTTATGCCTGCCGCATAAAACCGCACAAGATGTTGTCGCCGATTTGCATGGCAGGGTAAAAGTAATTGACCTCTCGGCCGACTATCGCCTTGATGATGCCTCCACCTATCAGCATTATTACCAAATCCCGCATAACCACGAAACCCTTATGAGTGACGTGGTTTACGGCGCGCCTGAATTCCACCGCGAGGCCATTAAAAAAGCCACAAGCGTGGCCAATCCCGGATGCTTTGCCCTGCTCTCTCAACTCATGCTCTATCCGTTTGCTGGTCAAATAGAAAGCGCTGATCTATTTGCCATTACAGGCTCGAGCGGCGCAGGCAAATCAGCCACCGATGGCACACATCACCCTGTGCGCAATCACAATATCAAAAGCTATAATATCAATAAGCACCGCCATATTCCCGAGATTATCCGCACAGCGCAGATATCCGCAGAGCAGCTCAATTTTGTGCCGACATCCGGCCCGTTCACGCGCGGTATTTTTGCACAAGCCTTCATTCGCCTCAAAGACGGGCAATCACTGGGTGATGCCTCACGCTTTTATAAAAATGAGCCCTTCATCCGCATCATGAACCATGTATCATTGGCCAATATTGTTGGCTCGAATTACTGCGACCTTAGCTTTGAACACGGCCAAGATGGGCGCATTATTGTTCAAGGTGCATTGGATAATTTGGTCAAAGGCGCGGCCGGCTGTGCGCTGCAAAATATGAATATTATGTGTGGGCTCGATGAAGAGGCAGGGTTAAAAGCCCTTAGCCCAGTCTATCCCTAAAAAGCAAAAGAAAGTAACACGATATGGCAAAGAAAAATAAAAACATGCCCAACTTCATGATCAATGCGTTTTACAATAATAAATTCAAAGATAATTTATTTGTCGTCAAAGCCAGCGGCGATCTGATCGAAGATGATAAGGCTCTCGACAGCTTGATCCGCAATATCAAAGACCTGAACATGCATGGCATTAAAATCATGTTGGTTTATGGCGGCGGCAAGGCCACAGATCGCGCTCTGGATGAACGCGGTATTGCCATTCAAAAACAAGAGGGGCGCCGCATCACAGACAAGGCCACTCTGGATGTCATGAAGCAGGTGATTGGCGGATCACTGTCTTTGAAAATATATGAAGCTATGGCCCGTCATGATCTGGATGGAGCCAATCTCAATGCGGTTCCGCAAGCTTGGGTAAAAGTAAAACTGAGGGGCAAAAAGCCCGTTGATTATGGCTATGTTGGTGATATTCAAGACACAGATACGCGCAGCATTGCCCGTGTCTTCCGTCATGTAAACTTTGTCGCTGTGCCCTGCCTGTGCTGGGCGGAGGAAGGTACGCTCTGTAACATCAATGCCGACACTATTGCGACACATCTGGCCATTGGTGCGGGTGCGCATAAGCTCATGTTCCTGAGCAATGTCGATGGCGTTGAAGTCAAAGGCGAACCCGCCTTTATCATTACATCAGAAGACATCCAGTCACTTATCGATGATGGCACAGTCACTGGCGGCATGAAGGTTAAAATGGAAAACTGTCACCTTGCCTTGGAGGCTGGTGTGCGCCGCATCCATTTGATCAATGGACTACGCGAAAATGCGCTTTATAATGAAATATTCGAGCCGATTGGCCCGGGCACAATGCTGTTCAAAGAAGAAGAGCGCGATGCCTATATGAATGAAATCGAAATACAAAAAGCAATAGGAGCCAAAAAATGAGCACTGAAGCCCGCAAAATTATTGATGATGCGTTTCAGGTTTTAATCAAAACCTATGAACCCCAACCCGTTGTGATGGATCATGGAAAAGGCGTTTATGCATGGGATACAGATGGTAAAAAATATCTCGATTTTGCGGCCGGCATTGCTGTGGCATCCCTTGGCCATGCGCACCCTGTTATGCTGGATACGATCAACAAACAAGCCGCGCGCCTGATGGCTGTGCAGGCATCCTATGCCACAAAAGAAAAGCAGGAATGCGCACAAATACTCATTGATACAAGCTGCTTTGACCTTGTCTACTTTTCCAATAGCGGAACAGAGAGCGTAGAAGCGGCGCTGAAATGCGCGCGCAAATGGGCCTATGATGAAAAAGGCGAAGGCTGTCATGAAATTATCGCCTTCCGCAAAAGCTTCCATGGACGCACCTATGGCTCAGCCAGTGTAACGGAAAAACGGCATAGCCAACCGTTCTTTGAACCATATCTTCCGGGCGTCCATTACGCAGAGTTTAACAATATCGAGAGCGTTAAGGCACTCATCTCTGACAAAACAGCGGCCATTATTATTGAACCTGTCCAAGGTGAAGGCGGATTGACACCTGCTGAGCCGGCCTTTCTGATGGCGCTGCGCCAATTATGTGATGAGCATAATATCTGCCTGATTTTTGATGAGGTTCAAACCGGCTTTGGCCGTCTTGGAACCTTGCACGCATACCAAGCCTTCGAATGCTGCCCCGATTGTGTGGATGGCGGTGATGTTAATCCTGCCAATGCAGGCCCAGTCGAGCCGGATATCGCCGCATGGGCCAAAGGTATGGGCGGCGGCTTCCCCGTTGGCGCTATGGCGGCAAAAGAGAAGTTCGGAAAAGCGCTTGTACCGGGCACACACGGAACAACCTATGGCGGTAACCCTCTGGCCTGCGCGGTTGCCCTAAGTGTAATCCAGGAAATGCTCAAAGATGGCTTCATGGAGCAGGTGAATAAAAGCTCCGCACGTTTGTTAGCAGGGCTTCAAGATATTCAACGCCAATCCAATAAAATTACAGAGATCCGTGGTAAGGGCTTGATGGTTGGCGTGGATACGGTCTTTGATATCAAGGATGTTCTAAGTGGCCTCCAAGATCATGGCCTCATGGCCACACAAGCCGGAAAAGCTACATTACGGCTAACCCCGCCTCTGATTGTGAGCGATGCCGAGATCGACGAGTCCCTAGAAATCATCTCAAAAACACTGCAAAATTTGTAAAAAAACCAGCGAAAAACTTGCATTCCAATCACGATTTGGACTATAAATAATCCCCACAGAGGGATTATAGAAAATAAGCAGGTGCAAATTAATACAATGAGCCAAACACAAGAAAATGATCTACAGCAGAATTTAAGATGGTTGCTGACGCCAACCTTCTTGATGTGCAACCCGGTTTATTATGAACCCGAGGGTGATGCCAATCATTTTTTGACCACGGACGGTTTTGACCGTGGCGAAGCTCTGGATCAGTGGGAAGTTCTAAAAGGTACATTGCAGGGTAATGGCGCGCGCATTCTGGAAGTCACGCCTCATCCTGACATGAAAGATCAAATCTATATGGCCGACCCGTCACTCACGGTTGTTGATATTGATCTTAAGAAAAAAGATAAGCCGGACATCAAAGTCACAACTCTGATGAGCAAGTTTCATAACGCGACCCGTGTCCCCGAAGCAAATGAGCAGCGCAAATTGATTGAGAGTTATCACCAGATGATTAAGGTCAAATTTGGTGATACAGCCAATGTGATCAGCACAATTAAGGACAGCGAGCATGATTTCGAAGGCACAGGTGATTGTGTCTATGATCCAAAAACAGACAGTTTTTATGCCGGCAGCAGACCAACAAAAGAATCCCATCCAAGTGAAGGGCGTTCTGTCAGGGAAGCCCATAGAGATTTAGAGGATCTCACAGGCATTAAAGTGAGAAGCCATACGGTGCAAGATCCGTTCTTCCATATCGACGTGTCTTTTGCCCCATTACAACATCACAACATCCGCCATTCTCTTGGCCATATTGCCGATGATCCGGATGTAAGAGGCGTTGAGCATATAGAAGTCGACCGTGAGTCCGCCGATAAATTCGCATTGAATATGGTGGCCTTTGGTGAGAACACTGTTGTGATCCCGTCGGGCACACCCGTGACGGAAAAGCTGAAAGAGCTCGGCTATAATGTCTTGCCGGTTGATATGACCCAAGCCATTAAGGCTGGCGGTGCGGCGCATTGCTCGGTGAACCAGATTGTCTTCCGTGTCAAAGGTGGAACACTTAAAAACCCAGATTATTTTGAAGAGCTTATTGCAAAATGCGCTTAAATCAGCGCATAAATAGGGCATAATTCTTAACCCTATTAATTTTGCAAAAGAGCAACCCAAAATGACAACGCCTAAGCACTTCCTTGACCTTCATGCGATTGACCCGAAAGAGGTAAAAAACATCCTCAAGCTGGCGCATAAGCTAAAGGCTCTAAAGTTTAACCCACCACAGATCTTTGATGGCCTCTCGCTCGCAATGGTGTTTGATAAGAAATCAACCCGTACACGCATGAGCTTCGAGGTGGCCATGAAACAGCTTGGCGGCCATACAATCGTGATGAATATGGAAGAAATGCAGCTTGGCGGCGCCGAGAGCGTGGAAAGCACGGCCAATGTTCTCGAGCGCTACGTGGATGCGATTATGCTGCGTATGAGTAATCATGACCAACTGTGCGAGCTTGCTGATCACTGCAAAATTCCGGTGATTAACGGCATGACAAACCTCTCGCACCCCTGCCAGATTATGGCGGATATGCTGACGATTGAGGAAAAGCTTGGTAGCATTGAGGGCAAAAAAATTGCCTGGTTTGGTGATAGCAATAATGTATCCAACACGTTCATTCACGCAGCTCCTATTTTTGGCTTTGAGCTTGTTCTCGCCCTGCCCGAAGATCTTCATGGCAATGTCCCTGCGGGTGAGCGTACCATCACGGCCGATGCAAAGGCCGCGGCTCGCAATGCCGATGTCCTTGTTACAGATACGTGGGTGTCTATGGGACAAGAGGGCAAAGGCATTGATAAATTCTGGCCCTATCAGGTCAATGCTGATTTGATGGCTGAGGCACATGATAATGCTATCTTCATGCATTGCCTTCCCATGCATGAATGGGAAGAGGTCAGCGAAGAAGTCGCAAAATCGCCTGCTTCCGTTATCTATGATGAGGCCGAGAACCGCTTGCACGCGCAAAAAGCTATTTTAGCCTGGTGCCTGCATGATGCCGGCGTTACAACGCAAAGCCAGTTTGATTTTAATGAATAAAACCATTGCGTTGCACCCGCTTCCTATGGTTTAAAACACGAGATTGGTTTTAAGGACGTCATTTCGTTTTATTCCCTGACAAAGCGCAAATGACGTAGCGTAGATACTCGACGCAAAGAATGAAGCAACACATGTCAGGGCATAAATGGAAATGACGCATGAGCAAAGGTAAAATTATTCTCGCATATTCAGGTGGCCTGGATACATCTATCATTTTGAAATGGTTCATCGAAGAAGGTTACGATGTTGTGGCCTATATCGCCGATGTTGGTCAGGAGGAAGATTTTGAAGCCGCGCGCGAGAAGGCTGAAAAACTTGGCGCCTGTGCCGTCTATGTAGAAGACCTCAAAGAAGAATTTGTTACGGATTATATCTTCCCTGCCTTCAAATCTCAGGCTGTTTATGAAGGCCGCTACTTGCTTGGTACGTCGATTGCGCGCCCAATCATTTCAAAATACCAAATTGAAATCGCTAAGAAAGAGAATGCTGAATTTGTTTCACACGGCGCAACAGGGAAAGGGAACGACCAAGTTCGTTTTGAGCTTTCTTACTACGCTCTCAAACCAGACATTAAGGTTTTGGCCCCTTGGAAAATGCAAGAATTCCTCGACCGCTTCCGTGGCCGTAGTGATATGCTGCATTATGCTGAACAGCACGGCATTCCTGTTAAAGCATCGCGCTCCAAGCCCTACTCTGAAGATGATAACCTCTTGCATATCTCTCATGAAGCCGGCGTTCTCGAAGACCCATGGGCACCATGCGATGAAGATATCTACTCACGCTCATCATCTTTAGCTAACGCACCAGATGAAGCCGACCTGATTGACCTTACATTCAAAGATGGTATCCCGACTAAAGTTGAAAACGTAAATGATGGTACAACGCACACAAATGCGCTGGCGCTGTTCACCTATCTGAATGAGCTTGGTACAAAGCACGGTATCGGCCGCCTTGATATGGTTGAAAACCGTTTTGTAGGCATTAAATCTCGCGGGGTTTATGAAACTCCGGGCGGGGAAATCCTGCACATCGCCCACCGTGATCTGGAAGGCCTGACCATGGACCGCGAAGTCATGAAGCTACGCGACTCTCTCTCACCCAAGGTAGCAGAGCTGATCTATAACGGGTTCTGGTTCTCCCCTGAAATGGAATTTTTGATGGCCGCAATGGATAAAGCGCAGGAAATGATCGACGGCACAGTCCGCGTTCAGCTCTTCAAAGGCAAAGCCTATCCGCTAGCCCGTAAATCACCTGTGGCGCTTTATGATGCGGATCAATCATCCATGGATATTGAAGGTGGGTATGATCAAAAAGATGCCGAAGGCTTTATCAAGATCAATGCGATCCGCCTGAAAGCGCATAAGCTGATCACACAGGAAGCCAAGCGCGTGCGCAAGGAAGCGGCATAAGCAAGCTTAGCTTAGCTTAGCTTAACTTGACTTCACATAATATAGCGGATAGTTTACTCCTTCATTCTGAGATATTGAATAGAAGAATAGAAGGAGTATCCGCTATGGATACCATTGAAGAGATATTTACGGCCCTGAGCATGCAACCGCCTCGACCGCATAAAAATCAAACACAATCAAAGACTAAGCCACATAGCTTAAGGCTGGTTGTCTCCAACCCGGCCCCTGATATGCCTGTCAAAACAAAGCCAGAGGCTCATTTTACCATTGTGCCTTAATAAGCAAAAATCAGTGAAAATTATGTTGTTTTAAGGGATGCGCCTGTATCGACGTTATGAGGGTCTTCATCACGCCCCCACTCGATATAGCCCTTTGTCATCATACTCAGAAGAATGATGTTATAGGCGACAAAACCAAATTGTAGAGAGATCATCGCGACCGCAAAACCACTCATACAAGATAGGCCTGAGAATAGAAACCCAATACGTGATTTTAACGTAATCAAATACATACCAATCACACCACAAAGCAGTGCCAGCCAATCAAGGCCATAATATGCGTAAAAAGATTCTATAATTGCGTCGATCATGCCAATTCCCCTTTATTATCCTTGGCATTAAGTGTAGTTAAATTTCTTTAACATTACGTAAAATATTGACGCATTGAGTATTGGCATCATCGCGCGTCTATTCTAGAGTATGAAAGCAATTTCAAAGGAGATCTTGATGGCCAAAGAGCAAAAATCCAACCAAATGTGGGGTGGACGTTTTTCGGAAAAACCAGATGATATTATGGAGCAAATCAATGCCTCCATTGATATTGATCGCCGTATGTGGGCACAGGACATCGCCGGATCACGCGCGCATTGCGAGATGTTGGTGAAACAAAATATCATCTCCTCTGATGATGGGGCGGCCATCCAAAAAGGTCTGAACCAGATTGAGGGTGAAATTGATGGCGGGACATTTGAATTTTCAGCGGCCCTTGAAGATATCCATATGAATATTGAATCGCGTCTGCGCGAACTCATTGGTGATGCTGCCGGACGTTTACACACAGCGCGCTCACGCAATGACCAGGTGGCCACTGATTTCCGCCTGTGGTGCCGTGATGCGCTTGATGAATTAATCGAAGCCACCGAGAAACTGCAAAAAACGCTGGCTGCGCTGACTGCCAAGCATGAGAGTGATATTATGCCGGGCTTCACCCATCTTCAGGCCGCCCAACCCATTACACTAGGCACGCATCTCGATGCCTATTGGCAGATGCTAGAGCGCGATAAGGGGCGTTTTATTGACTGCCAGAAGCGCTTGAATGAATCGCCGCTTGGTTCGGCCGCGCTTGCGGGCACGCCCTACCCGATCGATCGCGGCTTTACGGCCGAAAAACTGGGCTTTAGCCGCCCTATGCCGAATACGCTGGATGCGGTCTCCGCGCGTGACTTTGCGAATGAATTCCTGTTTGCCTGCGCGCAATGCGGGCTTCATCTCTCACGCTTGTCAGAGGAGATTATCCTGTGGGCCACGCCGCAATTCGGCTTTATTGACCTGTCCGATGCCTGGAGCACAGGCAGCTCGATCATGCCGCAAAAGAAAAACCCCGATGCAGCCGAGCTTGTCCGCGGTAAAACAGGCCGTCTGAATGGTAACCTCATTCAGATGATGACCGTCTTGAAAGGCCTGCCGCTAGCTTATAATAAAGACCTCCAAGAAGATAAAGAGCCCGTCTTCGATAGCTTCGATACCATCTCTTTATGCCTCGAGGCGATGGCCGGCATGCTGGAGAGCGCCAGCTTTAACACAGACAACATGCTCAAAGCCGCCGATGAGGGTTATACAACGGCCACGGCTCTTGCCGACTGGCTGGTGATGGAGTTGGATCTCCCCTTCCGTGATGCCCATCATGTCACAGGCGCCATTGTCAAACTGGCAGCGGAGCGTTCCTGTAAATTACAGGAATTGCCGCTCAAAGACCTGCAAGATATTCATGGCGAGATACATGATGGGATTTTTGATGTCCTGTCCGTTGAGAGCGCTGTAAAAAATAGAGGCTAGGATATTACTTGTGAGCCAATCACCGCTTCTTCGTATCAAAGATCTTTCCATTGATTTCCAGACCCCGAATGGCACCTTCCACGCGGTTGATAAAGCCAGCTTTGAGATTAATCGCGGTGAGACCGTGGCCCTAGTGGGTGAAAGCGGCTCGGGCAAATCCATCACCGCTCTTTCTGTCATGCAACTCCTGCCCTACCCTTTGGCCGGCCACCCGCAAGGATCCTCCATCCAGTTCAATGGCGAAGAATTAGTTGGCAAAGGCGATAGCTTCATGCAAACCGTTCGTGGTCGCCAAATCGGCATGATCTTCCAAGAGCCGCTCACAGCTCTGAACCCCCTGCATACGATTGAGAAACAAATCGGGGAAATGCTCCGCTTGCATCAAAACATGAATGTCGGGGCAACCAAAGAACGCGTACTGGAGCTACTCGACCTTGTTGGCCTGCCCCAACTCAAAGATAGGCTGGGCGCCTATCCACACGAGCTCTCGGGCGGGCAACGCCAGCGCATCATGATCGCCATGGCTCTTGCCAACAACCCCGAGCTTCTGATTGCGGATGAACCGACAACGGCGCTGGATGTGACCGTACAAGCCCAAATTCTGGAACTGCTCCAGGATCTAAAAGAGCGCCTCAATATGGCGCTGCTGCTCATCACGCATGATCTGAGCATTGTTGAAAAGATGACCGACAAGGTCTGTGTGATGGAAAAAGGCCTGATTGTTGAGCAAAAACAGACTCCTGATCTGTTCAAGAATCCGGAGCATGCCTACACCAAGCGCCTGCTGGCTGCACAGCCTAAATCTCAGCCCCCCGAGATTAGCGCCAATCAAAATGATGCTCCGCTCTTGCAGGTGAAAAATCTAAAAGTGCATTTCCCCGTTGGCAAAACATTTCTGGGCAAACCCAAAAGCGTTGTTCGCGCCGTGGATGATATCTCTTTCTCAATCCAGCGCGGCCAAACACTTGGCGTGGTCGGCGAGAGTGGCTCGGGAAAAAGCACGCTTGGCATGGCACTTCTAAGGCTACATAAGCCAGAAGGCAGTATTCTTTTTGATGGCCAAGAGCTGAGCACTCTCAACCAAAAACAAATGCGCCCCTATCGATCCCGCATGCAGATTGTTTTCCAAGACCCGTTTGGATCCCTTTCCCCGCGCATGAGCATTGCCAATATTATTGCGGAAGGGCTTGCCATTCATAAATCACAACTTAGCAAAGCCGATCAGGATGATTTGGTTATCAATGCCTTGAAATCTGTTCACATGGATCCGGATAGCCGCCATCGCTACCCGCATGAATTCTCGGGCGGCCAGCGCCAGCGTATCTCCATCGCCAGAGCCATGGTCCTCGAGCCCGAATTTCTAATACTGGACGAACCCACTTCCGCTCTTGATGTCTCGGTTCAAGCGGAAATTGTTGATCTTCTGCGTGATCTGCAAACACGCCACACTCTCACCTATATGTTCATCAGCCATGATCTGAAAGTCGTTCGCGCTATGGCCCATCATGTTTTGGTCATGAAAGATGGAAAGGTCATCGAAAGTGGGCATGCCAGCCAAATCTTTGAAAACCCTCAAGAAAGCTATACAAAATCCCTCCTCGAGGCGGCCCTGAACCTCTCGACAAAGGCGGCTTAAGCTATTTCTCTTGACTTTACATAATTAAATATGACATATTACCCCACAACAAAAGGGGATATGCAATGACAACACGTGTGTACAGCGAAGCCGAGCAACTCGCATTTGATGGCGATACGATTGATTTAAATAAAAGAGACCAAGCCTTAAGCGCAAGAGGCCGTCTCAAAGGCATGGCCGCTGTAAGCGTTCCCATTATTATTGCTGGAGTTGCGGCTTTTAACACGCTTGCTCCAGATAGTTCCGACCAAGCAAATCAGGGGCAAGATCAAATAGTCGGCGGCGTAAGCGCCCCCGCCTCTATGATAATGATCGGTGATGAATTTGCCCAGGCGGGCGCCTTTGCGACAGAAGAGGCAGCTATCGCAGCGGCAGATAGAGTTTCCAGCGCTTACGATATCAATAATTCCGGGCTTAAATTTGATGTTATTTATGCGCCGGATGGCTCCAGAGCCCCTTATAAGGTGGCCTTTAATACTTCAGATGCGGAGCGCACATGCGGCGCCGTGCGCATTGCTCTTCGAAACACGGGCGACGGGCTTGGCGGATGCCATCCCGTAACCAGCTATCCGGCTGGCTCTTATATTATCGAGCGATAAATCTAGCCCTTACATTGCGGGTAATCCTTGGGATCGACACGCGTAAAGATTTGCGTTTTCCCAAGCAACGAAATACCAACATGCCCGCGGACTTTAAGCTCATTCTCTGAGAGCAACTCTACATTCGCATGATAGGTGTCCCCATCATCGGCCTTATAGATGCGGCCATTATCCCATGCATTTTTGCCATCAGGCTCAAACCCCCATAAAATGCCGAGACCGCACATAGGTTCATCCCTGAGAGACGGATCGGGGTTGTTGATATCCTTTTGCAGCCCGCCTTCGATAATCCAGTGAATATAGCCTGTAATCGTATCGGCTTTTTCCTCGATTTCAATCACAGCGCGTTTGTTTTCCGTGAGCCAAAATCCGCCGACACTGCTTGCCAAAGCCGGGCTGGATATTGTGATTATAGCTGCGGCGCATAGCGCGCCTTTCGTGATTTTTGATAAAATCATGGATAAGGTCATTTGTTTCTCCCTGATATCTGATTTCTTTCTTTATTTTAGCATATAGCATGAAGCTGTTTCGCTAAAATGCTTTCTTCCCATGCATGCTTTTGCATTAGCCGATAAAATAGCTCTATAATGTCAGGGCATCCTTTTTTCCTTGCATTTTAAGGGGGGGAGGGGTACAAAAATAGCAAAACGAAATGAGTAACTTCGTTTTTTATTTTAAATCAACTATTTAGGAAGGAGTTGAGGCCTCGTGGTTAGTGTAAATGTACGTGATAATAATGTGGAGCAAGCATTGCGCGTTCTGAAAAAGAAAATGCAGCGTGAAGGGATCTTCCGTGAAATGAAGCTACGCCGTCACTACGAAAAGCCATCTGAGAAGAAGGCTCGTGAACAGTCTGAATCAGCCCGCCGCTGGCGCAAGCTGGAGCGCAAACGTCGCACAAAAGACTAAGCGAAACAACCATTTAGCTTTAACGCATTAAAAAACCGCCCGTTTTTGATTGGCGGTTTTTTTACGTCTTGATCATATGCTATAAAGGGCTGACTTGGTTTTCCAGCCATGCTTTCACATCATCTTCCAAAACCGGCTCAAGGTTTGTATATACTCTGGCGTGATAGGCGTCGAGCCAACGCAAATCTTCCGGGCTCAACATCTCCTTTACAATCAACGTCCGGTCAATCGGCGCTAATGAGACGGTCTCGAAAGACAGCATGCGTTTCCCTGTATCCGCGCAAATCTCATCTGCCTGCGCCAAAATAAGGTTCTCGATGCGGATACCATACTGCCCTTCTTTGTAATAACCCGGCTCATTGGAGAGCAGCATTCCGGGAAGAATAGGATCACCACCACGCCCGGAGATATGCGCGGCCTCCTCATGGACGCTGGAATAACACCCCACGCCATGCCCGGTACCATGGGCATAATCCAAACCGGCCTGCCACAAAGGCCCCCGTGCAAGCGTATCCAGCTGCGCCCCGCTCGTGCCTTGCGGAAACCGTGCCATGGCCAGAGCAATATGCCCTTTGAGGACGCGGGTAAAATTCTCTTTATGCTCCCTGCTTGGCTCTCCTATGGCAAAGCTGCGTGTGATATCTGTTGTCCCGGCTACGCCATTGACCGGATCGTAATATTGTCCCCCGCTATCAATCAGCAATAAATTGCCCTCAGAAAGCGCTATATCCGTCGCCTGCGTGGCACGATAATGGATGACGGCCCCGTGCGCCCCAAACCCACAAATGGTTGGAAAGCTCGGCCCCTTAAAAGCAGGATCAAGGGCACGAAACTCTGCAAGCTTATCTTGCACAGATATCTCTGAATGCTCCGCAGGGTTTTGCTCAGATAACCAGTGCAAAAAACGCACAAGAGCCACCCCATCGCGCATATGTGCTTTACGGATCGCGTCCTGTTCGGCTGCGCTCTTTTGCGATCGAGGCCATACACATGGATCGCGCAACTCCTTAATCTTTGCACCGACTTTTTCAAAATGGGTGGTAAACCATATTGGCGTTATAGAACGGTCAACCATAATAGTTTGACCCGATAAGGTTCCCACAAACGCATCAAATGATAGAGGGTCATGGACGATCACATTGCTCGGCAAATGCGCGCGCACATCATCGGTGAGCTTGACCTCATCAATGTACCAGTTAAGCACGCCATCCTCACCCAAAAGCGCGAAGGAATGAATGAACGGATAATAGGGAATATCGCCGCCACGCACATTCAAGAGCCACCCAATAGAATCAGGGGCGCAAACAAGTGCGTAATCAGCCTTGTGAGCACTTATATCCTTGCAGAACCGGGCGATCTTATCCTCCGAGCTCTGCCCCGCGATCTCCTCTGAGAAAGCAATAACAGGTGAAGCAGGCCGCACCGGTTGATCGTCCCATATCGCGTCGATCAGGTTCGGACAAGATTTGAGAGCAATCGTTTTGGCCTGCTCACGCATTTTTTGAATTTGAGAGGCCGTTAACAAATGTGGGTCATATCCAATAACGGCGTTTTCAGATGCATGATCGGCTAGCCACTCACCGGGCGATGTCTTTGTGTAATCAATAATCTCATAGACATCCGTGTCCACTTCATCACGGATTTGCAGCATATAGCGTCCATCAGTCATGGCGCAGGCCGTATCATCCAGCACAATCGCCATCCCGCCAGAGCCGCTAAACCCTGTAAGCCAGCGCAAACGCTCGGCATAAGGGGCGACAAATTCACCCTGATATTCATCAGCGCGCGGAATGATGAACCCCTGTACACCCTGCTCTATCATAGCAGAACGCAGTTTTTGAATACGGTTTTTAGACTCGTGCGACATTCTTTCTTTGTTCCTTCTTTTAAGATAGTATGCAGCTATGCAGAGCGGCACAAGACATCAAAAGACAACCGCGCACATTATTGTGCTAGGGAATGAAAAAGGTGGTTCAGGCAAATCAACCACAGCGATGCATGTTGCCATTGCTCTGATGCGCATGGGATATGCGATCGGCACAATTGATCTGGATGCCCGCCAAGGGACGATGACCCGTTACATGCGCGGGCGCTTTGATTTCGTCGGACGCCATGGCAAAGATCTGCCTTCGCCAACGCATTTAGCCATCGACAAAAGCGTTGCTGATAGTGTTTCCGCCCAAAAACGTGAAGAAGAAAATTTTTTGATGATGGCTCTGGTTGAGCTCGGCGCATCGCATGATTTCATTGTCATCGACACGCCAGGCTCCGATACCAATCTGAGCCGCTTAGCGCATAGCTATGCCGATACGCTGATCACACCTGTAAATGATAGCTTTGTCGACCTATCGGTTTTGGCCAATATTGACCCCTATAGCCATGAAATTCTGGGCCCATCGATCTACACCCAAATGGTGGATGAACAAAAATATGCCCGCAAAAATCGCGACGGACAGGACATTGACTGGATTGTGATGCGCAATCGTCTGGGCCATCTGGATGCAAAAAACAAACGCGAAGTTGGCGAAATCATCCATAAAATCGGCCAAAAATACGGATTCCGAGAAGCCGCAGGTTTTGGTGAGCGGGTAATTTTCAAAGAGTTATTCCTGAAAGGTCTGACTTTGATGGACTTGCAAGATGATCCGGATAATAATTTCACCATGTCACAAATAGGCGCACGCCAAGAAGTGCGGAATTTGATACATTTAATCGGACCGGAGAATTACAAACCCCGGCCAATACAAGATCACGAAGAGGTCGCATAACCCGATATGGCTTATTTACTGCTCGCTATAGGATTAATGATTGGCGCGGTTGCACTATACCGCTTTTTCTTGAATGCAAATATCAAACAGATCAAAGCGGCATTTATGGTGGTCTGCTTGGCCGCAATTGCGATAGCAATGTTTTATTTGTCTGTTACTGGGCGCCTGCCTGCGGCTATTGCTCTTGTTGTGGCCATTGTCCCCTTTGTACTCTCATATCTTAAAGCCAAAGCGGCCGGCCATTCCGGGCGAGGCGCACCACATAATAATACAAGCAGCACAAACAAGCCCATGACGCATGATGAAGCCCTGGAGGTTTTAGGACTCAAAAAAGGCGCCTCCATTGATATGATCAAAGACACCTATAAAAAGCTGATGAAAAAGGTGCATCCTGATCAGGAGGGCTCGGAATGGATGGCGGCAAAACTCAATGAAGCCAAGGATCTGTTGTTGCGTGATAAAGAGTAAAATCCCCTATTCTTGACGTTTGTTTTCGCCCATAAGACTTGAATTTAGTACCAAAACATGCGACTCATGGCCAACTTGGAGTTTCATAACAAAGTCGAGACTATATGACACAAAATACTATCAGACCTGTTCGCAAAGCCGTCTTTCCTGTTGCCGGCCTTGGAACGCGTTTTCTGCCCGCAACAAAAGCCATGCCCAAAGAGATGCTGCCGATCAATGATCGCCCGCTTATTCAGCACGTATTTGAAGAAGCCAGAGAGGCCGGCATTGAGGAATTCATCTTTGTCACAGGCCGTGCCAAAGAAATGTTGGAAGAGCATTTTGATTACCAACCGGAATTAGAGCAAACATTAGAAGCGCGCGGCAAGGATGATATGCTGAAAAAAGTGCGCGACTCAGAAATGCCGGCCGGAAGCTTATTCCTTACACGACAACCAAAACCACTCGGCCTTGGTCACGCGATTTGGTGTGCCAAAAAGCTGGTTGGCAATGAACCCTTCGCAATTTTATTGCCTGACGTTCTGATTAAAGGCCCTCAAGGCTGCCTGAAACAGATGGTTGAAATCTACGATGAAACTGGTGGAAATATTATCGCCGTTGAGGAAGTACCGCAAAAAGATACATCCAAATACGGCATTGTTGATACAGGTGGACAGGATGGCAAAAGCGTTCCTATTCAAGGACTCGTCGAGAAGCCAAAGCCTGAGGAAGCACCATCCAACCTGTCCGTTGTCGGGCGTTATATTTTGCAGCCCGAGGTCTTTGACCATTTAGCCGCGTTTGAAACCGGCGCCGGCGGTGAAATCCAGCTAACCGATGCAATGGCCAAGCTTATCGGCAAACAGCCCTTCAATGCGATGCGCTTTGATGGCAAAAGCTATGATAGCGGAAGCCGCCTTGGCTTTATCGAAGCCAATATGATTTACGGCATGAGCGATGGTGAAATCGGCGATGATGTTAAAGAGCTTATCCTTAAATTTGCAGACGAACTCAAGGGGCAAAACCATGCAGGCGCAGAGTAATCAAGACAATCAAGCCCATAATTTTGATCCCGTGATTTTGCGCGAATATGATGTCCGCGGGCAGGTTGAGATTAACCTCAGCGAACAAGATGCCTATGTGCTGGGCCAATCCTTTGGCACGCATATACGCCGCGATGGCGGAAACAGTGTTTGCGTGGGATATGATGGCCGCACAACATCACCGGCACTCTCTAGCCGCCTCATTGAAGGGCTTCGCTCGGTTGGCATTAACGTAATCTCAGTCGGGCTGGGGCCCACCCCGATGCTGTATTTTGCAGCCAAACATCTTGGGACAGATGGCGGCATCATGGTCACAGGGTCCCACAACCCGCCGGATTATAACGGCTTTAAAATGGCCGTAAAATCAGGGCCCTTTTATGGCGACATGATCCAAAAACTCGGCCAGATTGCAGCCGCCGGTGATTTTGAGACAGGCGCGGGATCGCTCGAAGAAAAAGATATTAAAGCCGCTTACATCGAGCGCATTTTACAAGACCTTGTCCCCTCCTCCGCGCGGCCATTAAAGATTGCATGGGATAATGGAAATGGTGCAGCAGGTGAGGTTTTGCGCATGCTGGCCGACAAATTACCGGGCGAGCATATTTTGTTATTTGATGATATTGATGGCACGTTTCCAAACCATCATCCGGACCCAACGGTTGATAAAAACCTCATCGATTTGAAAAAGGCCGTCGCCGATCATGGCTGTGATCTTGGTATTGGTTTTGATGGCGATGCTGACCGCATCGGTGTCATTGACGAACAAGGCAACATTTTACGCTGCGATATCTTGATGACAATCTATGCCCGCGAAGTCTTACAATCTCATCCGGGCGCGGCCATCATCGGTGATGTCAAATGCTCCCAAGTTATGTTTGATGAAATTGACCGCATGGGCGGGCAAGGTGTGATGTGGAAGACAGGCCATTCATTGGTAAAATCGAAAATGTCAGAGTTAAACTCGCCTCTTGCCGGTGAGCTAAGCGGCCACATTTTCTTCGCTGACAAATATTACGGCTATGATGATGCGCTCTATTGCGCCATCAGACTGATTAACGCCCTCAATATTGCCGAGGCGCCGCTTTCATCCCTGACAGCGGATCTGCCAAAACTTCACAGCACACCGGAAGTACGCTTCGAGGTCGAGGAAGAAAAGAAGTTTGATATTGTCCCGCAAATCATGGAGATGTTGCGCCCAAAGGCCAGCGAGACGTTCCAGATCAATGATATTGATGGTATCCGCGTGAGCACGCCCGATGGCTGGTGGCTTCTACGCCCCTCCAATACGCAAAGTGTTTTGGTTGCCAGAGCCGAAGCCAGCTCTGCAGAGGGGCTAGAGCGCTTGAAAAACCAAGCCATTGGAGCGGTGAAAGAAATCGGGTATGATTTGGTCTTTGATCAAAAGAACATCTAATAAAGTCATTAAAAATCAACAGGAAGGATTCATATCGTGAGCGTTGCCCTATCCCCTAAAACATTAGAATTGCTGGCCTCAAAGATCTGCCACGACCTCGTTAGCCCTGTGGGCGCTGTGGCCAATGGCGTTGAGTTCCTAGAAGATATCGAAGATGGCGTTGATCCAGATGTTGTGGGACTTATTCAGCATAGTGCCTCTCAGGCCTCGGCCAAACTTAAGATTTTCCGCATGGCCTATGGCATGGGCGGCGCCGATTCCAACATTAAACCCGAGGAAGTGTTCGAGGCCGTCAATGATTGGGTCAGCGGCGATGGCAAAGTCACGCAAGAGTGGGATCCTCATGCGCCACTTGGCCCGGAAGAGCGCCCGGCCGGGTTTTGCAAAACCCTTATCTCGCTTTTGATGCTGGCGGTCGATTGCATGCCGCGCGGTGGAACCATTAAAGTCGAAGGACAAGGCGATAATGTTGTTGTTATCGCAACGGGGGAAGGCGTCAAATTCAAACCACTGGTTGATGAAGCCTATCGCCTTGAGTTACATGAAAGCGAATTAGAGCCTCCGCATATCCATGCGTTTCTAACCGCCACACTGGCGCAACAATATGGCTTTCGCTTGTCTATCGAAAGCCAGAGTGATAGTGAAATTCGCCTGCTTTTTGCGGTGTCATAAGCCCCGAAAAGAGGCCAAAAATATACGCCTGAAAGAAAACGGATGTAAAAATCTGCAATCTTGGATTATACTATCCTAATACATGCGTAGGCATTTTCTCGCAAAAGTAATGTCTCTTTAATAAAATTCAGGCATTTTATTATATGGGGCAAAAGCACTCTTCCACTCGAGTAATTAAAAAATAATAGTTTTTTGCACCAAGCTTTGGGGAGCCAAAGTGTAAGAAAAAAGGGGAAAACAAGTGGACGATCTAATTGAAGAATTTATTGCAGAAACGAATGAAAGCCTAGAAGAGCTTGACCTCGATCTTGTAAATCTCGAACAAAATCCGAATGATAAAGACTTGCTCGGCAAAATATTTCGCCTCATGCATACAATCAAGGGTACATGTGGTTTTCTTGGCCTTCCCCGTCTTGAAAAAGTGGCGCACCACGCCGAAAATGTCCTTGGGCGTTTTCGTGACGGTGATCTGGATGTAAAGCCCGAATATGTCACCTTGATTTTTGAATCCCTAGACCAAATTAAATTCCTGACACGCACCATCGCAGAGAGCGGATCGGAACCTGAAGGCGATGATAGCGCCCTGATTGAAAAGCTGGATGCCGTCTATGAAGGACGGGATGGCGATGCCGCCCCCGCAGCAAGTACCCATGATGCCCCAGAAGAAAGCGCCGAGCCTGCCAATGATGTGGAGGCCATCGAAGATGGGGCTGAGACTGAAGTCGAGACCGCCGCTGAAGAAGAATTTGAGCCTGTCCCGGCACCATCCGCCGCACCGAAAGCAGAAGAAGCACAGACCACAGCCGGTGCCAAAGCACCCGTTGGCGTTCAAAGCCTGCGCGTGAATGTGGATGTTCTAGAAAATCTTATGACTATGGTCAGCGAACTTGTCTTGACCAGAAACCAATTGATGCAAATTTTGCGTATGCAAGATCAATCCGACTTTGCGACACCTTTGCAACGCCTTAATCACGTTGTTTCCGACCTGCAAGAGGGTGTTATGAAGACACGTATGCAGCCAATCGGCAATGCATGGTCAAAATTACCGCGTATTATCCGCGATCTGAGTGTGGAACTGGGTAAAAAAATCGATCTAAAAATGGAAGGTCAGGAAACCGAGCTCGACAGGCAGGTTCTGGACTTGATTAAAGACCCGCTAACGCACATGGTGCGCAATTCCGGCGATCATGGCATCGAAAACCCACAAGACCGCCTAGCAGCCGGAAAATCCGAAACAGGAACCATTTTGCTGAAGGCCTATCATGAAGGTGGCCATATCATCATCAAGATCAGCGATGATGGCAAGGGTCTATCGACCGAAAAGATCAAAGCCAAGGTCATTGAAAACGGTGTCGCTACAGAAGAAGAGCTGGAAGCCATGTCTGTTTCCCAGATCCAGCAATTCATCTTCAATGCAGGCTTCTCAACGGCCGAGAAAGTTACAGCCGTTTCCGGCCGTGGTGTCGGCATGGATGTTGTTCGCACAAATATTGAAAAAATTGGCGGGCATATCGAACTCGCCTCTGAAGAAGGCAAGGGTTCCACCTTTACCATTAAGATACCTCTGACATTGGCCATTGTATCTGCGCTGATTGTTGAATCAGCCGGTGAGCGTTTCGCAATTCCGCAGCTTTCCGTACAAGAGCTGGTCATGGCCAATAATGATGGCGAGAACAAGATCGAAAACATCAAGGGCTCATCGGTCTTTAGACTGCGTGACCATCTTCTCCCTCTTGTTTCCTTGCAAGAGTTGTTGAAGTTCAGCACACCTGATCTGGAAGCCCTGTCCGAGCAAATGCAACAATTACAGGCAGAAGCAGATGCCGATCTGCCCGATGCCGCAAAGGAAGATGCATCTCAATCTAATGAGCCACAGAAAGAGCCAAGCAAGAACGAGTATATTGTTGTTATTCAGGTCGGATCTTACAGCTTTGGTATTATCGTCGATCGTGTTTTCGACACCGAAGAAATCGTGGTAAAGCCCGTTCCTAAGATATTGAAAAACATTGATATTTTCTCCGGCAACACAATCCTTGGCGATGGGAGCGTGATCATGATCCTTGATCCGAATGGCATCGCCAAAGCCAGCAGTGAAATTAACGAGGCCGAGCGCAGCTCTCAAACAGAGAGCGCCGATGCGAATCAGCAAGCCAAACATATCTCCTCCACAGATGAGAAAACGGCTTTGCTTCTATTCCGCGCTGTGAATACCACACCAAAAACCGTACCCCTATCGCTTGTCGCGCGCCTTGAGAGTATTGATGGCGACAAGGTGGAGCGTGCCAATGGTCAGTTCCTTATCCAATACAGAGATTCCCTCATGCCGCTTTTGGCTTTGGATGATAATTTGCACATTGATCCGGAAGCCAAAAACGTTCCTGTTCTTGTTTTTTCCGATAAAGAAAGGAATATCGGCCTTGTCGTCGAAGAGATAATCGACATTACCGAAGAAGTCATTGATGTGAAAATCGAGGGCTCAAGGCCCGGCCTTCTTGGTAGTGCCATCATTAATGGCAAGGCCACAGATGTAATTGATATCTCGCACTTCCTGAAGAGTGTGGATCAAAACTGGTTTAAGGATCATGGCGATGAACCATTTGGTGAGAAAACGCCCGGCGGCGAAGATAAAAAACGTATTCTGCTTGTGGATGACAGCCCGTTCTTCCGCAACATGCTTACCCCGCTCCTCAGCGTTGCAGGCTATGATGTCACAACACTTGAAAGCCCACTTCAGGCTCTAGAGGTCTGCGAAAAAGGGGCCGAGTTCGATATCATCATCAGTGATATTGAAATGCCGGAAATGAATGGCTTTGAGTTTGCCGAAAAGCTGAAGGCAAATGAGAAGATGCAAAACACGCCTCTACTGGCCTTATCATCACATGCAAATTCCAAAGATATTGATCGCGGCAAAGAGGCCGGTTTCAACAAATACATCGCTAAATTTGATCGTGATACGCTACTTGATACCATCTCGGAAACAATTTCTGAGAAACGTCAGGCATAAATACAAGACAATCGGGAGAAGAGAATGAATACAGCCGTGGCAGAAGACACAAAATCAAAGGCAACCGATATTCAAGAATATCTGACCATTATTATTGCTGGCCAGCGTTTTGGTATCCCTGTCCTTCAGGTGCAAGATGTGCTTGGCCATCAGAACGTTACCAAAATACCTCTGGCTCCGCCGGAAGTTGCGGGCTCGCTAAACTTGCGCGGGCGTATCGTGACAGCCATTGATGTGCGCAAACGGATGGGTCTTGATAAAAATGAAGATGAAAGCAGCCAGATGGGCGTTGTCGTCGAAAAAGGTAATGAGTTATACAGCCTGATCATTGACCGCGTTGGTGATGTGATGGCATTAAATAGCGGCGAAATAGAGAAAAACCCGGCCACACTTGATCCCTTATGGCACGAAGTATCCGCCGGTATCTATCGCCTTGAAAATGAATTATTGGTAATCATGGACATTGATAAATTTCTCGATATTGTCAAAGAAGAAAACGAATAACACGATCAAACAAACAAACTGTGTGGAGTAAGACGAATGAAATCATGCCTTGTTGTCGATGACAGCCGCGTTGTGCGCAAAGTAGCGCGCCGTATTGTTGAATCGCTCGGTTTTGAATGCACCGAAGCTGAGGATGGCAAGCAAGCTTATGAAGCCTGTGAGCAGGATATGCCGGATGCCATTCTCCTCGATTGGAATATGCCGGTGATGAGCGGCATTGAATTTCTGGAAGAGCTGCGAAAAATGGATAATGGCGGGACACCAAAGGTTGTGTTTTGTACAACCGAAAATGACATGTCTTTCATCCAACGTGCCATTCAGGCCGGTGCAAACGAGTATATTATGAAGCCGTTTGATAAAGAGATTGTAGAATCTAAATTCTCTCAAATCGGTCTTATATAAACAAATTTTATCATGTGATGAGAAAGAATACCGTATGACATTGGGAGATGGCGAAGAAACCCCACCTCAAGACAATGACCGCTTGAACATCATGCTGGTTGATGATTCTGCTGTTATTCGCGGAGCCATTGCACGTATTCTCGACAAATCACCACAAACAAAAATCATTGCCTCTGTGGCCAATGGGCGCATTGCCGTTGATAATATTGATAAGCATAATCCTGACATTGTTATCCTTGATATCGAAATGCCGGAAATGGATGGAATCACGGCTTTGCCTAAACTACTTGAAAAATGCCCGGGTGCTCAGGTTATAATGTGTTCTACATTGACAGATAAGGGCGCCGCCATATCCATGAAGGCAATGACGCTTGGGGCTGTTGATACTATTTTAAAACCAAGTGCCAGAGAGGCTGGCCATGGATCAGACTTTGAAAAGAATATGCTTGCCCTTGTTGAATCTTTGGGCAAAAAGAAAAAACCGCACCTCTACACCGGAAAGGTAACACCAACTGTGCAAGCCCAGGCAACCAAACCCGTTCTTAACGGATTAACAACCGATTATACGCTCCGAAGCCAAATCGGCCTCTATAGTGGCCGCCCCGCCATTCTAGCCATTGGCAGCTCCACAGGCGGGCCGCAAGCCCTTATGAAAGTGTTGGCGCATTGTAACAACTTCCCAATTCCAATCATTATCACCCAACATATGCCAGGAACATTCACCAAAATTCTGGCCGAGCATATTGTCCAGAACACCGGCGTTCCGGCCTTTGAAGTTGAAGAAGGCATGGAAATCGAAAAAGGCAAGATATACGTAGCAGCGGGTGGAAAGCACTTCATTTTGCAACAAAAAGACAACAAGCTCTTTGCCCATTTGGATGATGGCCCGTCCGTGAATTTCTGCAAACCTGCTGTTGATCCGATGTTTTTATCCGCGATTGATATTTTCAAGCAAAAAGTCTTGGGCTTGATTCTTACCGGCATGGGGCACGATGGTATTGGCGGCGGTGAGAAATTAAATGAATTAAATGCGCGCCTGATCGCACAAGACCCCGAAACCAGTGTGGTTTGGGGCATGCCGGGCGCTGTTGCTCAAAAAGGTTATTGTACAGAAGTATTGCCTCTTGATGAAATTGGGCCCTTTATTCGTAAGATTGTGGTAGGTTAGAATTATGAAACTCGTCGATTTTGATGTTTACAAAGAATTGCTCAAGGAAAAATCCGGTCTTGTTCTCTCTCCGGACAAATCCTATTTGCTGGAATCACGCTTGACCCCCATATCCAAGAAATGGGGATTTGACGATCTGGAAGCGATGACAAAGTCACTGAATGGCGTTCCTGATAAGAACATGATCATCGATATCATCGAGGCCATGACAACGAATGAAACATCATTCTTCCGTGATATGCGCCCCTTCGATCTCTTCCGTGACGAGACACTGCCTTACATGCTCGAGACACGGGTTAACAAAAGACGTTTGAACATCTGGTGTGCCGCGGCATCAAGCGGACAAGAGCCCTACTCCCTGTCTATGATTATCAAAGAAATGGGCGCCGCCTTTAGCGGTTGGAATATCAATATTCTGGGCACGGATATTTCCAATGAAATTCTGGATCAGGCGCGAAATGGCGTCTATTCACAATTTGAGGTACAGCGTGGCCTGCCTATTCAAATGCTGATGAAATATTTCACCCAGCAAGACGATCAAAAATGGCAAATCAATGATGATATCAAGAAAACTGTTAAATATGAGTACTTTAACCTTCTTGACTCCATGGCAAGCCTGGGCCGCTTTGATATTATTTTCTGCCGGAATGTTTTGATTTATTTTGATGAGGCAACAAAAGCCGATATCCTCGAGCGTATGAGCGCAATCATCGAGGATGATGGCATTGTCTTCCTTGGTGGTGCCGAGACCGTTCTAGGCATTACCGATGCGTTTAAACCCGTACCCAATAAACGTGGTATATACGCCAAGCCGGATAGTATTCATTTCCAAACAAACGCCGCCTCGGCAAGCGTTGCAGGCGCATAAATAACAATTCAAGAAAAGACCAAGACTTCCCCCTTGCACCGCGTGTTAATTCAGGCTAAAACCGCTTCTATTGCCTCTGGCACTAATATTTAGCAAGAACAAAAAGCGTGACTATGCCATCTGATACCCAAACAATCCGTGATCCCCAAGCCATCAAAATCAAACGTGCCCTGATTTCCGTTTCTGATAAGGAAGGCATAGAAGACTTTGCCAAAAAGTTGCATGATCACGGCGTGGAAATCCTGTCTACGGGCGGCACAGCCAAATTATTGAAAGAAGCAGGCCTTCCCGTCAAAGATGTATCCGACCATACAGGTTTTCCTGAAATCATGGATGGCCGCGTAAAAACACTTCACCCCAAGATACATGGCGGCATTTTGTCCAAACGCGATGATGAAAACCACCAAAAGGCCCAGCAAGAGCATAATATTGATGATATCGATATGCTGGTTGTAAACCTCTACCCGTTTGTGGAGACCATGCAAAGTGGTGCCGGTTTTGCCACATGCATTGAGAATATTGATATTGGCGGCCCCGCGATGATCCGTGCCGCCGCCAAAAACCATCAATATGTCTCTATTATTACAGACCCCATGGATTATGAACGTGTTCTGGACGATATGGAGAACCATGATGGATGCGTGACTTATGCAACGCGCAAACAATTGGCATCGACTGCCTTTGCGATGACAGCAACCTATGATTCTATGATCGCCAGCTGGTTTGTGACGCAAATGGGTGATAATTACGGTTATCCGCGCCGCATCAGCTTTTCCGGCACGCTGAAACAAACGCTGCGCTATGGCGAAAACCCGCATCAGAGCGCGGGCCTCTATCTGATTGATGATTCCACCCGCCCGGGAGCCGCCAGAGCCTCTCAACTGCAAGGAAAAGAGCTATCTTATAACAATATCAATGATACAGATGCCGCTTTTGAATTGGTGGCCGAGTTTGAAAACCCGGCTGTAGCGATTATCAAACATGCCAATCCATGCGGCGTCGCTGAGGGTGAAACAATCCTCGAAGCCTATGAAAAGGCTCTTATCTGTGACCCGGTGAGCGCCTTTGGTGGTATTATTGCCATTAACCGAACATTGGATGCCGCCACAGCGGAGGCGATCACCAAGAAATTCGTTGAAGTTATCATAGCCCCATCTATCGAGGCGGCCGCCATTGATGTGTTGAAGAAAAAAGATAAAATCCGCGTCCTCACAACAGGTGATATGCCTGATATTCATCAACCGCGCCGGACCGTAAACCGTATTGCCGGCGGGTTATTGGTACAAGATGCTGATATTGGCGTTATTTCGGAAAAAGAGCTGAAAGTCGTTACCGACCGAGAACCAACTAAAAGCGAGCTTGAGAATATGCTTTTTGCCTTCCGCGTGGCCAAACATGTCAAATCCAATGCCATTGTCTATGCCAAGGATTTAGCCACTGTTGGTATTGGCGCCGGACAGATGAGCCGTATTGATTCCTCCCGTATTGCCGCCTGGAAGGCCGAGGAAGCCGCCAAAGAGGCCGGATTGGATGAAAGCCTGGCCAAGGGCTCTGTTGTTGCCTCTGATGCGTTCTTCCCCTTTGCAGATGGTCTTATTGCCGCCGCAGAAGCTGGTGTAACAGCCGTTATCCAACCGGGAGGCTCTATTCGTGACGAAGAGGTCATAGAAGCCGCCAATGAACGTGGTTTGGCTATGATTTTCACCGGAATGCGGCACTTCAGGCATTAAGAAATAGCCTTAAATCCCTTAAAACCCCTCCAGGCAACGCTGAATTAAACCATAAAATGTAAATTTTTTATGTAATAACTGGCGGATTTCTGCGCCTTACAGCGCCCAAGCACCCTAATTCCATAAAAAATTAATATTCTTAACTTCTTTTTAACCCGCCATCTATATCGTAGGGGTAACGATAAAGCCGACTAAACGGACTTTATTAAGAATAAAAAGCTAAACGAATAATTAGCGGTTAAGGAAATAGAAGGGTTGTCAAAGTGTTAGATATTCAAGACTCAAAATCTCACAAAACAGAACAAGCCCGTTTGCTATCTCCCCTAACCGCCAAGGTATAAAAAGGGTAAAACGCATGTCAGGTGACGATATTATCAGCAGAGCAAGAAGTTTTCTGGACCGCAATAACGATGGTCAACTGGGGTTTAATGATGTCGCAGCTGGCGGTTCTCAGCTTATCTCAAGCGCCGCAGAAATGGGCGCAGAAGCAGCCATAGACGGTGTTACGGCAACTGGCGATTGGGTAATCGAGCAAGCTTTTGAAGCTCTTCAAAGCATTTTTGGTGATCAACCTTGGATGAGTGCCGTCCAGCAATTTCTTCAGGACAACTGGGAGCGTACAGGTATTTTCTTTGGCTTAGGCTTCCTCGGCGACCAAATCGGCATCTCACAAGGCTGGGGCATGAAAATAGCGCTCGGGCTGTCAGTGGCAGCCGCTGGCTTTACAGCCTTCCAACAATTCAGAGGCCAAACAGCCAACGATCCGGAGATGCAACAAGCATTGGATCAAATAGAAGCCGCAGCCGCTCAGCCAGAAGGACAAAGAATTCTGACGGTTGGAACAAGGCAGATTGATTTGGATAGAGAAGTTGCTGGATTAGAGATAAACACAACAGCTTTAGACAGCCTACCGCCTATTGGCACACAAACGACAGAATTAGAGCCAACAGCAGAATAAATTAGACAAACGAAAACAGTAACATGACTTTTAACGGACCAAATACAGAGCTAGATGCAGACCTTACAGGCCTTCCTGTAAACCCTGCTCTTATTGGCCAAGGCTTTCAGCAGCCTGATCAGAACCGCCGCGAAGAGCCGCAAAATTTTGTATTTTTGGCTTGGCTTTTGACGGCAATTGGTCAAAACATTACGCGCCCATCAACATCGGAGGCCGCTCTAAACACCGCGATTGCTCCTAATGAGGTGGCAACGCCAATCTTTAACACAACAACCCTTCCAGGTGTATCTGCAGAAGGTGGAGCAGTGTCTCCATTAGGAGCAGACTTTACAACTTCCTCTTCTGTAGGTGCACCTGACTCTTTTTCTTCTGCTGGTGCAGATCTAGAAACAGATGTTGTTGAAACAGATGCAGATATTGCCGCAGAAGGTGAAGACATTCCAGACAATGAAATGGCTGAAATCTTTGCTGGAACACAATTAACGCGCAGTAATGGCCTTCGCGTCAGACTATCCGATGACACATGGTTTGATGGCACATTGGACACAAGCTTCTACGGAGCTGAGCTAACCGACAGAAATATCGAGCATGCTGCCGATGTTTCCCCAGAATTCGCCAGAAGCTATGAAGCGGCCGCACGTATAATGTGGGAATCTTTGGGTGGTGACCTCAATGGTACAACATTGGATGGTGATCCGATTTCAGAATTTTCTGCTAGAGACTGGCGCGATATCGGTCAGGATATCATGACACAGTTCAATATGAACACAGTGGCTACAGTTTCTATCACGTCACACATTCTTAGCCTACCGGAAGATGATCCTGCCCGTACAGCATTCCTGTACTTGATGGAAGTAAACGCTAACACACGCGTTATGCAGTGGGATACTGGTGGTCGTTTCTTTAATGGTACATTCCTTGGTGGTCACGTGACCGGATTGAATGACTGGGCACAGGTTGGTGGTGGTGCTGGTGTAAATGCGGCAATGGTTGTTGCAACGGCAGGCTCAGGTGTCGCAGTAAAATCAGCAGGAACACAAGGTTTAAGGATTGCTCTAGCTCAAGCAGTAAGAGGCTCCAGTACGAATATAATAACACGTCAACTCGCAAGCGAAACATTTGAGCATGCAGGCAGAACTTTAACATTTGGCCAGGCGCGCAGAGAGATTCGTCAGGCAAACTTTCGTGCAGCACGCGGATATATAGCCGCAAATATTGCTATTGGTGCTGGCCAAGGTGGTACGATGGGCTACAGCTTTAACGCTGCACACCAAGGTGGAACCGGCGCAACATTCTCTACACTAGATCAAGGCCAAGCTCTTCTATCAGGAGGAACTGGGTTAGTTATTGGTGGTGGATTAGGTACCGTGATGGGCTTTGCTCCAGGATATTACAACGCCAACATTTCTCCTATGTTCAGATCAGATCAAGCTGTTCGCAGCTCTGTGAGCATCTTACAAGGTAGAGCAAGTGCAGCATTAAGCAGAGGCGACTATGTAAGAGCAGACGAAATTCTAACAACAGTAGATGCAACCCTTCGCCGTGAAGCAGCCGAAAGTACAACGCGACCTAGCGCCAGAAGAGCACTCGATGCTCTCGTTGAGAGATCAGATAGCCTCATGAACCGCTCCAACGGGTTACATGTAAGACTAGGCAACTTAAATATTTTTGAGTGGACAGACGCGCAAAGAGCCGCTTACGCAGAGTTAAGCCCATCTGAGAGACTCGCCTTTAGAAATGACCTCGCGGCGGCTGGTGATGATGATGGCATAGCTGCCGTCATGGCACGCATCACGCCAGAAGCCGACGATGTAACACCAACAAACACGACACCAGATGTTGATGCGCCTGAGGGTGCGGCACGTATCAATGAAACGCCTGACGAAGCGGCTGCCAGAGCACGTACAACGATGGGCGATAGCGTTGAAGGCACAGCGGATGATGCCGCAGATGTAACAGTGGCACGCGCAGAGGATGCAATAACACCAGATGATATTGTTTCACCCGGAAACAATGCAGGCGATAGCATTACTGGTACAACTGCTAAAGCTATTGATGATGCGGCCACAGATGGCGATGTTATTTCACTGCAAAGAGCAAGAGAACTTTCTGAATCACAAAATGCCATTGAAGATGCCAGCACTCGCCTACGTGCTGATATGGATCAGTTTGGTGATGATTTCACAGCTGTGCAATTTGGTCGCACAACTTGGAATGAGTTTGTATCTCTACTAGATGATACAAATCCACAAGCCGCGAGATATTTCAGAGATCTTGAGGCCGTTGCACCTGAGCGCGTTGCTACTCTAACAAGAGCATTAGAAACAGAAACACCAATTGAAATTCCAACAACATATTACCGTGACTTAGAATTTAATCCTGTTCTCACAGTAAGACAAATTGATGACCTTCCGCCAGCAGGTGCCGCTCGTGCTTCATTTGACAACCCAACCATGATGGCAGCAGCCGGCCGCTCTTCTTCAGATAATATTGATGTATCGGACGCTCTTCTCCGCCTATTGCGTGAGCGCAGAGAAAGCCCGGACACAGCTGCTTCCAGAGAAGCAATCGAACAACTCTCACCAGATGAGCAGCGTATTTACCAACAAGTTGTTGCAGGCAACGCAAATGGCGATGACATTATCCTAAGTGGCCGCGCACCGCGCACCATGTTGGATGACGGTGTAGATGCAGATGATGCAGCAACAAGTGCCGTAGCAAGAGAAGCTGGTGAAGAAGCAGATGATGCAACAGCAAGCGCCGTAGCAAGAGAAGCTGATGATAACGCAGATGATGCAACAGCAAGTGCAGCAGCACGAGAAACTGGTGAAGGCCAGCCATCACAAAACGGGTATGGCCGGAGTGGCCGTGTACGAAGTGGTGCAGAGCGCGTTGAATTACCAGAAGCATCAGGTCAAACTTATAGCCCAAAATCTATTATCCCGTTTGGTTTCATCAGACGTTTCTTTACCCCTCGCCAATTACGAGCACACAAAATCAGAGGTATGATGGAAAAAATCGCCGATGATTTAAAGCCACACTTAGAAGAGCTTTTTGGTAGCGGCCATCCAGATAAAGTTCAACTAGACAGAGTTTCCAGAGCAATTAGAAACTTGGACAGTGCTGATCCTAATTACACCTCACAGCTTCAAGCATTAAGGGATCAGATTAAAGATCTCCCGGAAAGATCAGCGAGAAACAGGCTTAATGGTATTCTTAATGACATTAGCAAATTAGATCCAAACGATACTAATTACAGCTCAAGACTTGCAAGAATCCATAGTGGACTTAATGAATTTGAAAATAATTCAGCCATTAGACAACTAGATGAGATAGTTGCAGAGATTAATGAACTAGATCCAAATAACCCTAATTATGCAGCACAACTGGCAGACTTACAGGACCGTTTAGGGCAACTTGGCCAAAGAGTAGATGAAGAATTAGAGCGCCTAGGCCAGACAGCGGACGGACATCTGGGTCGACTAGGAAGAGAAGCAGATGTATCTCATAGAACCGAGCAACAGGGAATTATATCTCTTTTCCGAAGAATGACTGGGAAAGGCAGACGTTGGGATAATACGGGCTCTGCACATATATTGGCAGATCACCAAATCCAAGCGGCCGCTCGCTATGTAGAAGGTGCTCGCGCCGCAGGTCAGAGCCTAAGAACCCTTATCAGTGATATTGAGGGCGAATTAGCGACTAATGGGCGCGTAACTCAAAATAACATCACAGCTTTAGGTGAGTTGACCGAGCATGGAAGCGCGCAAGCTTATGTTGCTGGCATGCACAATATGCGCTCAGGCCCAAGTGCTTTAGCATGGTACAGAAGACAAGGCCTAGTGCGCAGCGTTGAAGAAGGCCTGTACCACTCACCTGAGAGAATTCATCAATACGCTAATAGTGGGATTGGCAACACAGAGAACATTGTTCTCGCCCAGATACTGCCAGCAAATATTATCATGCAATCCGGCCAAACAGAATCGGCTGCTGGTAGTATTCGCAAAGGTTTTTACAACGCCATTTCTACACTTCTTGAGAATGGTGGACACCATGAAGCCCTATGGGCTCTCGAAATGCGCTTTTTGCGTGCCATGCACGAAATGTCAGATGGCACAGGCCGTGTGGCAGCAATTCCTACCGACCCTGATCTTTTTATCAAAGAGCTTTTAGATTTCACCTATGGTAATGGAAACCCTGGCAGCTCACCAATAACAGCTGAGATGATTGATGCCATGGGGAGAACAGCAACAGATAGAGGTTACGACCCATCATCAGCGCGCCTTGTAGTAAGCAATGGCGATCAAGAACTAGGACATTTCCTTAATATGTTAAGACAATTGCACGCAGATGCAATTAAAGATCCTCAAGGTGGTGGAAATCGTATAGCCAATGCACGTTATGCTGAGCTTAATGGATCACGCGAAGTTTCACAGCGCTATAAAGAAAGAAATGATGGATTATTTACCAGAGTTCCTTACGGCGGAACCAGAGATGGATTATGGTCTCCAGCGCAAAATGATTTTACCACGCGTTATCAGGCCTTTAGCTTCCTCACCAGCTTGGTTGGTGCAGGTCCGATCAGACGTTCAAGCACAGAAGTAATTGGCCCGCAAGAATGGTTTAGACTTCTTCCTCGCTGGACACGAAGTGCCGTTGATGCTGATGGCCGTATCATCACAGGCGAAGGCGCAAGCCGATCAATTAATTGGAGATTAGCTTCTAATGTTCTTGCACCAACACCTTATGGCCTAGGTTGGGGTGGATACATGCTCTACTCTGCAGCTTGGGATGCACAAGATGGCGAGCATTTTGAGTGGGAAAGCTATATTCCAGTATATGGTGTTGCTCACAATATTGTTGGCTTCTTCTTACCTCAAAATATGGTTGCTGAGCTTGAAGATAGAATCATTGAAGATCTTGCAAATGACAGAACGCCAGATGCCGATGAAGTAAACCGTCTCTTTGCTGCTTATGGCGCCAATGGATTGCATACAACCGAAGATGGTTACCAGCAAATCCCACAAGAAATCAGAGATCTGTTAGGCATTACAAACCAAGGTGACCTTACATTAAGCGTTGCACAAGCAACATCTGAAATCCTTGGTGATGAAGCGATTAGACGCGCAGATCCTGAAGCAAGAGTTGATACAACAGCTACAGATGAGCGTCGCACTGATGCCGCAGCAGATGAGCGCCGCACAGATACACCTGTTGTAACAGGTCAAACAGGCAATCAGCAGCGCGGTGACGGCGTTGATGTTCGCGGCGGATTTACGCGTGTTACAGGTGATGGCGTTAGCCTTGATGAAGCAGGAAGAGCAGCGACAGGAACACTTGAGGCTGCGGGCCGTCTAGTCTTACCTCGCGAAGCCGAGCGCTACATGGGTACTGACTTCCTGAACTCAAATGCCGGTATTGCCCTACGCGGAACATTCTCAGGCATTACCAATATGGGTCGCGGCCTTTTGGATCGTGCCCGTGAAGATGATGGCACACGCCAGGTTGTTGGCTGGGGTGCGGGTCTTGGCCTAGCCTTCCTTCTTGGTCGCACAGGCTGGGTTGACAGCTTTATCGGCAGCATGCCAATCCTCAAGCATTTTAAGGGTGTACTGACACCAATCGCCATTGTGGGCATCGCCATCTGGGGTGGCGCAATGACTGGCCGTGCTTTGGGTGCCGAAAATGGTGATGCCGCAGTACAGGGCGCGACAACCGGCTCTGGCTCACACCTACCAAGACGCCTGCCAAGCATTTCTGCACAGGATATGGCTGATGCCTCACAGATCCGCATTCAAGGCCATGCTGACAACATGGTTTCAGAAAGCGTCTTGATTGTTGTTGGCAACGAAACATTCATGATCATGCAGCTTGATACAGATAACGCAAATGCCGCTTTGGCCGCACAATCCATCACAGTAGATGCTGATGGTCCTGGTGCTGGCGTAGCACAAGAGCTTATGGGCACAAATCACATTATTGATGGTGCATCTAACGGCATTCATATTCCGGCAGAACTTCTCAGAGAGGCTGGCCTGCCAACAGAAATCGACAGAGACGTTACACGTCATGTGCCAACAGGGTGGGATGATGGCTCTGACTTTGTTATCACACGTGTAAGTGATGACATGGATCGCATTGGCCTCGAAGCGTTTACTGGCCCTGAGCAGTCCTAATCAGCCAGTATCAAACAGCCATTTTTAGCCAATTTTAACCAAAAGCCTTTATCCTCATAATTGATGATGATATCTTTGATTTTGTATGATTCTCATCATACGCAACCCCTTTGCCTGCCGTCCGGCGGGTGGCAACCCAAAAAGCGCTAAAAAAATACGATGTCCGATAACGACGATAGCCATAACGAAGAAGAAAAACCGGCAAAAACCATCACATCCGTGAAGGCCGACTTTGATTCCGATAGTGCCAAGAAACAATCCCTGTTCAAGCCGGAAGAAATGGATATTTATGTGAATAAATCCACACGCGATGCCTATATTTTTTACGGTAAAACAATCGATAAAGAGATTGAAAAACTGGTTTACGATCCGCAAGATCATAGCGTCACCGTGGTCATGAAAAACGGCATCGAAATGGATTTAGGTGTTAAAATTCAATGGCTTGTACGCCCCTACTTCACCAAAGCAGGCGAAATTTTCATTGTTCAGACCAAGAACGGGGAAACTGTTGACGGGTTTAGCGTCCCCTTGGAGCATAAAAAGCCATAGAGCCGCCTAAAACGATGATATTGCAAGCACCACCCGATTATATGCTATAGTGGCCCATATGAGCGAAAATACCGACATAACACCGCAAAAAGAGTATGGAAAGATCCTTGATTTCTTTGATCATGGCGGTGATGAGCGTGCCGATTTTGAAATTGCCATCCGCGATGATTACAGCGTTGTGTTCTTTCATGACAAGCCGTTTCGCTTCCCGCTCTCATGGTTCGAATTTGATTTGGGAAACAATAACTTAGAACTCATTTCCGAAGATGGAGAAATGCGCGAAATCGGCCTTCCGTTGCGCCAGGATATTGCCAAATATATGCAAAATGCTCACCAAATATTAACCATTTTCATGGACAATGAAACAGGTGAGGCAAGGGAAGGGAAATATATCCCATTAATCATTCACAAAAGTGAATAAATAAAAAAAACTCCCGTCACGCCGCACATGATAGAGGAGAGTATTAATGACATTAACTGTAATCGCATCCCAAGCTTTTGCAGCCTTACCGAAAGGCGCGGAGCTTATCGAAAAAATGGGGGCAGAATTGACCACAGACAAAAATGCCGAGCTGGATGTTAAAACCAACCCGGCACTCGATACATTTGACATGTAAGAATACTGTTTATTCTTCTGAAACAGTTTCTTCAGAAACATCCGCCTCTGCCTGAACAGGCTCTGGCGGCTCTTCATTAACAACATCAGCAGGCGCCTCAGTCACCAAGTTTTCAGCATGTTCATCATCGCACCATACGCGCATCACGATGTCACCTGACTTTTCTACATTGATACGCCCGTCAACAGCTGCACCAACTGGAACACCTTCTGCGCCATCATAAATACGCACAACATCACCAAGAGCATTTAGCTCTTCTGCCGATACCTTCTGCCCAACCAAAGATGGGTACTTGCATTCTGCTGCAAGCTCCTCAAATGTCGGGCCTTCTTCTACAAGTGATTCGATGGGCTCGATCTCACCTTGTGTTTGCTCGGTCTCGGTTACGTCCGCTACAGCGTCTGAAACGCTTTCAACAACAGGCTCAGCCAGAGCTTCAGTGGCTTCAGAAACGCTCTCAGCCGCATCGCCTGCCGCCTCAACTGCTTGTTCTACAGCACTTTCCGCAGCCTCGGAAGCACTCTCCATGCTCTCTTGCATGGCATCGGCAACCATATCCAGACCTGAACTCTGAGCGGCCTCTGCCTGCTCTGTTGCTTGTGCGGCATCATCCGCAATAGCCATCTGCGTCACTGATGGGTTTTGTGTTACATAAAACGCGCCTGCGCCCCCAACGAGAGCAACAAGCAAAACAGCCCATAAGCTAGCGCTTGATTTCTTCTGTGCTTCTTTTACATCAACATCCTTATCGCTCATTTTTATCTCCTAGATTTCTCAATTAAAGCTTGGATTAACTTATTCTTGTGCCAATAAACACAATTGTGCGCCATTGGTAAAGAGAAAAGCATGCCTGCACATCATTTTCCTTTTGCTATGCACCCGTAAAATAACTATAAAACTCTCTATGTCGAAGAACCCCGAAACAAAACCATTAGAACATATTCGTAACTTTGCGATTATCGCCCATATTGACCATGGGAAATCCACCCTTGCCGACCGCCTGATCCAGACATGCGGCGGGCTGGAAGAGCGTGAAATGCAAGAACAGGTATTGGATAATACCGACATTGAGCGCGAGCGCGGCATCACCATTAAGGCGCAAACCGTTCGCCTCGCCTATACGGCCAAAGACGGTATTGAATATCAGCTTAACTTGATGGACACGCCGGGCCATGTAGATTTCTCCTATGAGGTATCGCGTTCACTGGCCTCCTGTGAAGGATCCTTGCTGGTTGTTGATGCCTCACAGGGGGTAGAGGCACAAACCCTTGCCAATGTGTATCAGGCCATTGATAATGATCATGAAATCGTCCCTGTCATTAATAAAATCGATTTACCGGCCGCAGAGCCCGAGCGCGTTAAAAAGGAAGTCGAAGATGTCATCGGCCTTGATTGCTCCGATGCCGTCGAAGCCTCGGCCAAAACAGGAATTGGCATTGAAGATCTTCTGGAACAAATTGTAACAAAATTGCCACCTCCGCATGAAGGCGATTCAGAAAAACCAACAAAAGCGCTTCTGGTCGATAGTTGGTATGACATTTATCTGGGGGTTGTCGTGCTTGTCCGCGTCATGGATGGATATTTGCGCAAAGGCCAACGCATTAAATTCATGAGCAACGGCGCCACACGTGATATTGATCGTGTCGGTATGTTCACCCCGAAAAAGGTAGAGCTGGATGCACTGGGCCCCGGCGAGATGGGCTTCATCACAGCATCCATCAAGGATATCAGCGAGACCAATGTCGGAGACACAATCACGGATGAGAAAAAGCCATGCGCCGAAGCTTTGGCAGGCTTCAAACCCTCTATTCCGATGGTGTTTTGCTCCCTCTTCCCGGCCGATGCGGGTGATTTTGAAAAACTCCGCGAAAGCCTTGGCAAAATCAAACTCAATGACGCATCCCTGCACTACGAGCCCGAGAGCTCCCAAGCACTTGGTCTTGGCTTTCGCTGTGGGTTTTTGGGGCTTCTTCACATGGAGATTATCCAAGAGCGTCTTGAGCGCGAATTTGATCTGGATCTCATCCCTACTGCGCCGAGCGTGGTTTATAAGATCAATATGACAGATGGCAGCCAGACCGAGTTATACAACCCTGTTGATATGCCGGATGTCGTCAAAATAAATTCTATCGAAGAGCCTTGGATTAAGGCAACCATTCTCGTGCCCGATGAATATCTGGGCGGCCTGCTCCAACTCTGTCAGGATCGCCGCGGCGTGCAACAAGACCTGACCTATGCGGGTGGGCGCGCGATGCTGGTTTACCGCCTGCCCCTTAATGAAGTGGTCTTTGATTTCTATGATCGCCTTAAATCCATCTCCAAGGGGTATGCGAGCTTTGATTACGAGCTGGATGGATATGGTGAGAACGACCTGGTGAAGCTCGAAATCCGCGTCAATGAAGAGCCCGTTGATGCGCTGGCGATGATTGTCCACCGTGGCAATGCAGAGTCACGTGGCCGACAGATGTGCGAACGCCTTAAAGAGCTTATTCCACGGCAAATGTTTAAAATCGCCGTGCAGGCAGCGATTGGCGGTAAGATTATCGCCCGTGAAAATGTGTCTGCCCTGCGCAAGGACGTGACCGCCAAATGTTATGGCGGAGATATCAGCCGTAAGAAAAAGCTGCTCGAGAAACAGAAAAAAGGGAAGGCGAAAATGCGCCAATACGGCAATGTGGAAATCCCGCAAAGCGCCTTCATCGCCGCCCTCAAAATGGGTGATGATTGATGGGCTTGTCAATAG
>CAZTBB010000003.1:73762-102806 GCA_964611755.1 uncultured Pseudobdellovibrionaceae bacterium
AGACACACTTGAAGAAGCGGATTTGGAAAAAGCTATAAATTTATGTGTCCTGTGTTTCGGAGAAAACTGGAGAAAAATTGCCAATGTAGATTTTCCGGCATGTTTTTCAAACTACCCCTATAGGCCTACTACAATCATAGCAAAAAATAACAATAATTTGATAGGTTTGAGCATGATAACACCCGTCCTGCTAACGCCTGACGCTTTCTCAATTGCATGGCTTTGTACACACCCAGAATACAGGAAACAAGGCATAGCAAAAAAACTCGTTAACGCCTGTGAGACGTATGCAATTGATAATTTGGCCATGAATGATAGTGCTATGTTTATGTTGGCTTCAGCTATTGATTCATCATATTACAACAATTTAGGGTATAAAAACGCAAGCATAACGCATTTAGAAGACCCGCTAATGGTCAAGCTATACAAGCCCTGAATTCTTCATAGTAATGGCCATCTTAATCCTGAAAAAAAATAAAAAACAAAACTTTCGGGGGCAAGACTTGCCGTAGCATCCTGACTAGCGTAAATTTCAGCATGTAATAAATTTATAATAAAGCAAGGATACATGAATATGAAATTCCCACTTTTAGCACTAAGCCTATGCCTTCTGGGCCTTACATTGAGCAGCCCGGCAAAAGCCGACATTGCAGAAACAGCCGAAACAACCGTCGAATCAACCATAGACAAGGTCTTCAACGACATTCGTAAAGTGATTGATGACAATATCGTTAACCCGATCAAAGGTGCAGTCGCAGGCAGCGAAGATGACATGGATGATGCCGAGAAGAAAGCCAAGAAAATGGCGGATAAAGCCGGTCGCGCACATGGCGATGACTTGCCTCCCGGCCTGGAAAAATACAAAGAAAAGCACGGCAAGCTTCCTCCCGGTTTGGAAAAGAAAAAAGACCAGTAATATTGCATCTGGGCAAAAGCGATATGATGTGATTCTATGACATCATCCAAGAAACCAGATTTTAATTCCGTTGTTGAGGGCATGCGGGCATGGCTTGACCCGAATGGCCCTCACCAACAGAGAATTCTGCATGATCTGGCCTTTGGTAATCCGATTGCCGTTAAATTCACACTGAACGATCCCGCCCCTGATGGGGATATCGAAATCTTGTTCGTTGCCCAAGCCAAACTCAATGAATTCCTTGATCGGCACATGACATCAAAAGATAAGCTAGAGCTGCTCAGCTTTGCTGAAGGCATGCGCATCGCACAGTTGCCAAATTGCTCCGGCGGCCCATATATTTACAAGCAAGGATTAAAGTTAATGGATATCAATCCTGCCCTGCGCGATGGCCCTGCCACCGACTACACCTTACAATAAAAAAAATTCAGAATAGAAAAAACGTTCAAACCATATAAAGGAGCCTTTCCATGATTAAAGCCTATGCATCCCATGAAGCCGGTGCCGAATTACAACCTTTCGAATACGACCCGGGCGCTTTGGGCAAAAATGAAGTCGAGATTGATGTGGCCTATTGTGGCATTTGTCACAGTGATCTGAGCATGATGAATAATGAATGGGGTATGACTAGCTACCCCATCGTTCCGGGCCATGAGGTTGTCGGCACAATCGCACAAATCGGTGATGATGTGACCATGCATAAAGTTGGCGATGTGGTTGGCCTTGGCTGGCATGCCGGCTATTGCACAAGCTGTTCGGAATGCCTGGAGGGTGATCATAATTTATGCATGCAATCGCAAGCCACGATCGCCGGACACCATGGTGGTTTTGCCGAAAAAGTGCGCGCACAAGACATTAGCGTTGTGGCGCTGCCTGAAGGTTTGGATTTAGAAAGCGCAGGCCCTCTATTTTGCGGCGGCATAACGGTCTTTAACCCGCTTGTGCAGTTTGACATTTCCCC
The DNA here is from genome assembly GCA_964611755.1 of uncultured Pseudobdellovibrionaceae bacterium. Taxonomy (GTDB): domain Bacteria; phylum Pseudomonadota; class Alphaproteobacteria; order Micavibrionales; family Micavibrionaceae; genus CAZTBB01. The sequence continues at coordinate 75,640 of CAZTBB010000003.1, forward strand.
CACATCCAAAGTGGCTGTCATTGGTATTGGCGGGCTGGGGCATATGGCTTTGCAATTCCTGAATGGCTGGGGCTGTGAGGTTACAGCCTTCACCTCATCCGATTCCAAGCGTGACGAAGCGCTCAAGCTTGGCGCGCATAAAACACTCAACTCACGTGATGCCAATGAACTAGAGGGTGCAGCCGGACAATTTGATCTCATCATTTCTACCGTGAATGTAAAACTGGATTGGAATTTATATCTGAACACCCTCAAACCGCGTGGCCGTTTCCACTATGTCGGTGCCACGATGGATCCTCTGGATTTGAATGTCTTTAACCTGATCATGGCACAGCGCGAGGTCTCCGGATCCCCGGTCGGCAGTCCGGCCACTATTGCAAAAATGCTGGATTTTGCACATCACCACAACATCAAACCCATGGTGGAAGTCTTCCCGATGAGCAAAGTGAATGATGCCATGAAACATCTGGAAGATGGAAAAGCACGCTACCGGATTGTCTTGAAGAATGATTTTTAAGCCACGCGCAAAACGGGCATCTCGGCGCCTGATTTTTGTTGCATGATGGTTTTAATATCCATGTGAATGCCTTGTTGAAAAAGAATTCTTTCTAAACCAATCAGGCAATTATTATCTTCAAGGTCAAAAGGCTTCTTTTTAGAGCTCTCTTCTTTCGCCGCATCCAAGAGGCGATTCCAAAGCTTGTCTACTTGTGCCTCAGAGCCCACATGAATATGGGCAAAATCATAATCATAAAAATACCTATCCCTGTCCTTTTGAACAAACTTCAGAAAAGGCGGGATACCAATCGTTTGATTATTATCATTCAGCGCATCCGCAAAAAGGCGCATCAAAGTTTTACCACGGTAAAAATGAATTTCAGAGCCCGAAACAGTTTCAGACGACCCAATAACCGCATCGCTTTCATCAACACGTTTGAGAAAGACGTGGCTTCCCTTGGGATTCTTTTTTCGCATCACGTAAATAGAATGAGTCATGCCATTTTCTTACAAAACCCCGGGTCATTATGTCAACAAAAACCAACCTTTAATCACACAAGGAGTTTGCTATACTGTGCGCAATTAAGATTCACACCATGCCCGCTTAAAGGAGACAACGCATGAAACATCTCTTGCTCGGCTTTGCAGCCCTATTCCTGATTTCCTCACCTGCGACTGCGCAGGATAATCCACTCCTGATGCTGCCGGAGGGTCAATCCACATTGAATATTTCCGCAACAGAGCAAGTTGAAGTCGCGCAAGACCTTTTGATTGCCTCCTTGCGCTATGAATTTAAATCAAAAGATCCGCGTCAGGTTCAAAACGAAATCAATAAAAAGATGAAACAGGCCCTTGATATGGCCAATACCCTGCAAGGGGCCAAGGTTAAAACACTGGGTTATAATGTCTATGAGCGTAATGAGCGCATTGATAATACAGAAAATTATGTGAAAATGTGGTATGGCTCCCAAGCCCTTCAAATCAAGGGTAAAAACAGCACAGATATTTTAGAGCTCACTGGCAAGCTGCAAGATATTGGTCTCAACATGAATGGCCTGCAATTCTCATTATCGCCGGAGAAAGCGCAAGAAATTCAGGATGGATTGCTGGAAGATGCCCTCAAAAAATTACAAATCCGTGCCGAGCGCGCTGCCAAGGCTCTTGGAAAAAATACCGCAGAGCTTAGAGCCATCAATGTGGGAGGTGGACATACCCCCGTTTATCAAGCACGCCGATCCCATGCTGTCATGGCGATGGCTGACAGCGTTGAGATGGCTGCTCCTGTTGCACAAGGCGGTGATACCACCATTACGCTGACCGTTAACGCCACCGCCATCCTAAAATAGGCATGGCACACACCCTCAGCGATGCAGCTCTGGATGTTTTAAAAACCGCATCTGCGATCAAAAAAGCGCAGAAGACCCAAGCCTATGCGGAATTATGGCGCGCAGGTGATATCAAGGATATCGGGCATGTGAGTTTGCCGGATCGCCCTGCACGCCCTGAAAAACCCCAGCTTTTAGAGCCCACACAAATGCCCAAGCGGGCAAAGGCCGGGAGCCAAAAGTCTAAAATCGCCCTGCTCCATGCGCTAGCTCATATTGAGCTGAATGCCATTGACCTTGCCTGGGATGTTATGGCGCGCAAATTTGATCTTGGTGGCTTTAGCCTGCCAAAAGAATTTTATGATGATTGGATCAAGGTTGCCGATGATGAAGCCAAACACCATTTAATGCTGGAAGAGCGCTTGAATGATTTGGGGGCATCCTATGGTGATCTGCCTGCGCATGATGGCTTGTGGGAGGCTTCAGAAAAAACAGCACATGATTTTGCCGCCCGCCTGGCCATCGTGCCCATGGTGTTGGAGGCGCGCGGCCTTGATGTCACGCCAAATATGATTACCCAAATGAAGAAGCAAGATGATCTAAAGACAGCCGAGATGCTGAAAATCATTCACGATGATGAAATCACGCATGTGCGTGCCGGTTCGGTATGGTTTAAGGCATGGTGCGATTTTCATGGCCATGATCAGGAGGAAACATGGCAAAGCCTTGTGCAAACCTATTTTAATGGCAAGCTTAAACGGCCATTTAACCACCCATCACGCGAAAAAGGCGGGCTTATCAGAGATTGGTATGAACCCTTGGCCGATGAAGCTGTTTAAGGTGTTTTACAAAGATATGTCAGGCGCTTTTGCAATTATCTCGCCGTAAATAATGGGGGTGTCCTGCGATTTTTTAACGCTGGATTTATACTCTTCCACACAGACTTCAAAGCCGGCCTGCCTTAGCCTATCCGTGAAGGCATGCAATGGATGTTGATAATAAAAAAATGTACCGCTCAGTTTTTCACCATCTTTAGACAGGGCATCGGCATTGCTGCGTGCCAGTGTCAACGTCCGGCTAATATCCGGCGATGTTTCAAAGCTCAAACCAATGATGCCACCCGGCTTTGTGACACGGATCATTTCATCCAGCACATGGTCAATATCTTCAAAATACTCCAACACGCCACAACTTAAAACAGCATCCATACTATGCTGCTCGGCCGGGATATTCTGCGTTTCAAGATTGAGAAGGTGGATATTCCCTATATCCGCAATGCCCTTTTCATGCAATAAATCCAACATCTTAGAGGAAATATCGGCGCCGTATATCTGCGCATCGTGGCTTTGTTTGAATTTTTCAGCCAGATAGCCCGACCCAATGCCGACCTCATAAATTCTAGGCTTATCAGGAAGATGCTCACGGACATTTTCGAACAATGATTGCGGCGCACTCCATCCCATATTGGTAATACCCGCCTCATAGCTGCCTGACCAATCATCATACACTTCCGCCGCCGAGATCGGCCTATCTTTGACTTCTATCCTTGTCATGATAACTTACCTAGACCATAGCCACACATTATGTCAATAAAAACCACCTTTAGCTTGGATGCTCTCTGGTGTTAAGCTGGGTGCATGAATGAATCACATAATAGCGATGCTGTTTTTAAACTCGAAGAAAAAGCAACCGGATCGGCCGAAGTAGAGCGCCTTGATGAGGCTCGTTTTACACGCGAAATGGAACAACTGGTGCAGAAAGCGGAAGCGCTTCGCCTTGGAAAAATGCAAAGTTACCGCACCCGAAAATTCATTGCCTCCGCCAGCACCATTCTATTTGTCCTAGGTGGGGCAAGTGGTTTTGGATGGTTCTTTTTGGTACAATCCAACTTACTATATGCCATTGGCTGCATTGCACTTGGCGCTCTTGTACCGATTATCACCAATATCTGGTCTGAAGGACCTCTCAAGTCTTATCACAAGAATTACAAATCCATGTTCCTGCCACGCCTTGCAAAAGTTGTCGGCAATATGCGCTATAGCCCGAGCAAAGGGATCAGCGCCAAAACATTGGCGCGCACAGGCATTATCCCACCTCACAAGCACTACCATGCCGAGGATTGTTTTATCGGGCGGTATAAAAACGTCAAAATCATTCTCTCTGAAGCACGGCTGGCGCGCGATGACAATCATCTTGATCTGGCCTTTGATGGCATCTTTGCCCTCATGGAGATTAAAGATGAAAAATTCTCCGGCCAGACAATTATCACCGCCGATGATGATATAGCAGCCCTTGCATCCCATGATTTGCAGGGCATCACGCTCACTGACCCGCATTTTGCCGATAGGTTTAATGTTTTTACATCTGCCCCTCAAGAGCTTGGCCATTGGCTTGATGACAAACTCCTCAAAGAACTCTCGGAAATGGTCTCTCTGTTTGACAATGCCGCTTTATCGGCTGTGTTTTTCAACAAACGCTATATTTTCGTGATGATCCCCTACAGCATCGATATGTTTGAACCATCCCATATCAGTGTGCCTGTATCTATTCGCCAACATGCGTTACAATGCAAAAAGGAAATTGAACAGCTTTTATCAATTATTGACGTGCTCGAGCTATATAAAAACAAGCAAAGCACATCATAGAATTTACTGCAATTGTATGCAGATCCTATTAATTTATTAAAACTTATGCGTTAAGCTTCTTAAGATAGGCAAAAGGGATAGACACAATATGACATCGAGCAGACCATCAACAACCCCTCAGGATAATGAGGATAATGATCCGCAAAGCTTAAAGGATATGATCGAAAGTCAAAAATCAATCGGCAGCATTGAAGAAAAACTGCACATGCTTGAAAGCTTTATCGGACGACGCTTTGATGAAATCTCAATGGAGATTAATGCAACATCCCAACAGCTTGATATGGCCGAGGAAGGCACATCAAAACGTTTTGCCGAAATTTTTGATGTGCTCAAATCTATTTCCTTTAAGGGCGATGGCAGTACACCTGCAAATGCCGGTGTTGAGCTGGATGCCGTTGTTGAAATGACAGAAAAAGCGGCACATTCCATTCTGGATGCCGCCAGCGATATCACTGACATCAGCTGTGAAGACATTGATTGGGCCGATGATGAAGCGCGCGGTAAACAAATTCAGAAAATCAACGACAAGGTTGAAGAAATCTATATTGCCTGCTCATTCCAAGACATTACAGGCCAGCGCATTCGCCAAACACTCGAGAATATCAAACGTATCGAGAGCAGTTTAAGCACAACTTTATCAAAGCTCGGCATTGAAGTGGATGATAGCTTTGAGCCATCAGTGACCAAAAAAGACTATGCCACGTCGCAAGACGATATTGATGCCCTTTTTGTGGCATCAAAAGACGATCAATAAGCCTTAAGCTTTTTTCAAAGCTTGCTCTAGGTCAGCAATCAGATCATCGCAATGCTCTATCCCAACAGATAAACGCATAAGCCCATCTTTAACACCAGCTTGCGCACGTGCCTCTGCCCCCATGGACACATGGGTCATGCTGGCTGGGTTGTTAATCAAACTCTCTGTTCCGCCCAAGGATTGAGCCAATCGAAAGATCTCCAACCTTTCTAAAAACATGTGTACATCGCTCGTAATTTCAAAACTCAGCATCGCGCCCGGCCCATCTTGCTGTCTTTCGGCCAACGCAAAGCCCTCATGTGATGAAAGGCCGGGATAATAGACTTTGGATACGGCATTATGTGCATCCAAAAACGCAGCAATCTTAATCGCATTTTCCTGCGCACGTTGCATACGCACATCGAGAGTTCGTAACCCACGCAATGTCTGATAGGCGTCAAAAGGGCTTCCAATGGTGCCCAAAGAATTATTCCAAAAATGCAGCTCGTCCGCGATTTTTTGATCCTTCGCCACCACGGCCCCGCCGACAACATCACTGTGACCGTTTACGAATTTGGTTGTAGAACAATAGGAAATATCCGCTCCCAATTCCAAAGGACGCTGAAAAACAGGGGATAGGAAGGTATTATCACAGACAACCAGAGCGCCGCATGCCTTGGCCATATGTGATATTTTCTGAATATCTGCAATGCGCATCACCGGGTTAGAGGGTGTTTCCACCAAAACCATTTTAGGATTGGCTTCAAAGGCTTTTTCTAAAGATTGATTACTATATTGATCAACAAATTCCAGCTTAAAATACCCTTTATCGGCCATTGTTACCAATGTTCTATAGGATCGCCCGTAGCAATCAAAAGGCGCCAATAAAAGATCATCCTTGTCCAACAAATGTAAACAAATTGTCAGCGCCGCCATGCCAGACGCCGTAACAGCACAATCACTCCCTTCCTCTATTTCAGCCATGGCTTTGGCCAAAAGATCACGCGTAGGATTGGCGCTGCGGGAATAGCTATACTCCATCTCTGCACTCAACCCGTCCATTTCAAAGGTGGATGATGTGTATAATGGCGGAACAACGGCACTATAGGCTCTGTCTTTGCCAAGCCCCGATTGCACCAATGAAGTCGATAGTTTCTTTTTGCTCATAATGCACTGATTAAAACGCGAATAGCTGCAGAAAATCAAACACAAAAAGAAACTGCCGGTCTTGGAGGCGACGCGGCAGTTCCTGATTACGGTAGTGAGCTAACAAGACGCTAAGTAGAGGTAGATAAAGTTATTAACGTCTATTCTTATATTTTCTGATTCAAATGTGGCAAAAAAAAGGAGATACTGAGCCCATTTCAGGAATTTTCATAAAGCATTGAATTTCAATGTATTTACCGCTTTTTAACCACCCTCAGGCATGGTATTTTATTGAGGGATTCACATTTCAAATAAGGCAGTTAGGACCTAAATTATGACACGTATTGGACAGGACACTTTAAAAACCCGCAAAACCCTTAGCGTAGACGGGAAAAATTACGATTATTACAGCCTGAAAGCGGCAAGCGAGCAAATTGGTGACATTTCATCCCTGCCCTTCACATTAAAGGTTCTTTTGGAAAATTTACTTCGCCACGAAGATAATCGCAGCGTATCGACGGATGATATCAAGGCGCTCAAAACATGGTTAGAGACACAAAAATCCGAGACAGAGATAGCCTACCGCCCGGCGCGCGTTTTAATGCAAGACTTTACAGGCGTTCCTGCCGTTGTTGATTTGGCCGCCATGCGCGAGGCTATGGTCTCTCTCGGTGGTGATGCCCAAAAAATCAACCCGCTTGTGCCCGTTGATTTGGTGATTGATCACTCCGTGATGGTGGATGAATTTGGAACGCCGCAAGCCTTTCAGGCTAATGTCGATAAAGAATTCGAGCGCAATGGCGAGCGTTATGAATTCCTCAAATGGGGGCAAGGCGCCTTCAAAAACTTCCGCGTTGTCCCGCCAGGCACAGGAATTTGCCACCAGGTTAATCTTGAATATCTGGCGAAGACTGTTTGGACCAGTGAAGCCGAGGACGGCGCTACAATCGCCTATCCTGATACGCTGGTTGGCACGGACTCCCATACAACCATGGTCAATGGGTTGGCCGTTCTTGGTTGGGGCGTTGGCGGTATTGAAGCCGAGGCCGCTATGCTCGGCCAGCCTATCTCTATGCTGATCCCAGAAGTGGTTGGCTTCAAGCTAACCGGCAAGATGAAGGAAGGTACCACGGCTACAGATCTGGTTCTGCGTGTTGTGGAAATGCTTCGTGAGCTCGGCGTTGTCGGTAAATTTGTTGAATTTTATGGCCCCGGCCTTGATAACCTCACACTGGCCGATCAGGCGACCATCGCGAATATGGCACCGGAATATGGCGCGACCTGCGGCTTCTTCCCGGTTGATGAAGAAACACTGAATTACTTGCGCTTTACGGGCCGCGATGAACATGAAGTAAACTTGGTTGAGGCTTACTCTAAAGAACAAGGCATGTGGCGTGATGCCAACACGCCTGACCCTGTGTTTACAACGACATTGCATTTGGATCTGGATGATGTCGAGCCGGCCATTTCCGGCCCGAAACGTCCGCAAGACCGCATTGCCCTGAAGAATGCGGCTAGTGCTTTTGAAAAACTAGAACCAAATCACACATCACAAGCCGTTGAGGGCGCTGATTACGAACTTAAGAACGGCGATGTCGTCATCGCGGCGATTACAAGCTGTACAAACACCTCCAACCCGGCCGTTCTGGTTGGGGCGGGTCTGGTTGCACGCAAGGCGCGCGAAAAGGGGCTTGATGTCAAGCCATGGGTAAAAACATCGCTCGCGCCCGGATCACAAGTTGTAACAGACTATCTAACGAAATCAGGTCTCCAAGAAGATCTGGATGCGCTTGGTTTCCATACCGTCGGCTATGGATGTACAACTTGCATTGGTAACTCCGGCCCCTTGCCTGAAGCGATTGGAAATGCGGTTGATGCCGGTGACCTCAATGTGACATCCGTTTTGTCCGGTAATAGAAACTTTGAAGGGCGGATTTCTCCGCATGTGAAGTCAAACTATCTGGCCTCCCCGCCATTGGTTGTGGCCTATGCGCTTGCTGGCTCTATGCGTGTTGATTTATTCAATGAACCGCTTGGTCAGGACAAAGACGGCAATGATGTCTTTATGAAGGATATCTGGCCAACCAATCAGGAAATTCAGGATATGGTTAAAGAGTGCCTGACATCCGAGATGTTTACCGAGCGCTATGCAGACGTCTTTAAAGGCCCTGAACAATGGCAAGAAATTGGCGGCGGCGCCTCGGGTGAGACATATGACTGGCAAGACAGCTCAACCTATGTGCGTAACCCACCCTTCTTTGCCGATATGGGCCATGAAGCCGGAGATATGCAAGATATTGTAGGTGCTTATGCCCTTGCAAAACTTGCAGACTCAGTGACAACTGACCATATCTCGCCTGCTGGTGCGATTAAAAAGGACAGTCCTGCGGGTAGCTACCTCACTGATCGTCAGGTACGCCCGATTGACTTTAATTCCTATGGCTCTCGCCGTGGAAATGACCAAATCATGACACGCGGAACATTTGCAAATATCCGCATCCGTAATGAGCTAGCACCTGGCACAGAAGGTGGCTTTACAACCCATATTCCATCAGGCGAAGTCATGCCGATTTATGATGCGGCCGTGAAGTACAAAGAAGATGGCACCCCATTGGTGGTCATTGCCGGTAAAGAGTACGGCACTGGGTCATCACGTGACTGGGCTGCCAAAGGCACACGCCTTCTTGGCATTAAAGCCGTCATTGCCGAGAGTTTTGAGCGTATCCACCGCTCCAACCTTGTTGGCATGGGCGTTTTGCCACTTCAATTCAAAGAAGGCACATCACGCGAGAGCCTTAATCTCAAAGGTGATGAGAAATTTGATATTAAAGGCTTAAATGATGATTTAAAGCCGCGTCAAGACATCACAATGACCATCACACGTGCCGATGGCTCTAGCGAAGATATAGCTCTTCTATGTCGTATTGATACGCTGGATGAGGTTGAATATTACCGCAATGGTGGGATTTTACATTATGTGCTAAGAAATATCGCCAAAGCCGCTTAAAAGCTGCACTATTTACTAATACCAAAAAGAGCCTCATGGGCTCTTTTTTTATTTGCCACCGCCATTGGAATGATTATTGGATGTGTCATCCTCGTCATCGGGAGAAAACCATTCCATCGCCACGCGCTGCGCATCCATTACAATATCCGGAAATTGAGGTTTTTCCGGCCGGAAACGCACATTAAAGACATTTTCAAAATTGCCGATTTCTTGAGCCAACCGTACCAAGCGCTTGCGTGCCTCTTCGGTTTTGCGCATGTCTTCTGTCCCATGCTCAATCATGTCCAGCTCAATTTTGACATTGTTCATACCAACCATGAACCCCATCTGAATTCCTTCAAGAAAAGCCGCCGCCGTTGACAAACAACGCGGCAAATTCACACGTGTTGTCTCGCTCCCCTCTTTTGGCTCAACCAAGAAGCTGAATGTATGCGTATTGCTTGGCCCTCTGATAACCAAACCACAGCGCGCCTGTCCTTCGGCTAAATCTGCGACGAGGGCAACATTGCCATCATAATTTATCTTAAAATTCTTGCCGGCTTTGCGAAAAACCTCTTCAGCCCTTGGAATAGCTTTTTCGTAATCTTCGTCACTCAAAACATCGCATTGCTCGATAATATCCAGAAACGGGTGATGCTTCGTCCCCTGCTGGTACATTATTTTACCCTTATGATAGACAGCAATCCATTTATCCGGATTAAATTTATGCTCATATTCCGATGTAATTGCCTCCCAGACATCATCCCAATCAAAGCTCACATCCCTGTTAGCGATAGGGCCATTGGCGTAGAACGATTGCAGCATCCTAACCGCCATACGCACACATAAATGCATGTTATGCGCCCGAATGACAAAATTTTCTGTAATATTGCCGTTTTCGGATACAAGCCTGAGCGGCATACGATTGCTCAAAGCATGCAAAGGCTCTGATTCCGGGTCTTCTCGGTTTATCAGAGTGAATTTTTCACGCAATAATGAGGTGCTTAGTTTTTTTGCCATACTTATGATTAGTCCGTATCAAATCATGATATATCCTTAGCATAACGGATTATAAAGATGGCACAACTTCCTTTTTCACAACTTATGAGATAGCTGGCCTTATGCCGCCAAGCGTAAAGCGGGAAACTGCTTTTTCAAACCGGCCAAACGGCGCTTGTAATATTCAACCCAGCGCTCCAAACCTACGCGCCGCGGCAAATCAGCATAATAGGCCTTTTCCTGCATCGTTTTGATCTGTGCATATAGATTGGCATGGTTGAATGCCATTTTGATTTGGGTGCTCTCCTCACTCATTGTAATCGCAGGAAGAGCATATTCAGCATCATGAAAGTGGTGGCTCAAGCTCTCACGCTGTTCGTTGGCAGCCAGCGTAAATTCACCACCAAGAGCCCCGTTATCATTCACGGGCAAATCCAGCATGACAGGCTCAGCGAGAAGAAAATCAGGGGCAGGAGCCAAATGCTTGATCTCCTCTTCGAGCCCCTTAATGATACCCTCTATTTTATTTATTTCGTTTTTATTATTTAAAGCCATTATTATTACCCTCTTGAGAGTAATAATATGAAATCACTATGAAACAGCCCTTAATTATGTCTAAAATTTGAAATAATACTTTGTTTATTACTTATTTATTACTTTTAAATAAAATTTTAGACAAATATTCAGATAAATAAAAAGCGCCCTCAGGCGCCCTTAACAGCATAAATATATGCTAGATATCAGTGAAATCGCTTTACAAAATTGGGACATTGCGCGGCTACGCGCTCATATTCCTCAATTGTATCAATAGCTTGCTGAGCCTCCAGGCGATCCACCTCCATGCGCTTGGTTTCATTGTTCACAATTTGGAAAATAGTGCCCTCCATGCGCTGCCTGATGCTTTCGAGCTGCGAGGCGGGCACAGGCCCAACAATATAGCCACGCCCCTCCAGCGCCTCATAAATGGCACCGCCAAGCTTTTGTGCATAATTATTCAGAACAATACGGTCAACCTGCACATGCTTCATTTCATGGTCCTTAACGGCCTTCCTCATGCATTGGTCCGCATTGACCTCTTTGGCGAGAATGATTTCAGGATCGAGCACGATATCAACGGATATCTTGTTGTACCAAATACATGTATCGCCATTAGTGTTGATTTCCTGAAAACCCAGCTCAACCGTAGGCAAGACCTCTACAGCCCCGCGCGTAAAGCCTTGCGTATAGGTTGTTCCCCCAAAGCTGTGCGGATTAACGGTATCCATTTCATATTTTTGGATGTCATCCAGTGTTTTGGATGTATCCAACCGGATCTCTTTTGAGCGCGGCCTGATATCAATTTTAGTGGGCTGTGGAATCTCGCACGCAGGGGCACCACCGGCATTGACCAGAACAAGCAATGTTGATGCCACCAATGGATCAAATAACATCATAAAGAACCCCTGAATTTGATAATCCCATTACATTTATCCCATTGAGTATACAGCAAAAAGCTTATATTCCTTTAACTTTTCTTGTTTGCAATTTGGCATCAAACTGATAATCTTTAGCGCTATGAAACAAAAACAAAGGATCTAAGGCATGGGCATTATTTGGTATCTTATTTCTCTGGCAATCGATATTTACATTTTACTGATCGTTGTGCATGTCGCCTTTAGCTGGCTTATTTCTTTTGAAATTATCAATGCAACCAATAAAAAGGCCAAAAAAGTCGTGTCATTTTTAAACAAAGTGACCGAGCCTGTATTCGCTCCTATTCGTAAATATATCCCCTCTATTGGCGGTATTGATATTACCCCCTTGATTGTTATTGTTGCCTTGTCTATCTTGCAGCAAATTTTAGGCGCTCTATTTGTTTAGATAGCTCGCCCCCTTTAGAAAGAAGACATAGATGACACAATTGATTGATGGAAAGGCCATTGCCTTAGCCCTGCGAGAAACAATCCAAAATGATGTTGCGGCGATGGCCCTGCCTCCTGGTTTGGCTGTTATTCTTGTTGGTGATGACCCGGCAAGCCATGTCTATGTCGGCAATAAAATCAAGGCTTGTGAGAAAGCAGGCATTAAGAGCTTTGAATCACGCCTGCCCGAAAAAGCCACCCAAGCAGAAGTCGCCGCTGAGATAGAGGCTTTTAATTCTAATCCGGCGGTTCATGGGATTTTGCTTCAACTTCCCGTGCCTGACCACCTTGATAGCGATGCACTTATTCAATTGATTTCCCCCCGTAAAGATGTCGATGGGCTAAGTTTTATCAATCAAGGCAAACTGGTGGCGGGCGATCAAAGCGGGCTTGTTCCATGCACCCCGCAAGGCTCACTTGCGCTCATCAAATCGGTTGAGAGCGATCTAAGTGGCAAGCACGCCGTTGTGATCGGCCGCTCTTTGTTATTTGGAAAACCGATGGCGCAGCTATTGCTGGCGGAAAATTGCACGGTCACCATGGCGCATTCCAGAACCAAAAACCTGCCCGAGATCTGTCAGCAAGCAGATATTCTCGTGGCTGCGGTTGGCCGTAAAAAAATGGTGAAGGCCGATTGGGTTAAAAACGGTGCCATTGTCATCGATGTCGGTATTAACCGGATGGAAAATGGCAAGCTATGCGGTGATGTTGATTTTGATGCGGTTAAGGACATTGCTGGCGCCATCACGCCTGTGCCGGGCGGTGTTGGCCCCATGACTATTGCCTGCCTGCTTGGCAACACACTCAAAGCTGCTCAAGCCGCTCTATAGACACCAACCGTCTATTTCTTTTTGAATAATGCAAACCCATAACCACTTATGATGCCCTGATCATAGGCACGGCTTTTTATGCACTCAAACTGATCTGATTGATAGACATTATCGGCGGCTTGCTTAGCCAGAGATAGATTGAACACACAATGCATTTCTTGCCCATCACAAGAGCGCTTAAAAACAAGTAATTCCTGATCGTGAGAATGGATAAATTCAATATCTCCTCCAATCAATGCTTCATATGATTTACGCCATTTCAGAAAATCTTTTGTGAAATTCAAGACTGAATTCCGATCTTCTTTCTGCTCTTCGATATTCAAGCCCTTATGAGCCTTATAAACCGGCAACCATGGCTTGGCAGAGGAGAAGCCTGCATATTCCCCCGCATTGCTCCACGGCATGGGGGTGCGGCATCCATCACGCCCCTGCCACACAGGATATAAATGACGCCCCCACGGATCTTGCAACTCTTCAAAATCCAGCTCAGCCTCGGGCAAGCCTAACTCCTCGCCTTGATAGAGAAAACTTGTTCCGCGTAAGCACAGCAAAAGGGCATTCAGCATTTTTGCCAGCTCTGGGTTATACGCCTCTTGATCATCCGCCCATCTGGAGACAACCCGCACCACATCATGGTTAGAGAAGGCCCAACTTGGCCAGCCTTCACCAGGCTGGCGCAAGAACTCTTCTATGGGCGCACGAATTAAATCCGCATTCAGCCTCTGCTTAGCGCCGGACATAAGCTGCGTGTTATAGGTCGTATGTAAAAGCTCTGTCCCCTTCGTATATTCCGCCGCGCGCTCATAGGGTATATCATCACCAATTTCGCCGACACTGAAACTCTCTGGATATTCATCCAGCAGAGCACGAAACCTCTTTAGAAATTCAATATTCTCAGGCTGAGATTTATCGAAGATATGCTGCTGCATCGAATAAGGGTCCGGCCCTTCAAATTGCGTAGCAAACTCCAGCCCGCCCGAGCGCGGTGGATTATCACGTAGTTTTTTATCATGAAAATAAAAATTCACGACATCAAGGCGAAAGCCGCTTACACCTTTTTCCAGCCAGAACCTTGCAACATCCAGAGCTTCTTCCTGAACTTTGGGGTTATGAAAGTTTAAATCGGGCTGTTCTTTTAAGAAATTATGCAGATAATATTGCCCACGCGCGGGATTAAAGCTCCAGGCCGGCCCTCCGAAAACAGATTGCCAGTTATTGGGTGGACTGCCATCTTCTTTAGGGTCTGCCCAAACGTAATAATCAGCATACTCCCCTTCTCGGCTCAGACGGCTTTGCTGGAACCATTCATGCTGATCAGAGCTATGCGAAAGCACCAAATCTATAATCAATTTCAAATTAAGGGCTTTGGCCTTCTCACACAGCGCATCAAAATCTTCCATTGCTCCAAAAATCGGATCAATGCCCCGGTAATCCGAGACATCATAGCCAAAATCTTTCATTGGTGAGATAAAGAATGGTGAAATCCAGATACCTTCAACGCCAAGATCCGCGATATAATCAAGTTTCTGAACAATGCCATTCAAGTCACCAATACCGTCATTATTGCTATCAAAAAAGCTGCGCGGATAAATTTGATATATACAGGCTCCGCGCCACCATTCATGCGACATGAATCTGCCCCTTCATGTAAAGGCGCGCTTGGCCAACAAGAGAGATACGGTCCCCCTTAACACGGCAGAGAATGTCACCGCCTCTGGCAGAAATTTGACGGGCTTTAATCTCTGTTTTTCCGAGCCTGTCGGCCCAAAAATTGGCAATCATACAATGCGCCGACCCTGTTACAGGGTCCTCGTTAACATCCAGAGCGGGATAAAAAGTCCGCGAGACCACATCCACATCTTCATCATCGCTTGGCGCGCTGATTATAACGCCGCGAGCGCCCTTATACTGCTTCATCAAGCCAAAATCCGGCTGCATTTTTTCAATGTCTCTGGCACTGCTGTATATCGCAAGGGCATCCTCACCGATATAAAATTCATCAGGCTCCACCCCCAATGATTCCAGCAAGGTTTCAGATAGATTGGCATCATCATAGGCCATGGCTGGAAAATCCATGACATAGCCCACATCCTCTTTTTGAACATGAAGATCACCCGATAATGTTTGAAAGGTAATTTGTGTGCCCTCATAACCGAGCTGGTCAAAAAGAATAAAGGCGCTGGCAAGCGTTGCATGGCCACAGAGCCTGACTTCCGCCGCCGGGGTAAACCACCGCAAATGATAGGAACCGTCCTCATTCTTAACAAAAAAGGCTGTTTCCGAGAGGTTATTTTCTAGGGCAATTTTTTGGAGGGTGTCATCCGGCAGCCACTCTTGAAGAGGTATAACCGCCGCCGGATTACCTGAAAATATTTGATTGGTAAAAGCATCAGCCTGATAAATATCGTAATTCATAGGCTGATTTTAATGCTTACTCACCAACTTTCATAGAGACAATTTTGTCAGGGTTCGCTGGTGGCTCACCCTTGGCGATATTATCAACATGCTCCATGCCATCAACCACCTGTGCAAAGACAGTGTACTGGCCATTCAAGAAGCTGCAGCTTTCAAAGCAAATAAAGAACTGGGAGTTTGCACTATCCGGCTGCGCACTGCGTGCCATGCCAACAGTACCGCGTGTGTAATCATAGTCACTAAATTCTGCCTTCAGGTCAGGAAGATCAGAGCCACCCATACCTGTACCGGTTGGATCCCCTGTTTGGGCCATAAACCCATCAATTACGCGGTGGAATACAATATCATCGTAAAATCCTTGCTCAGTGAGTGTTTTCAAACGCTCTACATGTTTTGGCGCGATATCCGGCAACAATTTCATTGTTACTGTACCGCCGGATGATAATTCCATTTTCAATGTATTGGCAGGGTCCAATTTCATTTCTTCTGCCGCTGTGTCTTTTGCTGTGCTTGTGCTCATAATTAAAATACTCCCAAAAATAAGGATGATGTGCTTAATCATCGTCTGTCCTTTTCAATAGTTAAAGTGAAGTACGTCTTTGATGCCATGCGGCGCCAGAGAATGCAAGTGTCATAAAGACGTGTTAAAGGAATAATTCAGGGGTTTCCCTATGGTTTCGCCGGTGCACTGTCCCCACCGCCAAGGACACCCACAGTATCTGAAATTTTATCACGCAATACCTGGCGGTTATGATCTTTTGTCATTTCCTTAAAATCAGGCGCACAGCTACCGCAATTGAACGTTTCCCCACCGCTACATGCCGCATAGACATCCAGATGACGACGTGCCCTATCGGGAGACGAGGCAAGCTCGGCTCTTACTTCACGATCACTAATATTGCGACAAATACAAACTTTCATATTTCACCTGCGTAACAATAACGATATTAAGAATCATTATCACCAACACAGCTCTAAATGCAAGTCATTTTCAATTGCATTTAGAAAATTATTCACAAGCCAAATAAAAATACGCCTATTCAGGCACAAAAAAAACCGCCCTTATCAGGCGGTTTTCTTTGACATTAACAATGTCGGCTCAAATCTTATTTCTTTATCGGCGTCTTGCGCTCAACCGGCTTTACCTCTTTCACGATAAGCTCAACCTTACCGCCAGCCTTTTCAATCGCCTCAACAGCACCTTTAGAGGCCTTTGTCACCTTGAAGTTGATCTTGGCGCTCAGCTCACCAGTGGCAAGTATCTTAACACCATCTCTCTTACGGCGAACAACGCCCGCTGCAACAAGAGCGTCTTCATCAACGTCCTTCTTGATATCAAGTCTCTTGGCATCCACTGCGGCCTGAATTTTACCCAATGTGGCCTCTGCCAAGTTTGTAGCAAATGCGGTGTTGCGGAAACCCATCTTCGGCAAACGTTGGTACAAAGGCATCTGACCGCCCTCAAAACCTTTAATCGCTACACCTGTACGCGATTTCTGGCCTTTTTGACCACGCCCGGATGTCTTTCCCTTACCAGAAGCAATACCACGGCCTACACGTGTCTTTGACGTCTTGGCGCCTTCATTTGGTTTTAATTCGTTTAATTTCATCGCTCTAATCCTTAAATTTAAGCTGCATCTACGATTTTCACGAGATGTTTTACTTTCTCGATCATTCCACGCACAGAAGGAGTATCCTCCAGCTCACGTGTTCTGTTTATTTTATTAAGACCCAAGCCAATCAATGTCTTGCGCTGGTATTGCTGACGACCAATTGGGCTACCAATTTGTGTCACCGTAATTGTTGGGCCAGAAGGCTTCTTTTTGGCCTTCGCCGGAGTAGCCTTCTTGGCTTCGGCTTCTGGAGCCGCATCCGCTTTTTTCGCCGCCGCCTTCTTAGCAGGAGCTTTTTTTGCAGCGTCCTTCTTAGCCGGTGCCTTCTTTGTTGTTTCTTTTTTATCGTCAGCCATTGTTCTTATCCTTCAATGCTACCAATTTTATTCTTCTGTCTGCTGCTCATCAGCCGCCGGGCCACCTTCACGGCCAGACACAATGTCACTTACTTTTTTGTTACGACGAGACGCAACATGACGCGGGCTCTGCATATCCTCAAGCGCAGCAAATGTTGCATTCACCATGCTGTATGGATTATTTGAGCCAATCGCTTTTGCTACAATGTCCTGAACGCCGAGCGCTTCAAAAACCGCACGCATCGGACCACCTGCAATAATACCTGTACCGGACGGAGCAGAGCGCAAGAAAACCTTACCCGCACCGTGACGACCTTTGACATCATGGTGGATTGTACGACCTTCACGCATTGGAACGCGGATCATATTACGCTTTGCCTTTTGTGTTGCCTTTTGGATCGCCTCGGGCACTTCACGTGCTTTGGCATGACCTTGACCAACGCGACCTTTACCGTCGCCAACAACAACAAGAGCAGCAAACGCCATGTTACGGCCACCTTTTGTTGTCTTAGCCACGCGGTTGATACCAACCAAACGCTCAACTAATTCTTGTTCTTCTTGTTGTCTTTCTGCAGCTTGTGCCATTTTAAAACCCTTTTAATAATCTATCCTTAGAACTGTAATCCACCTTCGCGTGCACCATCGGCCAGAGCCTTCACCCGCCCGTGGTAGACATAGCTTCCACGATCAAACACAACTTTCTCAACACCGGCCTTCTTCGCACGCTCGGCAACAAGTTTACCAACTTCGCTTGCTGCGTTTGTATCCGCGCCGGTTTTAAGCTTTTCTTTCAATTCACCTTCAATAGATGATGCAGCCGCTAATGTTGTACCCTTAATATCATCAATCACTTGCGCGTAGATCTGCTTACCGGAACGGAATACAGACAAGCGGGGGCGAATTTCACGGTTAGGGTTCGCATCAATATTCACTGTGCGAATCTTGTTCCGTGTACGGTAGCTTCTTTTCTTAACTGCTGTCGTTTTTGTACGTTTTGCCAATGCCATAACGATTATCCTTATATTACTTCTTCTTACCTTCTTTGCGGATCACATATTCATCCGCATAGCGAATACCTTTACCTTTATAAGGCTCAGGTGGACGGTAGCCACGAATATTTGCCGCTGCCTGACCAACTTTTTGCTTATCAATACCACTGACGATAATCACAGTCTGATCCTGGACCTCGACTTTAATGCCTTCTGGAACAGGGTGTTTCACATCATGAGAAAAGCCCAAGTTTAGAACCAGTGTTTGACCTTGCAAGTTTGCACGGTAACCAACACCTTTAATTTCAAGCTTCTTGGAGTAACCTTCCGTTACACCAACAATGATATTGTGTACCAATGTACGCATTGTCGGCCAGATTTGAAGAGCTATACCATCTTCAGTCTTAGGCTCAAGACGGATGATCTTCTCTGTCTTGCCTTCATCATTGGCCACTTCTTCCATCTTTGCCAAAACATCCTGATGCAAGTCTAGCGACAACTCACCAAGCTTACCTTTGGCCTTCAGGCTTTGACCGTTGATTTCAACTTCAACGCCCTCTGGAACTGTAACCGGGTTTTTACCAATACGTGACATCTTACTATTCCTTCACAAACTTTCTTAAAACACCTGGCAGAGCACTTCACCGCCAACATTGGCTGCACGCGCTTTATAGTCAGGCATAACACCTTTCGGCGTTGAAACAATCATAATGCCCAAACCGTTGTAAAAACGAGGCATATCCTTAACATTTGTATATACGCGACGTCCTGGTTTTGAAACACGAGACATATCACGGATAACACCACGACCATCTGCATATTTTAAATCAACAATGATGGCTCTTTTATTGTTGTCACGCTCTTCTGTTTTGAAAGCGCGAATAAAACCTTCATCCAAAAGAACCTGGCACACACGCTCATGCAAACGAGAAAACAGAACTTCAATCTGTGCCTTTCCAGCTTGTTGACCGTTATTAATGCGGGCCAGCATATCACCTAGGGGATCATTCATAGACATTTTCTTCTTATCTCCCTTTTACCAGCTAGATTTCACTACACCTGGCAACTCACCGCGCGATGCCAGATCTCGCAATGCAATACGAGACATATTTAACTTACGATAATAAGAACGTGGACGACCTGTGATCGCACAACGGTTACGCATTCTTGTTTTTGAAGAGTTACGAGGCAATTCAGCAAGCTTCAATGTTGCCTGAAAACGCTCATCAGCAGGAATATCTTTATTCTTGATGATGGCTTTCAGAGCAGCACGTTTAGCAGCAAGGCTATTCACCAGGCGCTTACGCTTCTTGTCTCTTTCTATCATACAAACTTTTGCCATAGGGTCTTCGTCCTTTTCCTTAGTTCTTGAATGGCAACTTAAAGCCACGCAATAATTCTTTTGCTTCTTCATTGTTATTCGCAGATGTACAAATCACGATGTCCATCCCACGAATTTTATCTACCTTGTCATAGTCAATTTCCGGGAAGATGATGTGCTCTTTCAAACCCATCGCATAGTTCCCACGACCATCAAAACTCTTACCGTTAATGCCGCGGAAGTCACGAACACGTGGAAGAGCGATTGTTACCAAACGATCCAGAAATTCATACATCTGCTCACGGCGCAATGTCACTTTTGTTCCAATTGCCATACCGTCACGGATTTTAAATGATGCGTTAGATTGACGCGCTTTTGTGATAACCGGCTTTTGGCCAGCAATCAGTGTCAAATCATTCACAGCATTTTCAATATGCTTACGGTCTTGCGTTGCTTCGCCGACACCCATATTGATGACTATTTTTTCAAGCTTAGGAATTTGGTGGACATTCTTATATCCAAACTTTTCCTGCATCGCAGGAACAATTTCCTTATCATATAATTCTTTATAGCGTGGTTGTCCCATTGTCTTAATCTCGCTTATTCAATTGTTTCGCCTGACTTCTTAGCCACACGAACCTTTTTACCATCTTTCAATGTTTTGTATCCGATACGTGTCGCAACATCATTCTTCGGATCCACCAAAGCCACGTTTGATACGTGAATTGGTAATTCTTTCTTTGTTATACCACCGGCGGCCAATTGTGATGGCTTTTGGTGTTTGGTAACAACATTGATACCTTGAACGATCACGCGTGATTCCGCAGGCATAACCTTCAAAACCTCACCTTTATTGCCCTTATCCCTACCGGTTAGAACAATAACCTGATCACCTTTTTTAATTTTCATCTTAGGCTGTGCCATTTTATCCAGCTCCTATAGTACTTCTGCGGCCAATGAAATAATCTTCATGTACCCTTTGCCGCGCAACTCACGAGTTACCGGGCCAAAGATACGTGTTCCGATTGGCTCATCATTGTTGTTCAACAAAACGCATGCATTGGTATCAAAACGAATTTTCTCACCATACTGACGCTGTAGGCCATGCTTAGAGCGAACAATCACGGCTCTGCGCACTTCACCTTTTTTCACACGGCCGCGGGGAATAGCTTCCTTCACTGATACAACAACAATGTCACCAATGTTTGCTGTACGGCGCTTGGAGCCACCCAAAACCTTAATGCACTGCACTTCGCGTGCACCGCTATTATCTGCTACTTCCATACGGGATTGCATCTGAATCATGGTTTATGCATCCTTCTTCTTAGCTGTTGTTTTCTTTGCCGCAGGCTTCTTGGCAGCTGGCTTCTGCTCATCGGCCTTTTTCGCTGCTGTATCCTTCTTCGTAGTTTCTTTTTTCGCTGCTGGCTTCTTCTCTTTTACCGGCGCGGCTTGTGTTGCAGGCTGATCACCATCAACCACGGCCCAACGCTTTGTTTTTGAGATTGGACGGCACTCAATAATAGATACACGCTCACCAACCTGGAACTTGTTCGCAGGATCATGCGCTGCGTATTTATCTGTGCGCTTAATGTATTTTTTGTAAACAGGGTGCATGTACTTACGCTCAACAAGGACAGTGACTGTCTTGTCGGTCTTATTGCTCACTACTTCACCTTCTAGAATTCGTCTTGGCATGTTCTAGTCCTTCTTCTCGTCCTACCCTAAGCCGCTTTTGTCTTAGATTTGGTTTTTGTTTCTGCTTTGGCTTTTTTTGCCGGAGCCTTCTTTGGCGCTTCAGCAACTTTGCCATTCAAGAATGTCTTGATGCGGGCAATTGTACGGCGTGTCTTGCGCATCTCTGCAGTGTTTTCCAACGTGCCGTTTGTACGCTGAAAACGCATATTCAATTGCGCCTTACGCTGCTCAAGCAAGAGCTTTTTAAGCTCGTCCTCAGTCTTTGTTTTTAGATCTTCTGCTTTCATCTTCATCTCACATGCTTAAAACTTAAGCATCCTCCCCAACGCGGGTTACAAATTTTGTCTTCACAGGCAACTTCATAGCAGCAAGAGACATCGCCTCACGCGCCAAATCTGTTGGAACACCATCAAGCTCGAACATGATACGGCCAGGCTTAACGCGTGCTGCCCAATGATCAACAGAGCCCTTCCCTTTACCTTGACGAACCTCAAGAGGCTTCTTTGTTACAGGAACATCTGGGAAAATACGGATGTAAACTTTACCTTGACGTCTAATGTGACGTGTAATGGCACGACGCGCGGCTTCGATCTGGCGGGACGTAACACGGTTTGGAGACAATGCTTTCAAACCACATGAACCAAAGTTCAAGCTTGTGCCACCTTTTGCATTACCATGAATGCGGCCTTTGTGTTGCTTACGATATTTTGTCTTCTTCGGCAGTAACATATCTCGCCTTTAACCTTCTTGTTTTATTCAAAAAAAATTTCTTTCACATGGACTTTTGCTTTTCTCAGAAAACAGAGTTCCCATATGTTGATTTTTTTGGCAATTCCAAAATTGATGCGCACAATAACGCAGTTTTTTTAGAAAAGCCAGAACTTTTTTCGCTTTTTCTAGCCTAGCCTTGCTGACCTCTTGGCGCGCCACCTTGGCTCTCTTGCATGCGACGGTCACGAGCCATAGGATCATGTTCCATGATGTCACCTTTATAGAGCCAGATTTTGATACCAATGATCCCATATGTTGTCAGCGCTTCTGCAACACCGTAGTCCAAATCAGCACGCAATGTGTGCAGAGGAACACGGCCTTCACGGTACCATTCGGTACGCGCGATGTCAGCACCGCCCAAACGGCCGGACACATTAATACGAATACCCAAAGCACCCTGGCGCAATGCGTTCTGAACCGCGCGCTTCATGGCACGACGGAAAGATACGCGGCGCTCAAGCTGTTGAGCAACACTCTCAGCCACAAGCTGTGCATCAACTTCAGGCTTACGAATTTCGATGATGTTCAAAGATACTTCACCACTTGCACGGTCAGAGAGCTGACGGCGAAGCTTTTCAATGTCAGCACCTTTCTTGCCGATAATTACACCGGGACGTGCTGTATAGATATTCACTTTTGTGTTTTTCGCTGCACGCTCAATCACAACTTTTGAGATACCAGCAGCTTTTAGCTTGTCATGCACAAATTCACGAAGCTTCAGATCTTCAACGAGCTTGTCGGCGTAGTCACGATCCGCATACCAACGAGAATCCCATGTTCTGTTGATGCCGACGCGCAAACCAATTGGATTAACTTTCTGTCCCATATTCTCTCACTCGCTCCTTACTTCTGCTCGTCTTCTTTTTCTTTGACGATAATTGTCATGTTCGAAAATTTCTTCTCAATGCGGGCTCCGCGGCCACGGGCACGGGCACGGAAACGCTTCATTACGATGCTCTTACCCACTGTTGCTTCGCTTACAACCAAACGGTCAACATCAAGACCATGGTTATTCTCAGCGTTCGCAATAGCAGATTGCAAAAGCTTGTGCACATCTTGTGACACACGGCGCTTTGAAAACTCAAGGTCAATCAACGCACGACCGGCGTTCTTACCACGAATTTGCTTTGCCAGAAGGTTTAGCTTCTGTGGGCTTGTGCGGATATATTTCGCAAAAGCCTTCGCCTCGTTATCTTTTTCTCTTCTCTCGTTTGCAGCCTGTCCCATGTGACTATTCCTTTATATCAAGCTGTTATTATTTCTTGGCTTTTTTATCTGCGCCATGACCGTAATATGTACGAGTCGGTGCAAATTCGCCTAGTTTGTGACCAATCATCTGGTCTGTCACCAACACAGGAACGAATTTATTCCCGTTATGCACACCAAATGTTAAACCGATCATATTTGGCAAGATCGTTGAACGACGAGACCAAGTCTTGATCACACCCTTCAGGTTACCTGCCCTTGCGTCCTCAACCTTTTTCAAAAGGCTTTTCTCAATAAACGGACCTTTCCATACACTACGTGCCATATCGCTTATATCCTCTTACTTTTTGCTCTTACGACGACGAATAATATATTTATCAGTCGCTTTGTTCTTACGTGTCTTGTAACCAACTGTTGGTTTACCCCAAGGTGTACATGGGTGACGACCACCAGCAGATTTACCCTCACCACCACCAAGCGGGTGATCAACAGGGTTCATAGCCACACCGCGAACGCTTGGGCGCTTACCCTTCCAGCGTGTACGACCGGCTTTACCATCGTTTGTGTTCATATGGTCCGGGTTAGAGACTGCACCAACTGTTGCAATACACTCACCACGCACAATACGAAGTTCACCAGATGTCAATTTAATCTGCGCATAGCCTTGGTCACGACCAACCAGCTGACCAAATGTACCCGCAGAGCGGATCATCTGAGCACCTTTTCCAGGTTTCATCTCAATATTATGGATGATTGTACCAACCGGCATGTTCTTCAACGGCATAGCATTACCAGGTTTTACATCAACCTTTTCACCAGCAATAATCTTGTCACCTGCGTTCAAACGCTGGGGTGCAACAATGTAGCGCTTCTCGCCATCTGCATATGTGATCAAAGCAATAAACGCTGTGCGGTTTGGATCGTATTCAATACGCTCAACTGTACCTTCGATGTCCCACTTGTCACGCTTCCAATCGATCAAACGGTAACGACGCTTGTGACCACCACCAATGTGACGGGCTGTCATGCGGCCCATATTGTTACGGCCACCAGACTTTGTCAGACCTTCCGTCAAAGACTTCTCAGGCGCGCCCTTCCAGAGATCTTTACGATCAATCTGAACCAGCTGACGCTGACCGGGAGATGTTGGGTTAAACTGTTTTAATGCCATTGCTTTATTCCTTTTTATCTATCCATTATCGGCGGATCACCATAATTGCACGTTCTTAGATCCCTGTTCCTGTATCAATTGTCTGACCATCTTCGAGTGTCACGACAGCCTTTTTAAAATCACTACGGCGGCCAACAATACCCTTAAAGCGCTTTGTTTTGCCCTTTTGGATCATTGTATTTACGCCTTTGACTTTTACACTGAACAGAGCTTCAACAGCCTGCTTGATCTGTGGCTTTGTCGCATCTTTTGAAACGCGGAAAGTCACCTGACCGTGCTCGCTGCCCATTGTTGATTTCTCTGTGATGTGCGGGCTTTGAATAACCTCATACATCCACTCAGCAATCTCAGTTCCTTTTTTAGCCATTGTTCTAATCCTTTAAAATTCTTCCTAGTCTTTCAAACGCTCTGCCAAATCCTTCACGGCATCTTGTGTAAGAACAAGAGTGTCACGACGGATAATGTCATAAACATTCGCGCCTTGTGATGGCAAAACATCGATGCGTGGCAAGTTTGCGGTTGCACGCGCAAAATTTGCATCAATCTCTGCGCCACCAACAATCAAAGCACTGTTCAATTCAAACTTAGACAACGCCTCAGCCATTGGTTTAGTTTTATGTGTCTTCGCTTCCGCCTTGTCCAAGATGATCAACTTTCCATCTTTTGCTTTTGAAGACAGCGCGCATTTCAATGCAAGCTTGCGAACCTTCTTAGGCAAATCAGTGGAATGATCACGAGGTGTTGGGCCAAATACAGTCCCCCCGCCACGATCCTGAGGACGCTTCAAGTCACCGGCACGCGCACGGCCAGTTCCCTTTTGACGCCAAGGCTTTTTCCCACGGCCGGCAACTTCGCTACGGCCTTTTGTCTTATGTGTACCAGCACGGCGCTTGGCTAGCTGGTAATTCACCATTGAGTGAATAAGGTCAGGACGAACTTCTACACCGAAGATCGCATCATCCAGTGTAATTTCACCAGACTCTTTCCCTTCTAGAGTTTTAACTGCGAGTTTCATGTTTATTCATCCTTCTTTTCGTCTTCAGAAGCCGCATCCGCATCATCAGCTTTAACGTCTTCCTGTGCTTCCTCAGCAGGCGCATCAGCTTTTTCAGCTTCTGGTGCCTCAGCTTCGGGAGCGGATTGTTTTACATCATTTTGCTCTTCGCTTGCAACTTCTTGTGCTGCATCTTGCTCCGGAGCGTCCTCGGCAGGCGCTTCAGCAACTTCTTCCGGCTTTGCATCTTGCTTGAAACCTGCAGGCAAAGGGGCTTCTTCAGGCAATGGCTTCTTAATCGCGTCATTCACCAAAACCCAGCTGCTATTTGCACCAGGGACGGCTCCTTTTACCAAAATCAGACCATCTTCTTCATCGATAGCAACAACCTGAAGGTTTTGTGTTGTAACACGCTCGCTACCCATGTGACCGGCCATCTTCTTACCTTTGAAAACCTTACCAGGATCTTGACACTGACCTGTCGAACCATGTGCACGGTGAGATACAGACACACCATGAGTAGCACGCATACCGCCAAAATTGTGACGCTTCATCGCACCGGCAAAGCCTTTACCTTTTGATGTTGCTGTCACATCAATAAATTGGCCTGGTACAAAATGGTTTGGTCCGAGTTCTGATCCAACCTCTAAGAGATTCTCGTTCGATACGCGGAACTCTGCCATCTTCTTCTTGGGCTCAACCTTCGCTTTCGCAAAGTGGCCACGATTGGCTTTAGATACGCGCTTCACTTTGGCCTTTCCGGCGCCAAGCTGAACAGCTGTGTATCCGTCTTTTTCTTCATTACGCACGGAAACAACCTGGCACTCCTCAACCTTCAACACAGTAACGCCAATGTGACGGCCATCTGCATCAAAGACACGTGTCATGCCTTCTTTCCTTGCGATCAATCCAGTTCTTTGTCTTGCAACAGTCATTTTCTTTTCCTTTCCAGAGGTTGAACCACATCGGCCCAACTTAGTGTGATCAGTTTTCTAGCTTTTCTTAAGCCGCCATCTGACCGATTTTAATCTCAACATCTACACCAGCAGGCAAATCAAGCTTCATCAAAGCATCAATTGTTTGCGGTGTTGGATCTTCAATATCAAGAAGCCTTTTATGTGTGCGCATCTCGAATTGCTCCTGAGATCCTTTATTCACATGCGGGCTTCGAATAACAGTGAAGCGCTTAATGCGGTTTGGCAAAGGCACCGGACCACGTACCAACGCACCTGTGCGCTTGGCTGTATTTACGATCTCAGCAGACGCTGTATCTAAAATACGGTGGTCAAAAGCCTTTAAAGTGATCCGAATGCTTTGCGTATCCATGTTACTTCACCTTTATTCTTGTTTCTTGTCTTACTCGACGATTTTGGAGACAACACCGGCGCCGACTGTACGGCCACCTTCGCGGATCGCGAAGCGCAGACCTTCGCTCATCGCGATCGGTGCAATCAATGTTACTTCCATGTTGTTAATGTTATCACCAGGCATCACCATCTCTGTACCGCTTGGCAATGTCACCTCACCTGTCACATCCGTTGTACGGAAGTAGAACTGTGGGCGGTAATTT
>CAZTBB010000004.1:0-63995 GCA_964611755.1 uncultured Pseudobdellovibrionaceae bacterium
CATAGGTTTGCTTTGTTCTCAGCGCGCTTGAGCAATAGCACAAATCAACACTGTATTTTTTGTGTTTTACAACCTCTCCGAGGCGCGCGGCATCATGCAGCCCCTCGTCGGATAGTTTGCGCAAGTGATCTGCCTCCCCTGCAGATGGAAGGGCTTTTGCATGGCGTAATAAAAAAATGTTTTTCATAGACCACCTAGGGCAAAAATATTAAAAAACCTGACTTTGATCGTCGATTCGATAGATCACTATTTTACTGTCTTTTAATCCTATCGCCAATTCTCCTCTTTTCATGGCTAAGGCATGTTTTCCAAAGAGTTCAAGGCGCCATCCTCTTAGGGCGGGAATGTCAGCCTCATCATCTTTTGCAAGTGTATCAATATCATCGCGGTCTGCTATCAATTTGGGGGCGACATTGCTATCGTGGCTGATGATTTTAAGTAACATGCGCAAAGCCTCGGCCACGGATTGAACAGAGGGCTCAATAGGTTTTTTCCTGATAACTTTGGGCCATGTATCTTTGGGACTGGTTTCTGCCTTCTTGATAATGTGCAAAAGCTCCCGGCCGACTTTCCCTCTCGCCATATCATCGGAGAAGTTTCGCACGCGCTTTAGCTTATTCACATCACGGGGGGCTAAGGCCGCCATATCGGCAAGTGTATCATCCCGTAAAACCCAGTTCTTGGGCTTGTCGAGGCGTTGTGCTTCTTTTTCACGCCACGCCGCAAGCTCGCGTAATATAGCCAGTGTTTTTGGTTTGGGCGTTTTTATTTTTATGCGCTGCCAACATTCATACGGATCAACCTGATATGTTTTAGGGTCATTCAAAATTTCTTCTTCTTCAAAAACCCAGTTTGTGCGTCCTGATTTATCAAGTTCTGCGCGCAGAGATTTATAAACATCAACCAGATGTGTGACATCACCGAGCGCGTATTCAATTTGCCTGTCGCTTAGGGGTCTATGGGACCAGTCAGTAAATTGGGCACTTTTGTCAATTTGTATATCCGAGATATTTCTTACAAGGCTTTCATAGCCGACTTGATCGCCATAGCCGCAGACCATGGCCGCGATTTGCGTATCAAAAATAGGCGTTACAATCTTTCCGGTCAGCTCGAAAAAAATCTGCATGTCTTGTCGTCCGGCATGGAAAATTTTGAGAATATCCGGATTAAATAATAGCTCGAAAACAGGGCGCAAATTGATGTCTGTATTGAGTGGATCTATCGCGATGGCGTTCTTATCCGGATCCCCGATTTGAATAAGACAGAGCTTGGGGTAATAGGTTTTTTCACGCAAGAATTCCGTATCAACAGTCAGAAATTCTGCGTCTTTAAACTTTTTTACATGCGCTTCGAGATCAGCTTGAGATTGAATAAGCATATCTTTTCTTAGCGCTAGATTAGGCAGAACTCCAGATTTCTTTTCATTTTTTATAAAAAAACCTTTGAGAGTTGCGCTTTGCCTGTATAAAAAGGAGAGCAAAAGTAAGACAGACTAACGTTTAAGTGAAGGAAAAATTGATGCACCAGTTCAGAACACATCATTGTGCGCAGCTTCGTAAGGATAATGTTGGGGAGACTGTTCGCCTCTCTGGTTGGGTTCACCGTGTGCGTGATCACGGCGGCGTGTTGTTTATTGATTTGCGTGACACGCATGGTCTGACACAATGTGTGATTGAAGAGGGCTCACCCTTGATTGAGGATGTCTCACAAATTCGTGTGGAGAGCTGTGTGACAATCTCCGGTACTGTTACTGCCAGAACAGATGAGACGGTTAACGCAAAAATGCCAACGGGTGAGATCGAGATCGTTATTGATTCTCTGGAACTTCAAAGTGCTGCGGCTGTGCTTCCGTTTCAGGTGGCCGAAGATGATGGCGCTGGTGAAGATATTCGCTTGCGTTATCGTTACCTCGATCTTCGCCGCGAGAACATGCATAAGAAAATTCGTTTGCGTAACAATGTGATGCGCTCTCTGCGTGGCCGTATGCAGGGCCAAGAATTTCAGGAATTCCAGACCCCTATCTTAACGGCGAGTTCACCGGAAGGGGCTCGTGATTATCTTGTGCCCTCTCGCTTACACCCCGGTAAGTTTTATGCGCTGCCACAAGCGCCTCAGCAATTTAAGCAGCTCTTGATGATGTCTGGCTTTGATAAATATTTTCAGATTGCCCCATGTTTCCGTGATGAAGATGGCCGCGCCGATCGCTTGGCGGAGTTCTATCAGTTGGATGTGGAGATGAGTTTTGTCACACAAGATGATGTTTTCAATGTGATGGAGCCAGTAATTGCCGGTGTGTTTGAGGAATTTGCCGACTTCACTGGTGTAAAACATAGCGTAACAGAAACACCATTTCCGCGGATTCCTTACAAAGAGGCTATGCTGAAATACGGCTCGGATAAGCCTGATCTGCGTAATCCTCTGGAAATCGTTGATGTCACGGACGTGTTTGCTCGTGATGACGTGGAATTTAAAGCCTTTAAGGGCGTGATAGAAAAGGGCGGTGTTGTCCGTGCTATCCGCGCTCCTAAAGTTGCTGATCAGCCGCGCAGCTTCTTTGATAAGCTTAATAGCTGGGCGCAAGGCGAGGGAGCTCCCGGTCTTGGTTATATTTTGTTTGAGGGCGGAGAAGGTAAAGGACCTATTGCCAAATTTGTGCCCGAAGCGGCCCAATCGGCACTCAGAGAGATCGCAGGGCTTGAAAATGGTGATGCTGTCTTCTTTATCTGTAATCAAGAAAAAGCTGCGGCTGCCTTTGCCGGTAAGGCGCGTGATGCTGTGTGTGATGCGTTGCCTGAAGGGCATGAGGCCGCGCGTGAAAGTGGTGTCTTCAAATTTGCCTGGATTGTTGACTTCCCGATGTATGAATTTGATGAGAACCAGCAAAAGATTGATTTCTCGCACAACCCTTTCTCTATGCCACAAGGTGGTATGGATGATTTACAGAGTAAAGACCCGCTGGATGTCTACGCATGGCAGTATGACTGCGTATGTAACGGCTTTGAACTGGCCTCTGGTGCTATTCGTAACCACAAGCCCGAAATCATGGAGAAGGCATTTGGCATTGCTGGTTATGGTCTCGAAACATTAGAAGAGAAATTTGGCGGTATGCTCAATGCGATGAAATACGGCGCCCCGCCCCACGGTGGTCTGGCCTTCGGGATTGACCGTATTGTGATGCTGCTTGCCGATGAGCCTAATTTACGAGAGGTCTATGCCTTCGTGATGAATGGTCAGTATGAAGACCAGATGATGGCAGCACCATCCGCCGTTGATGAAGAGCAGCTCAAAGACCTGCATTTGAAGTTGAGCCTGCCGAAGCCAAAGGCGGATGAACAGGCTGCCTGATCCTGATTCTTGCTAATAATTAAGACCCAAAAAGGGGAAAGCCCGATTCTTGATTGGAGTACAAGAACCGGGCTTGGGGTAATGCCTGCCTTGAGGGTTTGGGTTCACGGTTAGGGAGGGGCGGCAGGCAAAAAGTCTTTTCTAACTATTTCAATCTATGACGTTATAAACCTCTTCAATGTATCTCTTTTATCTTCAATAAACTTGGAGACATGCCTGAAAACGTGTTTCAAGCTATCTTGGTAAAAGGTTTTGCAATATTGATGCCAGTTTTTATGACTATTGATGACATCCATGTGATTATCATTCGCTTGTGGGATGTTAAGGTCTTTTTTATAAGGCTCACAGCGCTCTAACATGTCAAAAATGCTGTTTTCACCATCCAGAAATTTTTGTTCGCGAGTAAGCTCAAAGCCGCGTGCGTTATGCGCTATGAGGGCTTTTGTAAGCTTAATTTGCCTGTTTTGGATTGTATCCGTTGTCATGTTCTTATACCCACCTTTTTGGTTATATTTTTTTATTCTTAGGGAAAGTCATTGCGATAATCATGCCAGTTTTTGTTTTTGCAAACATATCAATGGCTTAGGTTTGTATTGTTGCATTTTTATCTAGGCGTGATACTGGAAAGACCTATCATTTTTCATAGTGCAAAGATTGCCTGCTTATAAGTTCAACTAGGCATAATATGCTCTCTTTTCGCATAGGCTGGCTTGGTTTATGATGGGGACATCATGATGTTATTATTTAATAAAAAGTTCGGTTTTTTATTTTTGGCACTGACGGGCATTTTTATCCTGTATGGGGGACAAAAAATAGCCGCTAAACCGATTGTTGATCCGGCCACAGAGGCTGGTTTGATGCCGCATAAAGCCCTGTATAGTATACGTTTAATGTCCTCTCGCAGTGCAGCGCAGCTGATTAATGTAAGCGGTCAGATGTTTTATGAGTGGAAACCTGATTGTGATGCGTGGATAGCCAATCACAGCTTTAATTTGCTCTATGAATACGCAGATTCCCCTGCGACCAAGATCACCAGCGATTTTTCACAATATGAGTCATTTAATGGCAACGACCTGAACTTTTCATCTAAGAGAAAGCGCAATGGCGTGCTGTTTGAGGAATATCGTGGGCATGCCGAGTTGAAAGAAACGGGCATTGGTGAGGCTCACTTTAATGTGCCCAAGGATGTGCATTATGATTTGCCCAAAGGCACATTATTTCCGATGGCACACACGATGAGTGTGATAGACCAGATAAAACAGGGAAAGCCATTCCGGCAAGATACAATTTTTGATGGCTCCGATGCCGAAGGGCCGGTGAATGTGAATGTATTCATTGGTAAAGAGGTTAGCGGTATGGCCAAGGTTGAGCCATCGGCCGATCTCGATACATCGTTATTAAATGTCCCGGCGCGGAAGGTGCGACTGGCTTTTTTCCCTGTAAAAGAAAATTCCGAGATCGCAGATTACGAAATGGATATGGTTTTTCATGATAACGGCGTCGTCAGCCATATGATCGTGGAGTATGAAGATTTTACGGTTGAACAAAAACTGATCGCGCTTGAAAAAAGAAGCAGTGAATGCACAGTCCATTAAAGCCCTGATCGTTTTTTCATAAGTGTATAATTTTCAAAAGAAACGGTATAAAAAAGGTTTTGTTAACCTTTTGGTAATAATTTCACAGCTAATCTAAACATATCAAAAGCCCGTGTTCTCAGGCTTGTATCAAAGACATGGAGAGATAATTTGTCGCATAAAGTGTTAATTGTTGAAGACAATGAGCTGAACATGAAGTTGTTCCGTGATTTATTAGAGGCAAATCAAATTGAAACATTGGAAACCAATGATGGCCGACATGTCTTGGATTTAGCGCGCGAGAATGCGCCTGACTTGATTCTCATGGATATTCAGTTGCCTGAAATCTCAGGGCTGGAAGTCACTAAAATGCTAAAAGATGATGAGCATCTCAAGAATATTCCGGTTATTGCTGTAACGGCTTTTGCAATGAAGGGCGATGAGCAAAAAATTCGTGAAGGTGGATGCGAAGATTATATTTCCAAACCAATCTCTGTTACAGAGTTTCTGGATGTGATACAAAAGCATTTGGATAAATAAATCTGATCTTCAAATAAAGGGTTGTTTTAGTCTATGTCCGCACGCGTTTTAGTTGTAGATGATATTTTACCAAACGTAAAATTGCTAGAAGCTAAGCTTTTGAGTGAATATTACGATGTGGTGACAGCAACAAGCGGCCAGGAAGCTCTCGATAAGTTGGATGAGGCCAAGCCCGATATTATTCTTTTAGATGTGATGATGCCCGGTATGGACGGGTTTGAGGTGTGCCAACGTATCAAGCATGATGATCGTTATGCGCATATCCCTGTTGTTATGGTCACGGCCCTTACGGATAAGGAAGACCTTGTCAGGGGACTGGAGGCCGGAGCAGATGATTTCTTGAGTAAACCAATTAATGATACGGCACTTATGTCGCGTGTGCGCTCGCTTGTGCGTTTGAAAATGGCCATGGATGAATGGCGTAACCGCGAAAATACAGCGAGCCAGCTCGGTGTTGTTGGTGAGGCCGCTAATGTTATGAACCAGCCGGTTCAAAATGCAAAAATTCTTGTGGTAGAAGACAAAGAGTTTGAGCGCAAGAAGATTGAA
Source organism: uncultured Pseudobdellovibrionaceae bacterium (assembly GCA_964611755.1). Lineage (GTDB taxonomy): Bacteria > Pseudomonadota > Alphaproteobacteria > Micavibrionales > Micavibrionaceae > CAZTBB01. The sequence goes on from CAZTBB010000004.1 coordinate 6,009, forward strand.
GAAACCCTCTTTCAGGATTTAGATATCGTTATTGGTGTTGATAGCGGCGTCAAGGCGATGGAGCTGATTGGTATCCATAATTTTGATGTCATCATTATTAGTATTAATCTGGCACAAGAAGATGGTCTGAGGCTAACCTCTCACATGCGATCGAATGACCGAACGCGTTCTGTTCCCATAGTTTTATTGGGGGAAAATGACGATGTTGAAAAGATTGCCAATGGATTGGAATTAGGAGCTCATGACTATCTTATGCGCCCTGTTGACCGGAATGAATTATTGGCGCGTGTGAGAACGCAGGTACGCCGCCGTCGATTCCAGGAAAAACTAAAATCAACCTATGAGATTAGCCTTTCCATGGCTTTGACGGATAGTCTGACCGGGTTGTATAACAGGCGCTATCTGGAAACCCACCTCGAAAAACTTTTAGAAAATAGCAAGAACACTAATAAATCGCTTGGTGTCTTGTTGATGGATATTGATCATTTCAAGAGCGTGAATGATACGCATGGTCACGGGGTTGGTGATGAGGTGCTCAAGGTTTTTGCAGAGAGAATCAAAGACTCACTTAGGAGTTTCGATTTGGTTGCGCGTATTGGCGGCGAAGAATTTGTTGTTATTCTCCCGGATATTCCGGATGAACGTGCCTATATTGTTGCCGAACGTTTGAGGCGATCAATTGCAGATGAACCCATTCCATGCAGTACGCCAGATGGAACGCTCAGTGTAACGACCTCCCTTGGCGGCGTTATGATCAGACCCGGAAGCTATACAATCCAAGAAGTGCTGGATAGGGCCGATAAATGTCTGTATCAGGCCAAGGAGACAGGGCGTAATATGTGTATCTTTGAAGAAAAAGGAAAGCTGGATCCTGAGGAATACAGAGGAGCGCAGCGCCCGATTATTGAGTAGACATATATCATTATAAGATTTTAGGCATAAAAAAAGCGCTTCAAATGAGAGCGCTTTTTGTTTGAATCACTAAAGTGATTAGTTTTTCTTGGATGGTGGCATTTTCTTCTCTTCGAACAAAACATGCGCGCCTTTCTTGCCTGTTTTTTCATTTACAGCCCAAGGGTCAAACTTCTTTAGTTTCAATTTATATTCTGCACGTGTACTGCGCTTTGCGTAATAGCGGTAACCTGTACCTGCTGTGCTTTCCAAGCGAACTTTAACGGCTGTGGCTTTCTTGGCCATATCAAAACTCCTTACAATCTTTTCAAAGACTACGCTTTATGCATGTCTGGCAAAATTTTGTCAAGCTTTATTGTTTAATTAGGCTCCCTTTCATTGGGTGAGGCGCTTATGTCTTCCCAGAGGCCTTTTTCTTTTAAGGTTTTCATCCATTTGCTTTTGACTTTTTGTTCTGTGCTCTCGATGGCTAAAGCCGTTAAATCCGGCAGGATTACATTACATTTCTCTATTTCGCCTTTTATGGCCTTGTAACGTTCAATATCCGAGTGGTCAAGGACGGCAGAGGCAAATTCTTCTTCTATGCCGACACCGCTATTCCGGCTGACTTCCATAAGGTCATTGACGAAAGAACTTCGTTCGGACTTGTCCAAGTTGATAAAGGCAATTGATTTCCCAGCCTTGCTCTTCGGGTTGAGGACTTCACGGCCATATGTTTGCATTGCCCAGAGCAAGCCCGGCATTGATCTGGCATCAATGCTGGCTAGATCCATCTGGTCCGGGCTGAGGTCTCCTGTAAGAATGATTTTGACCTTACCTTTGCTCTTTTCCTGTGCGCGGTTGATTATATCGCGCAGAACCTTTGCCGAGAAATTTTGTGCTTCATCAATAATAATAATGCCCGGAATTGTTTTGCCACGAATAGTCTCTGCAATTTGTTGGTCCATGATACCCATATCCACAAGATCGCCTCGGCTGGCCTGTCCTTGTGTTAGAACATCGATAGTGTGGTTGAGAGGCTCGAAATAAGGCTCGGTCTTATCGCCCATCTGCCCCGGCATAGCGCCTATGTTAACGCCTGTTGTGGTTGTCATTGGCCTGATAATTGTAAAATTATCGTAATTGCCATTTTGAACCTGTTTGAGCGCATATTCGATAGCCAAGAAGGTTTTTGACGCGCCCGCCGGACCAACAAGGCCAATAAGCTGATAACGGTCATTGTTTAAAATTTCATGTGCGCTGGCTTGCAGATAGCTGCGCGGCTCAAACTTCAATAAGTCTTTTGAAATAGCAGGCCAGTTTTTCTGACGCTTGGCATCTGTTACGGCTCTCTTTATACGTGATCCTTGTTTTAACTCTCCTGTTGGCTCAAAGGGAAGCAGGTTGCCTGAATCATCATATTGCGGCTGATTTCCAATACCATCACCATGAATTTGTGATTGTAAGATGGCGGCAAGTTCCTCAAGGCGGTTATTATCAAATTCACCCCTGATATCCATGGGCGTTGTTGCCGGAATTGGGATGTTTCTTTCAATAAAGATTTCCAGTACGGATCTATTTTCTCCGGAACTGCTATTCTGTACAACTTTACTTTTTAGCAGGCTGATGAGTTTTTCATGGCTATCAATTCGGTCCGGATGGATAATATATTGCCATATCCCATGGTTTTTGAGGCGCCTGTATAGAGTCTTGCCGAGTTTGGATTCTAAAAGCGTGCCGTAATCATATTGCTTGGATGCTTTCTCTTTTTCGCTCAGCGGGCGATCTAGCTCTCTGAGGATCCCAAGATATGTAATCGCAGCATCTGTTTTCAGCGATTTAAAAACGCTTTTGCTTAGCTCTTGCTGGCGTTTTAGCTCACCCCTTCTTTTGTCATACTCTTTTTGTTGAAAAGAGATGGGGTCTTTTTGTCCGGGGTTGGAGAGCTCGTATTGCGTAACGATTTCCGGCCACTTAACGGTTTTTTGTGGCGGATTATTGATTAAGTATTGCGTTACACTGTCAATCAGCTCCGAGAACGCTAAATTGGCGTGCTCAAGCGCCAACATGTCTGTGCCTTCCAGATAAAAATAGATGCCATCTTTGTTATCGCTGCGCTCTGAAGGTTTTAGGTGAAGCGTTTCAATGTTCTTCTTTTTTTGCTTTTTTTCCAGGCGGTTGGCTCGCCTTACTTTGATACCGTTAAAGTTCAAGCGGAATTCATCTTTGCTTTTTCCGAGCTGGATATATTCTTCCAGAAAACGAAGCACTTGTTTCCCGAGATCGGATTGCTTTCCACTGTTATCAAAATGCGAAGATGGGCGCGGTATCCAGCGATATTGATCAGCTGGATCAAAGAGTTCAATGTTTTCTTTTTGCGACATCGAAATGTAATCGCTTTAGCAGCGCCTAGTTTTTACGTGATTTTCTGGTTTTCCGTATAGTAGATTTTCGAGGTTTTCGCAAGTTCTTTTTCGATAATCCTGAACGATTATTGCTTTGTTTTGGTTTTTTAGGAAGGCTGAAGCCCGGAATATCAGCGCCCTTGTGATGGCCAACGAGCTCAAGTACCGTCGAGCCGGTCAGACCATCGGCTTCGATCAGGCGAACGGTGACATCGGCACCCATTCGGAAAACGCGGCCAGAACGACGCCCAATGAGCGCATGTTGTTCTTCATCATGAATGTAGTAATCCTGTGGCAAGCTTCGCATGGGAACAAGACCATCGGCTCCGCTCTCATGAAGTTGCACAAAAAGTCCAAAGCGCGTGACACCGCTAATGCGGCCTTCAAACTGCGCGCCGATTTGGGTTGATAGAAAATGCGCAGTGAATCGGTCTGTCGCATTGCGCTCGGCTTCCATTGACGCGCGCTCGGTAGATGAAATACGCTCACAAATTTCATCCATTGCGGCTATTTCAGCCTCACTAAGGCCACCTGCACCCATGCCATACGCGCTGACGAGAGAGCGGTGCACCATAAGGTCAGCATAGCGCCGAATGGGGGACGTGAAATGTGCGTATTTCTTTAAGGCCAATCCGTAATGACCGATATTGTCTGTCGCATAATGAGCTTGGCTTTGGCAGCGAAGGACGACGGTGCTAATGAGGTGAGAGAAGGGAAGAGTGCTTGCCTTTCGTAGGATTCCGTTGAGCTGTTTGGGTTTTATTTTTTGCCCCTTTGGAATGGAGAGGCCAAAGCTCTCAATGAATTCTCCTGCGCTGGAGAGTTTATCCAAAGAGGGGGCATCATGAATTCGGTAAACGCAGGGGCTCTTTTTATCTTCGAGGGCAGATGCCGCCGCGACATTGGCCAGCACCATGAATTCCTCAATCAATTTATGTGCATCAAGGCGCACACGTTGCTTCACACCAACCATATTATTGTTGTCATCAATAATAATTTGCCGCTCTGGCAGGTCTAAATCCAGAGCGCCGCGCTCTGCTCTCGCGGCATCTAAAATACGATATGCATCGTAAAGCGGGTTTATGACCGTATCCATTAATGGGGCTGTTTTATCATCTGTTTGGCCATCATAGGCGGCCTGGACCTGTTCATAGACTAAGCGTTCTTTAGAGCGCATGAGTGCGCGGCCAAATTTATATTGAACGAGCTGTCCATCCATATTTATCCATAGATGAGCCGCCATGCAGGCGCGATCTTCATGCGGTCTTAATGAGCACAGATCATTGGACAAAACTTCCGGCAGCATAGGCACAACACGGTCCGGGAAGTAGGTTGAGTTGCCACGTTTTTGTGCTTCATTATCTAATGGAGTTTCCGTTCGGACATAGAAGGATACATCGGCAATGGCCACAATGAGATGATAGCCCTCTGATCCATCGGCAAGTGCGCATTTCTCGGCAAAGACTGCATCATCAAAATCACGGGCATCGGCTCCATCAATGGTGACCAGAGGAATATCACGCAAATCCTCGCGTCCCTTAATGGGGGGCACGGCCATATCTTTTTGTTGGGTTTGTTTTAAAACCGCAGCCGGAAATTCGTTGCTGATGCCTTTTTCATGCAGACTAATCAGGCTGATGGCTGCGGGATCATCGCGCCGGCCAATGACCTCAACAATACGAACTTTTTTATTGCGCATCCCGCGAGAGGGCTGAATTTCTGCAAGGCATAAATCACCATCGCGGGCATCGCCCAGATCGCCATGGGGCACATCAAAATCATATTTGGCTTTTTTGTCGGTCGGTTGTAAAACATGGCCGTGCTTGTGATTGCGCAAAAGTCCGAGAATGCGGCCCTTTTCATTGTCCAGGCGCTTTATCACGCGCCCTTCATATTGTGTTTTATCAAGCCTTTTTAATCGAACCAGAGCCCGCTCGCCCATTCCCATGGCGGTATGCCCTTTTTTGGTTTCTGGAATAATTTCGATGCGCGGCGTTTCACCCTGTAGCTCGGCGTTCCAATCAATCGGCTTTGCAAAGACATCTCCATCAATAGAAATATCATCCACCTCAACAATGCAAACACCCGGCAAGCCGGAGGGAACTCCATAGGCGCCACCCGGGTGTTTTGTGATAATGCCCTCGCTCTCTAATTTCTTGAGGATTTGTTTGAGAGCAACACGGTTTTCTCCCCCCTTTATATGAAAGGCACGGGCAATTTCGCGCTTTGTAACCGGAGCGCTGGATGATCGGATAAAGTCGAGTATGTCTTGGTCATTAAGTTTAGGCATTTTGTTGTGCGTATTTCTTTAAAAACTGGCTGAAAATTGGAATGGACCCTATCCAAATGAACATGCTCATAGCCAGGAACATGGCGGTATGCGCATCAAAATAGATCAAGGCTATAGTAAGCCCTAGCATGTTATTCATGAAAGTTGAGCTGATTGTTGTTGCAATTTGGTTCTGCGACTTTTTGTCATTGGGCCAGAGCCAGCCGATGAGGAAGAAAAATAAAAACATAATGCTCAGAGCAAGAAGGAAAATAAGAATATGATCAAGATTGTCCAATATAAAATCGCGTTGCTTGGAAAAGGCTATGGAATTGACTATGGAGAGAAAAACAATAGCACCAGCTTTACTATTGTGCCGTGTTAATTCCCTGATCGGCTTAATGTTACGGCCAATCACAAACCATAAAAACATAGGCACAAAAATCGCAAGGCAGAGGGTTCTGAGCATGCTGAATGTATCGATATCCAGCCCATGTTGACCGAGCAATTCAAAAATCCCCGGCATTGTAAAAGGCACAAGGATGCCGGAAAAAACTAATAGGCCCAGAGCAAGGGCGGTATTTCCATTGAAGATAGAACTAAAGGCAGGAGCGCTGGTGCCTGCAGGGCACAGGGCTAAAATCAGAACGGCTTCTTTAATTGTAGGCGCCAAAATGGAGGCCGCTAAATAAAGAGCAATGGGCGCGATGATGAAGCGAAATATATAAAAGCCTGCTGATAGTTTTATATTGATTGTCGCCAGATCAGAGCTGCGAATATTGCTGCAGGAAAAGAAAATAACAACACTAAGTCCCCAGATCATGGAATAGTCAGGCAAGTCTTTTGCAATAGGCAAGACCATGCCAAATAACGCACCTGTGATTAATACAAGTGAGGCATTTTTTTCAATAAAGCTGCGGATCATTTACTCTATGCCTGTTTTTTCTTTGAGGCTGTTTTTGTTTTCTTCTTGGTTTTTGTTTTCTTGGCTGGCGCTTTTTTCTTTGTCTCTCCCTTGGCGGCTTTTTCCGCATCTTTCTTGGCTTTTTCTGCGAGCACGTCGACAGCGCGGTTAATGCCAACGCTTAAGACATCATCACCTTTGGGGAGCGATGTGAACTTTCCATCATGTTTAAGGAAGGGGCCAAAGCGGCCAATGCCAGCCTGAATCATAAGGCCGGTTTCAGGGTGGTTGCCAATATCTCGCGGAAGAGCCAGAAGGTTAAGCGCACTGGCCAAAGTGACATCTTCTACATTCGTGCCTTTAGGGAGGCCTTGACGCTTTGGCTTCGGCTTGGCTGGCTTTCTGGGTTTGGATGGGGCTTTCTCGCCGTTCTTCTTGGCTTCTTTTTTGGCCAGAGTCCATTGCTCGATGGCCAGATCATAATCATCAAGAACTTTTTGATATTCATCCGAGGTTTCATCCGGCGCATCAATTTGAACATAGGGGCCGTATGGGCCAAGGCGAAGTGATACTTTGCGCCCTGTTTTAGGGTCATCGCCGAGCTCTTTGGGTTGATTGGCCAAAGATGCAGCTTCTCCTGATGCGTTTTCATCAGCATCAGGCACCACAAGCGGCTTTGTAAATTTACACTCTGGGTAATTCGAGCATCCAATAAAAGCACCAAATTTCCCAAGTTTAAGTCCCAGGCGGCCGGGCTCCAGATTTTTATCATCCTTACAGGCCTGACATTCCCGAACATCGCGGCCGTCTTCTGGCGGGAAGAAGTGAGGACCAAGCTCTTCATCCAGATGGTCAATCACTTGGGTGATTGTTAATTCTTTTGTTTCATCAACGGCCTTCTTGAAGTCACCCCAGAATTGGCTTAAGGCCTCTTTCCAGGCGACATGCCCTGCGGCAATCGCATCCAGCTCTTCTTCCAGGTTGGCTGTAAAGTCATAATCGACATAGCGTTCAAAAAACTTGGCCAGAAACGTTGTGACGACGCGGCCACGATCTTCGGGGATAAAGCGGCGCTTATCCATGCGCACATAGTTACGATCGCGTAAAACCTGAAGTATGGAGGCGTATGTGGAGGGGCGTCCAATTCCTAGCTCTTCCATTCTTTTGACAAGGCTGGCTTCTGAATAGCGCGGTGGAGGCTGTGTAAAATGTTGGTTGGGAACAACATCAATAAGTTTTGTATTATCGCCTTGTTTCATTGGAGGAAGAAGGCGGTCTTTTTCATCGCCGCTATCATCATCATCCTTGTTTTCGATGTAAAGTTTCAAGAAACCATCAAAGGATACAACAGAGCCGTTAGCCCGCAGAACAACATCATCCGTGCCATCAGAAATATTGACGGCAACCTGATCAAGAATGGCATTTTCCATCTGTGACGCTACGGTTCGTTTCCAAATTAAATCATAGAGTTTAATTTGATCATCATCTAATTGTGCACGCAGCATGGGCGGTAATTTTGATATATCAGTCGGGCGAATAGCTTCGTGTGCTTCTTGGGCGTTCTTGGCTTTGGATTTATATAGCCGCGGCGCATCCGGCACATAATTTGATCCATATTCTTTGCCTATTACAGAGCGTGCCTGAGAGACCGCATCTTGTGAGAGTGTGGTGCCATCGGTTCTCATATAGGTAATCAAACCCTGCTCATAAAGCCCTTGAGCTGTGCGCATGGTTTTTGAAGCAGACATGCCCAATTTGCGTGAGGCCTCCATTTGCATGCTGGAGGTAATAAATGGTGGGGAGGGACTTCTGCGAACTTGTTTGGTTTCAATATTTTGAATTGATAGTGATTTTTGCTTGATGCGTTCTGCTGCGCTCTGCGCTTCACCCTCGGAGCCGATATCCATCTTACCAAGCTTGTTGCCGGATAAATGCGTCAGGCGCGCGCTAAATGGGACACCATCGGAGGTGTGTAGTTTGGTTTCGATACTCCAATATTCTTCGGCCTTAAAAATCTCAATTTCGGCTTCACGCTCACAAATCAAACGGAGCGCAACTGATTGCACACGTCCGGCAGATCTGGACCCGGGAAGCTTGCGCCAAAGAACAGGGGATAAATTAAAGCCCACCAGATAATCAAGGGCACGCCGTGCCAAGTAGGCTTCAATCAAAGGTAGATCAAGGTCGCGTGCATGCTCGAAAGCTTCTTTAACAGCGTTCTTGGTGATTTCATTAAACGTGACGCGGTGGACTTGCTTATCACCAATAAGTTTATCTTCGTTTAGGATTTCTTGCACATGCCAAGAAATTGCCTCTCCTTCTCTATCCGGGTCAGTTGCGAGATAAATGGCATCGGCTTTTTTGACAGCCTTTTTAATATCACTCACATGTTTGGCCGAGCGCTCGCCCAATTGCCAGCGCATAGCAAAATCGTCATCGGGCTGCACCGAGCCATCTTTATTCACTAAATCGCGCACATGCCCGAACGAGGCCAAGACGGTGTAGTCGGGCCCTAAATATTTTTCGATTGTTTTGGCTTTTGCAGGTGATTCAACAATGACTAAATTCTGCGCCATGTGTTTTACTCTCTTCCCTCGATCAGCACAACGCGCCCTCCTGGCAAGCGTTTTAGGCGACCGGCTAATTCCAATTCCAATAAAACAACTTGTGTGTCTTTCATAGTCACATGACAGTTTCTGATCAATTCGTCAACTGTTACGGGTGTAAAAGACAAATGCGACAAGATAATGTCATAGGCATTTGCGGGCGGCTCATTAATCTCTTGGGCTTCGTTTTCTTGCTTGTGAATAAAGTTTTTCGTCTCAAAAATCGGTTCTCTCATGGCTGAGCCAGAAAAGTTTTGTAAAATCTCGAGAATATCATCAGCAGAGCGCACCAGGGTCGCACCATCCCGTATCAATTTATTAGGGCCACCAGCCCTTGGGTCCAGTGGTGATCCTGGCACAGCCATGACGTCTCTGCCTTGTTCACCTGCAAGGCGCGCCGTAATGAGTGATCCTGAGCGTTCTGTGGCCTCAATAACGATAACAGCCTTCGAAAGGCCGGAGACAATGCGGTTGCGCCTTGGGAAGCTAGCGGCAAAGGGCTTTTGCCCCCACGGGCTTTCGGCAATTACCAGCCCGTCCTCACAAATTTGTTTGAACAAATCCAGATTTTCTTCCGGGTAAACAATATCAATCCCGCCAGCCACAACCGCGATTGTTCCGCTTTCTAGTGCGCCTTTATGGGCGGCCGTATCAATGCCGCGCGCAAGACCGGATGTGATGATTTGGCTCGCCTCTCCAAGATCACGACTGAGCTTTTGGGCAAGTTTAAGCCCATTTAGAGATGCGTTGCGTGCCCCGACAATGGCTATGCATGATTGGTTCATCAAATCGGTGTTGCCGATAACGCTGATCACAGGAGGGGCATCATCAAGCGCCGAGAGCGCAAGCGGGTATGAAGAATCAGCAGCGGTGATGATGTCGCCGCCCACTTTTTTTAGTTGAGCGTATTCTTTTTCTACAGCCGATACACTAGGCGCGCTTAATGGTTTTTTGCGGCCGCCGCGTGCAGCCAGCTCAGGCAATGCCGCCAGCGCATGTGACGCACTTCCGTAGCGGTCGATCAAACGATAAAATGTGATAGGGCCAACATTTTCAGTGCGTGACAAGCGCAACCAATCAAGCTTGTCTTGATCACTTGGTTGAACATTTGAATGGAACAGAGTCATCATGTTTTCTTTTTGCGCCCTATTTTAGGCTCTTCGCCTTTTGCCAGTCGTTGAATATTGTCACGATGACGCCAAAAGACGAGGGCAGCAATCATGAAGCCGATAATTGAGGGGAACAATCCATAAAAGACATAGGCGCTCAGTGGGACAAGCGTGATTGCAATCAGGGCCGATAGGGATGAGATTCGAAATGCGAAGGCCGAGATAAGCCATGCACCGCAAGCAATAAGCCCTGCAAATGGCATGGCGGCCAACAAGCTGCCGAATGTTGTGGCCACACCCTTGCCGCCCTTAAAGCCAAGCCACATGGGGTAGCAATGCCCGATAATTGCGCCAAGCGCCGTTAAGGACAGATATGTCATATTTTCAGGAAAGAATAAAAACACAAACCCGACAGCAATTGCCCCTTTGCCGCTATCTAAAATCAAAGTGGCCAAAGCCAGCGCCTTGTTTCCCGTTCTTAAAACATTCGTGGCGCCGATATTTCCGGATCCTATTTTGCGAATATCGCCGTATCCAAAAACGCGGCACAAGACCAGCCCGAAAGGAATTGAGCCGAGAATATAGCCGAAAGCTAGAACAAGGATAGGCTCAATCATGCATCCCCAATCAGTTTATCGAGAACGGCCATGCGTGCCGGGATACCATTGGCGACTTGTTTTGCGTAGATGAAACGTGTCGGATCATCGGCTAATTCATCCGAGATTTGCAGGCCGCGAATAAAAGGCCCGGGATCCATGACAATGGCCGTATCTTTTGCTTTTTCGAGGCGCTCATGTGTGAGTCCATATTCAGCGAAATAGCTGGCATCATTGATAAGCACTTTGTCCATGCGTTCTTTTTGTGGGCGTATGGTCATAATGACATCCGCATTTTTAATACCGTCTTGCAGGTTTTCAAAACGTGTAATCGAAGAGACCGGAAATTTTTCCGGCATCAGGACAGCAGGCGCAACCACATTCACCTTGGCACCCATTTTGTCCAATAAAATCATATTAGAAGACGCCACACGGCTATGGGCAATATCGCCTATAATGGTAACCTCCAGCCCGTCTATCTTGCTAAAATGCTGGCGCATTGTCAGGGCGTCCAATAAGGCCTGTGTTGGGTGTTCACGCCAGCTATCACCCCCATTGATCACACAGCAATCCATTCTTTTGGCGACGTAGGCCGGCGCGCCATATTCACTGTGGCGGAGAACCACAGCATCGGGAGACATGGCATTTAATGTAACAATAGTGTCCCCGAATGTTTCACCTTTTTTAAGTGAACTGGTTTGAGCATTCCAATTAATGACATGCGCGCCAAGACGTTTTGCGGCCACTTCAAAGGAGGTGAGTGTTCTGGTCGAGTTTTCAAAAAACAGGTTAAGCACAATCTTCCCAAATAAGGTTTGGTGATATGTTTCACCCGCCTGAAGGCCGGAAGCATAAAACTGCGCATGATCGAGCAGGTCATTAATCTGATCTGCATCTAGATCTTCTATGCCTAGAAGGTGTTTCATTATCAGGTCTCTTTCCTAAGCGTTTAGTTGAATAACTTTACTTTCATCAAGCATATTAAGCTCATTATTGTCCAGCCCCAGTATATCCTGCAGGACAGCACGCGTGTCTTGGCCACATGCGGGAGGAGCATGATCGTAACTAACCGGTGTTTCCGAGAGTTTGAGCGGGCTACCAACAAGATCGATCTCTTGCCCCGATGCGGGGTGCGGCATTTTAATTTGCATGTTTCGATGCTGAACCTGGTCCATTGCAAAGGTCTGGTCCATTGTGTTGACGGGGCTGCACGGGACGTTTACTTCACGCAAACCATCTACCCAGTAAGCAACATTTTGTGTCGATATAATGTCTGCAATAACTGAAACCAATTCATCGCGATATTCAACACGTGATGAGTTTGTCGTAAATTTGGCGTTAGCCGATAAATCATCTCTGTCCACAAAATGGCAAAAGCGGGCAAATTGATCATCATTGCCAACGGCAAGAATAACATGGCCGTCTTGGGCTTCGAATACTTGGTAGGGAACTATTGTTGAATGGGCGTTGCCATGTCGCGGTGCTAAATTGCCCGAGGTTAAGTAATATTGTGCAATATTGACAAGCGAAGCGATTGTACAATCAACCAGTGCAACATCTATATGCTGACCATTCCCTGTCTGTGTGCGATGGTGAAGGGCGGCTAAAATTGCAATGGCTGCATTCATGCCCGTCATGACATCACTCAGGGCTACGCCAACTTTCATTGGTTCTTTGTCGGGGGCGCCCGTGCATGCCATTAACCCGCTCAAGGCTTGTGCCAGAAGGTCATATCCCGGTTCGCTCGCTAGCGGGCCTGTTTGCCCAAAACCGGTGATAGAGCAATAAATCAACTGTGGGTGTTTTGATTTGAGCGAGTTATAGTCTAGACCATATTTCTTAAGCCCGCCCGTTTTGAAATTCTCAATAATGATGTCTGAATGGGCAATCAAGTCATGAATGATCTTTTGGCCTTCCGGCGATTTAATGTCGATAGCCACAGATTTTTTATTGCGGTTTGCCGAGAGGTAATAGGCACTTTCTGTTGTATCGTTGCCGTTATGATCTTTTTGAAACGGAGGCCCCCAATACCGCGTATCATCGCCTGCGTATGGTTTTTCAATTTTTATAATCTCGGCGCCCAAATCGCCCAGCATTTGCGTACAAAAAGGGCCTGCCAAAACGCGGCTGAGATCTAAGATGCGGATATTATCAAGGGCTCTGCTCATGGGATGAGTAGCTCCGGTAAGTCGTGGAATTTATATATGGCTGCAAAAACAAGGCCGAGACAAAAGCCGGGGCCCGCAGGGATGCTCAGGCGGTTTATATCGACTTTAACTTTGGCCGTCATGGCGGTTTTGATGGCAACAAAGCCGCCATGCAAAAAGCCCAGAAAGGCACCAATCGTCATTCCAATAAGAACAAATTCAGGCCCTAGCCAGATGCCGCCGGCCGCAATTAGCTTTACATCACCTAGCCCCAAAGTGTCTTCACCATAATAATAATTGGCGCAGGCCCGTATAACATAGAGAATGCCACCCCCGATAAGGGCGCCTGTTAGCATATCGATGACGGTGTAATAGTAAAACAATGTGGATAGATGAAAGATTAAGCCCGCAGCCGCAACGCCAAGCACAAGCTCGTTTGGCAATAATTGTACTTCCATATCAATTTTGGAGAGCAAGAAAAGCAAAATCAAAGCGCCCATAATGCTCAAGAAGGAAATGATTTCTAACATTCTTATTCCTGTTGGATCCTAAAATTACGTCACACAATAAAAATAATGGTCTGTATAAGCAAGAGCTAAGAAAAGCCATGTTTTATGATTATGACTGTGTGTAAAAGATTAAAAATATAGCAGCCTTATTTGAAAGCCTGTAAAATCAGGCTATTAATAGCAGTGTAAGTATAAAACGTATTTAGAAGTAATGTCTGAAAATCAAAAAATTCTGGTTGTCGAAGATAACGATTTTGTTCGCATGCAAATCGTCAAGATATTGCAAGAGGAGGGGTACGGCACCATAGAGGCGCAAGATGGTCAAGTGGCGCTTGATTCGATTGATTCTTCCGTCGTGATGTGTGTGGTTGATGTGCGCATGTCCCCAATGGATGGCTTTGAATTCATAAACGCGCTTCATCGTACAGAAAACCATACGCCGGTAGTTTTGGTTACTGGTGACGATAATCCGGATCTTTTGTCCAGAGCATCTCATTTGAATGTCGCAGCGGTCTTGATGAAACCGGTTCAGCGCGATAGACTTGTAAAGATTATATCGCGGACTCTTGCATCTAAGTCCAAAGCATCCTAAGGCACATTATATGGTTGATCATACATTTTCTTATCTCTCAAAAATCGGGCTTTTCGGCCTTACCCTCGTTATGATGGTCATGCTGGTAGGGTGTGCACAGGTTGATGTTCCGGGGGCGCGCCATCTTAAGGTTCCGGCGCCAAAACAGGCTATTCAAAAGCCCGATGGGATAAATGAGCGCCCGGATAGTGTGCTCTATCTTCCTTTGGGGGAGGATGTCTTGGTTCCCAAGGCCGAGGGTAGCGGGAGCCTTCCTGATGAGATTGTCGGTCCGTTTGAGCTTCGCTCGGAAACTCTGGCTGGTGCTTTGCAACTGATACTAGCTGATTATGAAGTTCCACTGGCTTTTGAGACGGAAGAGGGGTTGTCCCGCACAATTACAGTGGCAAATTTACGCGGCCCGTTGGGCAATGTTGTTGAAAAAATATGCGGGCTTGCTGATCTGTATTGCTCGTTTGAGGATGGTCTTCTGGTTGTAAAAGAGCGGCAAACATTTTCCGTTACTATACCACCAATTGGTGCAGATGATGGTATCCTTGAGGGGGTTGCTGCCGGGCTTGCCGCTATTTTGAATGGCGAGCAGGATCCTGTTATTGATGAGGGGACCCGCACGATTATATATGAGGCAAGCAGTCGAACATCACGTATGGCTGAGCGTTATTTCCAGAGGTTGCGTGCAAACACGGCGCTAATCATTTTTGAGGTTTATATTTGGGAAGTGACGTTGAATTCCGAAAATTCAACGGGGATTGATTGGGAAAATATTGATGTGATTGCTGATTTTACAACTGGAATTTCTATTCCGGGTGGTTCAACCGCTCTTAACCCGATTAGTATTGGCTTACCCACAACCGGCGGTGTTGCATTTGACGGAGATGATGTTTTGGAATTCATATCCACATATGGCGCTGTGAAAACAATTTCACAGCCGCAGATTACCGTTTTGTCCGGTGCTGAATCCACATTGCGTGCGGCGGATACCTCAAACTTTGTATCTTCTGTGACTCGCTCTATAGAGGATGGCGAGACAACGGTCTCTACAGAAACCGATTCTGTTGATACGGGCTTTACGCTTACGGTTTCCAGTGATTGGGATAATGCGACAGTCTATTCCACCATTGAGCTGGAGCTTCAGGAGTTGCGCGGGTTTGTAGACTTTAGTGCTGAGGGGACGGAGATTAGCTTGCCTGAGACAACCGAAAGGGAGTTGTCGACTCAGGTGCGTATCAGGCCTGGGGACTCATTGCTGATTGCCGGTCTTGTCCGTGAAAATGATGAGTATGATTCGTCGGGAGCAGGCTTTATGGAGCCGTTTTTGCCAACTTCAAGGACGGCCAATACTTCAAATACCGAGCTTGTGGTTTTGATGCGTCCGCGTGTTGTTGTTTATACGGACGATCCTCAGGAAAAAAAGCGCATCTATGAGCGCCGTGAGAAGAAGCTTCAGGGCAAGTCTGAGCAAGAGTCTTTGAAGATCGAAGCGTTCCCGATAGGGACGGTCTCTCCGGATATGCTGGACCCAAGTATGTAAGTGCCTTCCCTGGGGCTGGGGATTTCTTTTTACTTAAGTGATTCTCTTTGTATTTTTTTTCTGTTATCATAAAGGCTATGCGTGCTTTTCCACGTTTAAATCAAAATAAAAGTCTTATGCAATGCGTGCGCGTTTTCTTTTTGCTCTACTCGGAGCGTTTTTAATTTTTGTCTTTTCTGATTCTGCAAATGCTCAGTTTGATGCGTTTGGTGATCCTGGTGCTGCGCCTGTGGTTTCGGGCGGCTCTGGTGCTTTTATTCCTGTTGAGGAATCTGTCACGGGCGGTGTTGTTCCGATTGGTGCAACGGCGCAGGTCGTTGTGCGTTTTCGGAATGAAACGGCCAAAGAGGTTGAGACGGGACAGATTCGTCTCTACCCATCATCCACGGTTTCTGCGGATGTAACGTTGAATCAGTGTGAGGAGACACCGCTTCCGGCGGGTGCAGAGTGTGCTATTGCCTTGGGTGTAAAGGGGCTGCAGGCCGGTGCGTGGCGCGTTGAGGTGTTGATGTCGCATACGGGACGCTCGCGCTTGGTGACGGCAAATATCTCTGGTTCTGTTGAGTCGAGTGGTGATGGTGCAGACCGTTTGAGTAGTGATATCGAGGCAACGCCGGAGGCGCTTGATTTTGGAACGCTCAGTGATGTGCAGCGTTTGGTGCAGCCAATTGTCTTTAGAAATGTAACTTCGAATAAAATTGATATTGAAGAGGTTTATCTGGATGTGAGCGATCAGTCCGGCTTTGAGTTGAGCGAGGATTGTCTCTCGCTGGAGCCGGGGCAGGCCTGTGTAATGACGGTGAGGTGGTCACCTAAGTTGAGTGGTCCTTCTTCCGGGGTTTTGGTGCTGGAGCATTCTGGCCCTGCCGGTTTGGTGAGTGTTCAGTTGTCTGGTCAGTATAATCCGGGCGATGTGGAGCAGGCTGATGTCTTTCCGCAGGCTGTGCCGGGGAAGGGGCTTTTGATTGCCTCTCAGACTGAGGTGGATTTTGGTAATGATATTTCTACGCAATCAACTATCACGGTCTCTCTCGTGAATGCTGGTGATGCGGATTTGACCATACGGGATATTACAATTACGGGCTCTGATAATGGTCTGGAATTTAAGGGTGAAGGGTGCCGCGAAAATCTGGTCTTGGAGCCTATAGAGGCGTGTCCTTTGACGGTTGAGTGGTCGCCGACAAGGGAGGGTGCCTTGTTGGATGATATTCAGGTTTTGCATGATGGTGCGCGTGGTGTTCTTGTGCTTCCTGTGCGCGGTGAGGCTGACGGTGCCGTCAGTAAGGATAGTGGTGCTGTTCTCTTGAGTGGTCGCACTTTGCCGCTTCCGGGCGGGGAGCGCACTGTTCCAACACGTATTATTGATTCGTCTTCAGATAATCCTGCGGGGGCGGGTGATGCGGAAGGTGCTGGCTCGAGACGCTCATCCGGGTCATCTGGCGTTGGTTTGTCTTCTATTGCCAATCCGGCGCGTGTGTTGGATGGGTTGCGCATAACGTCATTTTCACCAAGGCGTGCGATTGTGGCGGGTCCGAGTGGTAGCCGCATTGTCTTTGATGATGAAGAGATTGTAATCGGCGGGGTGCCGTGGATGGTTAATATTCAAAGGAATGGAATTGAATTCGATTATGCCGATCAAAAAGTTCTGCTCTTATTCGATCGATCTTTATCGTCATCGGGAAGCTCGGGCTCATCGGGATCATCCAGCGGTGGAAGTTCTTCTGATTCGGAATAGGTTAATATTATGAGTGACGATATTCCTATAGATGGCCAGCCAGACGAAAATAGCAAAGATATAAAGAAAGAAGCTGCTACCTCTCTTAAAGAGCGCCGTAAGGATGCAAAAATGGAGGGGCGTGAACGTTACCTTGATATGGTGCAGCGCGAGCGTGCACTTATGCTTGATTATGGTGTTGCCAGATCAACAGAGCAGTTGCTCGAGATGGCGGGGGCGGCGGTTCGCTCGGATGACACCGATGATGCAATTAAGGATAACGCAACCGGAGATATGCTGCGTGCTGTCTTGCCGGTTCAGTCTTGGCTGCCCCTTAGTATTCATCTGATAGGCCTGCGCGATGGGGTGCTAAAGGTTGCTCCTTTATATGATTTGAATGATCGTCAAATTGAGGCGTTGATATCAACGGCAAACCGAAGTGGCCTGCATGTCACGGAAGTTGATATTGAAATGTGGGACCGAAAAGAGCTTATTGATACGCTTCGTTCCGTTCATGACTTGTCTGCCGATAGGTGCGAAAAAACATTAGCAACATGGCTAATGGATACGGATAACGGTCTTCTTTTGAACCAGTTCCAGCGCGATATGTTGGCAGAAGCACTGCAAATGAGAGCTTCAGACATCCACTTGTTGCAGGATAACTCAACGGAAACACCAAACTGGATACATTATCGTATTGATGGGGATATGGTTCCCATGCATTTGTTGCCATATGATGCCATGGCTCGATTGACAACGCTTTTGAAAAGGGATGCTGGTCTTAACTTTGGTGATAGGACGACGCCAAAGGATGGGCGTTTCGGGTTTACATGGCAAGGCCGTGCCATTGATGTGCGTGTGGCCGCCGGTCCACATGCGCAAGATGGTGAGAAAATTACAATGCGTTTGCTGGATAGAGCATCATTGAAGCCATTTGATGAATTGTTTTCCCGGCATGAGGATGTTGGTGATTATCTTGCGAAGCTGTTATCACCCGAAATTAAGGGGGGCGGTGGTTTGATTTTGCTCTCCGGGCCAACGGGGTCTGGTAAAACGACAACACTCTATGCTTGTGTTCAGCAAATTGATCGCCGTCGGCGCCATGTTTTAACAATTGAAGATCCGATTGAATATGAATTGCGTTATGCAACGCAATGGCAGGTTCGGCCTGATATGAAGGGCGGTTCATTCGCTGATCTGATTCGTGCGGCTATGCGTCATGATCCGGATTATATCATTATCGGGGAGATGCGAGATGCCGATACCGTGGAAACCTCGCTCAGGGCTGCAGAATCAGGGCACACGGTGATTTCTACAATTCACGCGGATACGGCCTTGCAGACATTTGAGCGCCTGCGCTCATTGATGCCTTCAGAGCGCGAGAGGTCATCAACATTTACCTTGTCACAGCAGGTGCGGGCCATTTTGAACCAGCGCTTGATCAGAACGTTATGTTTGGGGTGTGCGCATCATGTGCAGGCCCATGAAATTTTAAAAGATCACGAGATGCAGGTTTTTGGAATCCAGCCGGATCAAAAGCTGAGAAAGCATAACACAAGCGGTTGTGATTTATGTGGTCGAACCGGAATTTCTGGGCGAACACTGCTTTTGGATGCGCTCTTGATCACCAAGGGGGCTTCGGATCGTAATGATATTTACGAAAGCTTAATCGGAAACGTTAATAATGTATTAGGACAAGATGGTGTTGTCGTTCACACGCGTCGTGATGGCCTTATTGACCTGGTGCTCAGCGGTCTTGTCGATCCGAAGGCGGCGCTATCTTATATTGATGATTAAAAAAGGAATGAGTGTTCATGCAGCAATGGGTTGCAACAGTTGCATATGAAACAAGCTCCGGCCCCAAAAGGGTGACCGAATCCTTTTATTTGCCTTCCGTTGATGATGTCAGGAGTGCGATTTTTAAAAAGGGGGGCTATCCTTTGCGCATCAGGCCGCATGAACGCTCACCGATTGAGAGGCTTTTGGCGCGTTCTACATGGTGGCAGGTGCAGCTTTTGCGAGGGATTCAGTTTCGCGCCGGATCAACATCACCGGGCGTGGCTTTGTGGAAAATTATTCAGGCCGAGACAAACCCGCGGCGCCAAAATATTCTAGCCCCGGCAAGAGAGGCGCTCTCCAGAGGGCTTGGGGTTATTGATGCGCTAAAGGCGCTGAATATCTATGATCATGGGACATTGGCTATTTTGGCCGGTAGTGAACGGGCTAACCGCTTGCTGGAAGGGATTCCCCATGCGATTCAATCAATTACACAGAAGAAAAAGAATGCCAGAGCTATTATGGGGACATTGGGCTGGCTTGGTTTTGACTTGTTTTCTATCGTTTCTTCCCTTTGGGCGGGTAAGGATATGGTTCTGGGATGGTTCCGCGATAATCCGCCAACGGAGCCCGATCAGTTAGAGCGTTTTACGAATGTTGTGGGGTATCTGGAGCTGACATGGGATGTCTTGATTTATTCTGCTGTGGCTGCGGGTATATTTATGGTGTGGACAATTTTTTCCTTTTGGTGGAATCGTGGAAAGAAAGATTGGCCAACGGCGCGTATCGTCCGGAGAATCCCCCTGATTGGCTCTTACATGCGTGATTTGGCCTTTGCTGATTCTATGTCGGCGGCCTCCCGAATGCTGCAAGGGCTTGTTCCGATTGCCGACACGCTCAAACAATCGGCGGATGCCTCTTCGGCGCCTGAGGTGGCGTATTATTGGGAGTCGGCGCTGGAGGGGCTAAATCGTGGGGTGAGTTTGGGTGCTGCGCTTGACCGAGAGCCGCTCCTTCGCAGTGAAAGGCTTGAGATTGCAAGCTTGTCGGATCTCTCGCAAGTTGCTACAGTTATGGGGTCTATATCCGAGATGCGAGCCCAAGCTGCAAAAACAAAACACTCTCTTATCGTTTGGCTTGCTTTCGCAATTACAGGCTTGTATCTCGCTATTGCTTTTGGTAGTGCCATTTTCGCGCTGACTGTCATGAATATGAGTATGGATTCAATGATGGGCGGCCTCATGCAAGGAGCCATTTAACATGGTGACAACCTCTGGTCCGACAATTAAAGGCGGACAAAACACAATTCAGGACGTTAAAAAACCCTCACCGGGTGTCGCCGATTTTCTGGCAGGTGAGGCAGGGGCCTTTGTGGCCAATTTGAAGCCTCATTTACCCTCTGATTTGATTGGGGGCTCCATTCCGCATGTGCCGGGAATGGAGGAGGAGGCCGTTTGGAATGCGGCGTCACAGGCCTGCGGAACAGAAAAAGTGCATTTTTGTTACTCGGTTGATGAAAACCGCCTGATTTATCTGGCATGCCCGTCATCCTCATTGGCCTCATACCCCGATAGCTGGTGCCCCTTGGCGGCCGCCTTGCCGGGAAATAGCGAATATTGGGATAAGGAAACAGTGTATCTCTATGAGCAGGAAGGGGTGGCCACAGCAATGCGCTGGGACCCTGAAACGGGCCGTATGCAGGTGTTTTTGGGCGCGTCACGAACGATTCTACCGCGTGTGCAAAGCATGGATGCCAATTTTGTAACAATTAATCCGGATGTGGCCGATATCGTGCCGTGGATTAACCGGAACCTTAAAACCGAGAAACTCTCCCGTGCAACCGCAAAAACATTGGCCTTATTAGGGGCTTTTGCCGCTATAATCGGTATGGGATTTCTGTTGTTTAACTATTTTGCATTGAATTTGATCGAGCGTGACCTCGAAACACTCAGAAAACAGTCCCAAGAGGCCTCGGTTGAGCTTATTCGCAGTGCAGCAGATGTCATGAAAAGCGATACGGCGCAAAATATGATCCAGATTCAGGATATTTTGGCACGCCTCTCCGAGGTGGACGGCACACTCGTGAAATATGAGGTGAATAACGGGAAGGTAACGTGGCAAGCCCTTGTTCCACCTGCCTTTGCGCAGGATTTTGGGACGCCGATGGGGCTTGAAAAAGATGGCCGCGCACGGGTCAATGGCCGTTAAATACAATTGTGTTTTTTGGCGGTTGCCTGCAATAAACTAAGTTCTTGAAAAAAATAAAAAAATACTTTGTGGATCAACCGATTCGCATTAAAATTCTATTAAGGAAAGTTGGTTACAATAATATGAGGGAAGGTTTATCAAAAAAACCTGTTTTGAATAAGGGGACACAACTTGGACTTAAAATCGCTACAGTCGTTTGACTGGAGATCATTAGAAAAATATTTCTCGGCGCAGGCCAGTGACGACCTCAATGATTTTCTTGAGGCGCTTCCGCAGAATGCCGGAAATACGATTTTGATTGTCGCCGCCGTCACATGGAGCGTCGCGGCCGTAGTCGGTTTGTATGTGAGCACGCAGATGGAGCGTATTGCCGAGCTCAAGTCCGAAATTGAATCGGTGGATGCTTTGCAGCCAAGCGTGCCCATAATTCGTGAGGCCAATGTGCCGCCGCAACAATTACAGAATTTGGCATCCAAGATTGATGCCGCCTATAAGGGTGTAAAGGTGGCGGCCAATGGATCCAATATTGCCATTACCGGCCGTTCAACGGCGGCTTTTGGTCAATTCCGTGAAGCCATGGGCTATATCCAGAATGGTGGTAAGGGCTGGAAAGTGACAATTAACAAGCTCTGCGTCGGGCGCGAATGCAGCCAGAATGAATTATCCGCGGAGTTAAAGGTAAGTAAGGTTTCTGTCGAAGAGGCAGGATAATTTGGGAAAATGGAAAAGGAGAAAAACCATGAAATTTAATTTACGAAAACGATATAAGGAGAGAGGGAACGTTCTGTTCTTGATCTTGATCGCTGTGGCGCTTTTTGCGGCGCTTTCTTATGCGGTGACACAATCCACACGAAGTGGTGGTGGTTCCGGTGATAACGAAACGGCGTTGATTAACTCGGCTCAGCTAACGCAGTATCCAGCAACGGTACGAACAGCTGTGATGCGGATGATTATTCGTGGTACGAATATGACTGATTTAGAATTTGTAGCCCCGGCAAACTTTGATGCGGATTGTACTAACACAGCTGCTGGTGGTGGTGTTATTAACTACGACTGGTGTGTTTTCCACCCGGAAGGTGGTGGTGAGACATGGGCTGAAGCTCCAAATGTATTGATGGCTGCTGGTGCTCCAGGGACATGGATCTATAACTACAATAACCGTGTGCAAAATCTGGGTACAACACCTGCTGCTGGTGCTGGTGGTAATGACTTAATCGCATTCTTGCCCGGTATCACTGATACATTATGTACTCGCATTAATGAGGAGCTGCGTTTGGGAACTAGCGTAACATTAGCAAGTTCACAGCATGCAAACTGGGATGCTGCAACAAACATGGATGACTTATCAGCGGCTCCAACAACTGTTGGCTTTACGATTGGAGATACGGATGGAACAACTGATGCTTCTTTGATTGGTCAGCCATTTGGTTGTTTTATTAATGATCCAGGTGGTGCGAATGCAGCTAACGTATACTACCACGTATTGGTTGAGCGTTAGACACAACTATATTATTGAAGAAGAGGAAAAGGCTTCCCGTTTTCCCAAATTCCTTTTTAGGAAATAAAAAAGCCTTTTCTTCTTTTTGCTTTTCTTTAAACTCGGTTTTTAGAACTGAATTTTACGCATAAAAGGTGAGAGATGTTTTTAAAAATTGACCGGAAAAGCAATCCTAAATCCAAACCTAAGGGCGCAGCTGTAAGACACTCCGAACGCGGCAGTGCCCTTGTTTATATTTTGATTGCGATTGCCTTGCTGGCGGCTCTGACATTTACCTTTATGGAGCCATCCTCGCAGCAAACATCATCACAGAATACCTTTAGAACAGTCACAGCCGTGCAAAGCCAGATGGATGTCATCCGTTCGGCCATTCAGGAATGTGTGCTGACATATCCGAATGGTGATCCCAATATTGACACATCGGGAACGGGCTCTGATCCGAATGCCCGCGTGAATTATCCGATTAATCCGGATTCCACCTATTACACGGCGGCCACGCCGGGACGATCAGGCAACCAGCTCGTCAGTGCTATTCGCTGCCCCGGCGATAATCCGGGCGGTGCGAATGTGGCCAACCATGCGCGCGTATTTTCGGGCGCAAGCGGTAAGTTTTTACCCCCGCCGCCCGATTTATTCCAAGCATGGGAATATTATAATGGCGAAGACGGTGTGTTCTTCTATACACGCACAGATAAGAGCGATTCATTCCTGATTTCCGCACTTGAGAAATTGGATGATAAATATTCCGAATGTGAAACAGATATCATTGATGCCACCGCTAGTGCCGTGAATATGGAGAGTAATACGGCTTTTTCCTGCCCGTCAGGATCAGTGTGCTTTCGTGCATGGATGATCATGAACGGGACTGCCGTTCATCAAGATGCGGGCTGTCCGTAACAACCAGTGCTCAATCCGGTTTGAGATTTTTAATTTCCTCACTTGCGCGGGCAAATTCCTCATGGATTTGTTCAATCAAGTCGGCTGGCATGTTACCGGCCTCCGCCTGATCCTGAAGCTCTGAAGCTATGTCACCCAGAACATTACAGCACGCCGATCGCGCAGCACCCTTTAGGCTATGTGCGCCTTCCTTAACACCGGATGCATCACCATGATCAAAGGCGTGCTGGATGTCATCGATTAATGGCTGGGTCATGTCAATAAAGCTATAGAGCATCTCAATAATGCCGGCATCAAAGACACCCATTTGTTCGATCATAGCTTGCCGGTCAACCGCAGGGGGCAGATCAGCTGGAGCTGATGGCTGTTCTGTTTTTGTATCGGGCGTGGTGTCGTGATCTGCGCCTGATGGGGGTGCGGTATTATCATCCAGCGCCTCGTTCAACAACCCCCAACGGATTAATAGTCGTCTAAATTGTCCCAAAGAGACGGGTTTCAGGATGCACTCATCAAAGCCATGGCTGAGATAGGTGTTGCGGTCTGCCATTTGCACATCGGCCGTAAGGGCAATCACCGGGAAGTGATATGGATTGTCCCTATTGGCTTCGGCCTCTTTTTCGTTATCCCGAATATGTTTGACCAGCCCGTAGCCATCCATGGTAGGCATATGCAAATCTGTAATCAGCAGGCCATAACGACCGGTGTCCAAGGCAATAATGGCTTCTGCGCCATTGCCGACAAAATCAGCCTCGATTTCTAGTGTCTCTAGCTGGCGTTCGATAATATCGCGGACACTGGCTGTATCTTCTGCGATCAGCAGGCGGCGGGGGCCATCGCGGTCAATCTGGATGGTGCGGCTGGCGGCATCTTTGATAGCCTCACCAAGACCCGCGCGGCTGGCAGGCTTCGCCAGATATGTGGCGCCGAGTGTTTGCAGGCTGTGTTGCAGGCCGATGTCATCGCGCACGGTGTACATCACCAACCCCATTGATGGGCGTACATGCATGGCTTCTTTGATAAGATCCAGCCCCAGCCCGTCGGGTAGTCCTTGGTCAATCACAGCGACATCAAAAGGTCGTCGGGTCATGAGTGAGAGACCTTCTTTATAGGAGCCGCAATTCTCCACTTGTGCACCCATGGATTGAAGAGAGCTGACAATTTCCTTGGCTCCTTGGGGGTGGTCTTCGACAGAAAGGATGCTGAGCCCATCCAGGTTCGGGAGTTTAATACTGCTGGTTTCTGCGTCGACCTCTTCTGTAGGGATTTCGAACCAGAAGGTAGAGCCATGACCTTCTTCGCTCTCTACGCCTATTTGCCCACCCATGAGTTCAACAAGTTTCTTGCAAATAGAGAGGCCAAGTCCGGTACCGCCGTATTTGCGCGAGGTCGAGCTGTCAGCTTGAACAAAAGATTGGAACAAGCTTTTACAGACAGCCTCATTCATGCCGATGCCGGTATCGATAATCTCAAAACGCAAGCCAACAGAGCCGGCCGCCAGCTCAATATGTTGGACTTTGGATGTTACATGCACGGTGACACTGCCCTGATGTGTAAATTTAAGGGCATTACCGGCCAAATTCATAATAATTTGCCGCAGGCGTTTAGGATCACCAATGACCACGAATGGAACGTCATCATCAATCTGGTCAACAAGCCCTACCTGTTGGCCGCGCACCTTTACGGAGAGGGCTTCAAGGATGCCCCTGACCAGAAGCCTTACTGGAACCTCAAAAATGTCGAGCTCCATTTTATCTGCATCCATTTTGGCGATATCAAGAACATCATCCAGAATTTCCAACAAGCCGCTCGATGCTTCGCGCGCCGTGCCGATCATTTGGGCTATTTTCGGCTCCGGTTTTTCTTCATCAATCAGCTCTAAAATCCCATAGACGGTCTGCATTGGCGTCCGTATTTCATGGCTCATAGTGGCCAGAAAATTGGCTTTCATTTCCGCCATGGCATCGGCTTCTTCTACGGCGCGCTGCAGGCGCTTTTCAGATTCTTTATTGGATGAAATATCCGTCGCCCATAAAATCTGGCATTCGATGCCCTCCCACTCATCCGCGCTAACATCAACTTTTATATATCTGTTTTTATTCAGACGTTTTGAATGGATCGGTAATATCCATGAATTGGGCGGCGTTGTACTTTTGAGAGCGCGGATCATTTTTTCTGCCTCCGGATCGTCCCAAACTTTCCAAAAGCGCTGACCTATAATTTCACTGCTGTTGGTGATGCCCATGATATGAGTCATGGCGGCATTGGCATAGAGAATATCCATTTTTTGGCGGTCTTTGCGTAACACACAAATTCCTATAGGTAAGTGATCGTAGATGTCTTTGATATTCATAGGAAAAACAATGAAATGGTTGATTTTATCTCTTGAAATAGAGTATCACAGATATCCGTTGTTTTAAGAAGGAAATTTAAAATGGGTTATAAAGTTGCTGTCGTTGGTGCGACCGGAAATGTTGGGCATGAACTCCTCTCGATTTTGGACGAGCGAAAATTCCCCGCCAGTGATGTTATCGCTCTGGCTTCCTCACGTTCTGTTGGTCGTGAGGTGTCTTATGGTGACCATGATTTGAAAGTCCAGGACTTGGCAACATTTGACTTTAAAGGTGTGGATATTGTGCTCTCATCACCTGGCGGGAAAGTCTCTGCCGAATATTCCCCGAAAGCGGCCAAAGCCGGTGCGGTTGTCATTGATAACACAAGTTACTGGCGCATGGATCCGGATGTGCCTTTGGTTGTTCCGGAGGTGAACCCAGATGCAATTGCCGGGTTTTCCAAGAAAAATATTATAGCCAACCCCAATTGTTCGACGATCCAAATGGTTGTGGCCTTAAAGCCGTTGCATGATGCTGCGACGATCAAGCGTGTCGTTGTGTCGACTTATCAGTCCGTGTCTGGTTCCGGTAAGGCGGCTATGGATGAACTTTTCAATCAAACCAAGGGCATTTATGTGAATCAGCCGGCCGAGCCGGATGTCTACCCAAAGCAGATCGCCTTTAATGTTATTCCGCAGATTGATGTATTCATGGATGATCACATGACCAAAGAAGAGTGGAAAATGGTTGTCGAGACCAAAAAGATATTGGATCCAAAGATAAAAGTCTGTGCATCTTGTGTGCGCGTGCCTGTCTTTATTGGCCATTCTGAAATGGTGAATGTGGAGCTTGAAAATGAACTGAGCGCAAAAGAGGCAAAGAGCCTCTGGCGTGAGGCTGAGGGCGTCAGTGTTATTGATCTTGAAAGTGATATTGAGTTCGTCACGCCGCAAGAGATTCAGGGCGAAGATGCCGTCTTTATCAGCCGTATTCGGGAGGATGTCAGTGTCGAGAATGGCCTTAACTTCTGGTGTGTTTCAGACAATATGCGTAAAGGCGCGGCTTTGAATACCGTTCAGATCGCAGAATTGCTCACATCCAACTACATGAAGGCCGCAGCCTAGCGATTGCTTTTTAAGCCTTTATGTAGTACTCTCCTCTCATGCGTATTAACAGAGTTGGAACACCAAGCAGTTTGACACACGGCCTGTCCAAGGGGCGTGATGTTTATCGCGTGAATGAAGTAGACAGTGTTGATCCGGACGAGAATGACCGTGAGTCTCAATCTGCGGATCAAATGGCTATTGCGCGCTTGAACGCCCTTATCCATAAAATGGAACAGCTCGAGAAAAAGACACGATTACGCAAGCAACTTCAGATTATGGCGCAAGAGCAAAAAGAATATGATCACTGGCTCGGCAAGCCGGCTGATGAGCAAGAAAAACCAAGCTCCAAAAATACATTGCAAGTTGCCAATGATGTTTACAAAAAAATGAGCAATCTGTCTTAAGCGAGACTTTCAGTCTCAATTTTCTATTCCTCGAATTAAAGCGTTGAAATTGGCGCGAATGCTTTTATTATAAAAACGGTAAATTGAATGATTAAAAGAGCCTTTTTATTATGTCTGAGACTAAAGCCGAAAAAATAGAACGCCCCTTATCACCGCATTTACAGGTTTATCGCCCGCAAATGACGTCTATGCTATCAATCTTGCATCGTATGACGGGCATTGCTCTGGCTGTTGGAACTATTTTTCTTGTGTGGTTGTTAGTGGCAACGGCATCGGGGGAGGATGCTTTTAACGTCTTTATGTTTGTTATGTCGTCCCCACTGGGGATCGCCGCACTAGCCGGATGGTCTTTTGCGCTTTTCTATCATATGTGTAACGGGGTACGTCACCTTGTTTGGGATACGGGGCGCTTGTTCAAAATTCAGCACGCAACAACAGCCGGCTATATCGTTTTGTTAACCTCAATCGCTTTAACAGCGCTTGTTTGGTATTTGGCGCTGGCATAAGGGAGAACTAAACTATGAGCATGAAATGGGAAGCAGGCGGGTTGAAATCTCCATTGGCACGAGCCAAGGGGTTAGGATCCATTAGTGAAGGAGCAGATCATTGGATATCTCAGCGAATCACAGCGATTGCAAATATTCCTCTGATGATATGGCTGGTGTATTCGGTTGTGAACATGATTGGTGCAAACTACTATGAATTTGGCGCATGGTTGGCAGAGCCACTGAATGCCATTCTTATGATATTGGTTGTGCTTTCTACGTTTTATCATGCCGTGCTGGGTTCACAAGTTGTGATAGAAGACTATATCCATCATGAAGGATTTAAGCTGTTCAAGCTGATTGGGCAAAAATTATTTTTCATTGCTATGGGCGTAGCAGCAATTTTTTCAATTTTGAAAGTAGCCTTTTCTTAAATAAAGGCATCTGAGCACAGAGGATACAATGGCAAAAACAACAAAAACACCAGCTAAAAAGAAAACGACAACAAAAGCGGCTGCTCCTAAAAAAACAACAACAAAGAGCGCGACGCGAAAGGCCGCCCCTAAGAAAGCAGCCCCTAAAAAGGCAAGCGCTCCGAAGAAAGCGGCCCCTATGAGCCCCAAAGCGGCTGCGATGACGGGCCAATATGAGATTATTGATCACGAATATGATGTCGTTGTCGTCGGCGCCGGTGGTGCCGGATTGCGTGCCGGATTTGGGTGTGCCGAAAAAGGACTGCATACGGCGATTATTTCAAAAGTTTTTCCAACGCGCTCTCATACTGTGGCTGCACAGGGTGGTATTTCTGCCGCGCTTGGGAATATGGGCGAAGATGATTGGCGTTTCCACATGTATGACACGATCAAGGGCTCTGACTGGCTTGGGGATCAGGATGCAATTGAATATATGTGCCGTGAGGCCATTCCGGCTATTATTGAGCTGGAGCATTATGGTGTTCCATTCAGTCGTACGGCAGCGGGAAAAATCTACCAGCGTGCGTTTGGCGGTATGACCACACATTACGGCAAGGGTACAGCTCAACGCACATGTGCGGCCGCAGATAGAACAGGCCATGCGATACTGCACACGCTTTACACGCAAGCTTTGAAACATAAAGCAGAGTTCTTTATTGAATATTTTGCGATTGATTTGATTATGAGTGATGATGGCCAATGTTTAGGCGTAATGTGCTGGAATCTTGATGATGGAACCATTCACCGCTTCAGGGCGCATCAAACTATTTTGGCAACAGGCGGTTACGGGCGGGCGTATTTCTCATGTACATCGGCGCATACATGTACAGGGGATGGAAACGCTATGGTTTTGCGCGCTGGTCTGCCGCTACAGGACATGGAGTTTACACAGTTCCACCCAACAGGGATTTACGGAGCAGGGTGTTTGATTACAGAAGGTGTGCGCGGTGAAGGCGGGTATCTGACCAACTCCGAAGGGGAGCGCTTTATGGAGCGTTACGCGCCGAGCGCCAAAGATCTGGCTAGTCGTGATGTCGTCTCTCGTTCCATGACGATTGAAATTCGCGAAGGGCGCGGTGTCGGCGAGGGCAAAGATCATATTCATCTTAACCTGATGCATTTGGATGCAGATATTATTCACTCACGCCTGCCTGGTATCGCCGAGAGCGCACGGATTTTTGCCGGCGTGGATGTCACGAAAGAGCCAATCCCTGTGCTTCCAACGGTGCATTACAATATGGGCGGCATTCAAACGAATTATAAATGTGAAGTGTTAAACCCAAGCGATAAAGACCCTAACCGTGTGGTGCCGGGATTGATGGCCATAGGGGAAGCAGCCTGTGTGTCTGTGCATGGTGCAAATCGTTTGGGCTCCAACTCGTTGCTTGATTTGGTTGTCTTTGGACGTGCGGCCGCTATTCGCGCGGCAGAAACGGTGGAGCCGGGCAGTTCACATCGCCCGATGGATAAGGATGATGGTTCATTCGCTCTGCAGCGTTTGGACGGTCTTCGCTATAATAAAGGCAAAACCAACACTGCTGATCTTCGTTTGGATATGCAAAAAGCAATGCAGGATCATGCAGCCGTCTTTAGAACAGGGGATTCTTTGAAAGAGGGCGTAAAGAAAATTGACAAGGTATATGCCGGTAAAACAGATCTGAAGGTGGATGATAAATCCATGATCTTTAACACAGATCTGGTTGAGACGCTTGAGCTTGATAACCTTCTCTCACAAGCTGTGGCCTCTATGCATAGCTGCGTTAACCGTGAGGAATCACGTGGAGCACATGCCCGTGAAGATTTCCCTGATCGTAATGATAAGAAATGGATGAAGCACAGCCTGATTTGGGTGGATGATAAAGGCAAAACCAAAATTGGTTACCGTCCCGTCACTCTGACTACACTGACAAATGAAGTTGAGCCGGTTCCACCGAAGGCACGCGTCTATTAAACGTGCTCGTTTTTGGGTTTCGCGTAGAGAATAGTTTCGCCTGCGTAGAGTGTGTGGTGATCCAGATAGAAATCATAGAACGGGTGCTCTTTGGTAATATATTGCGGTATTTCAACAAAATCTGAGTGTTTGTGATAGAGCGATATAGCCAGTTTGGGCCGGAACGTGTTAATTGAGTTTCTTGCGCCTATCAATGCATCCATTTCGGCTCCTTCTATGTCCATTTTAATGAAGTCCAGTTTTGATAGTGCACTCTCATTACAAAAATGATCGATGCTTGTCAGGGGTAATGCTTTGTCATCGGTTTTGAAGTCTGGCAAGACCTCGTTTCCATCTGATACGCTGCGCTTTATAGGTGGAATATTGTTTTTATCTCTATCTAAACCGAAGGGGAGAAGATCAATATTTCTTAGATTATTTTGCTCGGCATTGTATTGCGTGGTTTTGATATGCGCCGGTATCGGATCAAAGCCGTAAACATGACCGTTCTTACCAGCCATAACAGCAAATTTAATGGCTGTGTCACCTAAAAATGTTCCTGCATCAATGACAATGTCACCTTGTTCTACAACAATGTTTATTTCGCCCTGATTATAGTCGTATTGCGTTTCATAGAATGTATTCAAGATGCCGTTTTTAACGGTATCAATGGTAATGGTTTGATCAAGATAAGTTATATTTTTGTAACGAACGATAGGTGTCCCGTTATAGGTGTAATCTAGCGCGGATTGATGCTCTTTTTGAGCCATGTTTTCTATGTGTCTCTTGATATCACTGAAGCATAACGTGTTTATTTTCACATGATCCGGACCGGCAAGTTTATAGAGAATAAGTTTGATAAAAATTCGTCTGGAATAATTATCCTTTAGTAAGGCATAGCTTCGATAAAAACCTTTTACATGGCTAAAAAAATATTTGGCGAAAGCAGGCCTGAAACTATTTAGAAAAACAGGTTTGTCCTGTTCAGAAAATTTCCTGTAATCAAAGTTATCATCCTGAGAGTGGCATAAGCTTTTATAATACTCCTCAATGATGTGGTTTAAAAACTGTGTCTCATCAGTAATTGTTTCACGCATAAATAATCCTTTTGAAAATATATCAAACCTTGGTGACCCATATGGCGGGTTTTATAATTAAATTCTAGTTTTTTACATGAGTCTTTGACTTCACAAATCACCTGCAACGCGCTATTTTAATCATTGTAATTAATAATCAGCAAGTTAAGAGGACTTTATGGCTGAATTCACACTTCCGGCACATTCTAAAGTGACTAAGGGTAAACATATTGATGCAGCCAAAGGCGCGCAAAATTCAAAAGTTTTCAAAACCTATCGTTGGGACCCTGATAATGCTGAAAACCCGCGCATGGATGAATATGTGATTGACCTTGATAAGGTGGGTCCCATGGTTCTGGATGCTCTTATTTATATTAAAAACAATGTTGATAGCACCCTGACATTTCGCCGTTCCTGCCGTGAGGGGATTTGCGGGTCCTGTGCCATGAATATTGATGGAACAAATACACTGGCCTGCACCAAGGCTATTGATGATGTAAAGGGCGATGTTAAAATCACACCTTTACCGCACATGCCGGTTGTAAAAGATTTGGTTCCCGACCTTAATCATGTTTACGCCCAATATACCTCAATCGAGCCATGGCTAAAGACAGAAAGCCCAACTCCCAACCGTGAGAGGCTTCAGGATGCGGAGGATGCCGATATTCTCAACGGGAAGGACGGGCATGGACCTGCCGCGTGTATTTTATGCTTTTGTTGTTCAACATCCTGCCCATCTTATTGGTGGAATGGTGATCGTTTCTATGGTCCGGCTATTCTTTTGCAGGCTTATCGCTGGATCGCGGACAGCAGAGACGAAGCTACGGGAGAGCGTTTAGACCAGCTGGAAGACCCATTCCGCCTGTATCGCTGTCATACCATCATGAACTGTACAAAGACATGCCCTAAGGGGTTAAACCCTGCGCATGCGATCGCAGAGATCAAAAAATTGATGGTTGCCCGCAGATAACTCCTGCAATCTATGGCTTTGGTAAGCATTTCTTAAGAGAATCCATTGTACTGTGGTTCTAACTCAAAAAATAATATGACGAGTAGTCCTGTGCTAAAGGGCTTATGAAATGGCTAAAACATTTATTAAGAGGGTAATTGCGTAATCATGAAAACATTATCAGATTTCATATCGGATAAAGATTTTGACTATAGTCTTAACGAAATTTTTCACTACAGCTATGGCATTCAACAAGATGGCGGACGCCCATTAAATATAGCGAATGCTATGCTGATCTGCGCGATGAGTATTATGAATTATGATGATCCATGGGATGTTAAGAATGATTTTGCCGAGGATGGCCAGCGCTCAAAGTTATTAAGGTTTCACAATTTTCTTGAATTTCTGGCAGAGCATACGCAAAAGCGCGCGGCATTGGCCTGTGAAGCTGATCGTTATCTTGAAACAAAGATGGTTGTTTATAAGAAATATGCCGGCATGACATCCATGTTCGAGCAGGGGCGCAGAGCGCCAGAAGAGATGGATGCTGAAGATATCCTTGAGCTCTTGACCGAACTGCAAGATGATCTGCTTTTGCAAGGAATTCCGCGGTTATCACTGGCTAAGGCTTTTGTGGATGCAGCCTTTGTTTATGCGCATATTGATGATAAAGGCATATACACAACATTTTGCCAAATGGTTATTGATACGCTCGATAATGAGGGGTCTTACGGGAATGAGTTGCGCGAGGTCTTCCAGATGATAGACCACCAAACCTCTGAGGCAACATCCTACTCAACAGAGAGTGGCGCAACCATTCATTAATCAGACTATTATTGGAAAGCATATAAAAGCAAAAGGGCGATGAACGCCCTTTTTTTTATTGCGAGAAGTTCATAACGGTTTCACAA
This sequence comes from uncultured Pseudobdellovibrionaceae bacterium, assembly GCA_964611755.1. Lineage (GTDB taxonomy): Bacteria > Pseudomonadota > Alphaproteobacteria > Micavibrionales > Micavibrionaceae > CAZTBB01. The sequence goes on from CAZTBB010000004.1 coordinate 39,325, forward strand.
TTTGCCGAGTAAAGCTGGGGGATATCTTTTTTACTCAAGCGTACAATCTGCATGCATTTTGAGAAGCCGTTAATGGGAATTCTTTCTGTTGTGCTGCCATTGGGCACTTCGATGACACCCTCCTCAGCACCAGTCGTAAAAACCGTGGCTGTGCGCTTGTCTGTTGATATTTTGATTTCATCAATCTGCACTGCACTGGAATAGTCACCTAGCGAGTCTTTACTTTCTTCAATGCTGCTAATGTAGTCATCTTTATCAAGCGCCAGAGCGCTTTGCTTGGGCGGAAAGCCTGGAATATTGTATGTCATGCTACTTTTGAAGCGGGCATCATCATCCAGGTGTCTTTTAAGATAATTTTTTATTACTTGAATATTACGGTCACTTTTTGTGATTTCTGTTGTTTGAATAATAAAGTCACTCACAATTTCTTCATTTAATTGCTTATATTTTTTATTCGCTTGAGCCGAGCTCACAGGCCCTAAAAACGCGCATGAAAATGCAGCAACACATAAAAACAAAGATGCTTTCTTGGAGAAATACATAGATGCCCCTTTTATACCCCCGTTACCCTCGCTCAATGGTCCCCTTAAAAGCGAAGATAATTTGAAATTTTATCAAAACATTACTCTATAGTCCATTATGCGGCAAAAAAGCTAATGGAACCCTAATTTTTTTACTTTTTTTGGGCTTTGATATGGGATGAGAGAATAAGGCGTCAAGAAGCCATATCAAGGCCAAAATCGAAGGCGGGGGCGCTATGTGTGATGGCCCCAACAGAGATATAATCGACGCCTGTTTTGGCAATTTTTTCAATGGTTTCTAGTGTAACCCCGCCAGAGGCTTCTGTCTTGATGCTCCCGCCAACCATGGATATGGCGTCTGTTAGAGTTTCAATATCAAAGTTATCCAGCATAACGATATCCGCACCGCCATGATCCAAAACGTCTTGTAATTGGAGCAGCGTATCCACTTCAATCTCAATTTGAACCTGATGCGCCGAGTGGTTCTGGGCGCGATCCAGTGCCGGTTTGATCCCCCCGCAAGCGGCTATATGGTTATCTTTGATCAAAATAGCATCATAGAGCCCAAAGCGATGATTGGATCCGCCGCCACATTTGACGGCATATTTTTCAAGCACGCGCCATCCGGGGGTTGTTTTACGCGTATCGCATAGTTTGGCGCCTGTATGCTTGATTTTTTCAACGTAAAGCGCTGCTTGTGAGGCTATGCCGGAGAGGTGCATCAAAAAATTCAGGGCTGTGCGCTCAGCAGAAAGAATAGAGGCGGCTGAGCCTTTAATTTTTGCGACAATATCGCCATTTTCGACTTTTTGGCCATCCTCTACCAATATATTCATGTTTAATTTGGGATCTATCGCCAAGAAAACATCTTTTGCCAAGGCAATGCCGCAAACGATTCCTGACTGTTTTGCAACAATACTGGCCTCTGTCTGTTCAGATCCTTCAAACAAAGCATTGGTCGTGATATCGCCGGCATCACCGAGATCTTCATCAAGAGCATTTTTTATTAAGGCTTCAATCATCAAAGATGACATCATTGGCTCAGCTCCAGCATGAGATCAATCGGCTTTTTGGCTAATATTCGAATGTCTTCATCAACTGTAATTTCAGGGTTTTCATCTTGAAGGGTTTTCAAGATTTTCGGGATCATAATGCGCTGCATATGAGGGCAAGAAACACAGGCGCTGCTTTTTACATGAACGCGCGGGTTTGACATGGCAATATTCGCACCCATGGAGCACTCTGTCATAAGAGCCACAGAATTAGGTTGTTTGCTCTTGATCCATTCATCCATTTGTGATGTGGATCCACTATAATCAGCCTCATCCAACACGTCGGGCGGGCATTCCGGATGGGCAAGAATGATAATGCCGGGGAAACGCTCGCGTAAGTTTTTAACATCTTGCGCGCTATACTGTTCATGCACCATACATGAGCCATCATAGATAATAATTTCGATGCCATCTTGTTCAACGTCTTTTGCTACATTCTGTGCCAAAAATTTGTCCGGCGTCATAATCACGCGCTTCGTATCAAATCGTTTGGCTATTTCACGTACGATTTGAACAGCATTGGATGATGTGCAACACACGTCGCTCTCGGCTTTCACCTCGGCCGTTGTATTAACGTAAGTTACAACCGGCAGACCCGGATGGTCATCTTTAAAGGATCGCAAGGCCTTTCCGGTTATGGATTCGGCCAAAGAACAGCCAGCCTTGAGGTCAGGCAACAAAACCTTCTTTTCCGGGCTAAGAATTTTAGATGTTTCGGCCATGAAGTGAACACCGCACTGAACAATCACGGATTGTTTTACTCTTGCTGCTTCCTGAGCCAGCTTTAGAGAATCGCCAACAATGTCACCAACACCATAGAAAATATCAGGTGTCATGTAGTTATGCGCCAAAATGACGGCATCCTTCTCTTTTTTTAGACGGTTGATTTCATTGATTTGATCAACCAACGGCTCCCAAATTTCTTGACGGTTCGGATATTGCTCTCCCATATCCAAAAGCTTTGCACGCAAATCATTGGGCGCTAAAATGGCATGGGATTGAGACATCGTTGAAATTTATCCTTCGTTCATTAAAGGAGCTATATTTAAACGCTTATTTTTCAAGGTCAAGCGCGAACTCTGTGAATCGGTTTGCATTTCATTAGCCTGTATTCTATGTCTTAAACATGAATGAGCTCTTTCCGGTTGATAATATGTCAGATGACAAAGGCCTTGCGCCTGATCAAATGCCGTTGGCGGAAGCTCTGCGTCCACAAAGTTTAGATGATATTTTTGGTCAAGATCATTTGGTTGGGGAGCATGGGCTTGTCAGGCGGATGTTGGAGCACGGCGATGTGTCCTCTTTTATTCTATGGGGGCCACCCGGATGCGGAAAGACAACGCTTGCGCGCATTATCGCTTCCCAATCCGGCTATGCTTTTGAACAAATATCAGCCATTTTTTCAGGCGTACAAGATTTAAGGCGATGTTTTGAGCAGGCAAAAATCCGCCTGCAAAAGGGGCAGAGAACGGTTTTGTTTGTTGATGAAATCCATCGTTTTAATAAATCGCAGCAAGATGCCTTTTTGCCCGTGATGGAGGACGGCACAATAATTCTTATTGGTGCTACAACGGAAAACCCGTCCTTTGAACTCAATGCGGCTTTGTTATCCAGAGCCGAGGTCTTTGTTTTAAGGCGATTGGATGATCATGCATTAGAGCAGGTCTTGGAGCGCGCTGAAAAATTCACCCAAAAAGATCTGCCGCTTGCGAGTGATGCGCGTGAGACGCTCAAGGCGCTTGCCGATGGTGATGGGCGTTATTTGCTCTCGCTCGTGGAAAAGGTATTCAAAACCGGCGATAAAGACCTCTCAAAAGAAGAGTTAGGCGCGCTCATGCAAAAGAGGGCACCACTTTACGATAAAAACGATGAGTCCCATTACAATTTAATCTCGGCATTGCATAAATCAGTCAGAGGCAGTGATCCTGACGCAGCTCTGTATTGGTTTGCCCGCATGTTGGAGGGGGGAGAAGACCCTGAATATCTCGCGCGGCGTATAACGCGCATGGCGATAGAGGATATTGGCCTCTCCGATCCTCATGCATTGCTGTTTTGTAATGCAGCTTGGGATGCTTATTTGAGGCTGGGCTCGCCGGAGGGGGAGCTGGCACTCGCCAACGCGCTTGTGTACTTGGCGACGGCGCCTAAATCGAATGCTCTATACATGGCGTATAATAAGAGCAGAAAGGCCGCGAAGAGCACAGGGGCATTGATGCCGCCCAAACACATATTGAATGCTCCGACACAATTGATGAAAAAGGAAGGATATGGTGATGGTTATCAATATGACCATGATGCACCTGACGGTTTTTCCGGACAAAATTACTTTCCGGATGAAATGGGGCGTGCAGAATTTTATAAACCGGTAGAGCGTGGTTTTGAGAGGGAAATTCATAAACGCTTGGAGTATTGGAAAAAACGCAGGCAGCCCTAAATCTGAGAGCCTTTGCGCTCATGATGGATAAGGTATAGCCCGCTTATAATGATAATAACGGCACCTGTAATCATCATCGTATCGGGGTGATCGGCAAAAATAAGATACCCAAACAGCACCCCCCAAATGATTTCTGTATACATAAGTGGTGAGACGGCCGAAGATGGTGCCATACGAAATGCCAGAGAACAACAAACCATACCGATACAGACCATCGTTGAAGCGAAGAGCAAGATTCCTATATGATCAAGGCGGATCAATTCAAAATTCTCGATCATAAGAGGGCTGACCAAGACGGCTGTTCCAAATAAGGGATAAAACCCGAGGGCTAAGGGTGATGCCCCTTGAATTGTTCTGCTGGACAGAAAAAGGCACGCAATAAAGAACGATGCAATCAATGGCAACATCATGTTCATGTCAAAGCTCTCGCTGCCCGGCCTGAAGGCTATTAGAACGCCAGCGAACCCGAAAAAGATTGCAAACCACCGATGGCCTGTTACTTTTTCACCAAAAAAAGGAATGGCAATTAAGGCTGCGATCAAGGGGTTGGCAAAAATCATGGTATAAATATCGGCCAAAGGAAGGCGTGTAAAAGACGTGACGATTAAAAGGGCAATAATAAAATTGAGAACAATACGCAGGATATGAATTTTTGCATGTTCTTTCACAAAAAGGCTTTTGAAGCCGCCCAATAATGGGGCGCAGCCCAAAAGCATAAGTCCGGCAATAAAATTTTCTATTCCTATAAGGACAAAAATATCATAATGCTGTGTCAAATATTTGATGGATGTATCTGCAAAGGCAAAGGCCGTAAAGCCGGTGAAGGCTAAAATCATGGCTTTGGGAATGGTTTGAAGATGTGTCATCATATTTTTAAATGTTGTAAGGAGAAATCATGATAAACACAATAGCCGCAATCGCAGCAGGAGGAGCCGTAGGCGCTCTGGCTCGCTATGGCGTGCAAAATCTCTCCGTATTTTTTCTTGGGCATGGTTTTCCCTGGGGGACCATGATCGCTAATATTGCGGGCTCATTCCTGATGGGCATTATGATTGCTTGGTTCGCTCATTTTTGGCAGCCGAGTCATAGCTTGAAATTATTCTTGATTACAGGATGTCTGGGTGCGTTTACAACATTCTCAACCTTCTCATTGGATTTTGTAACTCTGATAGAGCGCTCAGCATTTTTAAATGCGTTTCTTTATCTCTCAGGGTCAGTCATCCTCTCGATCGGGGCTCTTTTTGCGGGGTTATCTCTTATTCGGTTGTGGGTGAGTTAAATTATGAGTGATGTTCGCCACATAAAAATTTCTAAAGATGAAGATGGGCAGCGCATGGATCGCTGGCTCAAAAAATACTTGCCGGGCTTGCCGTTTAGTTATTTACAAAAGCTTATGCGAACCGGCCAGGTCAGATTGGATAGTAAGCGTGTTCAATCTTCAACACGTGTAGCCCATGGGCAGAGTGTCAGGCTCCCGCCTGTGCCTGATGAGATGCTTTCCAAAAATAAAGACAACGCCCGGTTGAGTGATAAGGATAAACAGTTGATGCAATCACTCGTCATTTTTGATGATGGAGATGTGATAGCCATTAACAAACCCTATGGGCTGGCATCGCAAGGCGGAAGCAAAACCAAAAAACACATTGATGGCATGCTGGATGCCCTGACAAATAAAGATGGCGTTCGCCCAAGGCTTGTGCACCGTCTTGATAAGGACACATCCGGCGTCATGTTGTTGGCACGATCCGCAAAAGTGGCGCAACAACTCGGCGATATATTCAAACACAAACAAGCCAAGAAAATTTATTGGGCTCTTGTGTCGCCATCTCCTTCTATCCCTGATGGGTCTATCAAGGCACCATTGATTAAGGCCGGTGGTTCCAATAAAGAAAAAATGGTGGTAGACGAGCAGGAGGGTAAGTTTGCTCTGACGGAATACCGTGTGTTGGAGGATGCCGCCGGGCAGGCCGCTTTTGTTGCCTTCTGGCCACGCACCGGCCGCACACACCAGATTCGCGTGCATGCCCAGGTGATCGAGAGCCCGATTTTAGGTGATTTCAAATATGGCGATCCTGATCATCAAATAGAGGGTGTCAAAATTGAGCGGCGCCTGCACCTTCATGCAAGGCGACTTATTTGTCCTCACCCTGTCAAGAGAAACGCAATCATTGATGTCTCGGCGCCCTTGCCGGATGACCTCAAAAAAAGTTGGAAGGCTCTAGGCTTTCATTTTGATCATGCCGATGATCCTTTTGACGATCTGGATGCTTGATTGTAAGAATAATCCCTATAGAGTGTGATGTATGATGTTACAGGACAAAGAAAAACAGCCCTCAAAAAGCAGCGCATTCGGATGGCTGCTAAAAATCTTATTGTTTCTATCGATCTTTTTATTCATCATTTTTAGTGTTATGACCATGCTGGGGGGGAATGGTGATGCTCTTAAAAAGGGGGCAGAAGACTTTTTGCAGGTAACATTTGGCGGGCCTGCACAAATAACGCAATTTAACGGCCTGACATTTTTCCCGAATATGGGCTTTGATGCGGAAGGGATCGTTGTTCAAAAAAGCGCGGAAGACGAAACGCCCGTCCTGACAATCCAAAAGGCGCATGTCTCTATTGGCTTTTTTGATGCAATGTTTCAAACGGGTAAGCTCAAGACGCTCAATATTCAAAAGCTGGATGCCAAATCCGGCACGGTATTCGACAAGCGTCTTATTATTGAAAGGCTGGCTATTCTCTCACAAGAGGATGATACATATCGCCTAAAAGGGAACGGGCAAATCGGTGGTAAATCTTTTAGTCTTGAAATGCCGATGGAGTTATCAGGCGCGGGGTATAAGTTTCCAAAAGAACGTGACGTCAAGGCCTCTTTAGGGAGTGTTTCCATGCAAGGCGTGTGGAGAGACGGTTTCACAAATGAGCTCAAAGACTTTGTTATCAGGAATGATGAGGGACATGAAGTTAAGACAAATTTGGTGTTTTCAGGGCTATTGGCCCTGAATATAAACGGGGAATTGCTTTTGCAAGACCAGCTTGTGATCAATCCTGCTCTGTCAATTAAAGAAAAGGGTAACGGCGCTTCATCTGTTAAGGGAGCCGTAGTTATACCCAGAATCAATAAAAATCAGTTTAGCTTGATTGGCCAATCCATTGAGATGATTGAAGATATATCTTCAAGCTTCTCGGGCAAGAAAAACAATTCAGACCGTATCGATTTGGGTGATGGTGAGATTGATATAAAATTGGAAATTTCAGAGATATTATCAGAAGAAAAAAGATTAGGTGATGTCGCCGTAAATATTAGTATCAAAGACAGGCAACTTGAAATTAAGCCGCAGGGGCGTGTTATTGGCGGTGCACTTGGTGGCGGCATTCGCCTGAATACGCAGGCCGATACAGATTCACTGGATGTAGATTTAAGTCTCAAAAACGCATATCTCTCCGAGCTTATGAGCGCATCAGAGAAAAGAAGCGGCCTGTTGAATATTTCCTTAAACCTAAGTGGAGAGGGGGCCGGGCAATCCGCCTTGAAGTCTGATTTGGATGGCGCACTCAATATCGTTGGCGGAAAAGGCGAATTTAATGCATCTCTCATTAATTTGTGGGGAGGCGGGGTTGTAAATGCTCTAATTCCATCGTTTGACAAAAAGAAAAGTTCTGAGCTGAACTGTGCCATTATTCACGCGGATATTGAGAATGGCATGGCCAGTTTGAAACCGTTTTTTGTGGATACATCGCGTGTTACTTTAAAGGGCACGGGCATGTATAACATCGTTGAAAATAATTTAGATGTTAAAATTAAGCCCGAACCAAAAGACGTGTCTTTGGGGGATATTTCTGCCGGGGTGGTTTTAAGCGGTGCTATTCAATCTCCGAATGCCAGTGTGAGTAAACTGGATTTAGGGAAGAAAATCGGTGGCCTATTATTGGGCGCCGTTAATCCGGCTTTTTATGTCGCCACTTTGGCTGATATGGGTTTGGGCGATGATCATCCTTGCCATGCCTTTGTTCCGGAAGAGTCAAATTGAGAAAAATAAAGCAAATGAAACGTTTTTATAAAACTGTGTCTGTTCAAAAGGCTGAAGAGGGATTCGTGGTTCAGCTTGATGGGAAGACAATCAAGACGCCGATGAAAGCAGATATGTGCGTCCCCTCTGAGGGATTGGCGCATTGCATAATGCAAGAATGGGCAAATCAGGGCGATGAGATTGTTCCTGATACAATGCCCCTGACACAGGTTTTAAACAGCAAGATTGACCGCGTGCACAAAAATAGAGCAGAGCTTGAAAAGACGGTTTTGCGGTATTTGGATACCGATCTCATTTGTTATCGCGGCGGAGATGAGGAGGGTATAGAGGAACGTCAAGAAAGCGCATGGAATCCTTGGGTTGAATGGTTTGGCCAAGCCTTTGGATTCAGCTTGAAAACTACGCCATCCTTGGCGGCTATTCGTCAGGAGGAAGGCGCACATCAAAGCGTTCAGAATTATGTGACCCATCTGGATGATGATGCATTTACACTTTTGTATTTGATTACAACGGAGCTTGGTTCACTGGTTGTTGCTCTGGCTTTTATGCAAGAAGCCATAGATACGGATACGATGCTGCAGATTGCTTTTGTTGAAGAGGATTTAAAAGATGAGCTTTATAAGGCCGAAAAATACGGGCCTGATCCTATGATCGATAAAAAACGCAAAGCCTTAGCGCTTAGTTTACAGGCCTATCGGGTTTACAGAGATAATCTCTCGAAATAATGTGCCTAAAACCAGCTGGTGACATTTGAGATGCGGTAGCCCTTATTGGCGCGTGACAGCCCGCGGTAGAGGCGAATAAATAAGAAAATGATCACCGGGACGGCACTGATGGCAAGGGCTAGCGTGAGGACTGTGTGGTTGATAGCCATAAAGTCATTCATACAAGGGGCTATTTGATCAAGAATCTCTTGTGTTGATGGCATGGTCGTCATGGATGGGTCTACTATAGCAACAAAGTTTTGTGCGCAAATATCAAAGGGTGTGTAGTCGATATTCGGAAGCATATAGGCAGAGCCAAGCGCCGTGAAGACAAGGGCATAGAATGCGCTAATCCATATTGTGCGAATCATATAATCGCTGTGGTTTTCCATGAGGCTGCCTTCTTCAGCCTTGTTTCTGAGGGCATAGGCAGCAATTAAAACCCCTGTAAAAAACAGTAGGGCTATTAATCCAAAAATCATCGACGGAACAAAAGTAAGCAGGATCGAGACCGCAAAGGCGGCATAAAGATTGATGATATGTTTTTTATCGGGGTGATGAGATTGATCATGTTCCATTAGGTCTTTATCCCTTTTTGCAAGTTTTAGCGCCGACCAAAGAGTTTCTCTATGTCTTTCAAGTCTAGAGAAATATAGGTTGGGCGTCCATGATTGCATTGGCCGGATAGCGGTGTATTTTCCATTTCCCGGAGAAGCGCATTCATTTCATCTGCATTCATGCGGCGTCCTGAACGCACCGAGCCGTGGCATGACATGCGGGAGATAACTTCATTTATTTTTTGCTCAAGACTATCGATTGTTTTGTCATCTTGCAGGCCATCAATGATGTCTTGAATAAGGGCTGGCACATTGATTTTTGGGCCGAGAATGGCTGGAACAGATTGGACAGCAATGGCATTGTTGCCGAAAGGTTCAATGTCCAAGCCCATTTGGGAGAGTTCATCTTTTATATCCATCAATGTCATGGACTCGTCCGCTGTGAGGTCAATAATTTCGGGGCTCAGAAGGCCTTGTTTTTCAATGCCGTGATCCTTGAGCTGTGTTTTGAATTTTTCGTAAACCAAACGTTCATGCGCCGCATGCTGATCCACAACCACCATCCCGTCGGCCGTTTGGGCAATAATATAGTTCTCATGTATTTGCGCGCGCGCGGCACCAAGAGGGTGATGGTTTTCAAATGCTTGGTCTTCATCAAGTTGGGCTGGCTCATAGCGTGCTGACGGGCTAATGCTGTCTTGCGGCAAAAGCAAGGCATAATTCTCGGCTTCATAGCTGCGCGCAGGGGCTTCTGCCAGATTGCCATAGGATAATGGCACTGCAGGGGATTGCCCTCTATGCATGGGCAATGACGGCGCTGCTGTGTTTTGCCAATAACCCTTTGGGCTATTCTGAGCCGTGCGCATCGCCCCCATCATAGCGGCAGATGTTGTAGATGATGTGCGAAAACCGCCTTCCATCAGGGCGTTTTTAAGGGCGGTAATAATAAGCCCGCGGATCATGTTCGGGTCTTGGAACCTTACTTCTGTCTTTGCCGGGTGGACATTTACATCAACATTTTGCGCGGGCAGTTCCAAAAATAGAGCAACCATAGGATGGCGGCCCCGATGCAGGACATCGGCATAAGCCGCCCGTACGCAGCCTGTGATCAGTTTATCTTTTACCGGGCGGCCGTTAACGAACAGATATTGATATTGGGCTGTGCCTCTATCCAATGTGGGTAGGCCGGCAAAACCATGCAGGCGAATATCATCTCTGCGTGTATCAATATGCATGGAATTTTGCCCGAATTCCTTTCCAAGGATAGAGGATAAGCGGGCTTGAGGTTCCATCGTTGCAGGAAGATTAAGCGAGTTTTTGTCATTATGCTTCAATGAAAAGCTGATATGTGGGAACGCCATGGCCAGGCGCGTTACCACATCCTTGACAGCCAGGAATTCGGCCCGTTCGGATTTCATGAATTTTAGACGCGCGGGCGTCGCATAAAACAAATCCGTAATGTGAATTTTAGTCCCTTTGGGGTGAGCACTTGGGCCAATATCGGCTTTCTTGCCGCCCTCAATGGTGATCTCCCAGCCATCAACGCCGTCTTCACGGGTTTCAATTTTAAGACGGGAAATGGCGGCGATAGAGGCCAGAGCCTCGCCCCTGAAGCCCAGATGTTGGATATCAAGCAAATCATTGTCAGGAAGTTTTGAGGTCGCATGGCGGTCAACGGCGGCGGCCAATTCTTCTGCGCTCATGCCACATCCGTTATCAGAGATGACAATACGGCTTTTGCCGCCATCACGGATATCAATGTCAATTTTCGTAGAGCCGGCATCAATGGCATTCTCTACAAGCTCTTTGACGGCGGCGGCCGGGCGTTCAATAACTTCGCCGGCAGCAATCTGATTAATCAGAGTTTCTGGTAAATAACGTATGCGCATGATTACCATATTTTAAAATCAAAATAGGGCGCCTGTCAGGTTTTAAGCTGTGTTTGAAGTGATTGGACGTGGATAAATCTAATCATCCTTTGCCAATATTGTGTTTTCAATATCGGCATCTTTAAGTGTTGCTCCCGTTAAATCAGCACCTCTGAGGTCTGCACCTTTTAAGTTGGCATGGCTAAAATCCACGCCCATAAAAACGGAGTCACGCAAATCGGCTTTTTCCAGATTGATATAACGCATGTTCGCACCACTAAAATCGGAGCGTTTCAATTTTTTCTTGCCGTTTTGAACACCAATGACAAGTGCGCTTAAATTGGCCCCTGACATATCTGCTCTTGAGAGATTGCATTCACGAAAACTGGAGCCGCGAAAGTCGCTATCGCGCATTTCACAATCACGGAAATCAGAGCGATCAAACACACAGCTCTGCATTTGCGTTCCGCTCAGGTTCTGGCCAATAAACACAGAATTTTGTGCAACGCCGGCAATCAAAAGATCAATATCAAAATGGGCAATCCCCTGAAGGTTATAGCCACTGAGGTTGAGGCGCTCTCCCTCTTTGCCAACCGAGCGAACCCAGTCTTTGTGATCACGAAGCAGATCCAATATTTTTTCGGTGGGCTTGAGCAGTTTGAGGTCTTGCTTTTTGAGTACTGTAAAATCCTTGATACGCATACCTGTTTGCTCTGTTCTGGCCATCATTGCGCCATCAAGGATAGAGCCGGTGAGGTCGGAGTATGAGAGGTCTGATCCTGTCATATCCGCATAGGCCATATTGGAATCAACAAATTTGGCATTAAACAGATCCGAGTCGCGTAAATTGATTTTGGTCAGATCGGCTTCTGAGAAATCAGCGGCCCTTGCCTGAACACCATGCATGTTCGTTTCCCTCAGCTTGGCGCCGCGCAAAACAGTGTTCGAACCAGATACGCCAAGTCGCGGACGCTCAACCAGAGAGCCGCCCTCACCTCGCATCATGATTTTACCTTCGCGTAAATCCGCATCCGAGAGATTGGAGTTGGATAAATTAGCGCCCATCAAGTTTGTTCCTCGTAAATCAGCGCGGGCAAAATCCGCTTCTTGCAAATCGGCATAACTCAAATCACAGCCAAAGAGAACGGACCCCACAAGAGTTGCACCTCTTAAATTTGCATGTTTCAGGGAGCAGCATGTGAGGTCTACCTGAGAGAGGTTGCGTGCAGAGAGATCAAGCCCGGAGAGGTTCTTGTATCGAATAGTCGCGCGCAAGCCGCCAACTTGTCCACGCATATACATTTCATGACGCTTGATGGCCTTATCCAAACTTGCCTGGCTCATGACCTCAAGATTATCTGGATCTGGAATGTGATCTATTCTGTCCATGATCTGATTATTCCTGAATTTTTTTCAATAAGCCATAGGTGGATGCATCTAGTTTTTCTTTGGCGTGATCATCTTCACAGGCATTGATTATATTCTTGGCCAGTTTTTTTCCGAGCTCAACTCCCCATTGGTCAAAGCTGTTAATCCCCCATATGAGACCCTGTGCTGTTATTTTGTGTTCATAAATTGCAATCAGTTGCCCTAGGCTGTAGGGTGAGAGTTCGTTAAAAAGTAATGTTGAGCTTGGTCTGTTGCCGGAGAAGTTTTTGTGAGGCTCGGCTTCATTTGTTTCGCCCATCATTAAAGCTTGAGATTGTGCAAGGCCATTAGCAAGAAGTAGCGAATGATTATTCTCAAAATTTGATAAAGGCTTTTTAATGAGAATAAACTCTGCGGGCGTAATTGTTTGGCTCTGATGCAGATGTTGATAAAATGCATGCTGGCCATTTGTGCCGGCTTGGCCAAAAGTAATCGGGCCTGTGTGATGGGATAATAGATCACCGTTTATGCCGACGGATTTGCCGTTGGATTCCATATCGAGTTGTTGAAGATAAGCAGGAAATAATTCCAAATCCTGCGCGTATGGCAAAATAGCTTGGGCTTGATAACCAAAAAAGTTGCGATACCATATGCCGATGATGGCCATTAAAACAGGAATGTTTTCACGTAAAGACTTGGATTTAAAATGTGTGTCAATATTGTGTGCCCCTTTTAAAAGGGCTGTAAAATTTTTCTCCCCTACAGCAAGCATGATGGATAAACCAATCGCAGACCAGAGACTAAAACGGCCCCCAACCCAATCCCACATAGGGAAAACATGGTCAGGCAGAATGCCAAACTCATAGGCTTTCTTTGGGGCGGCCGTAATGCCAATAAAATGTTTGGCAAGACTGTTTTCATTTAAATGTGAGACAAGCCAATCCTTGGCTACGTGAGCATTGGTCAGGGTTTCTTGCGTGGTAAATGTTTTTGATGCCACAACAAATAAGGATTGCTCGGGGTTAATTTTTTCTAATACGGATGCAATCTCGGCACCATCAATATTGGATACATAGTGAATGTTAAGGGCCGTGTTCATGTGATATGTTCTAAGAGCTCTAGTAACCATGCGGGGGCCTAGCTCTGATCCGCCAATGCCAATATTCACAATGTCAGTAATGGGTTTTCCTGTGGCTCCGGTAAAGCGTTGGTCGTGAATGGCTTCGGTAAAGATGCGCATTTTATCAAGTGTTTCTGATATTTCCTTATCACCCGGGTCTAGAGCTCTGAGGCGCGTGTGGTGGACGGCTCTCTCTTCTGTAATATTTATTTTTTCACCAGAAAACAGGGCCTCTTTTTTTTGATCAAAGCCGATGTCTTCAAGAAGCGTTTCAAAAAGGCTGAGTGTTTCTTCCGTGATATGGTTTTTAGAAAAATCAAAATAAATATCAGGGCAATCAACTGTAAGGTTTTTAATTCGACTCGTGTCGTTTTTAAAAAGGTCTGGCAAGTGTGTTGCTTGGATTTTGTTTTGATGCTCTTGCAATGCTATCCAAGTTTTGTTGTTTAACATATTTTGTTACTCTGCGTTCGGGATAGACTCTACTATCTTGATGTTTAATGTCTCATCGTCCTTGTTTAAAGTTGGTGAACCAACCAGAACGGCTACATAGTTTTCTGGGTTAAGGTATGTCTGCGCGACTTTATTAATATCAGCTATCGTCAGTGCCTTAATAGTATCATTCCTATGCTGTAAATAATCTACAGGAAGATCGTCTTGCATCAAAGATATCAAAATACGCGCGATTTTATCAGTCGAGGTTAAAGATAGAGGCAGTGATCCAATCAGATAAGATTGCGCGTTGATCAATTCATCTTCAGTGGCACCATCATTTTTCAAGCTTTCGATATTGGCCTTTATGAGCGAGAGCATTTCCATGGCGCTTTCATTTTTTGTAGAGCTCGAGATGGTGAGGTTTTGTGCATAATCCAATGATAAAAGTTGAGAGTAAATGCCGTATGTCAGGCCACGTTTTTCACGAATGTCATCCATTAGGCGCGACCCGAAACCCGATGAGCCAAGAATATAGTTTACAACCTGGAAAGCGATATAATCCGGATGTCCCCGCTTAAGGCCCTTATATGACATTTCAAAAATTGTTTGCGGGACTTCTTTCTTGAACAGATAAACCTCGCCGGAGCTTATAGAGGCAACAGCATCAATTGGCTTTAGATTCGCATTTTCAGGGAGATCGGTAAAAATATTGTCGATGGCTTTTCTCAGATCATCGGCAGTGATGTCACCGACAACGGCAATGCGAAGATTATCTTGTGCCAAGCGGTTTTTTACGAATTCCACGAGATCATCTCTGGAAATATTGTTCAGTGATGAAATAGTGCCACCGCTATTGAGGGCATAAGAGTGAGCATTATATAATCGGTCATTCATAATCCGTGCCGCCAGCCATTTTGGGTCAGATAATGCGCTGCGAATGCGACTCTGGTTTGCTTGGCGCATGCGATCAATCGCCTCCTGGTCAAAACGCGGGTTATTAAGGGCGCTGCGCAATAGGGCAAAAGCATCATTTTTGTTTTTTGTAAGTGTTTTCAGCTCACCGCCAAAATGATCACGGCTTGATTGGAAATAAAGCGTGGTCGATAACTCTTTTAGGCGTTCCTGAAAGGCGGTTGCATCCATCTGACCAGCCCCCTCATCCATTGTATTGGATGCAAGGCGGGTAAGCCCTTGCTTGTCTTCACTGTCCTGAGTGCTGCCGGCGCCAAGGAACGAGAAAGATAATGCAATGACGGGGACCGAATGATCCTCTACCAGCCAAGCCTTTATTCCGGATTGAGTTGTTATCTCTTGAATGTCTAAGATATTGGCTTTTGCGTTTTGTACGCAGATGCCATAAGACAGACAGAGAATGGCGAGCACGAATATTAATCTCATGGTGCCGACCCCTTCATCGTGTCATCCTTTGGGAGTAAGTGACCGCTGATATAACGGTTTTTATCGGACGATAAATAAAGTCTTGCCGCGGCAGTGACATCATCTGATTTGATGGTTTCGATATCAGCTTGCCAATATTCAATATCATCAATAATTGACCCTGTTATCAAATGATGCCCAAAAATCATGGCAGGCCCGGACAGGCTATCACGTGCATATATAGCACTATCCTGAAGGTGACGAATAGCGCGCTCCACCTCATCTTGTGTGAAGCCCTCTAAAAGAATGCTTGTTAATTCCACATCAATTGCGGCCTCGAGGGTATCGATTGAGATGCCCGGAGCGGGCGTTGCGTATAGCACAATCTCTCCGGCATTCCAGCGGTTACTCTGCGTGTAAAGCCCCGCATCTGTTGCGAGTTTCTTTTCAACGACAAGGGATTGGTAAAGCTTCGATGTCGGGCCATTGCCAATAATGTCCTCGGCAATTTGCATCGCCAAAGCGGCCGCTTTATGATTGCGGTAATTGGGGCCTTTCATGGCACGCCTGAATTGTGGCTGCTTAACGCGGGCGTCTTCAAAACGAAGAACTGTGTTCGCCGGGAGAGGTGGCGTGGCTTGACGGCTTCTTGTCGGCACCGCGCGCGGTTTCACTTTGCCGTATGTTTCCTGTGCCATTATGAAAACCTCGTCACCATTCACATCCCCACTTACAATCAGGATGGCGTTATTGGGGGCGTAATATTTTTGATGCCAGGCCAGAACATCATCGCGGGTTAGTTCTTGCATCTCATGGCGCCAGCCGATAATGGGTGTGCCATAGCCATGATTAATGAACAGGCTTGCATTCATCTGCTCATTTAAAAGCGCCAGAGGGGAGTTTTCTGTGCGCTGGGAGCGTTCTTCTAAAATGACCATACGTTCTGAATCGATGTGAGATTGCGGCGGATTCATGGACTGCATCCGCCCTGCTTCCATACTCATAACTGTTTTGAGGTGCTCTTTGGCAATGGATTGGAAATAGGCTGTATAATCATAAGACGTAAAGGCATTATCATTTCCACCAAGCATTTTCACTTTGCGGGAGAACTCTCCGGGTTCTAATGTTTTTCCATCGATTGTGCGGGAGCCTTTGAACATCATATGTTCCATAAAATGCGCAATACCGGATTTCCCAACAGGCTCATCTGCTGATCCTGCTCTGTACCAGATCATATGTGTGACAACAGGGGATCGATTATTTGGAATAACAACGATTTGCAAGCCGTTATCCAAAGCAAAATGCTCCGATTTGAAAATACCATCGGCATATGCGCTCTCGGCCTTAGCCGGTGTGAATCCCAAGACAAATAGTGCAAGTATAAAAAGTGATAAGCGAAGTATCATAGCTATAGATTTAGCCATTGTTGAGGATAGGGGCAAGATATCAAATATCTTTGTTGTATCTTGTTTACGATTCCCCTTGATCCTTCATGTTCTTAATTTCCTCACTCGGGTCAATGACTTCGTCATCTTCATTGCCGCGCAGATCAACACCAAATAGTTTTTCAGACACGCTTTGATCATCATCATTCGAGGCTTCTTCATCTATCAGTGATCGAATATTCTCGTCTCGGCTATCTGCCCCAGCTTCACCGAGCAGGGAGTCTTCTGCGCTGCTTGGTTGTGCGCGGCGTGTTTTTTCACCACCAAAGACAGCTTCTTGAGCCATCGCTTGTGTAGATTGTTCTTGTGGCCTGGATGCGCCGGGCATCGGTGGCCTCAATGTATAATCAGGAGGGAGCGCAAGAGGGGCGCGTTTGACAACGGCGAACTCATCGGGTGCTTTTTTGTTCAGGCCGAGTGTGCTCTCAACACTGGAACAGCCTGCTAACAGAAAAAATACGCTTAAAACAAAAAATGAAAAAACTTTATGCATTGCATCCACGTTTAAATGGTTAATAGGGAATCATATTTATTAGAGTGTCATTGCTGTGGCTGTTTTTCAAAGAATAACGAGTGGATTATCAACAGGAATATGCCAATAACGATACAGCAATCGGCAACATTGAAGGCTGGCCAGTGATAGCCGGCGATATGAAAATCAAGGAAATCTATAACGGCATCAAAGCGAATGCGGTCTATCAGGTTTCCAATGCCTCCGCCTATGACCAAAGCAATGGCGGCAAGTTGTATTTTGGAATGAGCATAAAATAACCAAACGCAGAACCCCGCAATAAGCACGCCTGTAAGTGTTGTAAGCAGCATAGGGCCCAAATCACCGATATTATTGAATAAGCCGAAGCTGACACCGTAATTCCATACCATCACAAGATTGAAGAAAGAGGTTATTTCAATTCTTAGGAAGGGGAGTTTGTTGGGCGTCTCTATGAACCATTCTATGAGGCCAAGTGATTGGCCGTAAAAATGATCTGCAAGAACCACCTCTGTTATCGCCCATTTTGATATTTGGTCAATGATCAGAATTGCAAACGCACACGCAATCGCAATGGCTTTTGCTGCTGTCAATGGAGGTGTTACAGGCATGCAGACTCGGAAGGTTTGGTTGTTTCTAATCTCTATTTCCTTAGCACTTTTAATAAAGCGGCATCAAGAGAGAAGGTTCCAGGCCCTTTAATAAAGATAGAGCTGGCCAGAATAGCCCATATGACATGATGCGTTGAGTGAAGATATGTGAACTCAATAATAGCAGTCATAATCAACAAACCGGCAGCTGCAAAGCGAGAAAATAAGCCTAAAGCAAGAAGGACTGGCAAAATCAACTCCCCGGATGTGGCCATATAAGCAGCTATGTCGGCAGGTATGCCAGGAACAGGGTGTTCGAACTCGAAAAGAAAAATCTGGTTATCAAATGTCCCGTTTAGAAAATCATTGAATCGCACCATACCGGATTTCAAGAACGCATAGGCGAGGTAAAAACGCGCGGCCAAATCCCACAATGGAGAGCCAAAACTATTTGCAAGCTTGCGAAGCGGTTGGATGAGAGTATCGACTTGTCTGGCGATTTGAATGGGCATTGTTTTTTCCTTTTCTGGAATGATGCGTAATCTATTTATATATTCGAGTGGAATGATGAAAAGGTTTCAAGTTCAATATGTTTGGAGAGATATTTGCCGATATTGAAATTATTGAATTTATTCAATGTTCTATCCGCGGCCTGGCCAAAATTATCCCCATTGGTCAAATGGTTTAAAAACTCTTTTTCATCCTCTTCTAAGGGGATTATGGCTACGTCCAATGCCGGTCTATAAACAAGAAGATTCTCACCACCCACGGAGATATCAAGATTTTGCGTTTCATCCGATGTGTTTTCACAAAAATCTTTTATTAAGCGAAGCGGGTAATGCGATGACACGATACGGGCTGATGTCCTGAGGTTTAAGTCAAGCTGCTCAAGCGTGTCGTGAGGGATATCTGAGAGCTCCTTAGCTGTGAGTGCGGCATCGTCCTTGGCGTAATATGCTTCATTCATTGCAATTTCAAGGCGGGCTATATCAGGCAGGTAGGGTAGAGCTTTGGCTGGTTCAAATCCCTCAATGAATTGATCAAACCCAACACCATAGAAGCTAAGGCATGACTGCTCGGGGGGATTTTGAAGAATGAAGCTGCGTGCCATGTGTTCAAGAAATTCTTTTCCGACAAGCGCCTCTGTTAGGGGGAATGTGGCAAGCATTACATCGGTGAGGCTGCCTATGATATTGTTGCGATAAATTTTCAGCCGTTTGGATAGGGCCACATTGCCGGAGGCAAAAATATCCCGAAAGTCTTCAGGCGCCGTGTTCACTGCATCAGGGTGATCCAACATCAAATTTTTAAAGGAGGATTGAATTTTATTCAGCTGCATGGCGGGTTTTATCCGTATTCGAATATTTTGATTGAATGGCTCTGGCTTTATCGGCCTCCCCAACCAATATTTGCAGAGTTGGGAAGTCCTGATCCCATTCAATCAGCGTCGGGACCGCCCCAAAGCGTTTGACGGCATGATCATACAGATCCCATACATCTTTTTTGACAGGGCGACTATGCGTATCTATCAAAATCACTTCACCGTCTTCTTCTTGTTCAATATGGCCGGCGAGATGCATCTCACCGACATGTTTTGTTTTAATCGCATCAATATAAGCCCATGCATCATCGCCATGGTTATGGGCTTGGACATAGATGTTATTGATGTCTAATAATATCCCACAGCCTGTTTTGTCAGCGAGGGCATTCATGAATGCGGCTTCACTCATATCATTTTGTGCATAAGCAATGTAGGAGGATGGGTTTTCAATCAGCATTTTGCGTCCGAAATAGTCCTGAGTGCGCTCAACATTATCAGCTAAACGATTAAGCGTTTCTTGCGTGTATGGAAGTGGAAGTAAGTCGTTCAGATGGGCGTTTCCACTGGCACTCCATGAGGCGTGATCGGAAATTTGAAAGGGATCAAAAATATCGATCAGTTCCTTAAATTCTTTAAGATGATGTTCATTGACTGGCTGGTCAGAGCCAAGTGATAGGCCTACAGCATGCAGTGAGATTTGATATTTTCCCCGGGCCTTGGTTAAGAAGTGGCGATGAGTGCCGCCACCAAAATAATTTTCCGGATGAACTTCGAGCCATCCTAATTTGAGGTCAGTGTTTAATACCTCTTCATAATAAGGATAACGCAGGCCAATCCCAACTGTTTCCGTAGGTATCGTCGCAGATGGGAAAGGCCTGGCTGTCATGGCATATTAGCCTTCTTTGTCCATCATGTCTGTTTTTGGTGTCAAAGAACCACCGGCCAGACGCTCACATAGACCTTTTGGCAAAGCTAGCCATTCACCGCCATCGGCATCAACACTGGCATAACCGGCGCATGAGTGCGTTTTGGAAGCATTGGCACAGTCATTATGGCCGGCCTTTACAACGCCATAGCACTTTTCTTTGTCTGAGCCCATTGCAAGAGCATCACCGGCAGCGCCAGCTACAGTCATGGCAACAGCACCGGCAAGAAGTGTATTAATTGTTTTTTTCGTATTCATGGGTTTTATTCCTTTATCAGTTTTGTTTAAAGTTTGATGTAAGAGTATTCGAACATCCCCACGGGATCGTTACATACAGACTTAAAAAAAGGGAGTCTCTTTTTAAGAGGAGCAATAGAAGGGCATTTGAAGCGTATGAAACATATTCAATCAATCGATGATATCAAGCCATCTGATAAAGGTTCGGTTGTTGTTATCGGCAATTTTGATGGTGTTCATAAAGGGCATGTGGCTTTGTTGCAAGAGGGGCGCAGGATTGCAGATGGTTTGGGCGTTAATCTATCTGTTCTGACATTTGAACCACATCCGAGATGCCTGTTCCGGCCAGATGACCCCCCCTCGCGTATTACCAATGCCGATATGAAGGCTTGGCGTCTGGAAGAGAGCGGTGTTGATAGCCTCTTTAGCCTGACCTTTGATTGGGATTTTGCAAGCCAAAGTGCGGAGGATTTTATTGCTCTTATACTTCAAGAGGCGCTTGGCGCACGGCATGTCATTGTCGGATATGATTTCAAGTTTGGACAGCTCCGTAAAGGTGTGCCGGAGGATATTAGGGCCTCGGGTATAGAGACAACAATCATAGAGCAGGTGAGCGACAAAAGCGCGCAAAAATATTCATCGAGTGCTGTTCGCTCGTTGCTTCGTAAGGGGGATATTGATGGAGCAAATGATATTCTCGGCTGGGAATGGGAAATACGTGGTGTCATTCAGAAGGGGGATCAGCGCGGGCGAGAGATTGGATACCCAACGGCCAATATGGCTATGGGGGATATGGTGCATCCGGCCTATGGCGTTTATGCAACGCTTATCCAAATTGAAGGCGATAACCAATGGTACAGGGCGGCCACCAATATCGGAATACGCCCAATGTTCGAAGTGCAAGAAGCACAGGTGGAAACCTATATTTTTGATTTTGATCAGGATATTTACGACAAACAGGTGCGGGTGCGCCCTGTAGAACGCCTGCGCGGTGAGGCCAAGTTTGATTCCATAGAAAAGCTGATTGATCAAATGGCAAAGGATTGCCAGCTGGCGCAGGAAATTTTAAAGCAAAAGGGTTACTAGGGCGGTTATGGATGTTTTTCTGACACTGGTTTTAAACTTACTTCCGCTTTATGTCCTTATTGCATTGGGCTACATTGCAGGCCGCTATCTGGATGTTGATCGCATTTCCTTGGCAAACTTGGCGTTGTATTTTTGCGTTCCGGTTGTGATGTTTGGTTACATCCTCAAGCTCGATTTTAATCCCGCATATTCGCTGCTGCCTGTTCTGATGTATGGTGTGTCCGCAATCATAGCCTTTACCATGCTCTATATTGGGCGCCGTGTTTATGGTGATAGCCGCGCGAATGTCTTAACAATGCTAAGTTCTCAGGCGAATGCTGGTTATTTGGGCTTGCCTGTCATGTTGCTCGTTTTTGAGGCCGAATGGGTTGCGGTGTATATGTTGCTTTTGCTGGGCGGTGTAATATTTGAAGCAACCATCGGGTATTACATTGCCGCCAGAGGGGCGTTCGATCCTAAAAAGAGTTTTATCAAGCTATTGTCTTTTCCGGCTGTTTATACCTTGCCATTGGCTTTTGTTGTGCGTGAATTTGATGCGAAACTGCCGGACACGTTTTGGACATATTGGGAGCATTTCAAGGGTGCCTACGTTATTTTGGGTATGATGATTATCGGAGCGGCTTTGTCAAAGCTGGAGAGATTTGTGTTCAGCTGGCGTTTTAACGGTCTTGTCTTTTTGGGCAAGTTTATGATGTGGCCTTTATTGATGGGCGGCTTCATTATTGCTGATATGTTCTATTTTCAGCTCTTCGGTCATGAAATTTATAAAATGCTGATGCTTTTATCTGTGATGCCATCCGCCGCGAATGTGGCTGCTTTTGCAGCCCAGTTTAATACCAACCCTGAAAAAGCCGCGACAACGATATTGGTAAGCACTGTTTTGGTTTTATTGCTGATCCCACTTATGGTTTGGGCCTTTGGTTGATGCTTGCAAAACCATGTAAATATTGTCATAGTCCGCTTATGAGACATCGCTTCGAAGCCATTATTCGAATTATTGTGCCGGCTGTTTAAAAAAACAGACCGGCTAGCCTTGTAGTTTCCCCATAAATGTTTTTAATTACCAAGCGCATAACAGTGTGCGTCTGGATTACGTATGAAGAGAGAAGATATGACCGATCAGAATTCTGATAAAGACAATGCAGATTTATACAAGGAGACTGTTTTCTTGCCGAAAACAGAGTTTCCGATGCGCGGCGGGTTGCCTCAGAAGGAGCCGGAAATTTTGAAGCATTGGGACGAGATGGGGCTCTATGAAAAAATGCGTGAGAATGCCAAGGGGCGAAAGACATATGTTCTGCATGACGGGCCGCCATATGCCAACGGTCACATTCATATGGGGCACGCGTTAAATAAAATTTTGAAAGATGTGGTCGTACGCTCCTATGCCATGAAAGGCTATGATGCGCCTTATGTTCCCGGTTGGGATTGTCATGGTTTGCCGATCGAATGGAAAATCGAAGAAAAATACCGTGCGGCAGGCAAGGATAAGGATGAGGCGGATCCGCTCGAGTTTCGTGAGGAATGCCGCCAGTTTGCTCAGGAATGGGTGGATATACAATCAGAGGAGTTTCAGCGCCTTGGTGTTTCTGGGGATTGGTCCAATCCTTATCTGACGATGACAAAACGTGCCGAGGGTAAAATCGTGCGCGAAATACATAAATTCGTAGATAACAAGATGCTTTACCGCGGTGTGAAGCCTGTGATGTGGTCTGTCGTGGAGCAAACAGCTCTGGCTGAGGCCGAGATTGAATATAAAGAGCACAAATCTGTCACGATCTGGGTGCGCTTCCCTGTTGTGGAGAGTGCAAATGAATTGCTCAAAGGCTCAGATATTGTGATCTGGACCACAACGCCCTGGACCATGCCATCAAACCGCGCCATCGCCTATGGTGATACCATTGAATATGGGGTGTATGAAGTCAAAGAGGTTCATGAAGAGAGCAAAGTTGAGGTAGGTGCTAAAATCTCCGTGGCTATGGCCTTGGCCGACGACATAAAAGCGCAGGCAAAAATTGAAGAGTGGGACTTGCTCGGCACGCTCAAAGGTTCAGATGTCGCCGGCACAGTCTGTGCGCACCCGCTGCGCGGTCAGGGATATGATTTTGATGTGCCTCTCTTGGCCGGTGATTTTGTAACCGATGATGCGGGGACAGGATTTGTGCATATCGCCCCGGGGCATGGGGAGGATGACTTTTACCTCGGTCAAGAACATGGTGTGGAAGTTACCGATAATGTCTCGGATGACGGGAAATACCGCGACCATGTGCCGTTATTTGCTGGGCTGGAGGTGTATACGCAGGAAGGTAAGCTGGGCGATGGTAATTTTGCCGTTTTAAAAGAGCTCGTCGCAGTGGGGAAGCTTTTATCAAAGGGGTCCTTGAAGCATGAATATCCGCATAGCTGGCGATCCAAAGCGCCGCTGATTTTCCGTACCACGCCGCAATGGTTCATTGCAATGGATGGTGAAGGGGATCTGCGCGCCAAGTCTGTTCAAGCCATTAAAGACACACGCTGGGTTCCGGCAAAAGGCGAGGCACGTATTAATTCCATGATTGAAAACCGCCCTGATTGGTGTATCTCGCGTCAGCGCGCATGGGGCGTTCCTATCGCACTCTTTGTTCATAAGGACACAAAAGAGGTGTTGGATGATCCGCAGGTTCTTGCCCGCATCGGTGATATCTTTGAACAGGAAGGCAGTGATGCTTGGTGGTCGCGCCCGGCTTCTGATTTTTTGGGCAATGAATATAATGCCGATGATTATGAACAGATCTATGACATTGTTGATGTGTGGTTTGAGTCCGGGTCAACACATGCTTTTGTTGTTGATGATAATGAAACATGGCCTGCTTATAAAGGCGTGGATCGTGCCAATCTCTATCTCGAGGGCTCGGACCAACATCGCGGTTGGTTTCATTCCTCTTTGCTGGAGTCCTGTGCAACCAAAGGCAAGGCTCCGTATGATACTGTTTTGACGCATGGATTTGTTTTGGATGGCAATGGTTACAAAATGTCTAAATCATTGGGGAATGTCGTCGATCCTTTGAAGATGATGGATCAATATGGCGCAGATATTCTGCGTCTTTGGGCGATGACATCGGATTATGAAG
>CAZTBB010000004.1:64005-87787 GCA_964611755.1 uncultured Pseudobdellovibrionaceae bacterium
TATTCGTATCGGCCAAGACACACTTAAAAACACGGGCGACCTCTACCGCCGCATAAGAAATACGCTACGTTTCTTACTTGGGGCGTTGGAGGGCTTTTCAAAGGATGAGTCTATTGATTTAGAAGCAGAATATAATGACCTTCCCGAACTTGAGAAGCTTGCCTTGCATCAGCTTTATGAGATGGATCAAAATATCCATCGCTATATTGAAAATTATGATTTCATGAAAATGAGCAAGGATCTGCATGATTACTGCAATGAAAGTTTGTCTTCTTTCTATTTTGATATTCGTAAAGACCGCCTTTATTGTGATCGGCCAGATCTTTTTGAGCGTCGTGCTGCGCGCTCTGTTATGGCAGAAATCTTTAAGTGTCTGACATCATGGCTTGCACCTATTCTGTGCTTTACGGCAGAAGAGGCATGGAGCCACCGTCCGGCTGGCGTCTTTGAAGATGTTGATAGTGTCCATCTGCGCACCTATCCCCAAATACCGGATGTGTGGAATAACGATCCATTGTCCCAGAAATGGGCACGCATTCTTGCTGTTCGTAAATCTGTTCTAGAGGCCATCGAGCCATTGCGGGCGGCCAAGGAGCTCGGGTCATCCCTGGAGGCTGAGCCTCATATTCAGATTGACCCTGCTTTGGTTGACGAATTCGGTGATATCGATTTCGCAGAAGTGTGCATCACATCAAGCGCGAAAGTCTTTGCCGGTGAGAAACAGATTTCAATCGCAAAGGCATCAGGAGAAAAATGCCAGCGTTGCTGGAAGGTTTTGGATGAAGTCTCTGTTAACGGTGATTTATGTAACCGCTGTGTCGATGCTTTCGCTGAGCTTAAAGACGCGGCCTAAAGGGTGTCCAACATATCAGCAAGAAGACCATCACGCAGGCTGGACTGCGCAATTGTGACAGATTGAATGGAAAAATAATCAACCAGTTCCGCGAGAACCAATGATGAATATGGCAGAAGTTCCGCGCGCCTGCTCTCCATGTGATAATTGCTGATGATTTTTTGAGGCGGGGATTTGGAGAGTTGTCTGCAAAAATCATAAAGGGCTGCGGAATCGATGGTGACACCGGCCGCAGTTGTTTGAATGGCATTATGGTCTTGCAAGAAACACTGACCGATGGCGCGCCATGTCCCACCAACAGTGTATAGGTTATCATGTTCCAGAGCTTTTTTATCTAAGTCGTTAAGGTGGCCTTGAATAAAGCCTTTGGGGTCTGGGTGTTTCATCACGCGTAAAACGCCCGTTGGTATGGAATGTGGGTGTGTCACTTTTTGGTTTGAGAGCAAGGCCAGCTCGAGAGAGCCCCCTCCAAGATCCCCGACCAAGCCTTGTGCATCCGAGCAGAATGTCAGAACGCCCTGTGCGGAATATGTTGCTTCTTCTTCTCCGCTAATAATATCAATATCGATATCAAGCTCATCTTTGACACGTTTAATAAAATCATTGGAATCTTTTGCATCACGCAATGCCGCCGTACCAATCACGCGGAGTGTTTCTATCTCTGTGGCTTGGATGAGGGTGCTAAAGCCTCTGAGTGTACTGAGCCCTTTTTCTATTCCCACAGGGCAGAGATATCCGGTTTCTTCTAAATCTTCACCAAGGCCACACTGGATTTTTTCATTAAAGAAAGGTCTCTCTCCACGATAGGGCCATTCATACATGACCAAGCGAATAGAATTGGAGCCAATATCGATGATGCCAATAGGTTTTTTGTTGTCAGAATGCATGCTCCATCATCTGGATTAAGCCAGTACTAGGCAACAAGTTTATGATTTTTGGCTAGAGTTTTTTTTGGATTTCTTCTTGGGCTTTTGTGTTTTTTTCAAGCTGAGGCGGGGCGGCATAGGCGCATCTTCAACGGCTTTGCCCCTTCCGGATAAAGAGGGGTTTTTCATGAAATAGTCATGCGCACAGAACATATCCTCGTCGATTTTTTGGCGAATATATGTGCCATCCGGCTGCATTTGCCAGCTTTGCTTCTGGTCTTTGAGGTTTGCCAGCATAATCTGGTCGAGCACCTGTCTGTGAACGGTTGAGTTTTCTATGGGCACAAAAGCCTCGATGCGGCGGCTTATGTTACGGTCCATTAGGTCGGCAGATGATATAAATACTCGGGCCTTGCGAGAGGGCATATCTTCGCCATTGGCAAAGCAGTATATGCGCGCATGTTCAAGGAATCGCCCCACAAGACTCTTGACGCGAATATTTTCTGAAAGCCCGCTTATCCCCGGGCGCAGCGTACATATTCCGCGCACAACCAAATCGATTTGCACACCGGCCTGAGAGGCCTCATAAAGTTTATCAATAATATTCGGGTCAAGAATGGCATTGCATTTTGCCCATATGGAGGCTGGTTTTCCTTCCTTGGCGTTACAAATTTCTATGTCTATAAGATCACAGAATTTTTCCCTCATATTAATAGGCGCACTGGCTAGTTTTTCCAGGGACTGAGGTTTTGCGTAGCCCGTCATATAGTTAAAAAGAGCAACGGTATCTTTGCAAAGCGCCTTATTGCTGGTGAAATAGGATAGGTCTGTATAAATTTTTGCCGTATCAGGGTGGTAATTTCCTGTCCCAAAATGCGCATAGCTTTTTAGGCGGCCAGATTCGCGCCTCACAACAAGCGAGACCTTGGCATGTGTCTTGAGATTAATAAATCCATAAACAACCTGCACGCCGGCGCGCTCCATATCTTGTGCCCATTTTATATTCGCCTCTTCATCGAAGCGCGCTTTTAATTCTACGAGTGCTGTGACAGATTTGCCTGCTTCGGCCGCCTTGATAAGCGCTTTCACGATCGGAGAGTCGTGGCTGGTTCTATACAGCGTTTGCTTGATAGAGACCACATTGGGGTCTTCAGCGGCCTGTCTGATAAACTGGACAACGACATCAAAGCTTTCATAGGGGTGGTGAACAATAATGTCTTTTTGTGATATAGCGGCAAAACAATCGCCGTTAAAATCGCGTATTCGTTCCGGAAAGCGCGCATCAAAGGGCTCAAAAAGCATATCCTTGTTATCATCATTAATTAGCTCATTCACGCTAACGAGGCCAACCAAGCCATTTACGGGGTAAACTTGTTGCGGCATGATATCGAGCTGGTCAATCAAAAACTCCTTGAGCTCTTCATCAATATTATGATGCACACTCAAATGAATAACCCGGCCTCTACGGCGTCTTTTTAATGCAGTCTCAAAGGTTAAAACAAGGTCCTCTGCTTCTTCTTCGATCTCCATCTCGCTATCACGTATGACCCGGAAGGTTGCGTAGCTCTCGACATGCATGGGTGCAGGAAATAATTTCTCTATGTGCATCATGATTACTTTTTCAATCAGCATATAGCTTGGTTTTGTCCCGGGCAGCCTTATAAAGCGCTCCAACATGGACGGGATTTGGATCAGGGCGTAAACATCTTGATCGCTTCGTGTGTCACGTAAATGCAAAGCAATGGATAAGCCTTTATTGGGAATAAAGGGGAAGGGGTGTGCCGGATCAACCGCGATCGGGGTCAAGACTGGCATGATATCATTTTCAAATTTCGCGGATAGCCATTTTGCTTGGCGTTTTTTGATCTCTTCTCTCGAAAAAATCCTGATGTCGTGCTCTTCCATTTCTGTGCGCAGGTTTCGCCATGTCAGTTGAATACTTTCTATCATACCGGCACAGGCTGATTTGATTTGTTTGAGTTGCTGGTGCGGAGTGAGGCCGTCTTGGCTGCGTTCTGTAATGCCTGCTCTGACCTGACCCTTGAGCCCGGCTACGCGTACCATATAAAATTCTTCTAGGTTGCTGGCGGAAATCGATAAAAAGCGTAAGCGCTCAAAGAGGGGGTGTGCCTGATTATTGGCTTCTTCTATAACGCGTTTGTTAAATTCAACCCATGAAAGCTCACGGTTGAGAAAGCGCTCTGGGCCGCTCCATGAGGCTGCAACAGTGTTATTATTCTGAATTGTGTCCATACATTCATTATACACTATTTTGCTAATGATTGCATGTACTTAAAGTCTTTTGGGTTGTTTTAGGATTACACGTAAATGGTGAACGCCGTTTTCTTCTTTATATTTCTCGTAATATTGCTGGTGATAGTCTTCCGCCAGCCAGAATGTGGAGGTTGGCTCTAATGTTGTTACAATTTTATCATCATAGATCCGGTTCATATCAACATAATTGATGACATCTTTGGCGATGCTTTTTTCGCGTTCATCGCCAAAGAATATTGCAGAGCGATATTGCGTGCCGACATCAACGCCCTGACGGTTTAGTTGCGTCGGGTCATGTGCTTTTTTCAAGAAAAATTCTAAAAGTTGCTTATATGAAATTTTTTGAGGATCATAAGTGACCTCAACGACTTCTGCATGTCCTGTTGTGCCGGTTGTAATATCTTTATAGGTCGGGTTTGGCAATGTGCCGCCCATATAACCAACCCGTGTGTACAGAACGCCGTTCAGGGCGCGATACTCGCTCTCGACGCACCAAAAGCATCCGCCAGCGAGATATGCTACGGGGTATTCGGCGGGTTTGTTGGTTTGTAGGTCATTGCCTTGGGGGAGGAAGTTTTCTTGAGCGGCTTTGCCGCTGATGCCAATAATAAAAATGGCACTAAATAAAACCAAAAACCCAATGATAGCTTTATTCATTGCACGCTTCCTTTATAATTAACTTATTGCTTTTACATTCGAAGGGAAGGGCCTTTTTGTTACATTTATTCAAATCCTCAAACTTTAAATCCCCGAATTTCGGGGAAAGGCGTAATGGCCAGAAACCTTCGATGATTATCATGCATTATACGGGGCTCAAGGATGCGGATCAGGCTTTGACGTGGTTATGCGAGCCATCCAGAGAGGTCAGTGCCCATTATGTGATTGAAGAAAATGGTAAGGTGCATCATCTGGTGGAGGATGGTAAGCGCGCATGGCATGCCGGTGTGTCTTATTGGGCGGGAGAAGAGGATATTAATTCGCTCTCTATTGGAATCGAGCTGGTAAATCCCGGACATGAATTTGGATACAGAGATTTTCCTGACAGGCAAATACGCGCTTTGACTAGAATTTGTTCTGAACTGATCTTGGATTACGATATTAAGGCAAATCATATTTTGGGACATTCCGATATTGCGCCGGGGCGAAAACAGGACCCGGGGCATTTATTTCCCTGGGAGAGGCTTGCGCATAAAGGGGTGGGGCTTTGGCCGCAGCCGAATGAGTATGATTACCAATCGGCCGAGGATCTTGTTTTGAATTTGGATAAGGTCCACGGTCTTTTGGTTGACTTTGGGTATAATCCTGATACTGCCCGCGAAGATCTTTTTGTGGCGTATCATCGCCATTTTTATCCTGAAAAATTTAAAGAAAACGGCCGTCCTGATCAGGTCGATATAGCCTCGGTTGCACGTTTGCTGTCGCTTTTGCGTCAAAAATCAGAGCTTTAAAATTGTAATTTTTTTTAAAATAAGGCATTGTACCCGCCGTGAGATGGTGGCTGGACGGCCGCGCTTTTTAAGTGAGGAAAGTCCGGGCTTCATGAAAACACGGCGCCGGGTAACACCCGGACAGGTCTCGGCCTGATGGACAGTGCAACAGAGAGTAAACCGCCACATTGTGGTAAGGGTGAAAGGGTGCGGTAAGAGCGCACCGCTTTTTCAGTAATGAAAAAGGCATGGTAAACCCCGCCGGAAGCAAAACCAAATAGGAGCCGCGCAGCATGCGTTTTCACATGGTGGCTCGGGTAGGTTGCTTGAGATATATGGTGACATATATCCTAGATGAATGGTCGTCACCCCTTTGTTTACAGAGGGGATACAGAACCCGGCTTACAGGTCATAATCTCATCCCTAAATATGAAAAGCCGCTAGGGGAAACCCTGGCGGCTTTTGCTTGTTACACAAGAAAACACACGTAAATTTGCCTGTAATCTACCCATTTTATTTTCATAATGCAAATTTTTGGGCATCTTTTTGCATGTTACGGATAAAAGCTGTGTGTAAATAGAGGGTTAGCGGGTTTGTAAAATTGACGAACCATAAAATTCCATGATATCCCATAAATATCCAATTTGTATTGGGTTTGCGTGCTTCTGCGCGGTTTTTAAGTCTTTGGAAGTTTTAAGTGGCGTTATTTTTATCATCATATGAGAACAAGCTGGATAAGAAGGGGCGGGTATCTGTTCCTGCACAATTCCGTGCGGCTCTTGGTGAGGGGGTGTCCCTTGGGGTTGTAGTGTTTCGTTCTTCCCAGCATGCGTGTTTGGAGGGGTTCTCTTATCGCTCTATGGAGGGGCTTGCGGAGCGGCTGGACGCGTTTGATATGTTCTCGAATGAGCATGAGGATTTGGCGACGGCAATTTTCGGTGAGAGCGTTCAGTTGAGCATTGATGGCGAGGGGCGTGTCATACTCTCGGACGAATTGCGTGGTTTTATAGGCGCCGATGAGCGTGTTGTCTTTGTAGGTTTGGGCAATAAATTTCAAATATGGTCGCCTGAAGAGTTTTCTGCGCGTAAAGAGCGGGCGCGTCAATCAGTTCAGGAAAAAGGACTAACTCTTCCGAGGGTTCACGCGGAAAAAGAGGGGGGTGTGTAATGCATTATCCTGTCATGCTGCCGGAGGTTTTAAGTGCGCTCGATGTGAAGTCCGGTGAGGTTTATGTTGATGGCACGTTTGGTGCTGGCGGGTATTCGCGCGCTATATTGTTAAACGATGCATCGCGGGTTTTTGGAATTGACCGTGACCCTGCGGCAAGGGGGGTAGCCAATACTCTGCTGGATGAGTTTGGTGATCGGTTTCAGTTTTTGCCGGGCTGTTTCGGTGATGTCCAGGGGTTGTTGTCCGCTGTTGGTGTTGGGCAGGTTGATGGGTTTGTTCTCGATATTGGTGTGTCCTCTATGCAAATTGACCAAGATCAGCGCGGCTTTTCTTTTCAAAAGGATGGGCCGCTTGATATGCGCATGAATAATGGCGGTGAGGAAAAAACGGCGGCGGATCTGGTGAACCAGATGGATGAAGGGGCGTTAGCGGATTTGATCTATGAATATGGCGAGGAACGCCACTCCAGGCGGATCGCAAAGCGCATTGTGCTGCGCCGTGATGAGCGTCTCTTTGAAAACACGCTCGATCTCGCGCAGGTGGTAAGAGATGCTGTGCCGGGCGCTGGGCGGGAAAAAATTGATCCTGCCACAAGAACATTTCAGGCTTTGCGCATTGCTGTGAATGATGAGCTTGGCGAGCTAAAGCGTGCGCTGGAGGCCTCTTTAAGGGTTTTGAGGCAGGGTGGGCGTTTGGTTGTTGTTACGTTTCACTCTTTGGAGGATCGTATTGTTAAAGGCTTTATGCGCCAGCATGCGGGGCTCGATAATGCTGTTTCAAGGCATTTGCCTGAAGCTGCCAACGAGGAGCCATTGTTTGAGTTGCCGGCTAAGAAGGCTGTTCTTCCATCTGATAAAGAGGTTGCAGAAAATGGGCGTTCGCGCTCTGCGAAGCTGCGCTATGCTATTCGAACAGCCGCTCCTTTAGGGGGTGCGCAATGAAGCTGTTCAGATCAAAGCTATTCTGGGTTTTTGTTTGTGTGTGTTTGAGTGGATTTTTCTTAATGCACGCCAGTAAGAAAATGCAGCAATCAGAGGCCCAGCTTGATGATATTCAAAAGCAGATTGCCCGGGAATATCAAAATTTAAGAGTGCTCAACGCCGAGTGGTCTTATCTCAATTCTCCATCACGGTTAGAGTCTTTGGCCGAAAAATATCTTCCCCAGATGTCATCTTACAAGAACCGCGTTCTTCCCTCCGCAGATGATCTTCCATCACAAAATTCATCACCGATAATTCATGAAGTCCAGATGCAAAGAGGGGATGATGGCTAAGGTTTTTCAGAAATCATATGACGTTTTGAAGGGGCAGGTTGGTGAAAATTTGCGTGTGGCTCATGGGCGCTTAACATTCTTGATGGTCTGTTTTGCGCTGATTTTTATTGCTGTTGGGTTAAGGGCTGCGGATGTGGCTCTTATGTCTCAGGATCGTGAGAGCTATAAAGCTTTGGCGCAAAAAAATAAATCAGAATACCGGGGCGATATTCTGGATCGTAATGGTGTGATATTGGCGACAACGCTTGATGTTCAATCGTTATACGCAGATTCAAAGCATATCCAGAACCCGGTGGAAACAGCTATTAAATTAAAGGTAATATTCCCCGAGCTTGCGCTGTCGACATTAAAGAAGAGGCTCTCGAGCGGCGATCGTTTTATCTGGCTCAAGCGTGATGTGCGCCCACAAGATAGGGCGCAAGTGTATCAAATTGGTGAGCCTGGTCTAAAATTCCGTTCGGAAAAAACGCGCGTTTATCCGCATGGGCCATTATTTTCGCATTTGGTTGGGTATGCCGATATTGATGAAAATGGCGTTGTTGGCATCGAGCGTGGATTAAATAAACAGCTTAGTGCAGGTGAGAATGTAACGCTATCTCTGGATGTCAGGCTACAGCATATTTTGAGGCGCTCGATTGTTCAGGCGGCAGAGCGTTTTGAGGCCAAAGCCGGTGCGGGCGCTATTATTGATGTACAGACAGGCGAGATTGTGGCCGGCATTTCATGGCCTGATTTTGATCCGCATCACCCCGGTGATATTCAAGGGAAGGCCGGATTCAATAATCTTACGCTTGGGGTGTTTGAGCTGGGGTCCATGTTTAAAATATTCTCTACGGCGGCCTTGCTTGAAATGCATAATGTGCCGATGGATGAGCAATTTGATGCGCGTGATCCTATCAAGGTGGGGCGATTTCAAATTAATGACTTCCATGCGGAAGAGCGTATTTTGAGTGTTCCTGAAGTGTTCATGTATTCATCTAATATTGGCTCTGCCTTGATGGGGCAACGTGTTGGAACAGACGGTCTCAAGCGTTTCTATTCTGATTTGGGTTTGATGGATCGTTTGCCGCTGGAGATTAAGGAGATAGGCAAGCCCCTCGTGCCGTCTCCGTGGCGTGATGTGAATACGCTCACAGCATCTTATGGGCACGGCATAGCAACGTCACCGCTCCAGATGACGACCGCCGTGGCATCGATTGTTAATGGTGGCACGTTAATCAGGCCAACTTTGTTGAAGGTAGGGTCTGGTGATGAGGCATCACATTTACGCCCGAATATCAGCATTGTATCGCCGGAAACATCACAGAAAATCCGCCAACTCATGCGTTTGGTTGTGACAGATGGAACAGGGCGTAAAGCGGATGTGAAGGGGTATCAGGTTGGCGGAAAAACAGGGACGGCAGAAAAAATCGGGGCTTCTGGTTATGATCGCTCCCGCCTTATTTCATCATTTGTTGGGGCATTTCCGGCTCAAGAGCCGCGTTACGTTGTTATGGTTATGATTGATGAGCCAAAGGGGCAAAGCCATAGTTTCGGGCACGCCACAGCAGGCTGGGTTGCTGCGCCGGCGGTGGCAGATATTGTTGCTTCTATGGCTGATGTGTTGGGGCTTGTGCCCAATGCGGCAATGGATGCGTATGCCAGTGAGCTAAAG
The DNA here is from genome assembly GCA_964611755.1 of uncultured Pseudobdellovibrionaceae bacterium. GTDB lineage: Bacteria > Pseudomonadota > Alphaproteobacteria > Micavibrionales > Micavibrionaceae > CAZTBB01. Next base: position 73,524 of record CAZTBB010000004.1, read on the forward strand.
CAATTTATTCGCTTTGATGAGGAGGCTGAATATGTCTCTCATTAGGGCTGAAAATGAATTGCCTTTTGCAATAGATCAATTGTCAGGCTTGACGCAGGATAGCCGAAAGGTTCAGCCGGGTTTTCTGTTCGCCGCCTTTAAGGGGCAGGAAAGTGATGGCCGCGATTATATTAATCAAGCCATTGATAATGGTGCTTCGGTCATCTTAACGCATGCCGATAGCGCGGTGAATGTGCCTGAAGGGGTTGCATTAATTTTAGATGAAAATCCCCGTGCAATTTTTGCAGGCGCCCTGAAGGCATTTTACAAAAACCAGCCGGAGCGCATAGTGGCCGTCACGGGAACAAACGGCAAAACATCTGTTGCTTATTTTGTTCACACTCTCTGGCAGGCTATGGGGCTTAACTCGGCAAGTCTGGGTACGTTGGGGGTGCAGGGTAGTGGCAATAAAGCCATGGCAAGTGGTATGACCACACCGGATGCGGAGACGTTGCACCAAAATCTTGCCATGCTCGTTAATGAACAGCAGGTCACGCATCTTGTGATTGAGGCGTCAAGTCATGGGTTGGATCAATATCGTATGGATGGCTTGAATGTTCAGGCGGCGGGTTTTACGAATTTGACTCGTGATCACTTGGATTATCATAAAACGGCAGACGCGTATTTTGAGGCAAAAACACGCCTGTTTTCTGAGGTGTTAGCCGGTGACGGGGTTGCCATTCTGAATGCTGATGAAGAGCATTTTAGCGCCTTGCTAGCTGTGGCCACGGCCAGAGGAATAAAGGTTTTTTCTTATGGTCAGGCCGGAGAAGATCTTAAGGTTCTGAGCTGTAAGCCCGTTGCCAATGGCCTGAGGGCAGAAATTGTTATCCTGGGTGAAGCGCATAATATTCATGTGCCATTGGTTGGCATGTTTCAGTTGCATAATCTTTTATGTGCGTTGGGTTTGGTTTTGAGTGAGGGGCAAGCGAAAGAGAATGTGCCATTGCTTTTAAAGGCTATTGAGCAAATGAAAACAGTGCCCGGCCGATTGCAACGTGTGTCAGGTCATCCGCTTGAATGCGGTATTTACGTCGATTACGCACACACGCCGGATGCGTTGGAAACGGTTTTGAAATCCTTAAGGCCACACACAGAGAACAGGTTGTTTTGTGTTTTCGGGTGCGGTGGCGACCGTGATAAAGGCAAACGCCCGATGATGGGCGAGGTCGTATCACGATTGGCCGATCATGTAATTGTTACAGATGATAACCCACGTTCAGAAAATGCGGGACAGATCCGTAAAGAGATTTTAGCGGGGGCGCCGGATGCGCTCGACATAGAAGGCCGTGCCAGAGCTATTGGCTATGCGGTACAGAATTTATCAAATGGTGATGTATTGCTTGTTGCAGGAAAAGGGCATGAGCAAGGGCAGATTTTTGCTGATCATACAGAGCCATTTGATGATGTTGAAGAAGTTCAAAAAGCGTTATCAAACATTCAAAGTCTTGGTGGGGAGTAAAACAATGATTCAAGCAAACAGATCAATGTGGTCACATTTAAAAACGCAGAGCATTACAGTGAGTGTGCAGCCGGTGGTTTCAGTGTCACTATTTAGTATTTTCCAAGTAAAAAATATTATCGATAGAGGCAATGGGCGCACGCAAATGATGCTCTCTCAGGCATTTCCATCTGAGGTGTTCAACATCTATGAAGGGGATGATGAGGTGAATAGATTGGCAATACCGGGAAGAATCGCTAATGTTGATTTTATTTACATGGGTGAGGCGTTTGCGGTGTCCAATTTATCCGAAGCTTTGCGAACCTTATCCCGTTCAAAGAAAAAGCCGATGGCAAGAATTTGCCCGGAAGTGCTTATGGCCGGCGATTTTGTCGTGTTCAAGCAAAACGGGGTGTCTGGATCGGTTAAAGAAGTGCAGGCATTCAGAATGCTAAGCAATGGATTAATGCAAAAAAAGAAAGCGGAACATGCTCTATAATTTACTGGTTCCTTTTGCGGATGATTTCCAGATTTTTAATTTATTTCGCTATCTGACTTTTAGGACAGGCGGCGCAATCATCACGGCCTTGATGATTTGCTTCTTTATTGCGCCCTCCATGATTCGTTGGCTGAAGTCCAAGCAAGGGGCCGGGCAACCTATACGCCAAGAAGGCCCTGAGACGCATTTTGAGAAGGCCGGTACACCGACAATGGGCGGTTTGATGATTTTGATATCCGTCACAACAAGCACGTTGTTATGGGCCGATCTTAATAATGTTTTTATTTGGTGCGCTCTGTTGGTGATGGTCGGGTATGGTATGATTGGATTTGCCGATGACTTTCTAAAGTTGACCAAAAGAAATACCAAAGGTTTGCCGGGCAAGATGAAGGTTTTCTTGCAGATTACAATCGGCTTTGTGGCAACATTGGGCATTATGTATGCCTTGCCGGATCATTTGCAAACACATGTTGCGATCCCCTTTTTCAAAGATTTATTCATCAATATTTTTTGGTTTTTTATTCCTTGGGCTTTGTTTGTCATGATTGGCGCTTCAAATGCCGTTAATCTGACGGATGGACTGGATGGGTTGGCTATTGTTCCAGTGGCAATTGCGGCTGCGTGCTTTGGGTTTATTGCGTATCTTGTCGGTAATGAAATCTTCTCATCCTATTTGCACATTCCTTATGTTGCGGGCACTGGTGAACTTGCAATTTTGTGTGGGGCATTGATTGGGGGCGCGATGGGCTTTCTCTGGTTTAATGCCCCGCCAGCTATGATTTTTATGGGCGATACCGGCTCTCTTGCTATGGGGGGTGTTCTTGGTGCAATATCTGTCATGACGAAGCACGAGCTTGTTTTGGCGGTGATTGGCGGGCTTTTTGTGTTGGAAACAATTTCTGTTATTGTTCAGGTTGTGTCTTTCAAATTGACGGGCAAGCGCGTCTTCGCGATGGCGCCCTTGCATCATCATTTTGAGAAAAAAGGCTGGTCAGAGCCAACAATTGTTATTCGTTTTTGGATTATCGCGGTTATACTTGCATTGATTGGGTTATCAACTTTGAAGTTAAGGTAAAGCATCTATGATTGATTTGTCGTCTCACGCAAAAACATGGAAACGTAAAAAGCCTGCCGTTTTTGGGTTGGGTATATCAGGTTTATCTGTCATCAAGGCGCTAAAGCGGGCCGGCATTGAGTGCGATGCGTATGATGATAATCCTGATGCGCATAAAAAGGCCAAGACGGCGGGTGCAAATATTGTAGACCTTTCTCAGGCTGACTTTTCTAAATATGCCTGCTTGATTTTATCACCTGGTGTTCCGTATCATTTCCCCGAGACCCATGAGGTCGTCAAGCGTGCCCAGCAAGCCGAGGTGGATATTTTCGGTGATATCGAACTTTTTGGTCTTGCGGGAATTCCCGATTCGCTCAAAACAATCAGCATTACCGGCACAAATGGAAAATCGACGACCACATCTCTTGTAAACCATATTTTTCAAACATCTAAAAAGAAATCGGTCTTAGCCGGAAATATTGGTATGCCGATTCTCAATGCAAAAATTCCTAATGCAGATGAAAGCTATATGGTTATTGAGATGTCATCCTATCAATTGGATTTATGCCCTAGCTTTGGGGCCGATATAGCCGCATTGATTAATATTACACCAGACCATATTGACCGTCATGGAGATATGGAAGGTTATGCGGCATCAAAGGCCAAGGTTTTTCAAAACACTGCTGGTAAAGCCATTGTCAGCATGGATGATCCTTATTGTGAAAAAATATATAACACTTTGAAATCACAAGGGCGTGACCCCATAGCTGTATCTGTAGTGAAAGAGTTGGAATCGGGTATCTATGTAAGAGAAGGCCAGCTGTTTGATGCTATAGGGCAAGACCCTGTAGAAGTGGGCAGTGTAAATAATATTACTCTATTAAACGGCATGCACAATAAACAGAATATTGCTGTGGCCTATGCTGCTGCACGGTTATGTGGGCTGGATCCGGAGGCTATTTTAGAAGCAGTATACAGCTATCCGGGCTTGCCTCATCGTCAATTCCCCGTGCGAACAATCAATGGTGTTACTTATATCAATGATAGTAAGGCAACGAACGCGGAAGCTGCTTCCAAAGCTCTGAGCGCACATAAAAATGTCTTCTGGATATTAGGCGGTATTGCTAAGGAGGGCGGCCTAGACGGTCTGGAGCGCTTTGCTGACCATATCAAGCATGCATTTGTTATCGGGCAAGCACAGGAAGAGTTTTCTGAATGGCTTGGCCGTTATGGAATTGCTCATAATTTATCGCAGAACCTTGAAAATGCTGTAAAGGAAGCACATCAAATGGCACAGGATGAGAGGGGGCAACCAGGTGGGAGCTCTGTTGTTTTGTTGTCTCCTGCTTGCGCATCTTTTGACCAGTTCGATTCATTTGAACATCGCGGGGATGAATTCAGCAAAATGGTTGAAGCGCTCGATTAAGTTATATCTTCATGAAAATAAAAACTCTCTCGCGTGCAGATAAATCCCCCCTATCCCTGTGGTGGTGGACATTAGACCGATCTTTATTATTCGCTTTTTTGGCATTGTATCTGATTGGCGTTATAATGGTTACAACCGCTAGCCCGCAAGTGGCTGAGTATCTAGATCTTGGCTATTATCACTTCCTTTTTAAACATCTTGTGTTTATGGCGGGATCTTTGGTGTGCTTTTTTGCTGTTTCTTCAATGGATTCAAGAACTATTTGGCGTGTGGCCAGTCTTTTATTCGTAGGCGCGGCAATTTTGATGGTGGTTGTTTTACTCTCGGGCGATGAAGTGAAGGGCGCAAAACGGTGGATAAGGTTGTTTGGTTTCACGATTCAGCCAAGTGAATTCATAAAACCCGCTTTTTTGATACTGGCAGCATGGGCGATGGCTTTGCAGAAACAAAAAGAAAGTTTTAAAGGCAATCTGCTCGCAATTCTTTTTTATGCGTTGACGGTATTCTTGTTATTGCAGCAGCCTGATTTTGGTATGACTGTCATCGTGACGGCCTCATGGGTTGTACAAATTTGCCTGGCCGGGTTCCCATTAAAAATAATGGTATTATTGGCGGCTATGGCTATATGTGGCGGAGTTATGGCTTATTATGCATTTGATCATGTCCGCAGTCGTTTTGACCGCTTTTTTGACCCGGACAGTGGGGATACACATCAGGTCAATAAATCATTAGAGGCATTTGAATCCGGAGGGTTCTGGGGGGTTGGGCCCGGCCAGGGAGAGGTGAAGCTCTCTTTGCCGGATGGTCATGCCGATTTTATTTTTTCTGTTATGGGCGAAGAAATGGGGCTGATATTTGTTATTCTTTTTATTGCCTTGATTGCCTTTGTTGTTCTGAGGGGGTTCTCGGTTTTGTCCAGAAGCAATGACATTTTTGCTATTTTGGCCGCTGGGGGGCTTTTAGCCATGTTTGGTTTTCAGGCTTTTGTTCATATGGGCTCTGCACTTAATATGCTCCCCGCTAAGGGGATGACACTTCCGTTTGTAAGTTATGGTGGATCATCACTCGTTTCAATGGGCATCGCGATGGGGGCTGTGCTGGCCCTAACCCGCAAAGGCAAAACAGGAAGTATCGCAAAGGCGGGATTATATCTTGGCGGGCGACAATAAAAAGAGTATTCAGATAAGGTATGGCTGAAGAGAAGAAGAAAATAATCTTAAGTGCGGGTGGAACCGGCGGACATATGACTCCGGCTGCGGCACTGGCAATGGATTTGGTGTCCCGCGGTTTTGATATTACACTGGTTACCGACCAACGCGGGCAAAAATACCAACATCTTTTTAATGATATTCAGATCAAGGTGATCAATTCCGGTACATTAGGGGCGGGGCTTATTGGTAAGATAAAGGGCTTATTTAATCTTGGAATCGGTATTTTCCAGGCCTTTCAATTTGTAAAAAAACATCAACCGGATATGGTTGTCGGTTTTGGAGGCTATCCATCTGTGCCTGCGGTCTATGCAGCCCAAAAATTAAAAATACCGACAATTATTCATGAGCAAAATGCAATTATTGGCCGTGCAAATGCTTTTCTTGCTCCAAAAGCCGATCGTATTGCCCTGTCTTTTCCAAATATGAGGGGCATTGAAGATGTCGATCGTATGCGCGTGATTGTGTGTGGCAACCCTGTTCGCCCTGAAATTTCTGCTTTATACCATAAACCCTATCCGGTTTTGCAGCAGAGTGGCCCTCTCAATATTCTTGTTCTTGGCGGATCACTTGGCGCGCATGTATTCAGCGAAATTGTCCCCAGAGCGCTCTCACAGCTTAATCCGGATCACATTGCGCGTCTGAAAGTCGTTCAGCAATGCCGTGAGGAAGATATACAATCAGTACAAAAAATATATGAGGAAGCCGGTATTCAGGCCGAGCTTGCGACGTTTTTTGATGATGCACCTCAGAAAATAGAAGATGCCCATTTATTAATCTCCCGATCAGGCGCCAGCACAGTCTGTGAAATAGCGGTAGCAGGCCGTCCTGCCATATTTGTGCCATATCCTCACCATAAAGATCAGCAACAAAAGATGAATGCCGAGGAAATGGCGGATGCCAGAGGGGCCTGGATTATGACGGAGAGCGGTTTTACGGTTGAGGCATTGCTTGCAAAAATAGAAACATTTTTGCAAAATCCGGAAAGCCTGTTTAGAGCAGCTGAGGCGGCACGTACCTGTGGTAAACCGGATGCTGCCAGAAAGCTAGGGAATTTGGTGACGGCAATCGCCAGTGGTTGGAATAATTAGGGCATATATTTTTAACGCTGTAATGCAGAGGTAAAACATGGATCAGAGCTCAATCGGACTTGACATCGGAACGCTTCATTTTGTGGGTATTGGCGGCATCGGCATGAGTGGCATAGCCGAAGTGCTCAATACGCTTGGCTATAAAGTGCAGGGCTCTGATATTGCAGAAAGTGCCAATGTGAAGCGCCTGCGTGAGCAAGGCGTTGATGTGTATGTCGGCCATGATGCATCCAACCTTGTTGATTCAGAAGGCAAGCGTCCTGCTGCCATTGTTGTATCCTCGGCCATTAAGGAAGATAACCCTGAGCTTATTGCCGCGCGCGAACAAAAAGTGCCTGTAGTAAGGCGTGCAGAAATGCTGGCTGAGCTCATGCGCTTGAAGCGATCAGTGGCAGTGGGCGGGACACACGGCAAAACAACGACAACCTCTATGGTTGGTGAGATGCTAGAGCAAGCCGGATTTGATCCGACGGTGATTAATGGCGGCATTGTGAATTCATACGGGTCCAATACGCGCCTTGGAAAAAGTGAATGGATGGTTGTTGAGGCCGATGAGAGTGACGGGACATTTACGCGCTTGCCGGCTAGTATTGCTGTTGTGACCAATATGGATGCCGAGCATATGGATCACTACGGTGATTTTGAAAATGTCCGAAAGGCATATCGTCAATTTATTCAAAATCTCCCCTTTTACGGGTTTGCTGTGTTGTGTATCGATCACCCCGAGGTTCAGACATTGGTGTCCACAATTACAGATCGCAAAGTTGTAACATATGGCTTTAATCCGCAGGCCGATATTCGCGCATCAAATATTCGTAGTAATGCACTTGGCTCAACATTTGATGTGGAGTTTGACTCGCGCCTTGATCCTGACGGGAAGGAGCATGTTATACGGGATGTGCATTTGCCAATGCTGGGGCGCCATAATGTTCAAAATTCTTTAGTGGCAATTGCTATTGCGCGTGAATTAAATGTGCCGGTTGCAACAATGAAAGATGCACTTTCCGGATTTACAGGTGTTAAGCGCCGCTTTACCAAAACAGGCGAAGCAGGTGGTGTTACCATTATTGATGATTACGCTCATCATCCGGTTGAGATTGAAACTGTCCTGAAAACAGCACGCACCGCGGTGAATGAGAGCGAGGCAAAAGTTGTTGCCGTTATGCAGCCACATCGGTATTCACGGCTTGATGATTTGTTTGAAGAGTTTTGTAAATGCTTCAATGAGGCGGATAAGGTGATTATTGCTGATATTTATGCGGCAGGAGAGAAGCCGATAGAAAACCGTAACAAGAAGGCGCTGGTGCATGGGATTAAATCACATGGCCATCGGGATGTGATTGCCCTTCCCACACGGGAGGACCTTCCGTCGTTATTGCAGAGTATTGTCCAAGAAGGCGATTATGTGATTTGCATGGGCGCCGGTGATATAACCCATTGGGCGTATGCCTTGCCGGAGCAATTAGAAGAGGAGCAGCGCAAGGCGCGCTCTATTCAGGATAATGCAGCCTGATTCTTATAATCTTCCCGATATACGAGGCGATGTTTTAAACAATGCACCGCTCGGCCAGCAAAGCTGGTTTCGCTGCGGCGGCATGGCTGATTTTTTATTCGAGCCCGCAGATACGCAGGATATCATTCATTTTTTACAATCAGATTATCCTCGGCCTTTGACCATTATTGGTGGTCTGGCCAATACAATTATTCGTGATGGCGGCATTCGTGGGACGGTTATTAAATTAAGCAAGCCATTCTCAGATGTTAGCGTACATGGTGACATCGTTACAGCAGGATGCGGTGCATTAAATGGCAATATAGCGGCCTCGGCCGTGCGCGCCGGTATTGGCGGCCTTGAATTTTTATCAGGCATTCCAGGATCATTGGGTGGTGCTGTTGCTATGAATGCCGGGGCATATGGCTCGGAGGTCAGAGATGTGCTTATTGAGATAAGCGGAGTCAGCGCAGCAGGTGAGCACAAAACCTTGAAACCTGATGTGTTAAATATGCGATACCGAACAACGGACTTGCCGGAAGGCTTTATTGTGACCGAGGCCAAGTTAAGGGGCAACATAGAGGGCTATGATACGGTTAAGGCGCGTATGAATGATATTAAGAAAAAGCGTAATGATACCCAGCCCATCAAAGAAAAAACGGGTGGATCTACATTTGCAAATCCATCTGCTGATGAACTCAATCAAGCAGGCCTGCCAGAGGGGATGCGAGCTTGGGAGGTTGTTGAGCGTGTTGGCGGGCGCGGGCTTCAAATTGGCGGCGCACAAATGTCGGAAAAACATTGTAATTTTATGATTAACACAGGTGATGCAAAGGCATCAGACTTAGAAGATCTTGGAGAAGAGATTAGAGAGCGTGCAAAAAACCAGCTCGGGCTGAATTTGCACTGGGAGATCAAACGTATTGGTGAGCGCCTATAGCTCTAAATTTTGGGTAAACGTTCATATATATCGGGCAGATCATTCTCAATCAGCACAACATCATTTTCATTTAGATTTTCAACAAGCCAGCGTTGCGCATCATCAAATGTATCAAATTCATGCAGGTCCTTACCGCCATTAAAACGATAGGCCTTTACAAATGATTGAATTCTTTTCGGGTTGACCACAAGGGCAACATCGCATTTTGCTACAGCGTAATTTCCAATGGCCTTATGGACCTCATTATGCGCCCGGCCGAGCTCTACAATGCCCGGAGTTACTAATATTTTACGCTTGTCCTTGCCAAGAATTTCAAGCAGATCAAGAGCGGATTGAAATCCGCTTGGATTAGAGTTGTAAGCATCATCAATAAATGTAGACCCATTATGCTGTTTTGGTTTCACCTGAAGACGGTGAGGTATCTGCGGAACACTCTCCATAGCGCGCACAACGCTCTCTGGGGCGATGCCAAGCGTGCAGGCCATGGCAAAGCTAGCCGCTATATTATCAACATGGTGGACACCATAAAGCGGGACAAGCATGACATAGGTGCCATCATCCCAACGAAGACGAATATCAAGCCCGCGTGGCGTTTGGCGCGTTTCTTCCACAACAAGATCAGCCATGCCGCTATCGCCGGTTGAGATGAACTTGCCAATATTTTCATCTTTCATTGTCTTGGCATAATCGAACTTTAGAACTTTATAGTCGACAATGATTTGTCCATCGTTTTGAATAACGGCTTCTGCCAATTCCGATTTGGTTTCCGCCACAGCCTCAAGAGATTTAAAGCGTTCATAATGGGCGTGCCCGATGGCCGTAATAATCCCATAATCCGGGGGTGCCAATTTGCACATTCTCTCAATCGAGCCATGGCCATACGCACCCATTTCAACAATAAAGTATTTATGGGTGTCATTTAATTCTTCACGGATCACACGTGCAACACCCATGGGGGTATTAACGCTGCCCGGTGTGATAAGTGTCGGCGCCTCGCGCGAGAGGATGTGTCCCAATATATGTTTGACAGATGTTTTACCAAAGGAGCCGGTAATGCCGATAATTTTTACATCGCTGTTTTTAATTTTATCGTTTGCCTCTCTCCAGTAACGCTTTTGAATTGTATCTTCAAAGGGTTGAAGCATTCCATTGGCAATCACAAGAGCAAAGGGAAGGAATTGAATGATAGGAAGCCAGATAATCGGCATGTGATCAAAGATAAGAAACATCCCAAGCGGAAATGAAAAAGCGCATGCAAGATAATAAATACGCTTCGCGCGATTGGTCATGGCCAATTTTTTCTTGGCATCGTGTTTGGGATCTTTTTCTTTATAAACACCATACCCAAAAGCAATCATCACCAGAAGGTCGGATACAAACCAGGGAAGAAAGAAATAGCCGATGCCCGCAATAATAACGATGGCAGAGGCGCGTTTATCGAAGACTTTGTTTGAGAATACCCATTTGATGAAACGCCCGGCATCATATTCCTCTTGCTGAAAAGCGTGCAAATAGGTTGTAAGCCTTTTATACGCAAAGATAAGGAATGTAATATAAATTAGAAAACTACTGAAAGTTTCGTCAATCATTCTCCATTACCCTTTGATTTTTGTGGAAATGAATTTTTGAATTAAATTTGCTACCTGATGCTTTCCTGATAATAGAACACTGTAGTGATCATGGCCACTTAAACTTACAAACTCAGAATTTTTTACAAGCTTTGCATAACGTTCACCGCTGGATGGAGGCGTTTCGGTATCATTATCTCCGTAGATATAAAGCGTCGGACAATCAATGCTTAACGCTTCGTTTGTCAGGTTTTCATTCACTATTTTAATAAAACTTTGTCGCATGCAACCGGATGTTTTTCTGTAATCGGCACTCCCGAATTTATGGGCAAGCCATCCATCACGTAAAGATGGTGGAAGGACGGCTTTTAAAAATTTGTAGAGCTTAATTCTAAACCATAAAGATATTTTCTTAAGGAATGGTTTCTTGGCAGGCAATCCCGCCGCGGCAATCATGATACATCCTCGCAGTTGCTCTGGTTTGCGAGAGGCTAAAATTGTTCCAACGCGTCCGCCGAAGGAGTGCCCGACCCAGACAATATTTTTCCATTTCTGTTTTTCGATAAGCTCTAAAATAGGATCGGTGTAATCATGACTACTCCACGGGGATGGCGGCTCTGGTGATTGTCCAAAGCCGGGAAAGTCAAAAGCGACATGTGTGCCTAAATTTTGTAGCGATGAGATCAGAGGAATAAAAGCATCGCTGTTTTGTCCCCATCCATGTCCCCAAAGGAAAACAGGCCCCTTTGTATTCGGAAAGACACGCGCATGGATTTGCACGCCATTATTCATGTGGAAAATTTCGCTTTGCCCCTTAGAAGACAACTCTTCGCCCTTTCATGGTCATATTTTTCATGATTAAATGTCTGTATACACTATTCATTCTAAGCGTTCACACATTAAAGCATATTCAATACACAAAATTTGGTGACATCATGGCAAAAACAAAGAAAAAAATAGCAGTCTTTTTCGGGGGGCGTTCACCAGAACATGATGTGAGTATCGTCAGTGGCTTGCAATTATTGCATGCCATTGACCAAACCGAGTATGACGCTTTTCCGGTTTATATTTCTGGAAAAGGCGAGTGGTATATCGGTGATGTTTTAAGAGAGAGGGCGAATTTTCTTCCTGATAAAAATACGTATGCACAAACCAGGCGCGTTACCCTTGATGTAAATGTAAGCGGGCGCGGCCGCTTGATTGAAACCGGCGCGAAATTGATTGGCTCGCCGAAGGTCACCGAGTTTGATGTCGCCCTTCCCGTGTTTCATGGGCTAAACGGAGAGGATGGAAACTTGCAGGGCCTGCTTGAGTTTATCAATATTCCCTATGCAGGTATGCGCGCGATGGCGAGCTCTATCCTGATGGATAAGGTTGCCACTAAAAGATTCTTAAAGGCCCTGGACATTAATTGTTTGCCTTACACGGTTTTAGAGCGCCCGGCAGATGGCTCTTATCAAATCGCTCTTGATGATATTGAAACCGCCATGGCGGATATATCCTATCCGGCATGTATTAAGCCAGCGCATCTTGGCAGCTCTATTGGCGTTGCCAAAGTCGAGAGTGCAGAGGATATTCAGGCCTGTTTGCCGGCAATTTTTCAATATGATGACACAGCCATCGTTGAGCCATTTGTTAAAAATTTGGTGGAATATAATGTGGCCGTATCTGCCTTGCGTGGATCAGTTGAGCTATCGGCGCTCGAGAGACCAAAAGCAGCCGATGAGTTGCTGGATTTTAAACAGAAATATTTATCTGGCGGTGATAACAAATCAGGCAATAAAATCCCGGGTGATATTTCGGAAGGTATGCTGTCGTTAACAAGAGAACTTCACCCCGAAATCAGTGAAGACATTGAAACATTTATAAAGGACTCTGCTGTAAAAATGTTTGAAGGGCTTCAGGGCTCTGGCGCTCCGCGCATTGACTTTATCTCCGATGGAAAAACCGGTGAAGTCTGGCTTAATGAGGTTAACCCTATTCCTGGTTCATATGGTTATTTTTTATGGGAGGCCGCATCCGATCCAATTCTGTTTACACAGTTTACAAGCCTTCTCATCGAGGAAGCCATGCGCCTTCATAAGACAAAACACATGGCGGCCGATCCTGTCCCTATGGATGCACGCTTATTCAAAAGGCATACATAAGGCTTATTGCGTGTTATAAAAGAGTATGATGAAAACGAAAAAGAAGACATCTGCGCGAAAGAGTAAATCCAGAACACGCCTAGATTTATTGGGGTACTGGCTAAGGCGGCTTGGCGTTGTTTTGGCTATTGTTACGGCTGTGCTATGGGCGGGGGCGTGGTTTTTCCTAAGTGATACTGATGAAAAACTTGTGAGAGCCGTACATGAAAAAGTAATAGCCGCATCGGTTGAAAATGGCTTTGTTGTTGAAAATATTCTGGTGGAAGGCCGCGTTCACACAGACCCTGACATTATTTTGGGTTTGTTAAATGTACAATCCGGCGATGCATTGCTGGAATTCAATCCAAAGCAAGCCCGATCATTGATAAAACAAGTATCCTGGGTCAAGGATGTGCGTGTCGAGAGACGCCTGCCCAATACTATTTATGTGGGTATTGATGAGCGCGTGCCTATCGGCATATGGTCGCGAAATGACCGCGTATCCGTGATTGATCAAGAGGGGACAATTCTGACGGACCATGATCTGGATCGTTTTGCGCATTTAATTGTTTTTGAAGGTCCCAATGTTCATAAAGAAGCCTTTGAGCTCCTTAAAATTGTGAGTGCAGAGCCCTTAATCATTGAGCAGATCAAGCGGGCCGAGTTCATAGACCGCAGGCGTTGGGATGTGATAACGCGAAGTGGTATCCGTGTGAAATTGCCGGAGCATGATTTAGGGCTGGCTCTACGAAGGTTGGCGCTCTCGCATGAGGTCGACCAGCTTCTTGCAAAAGATCTATTGAGCATAGATTTGCGTCAGGCCCAGAAAATAGTTGTCCGAACAAATCCCGGCCATGTACAAGAATATAAGGCGCAATTATCCTCCGGCGGCATATAGCCCGCCTGTTTTGGCGCGTAAACATAACTGAACACTATGACATTTGAGTATGCAAAATAGAAAAAAACCAAAAGGATCGTTATTGGCAGCCCTCGATCTTGGATCCAGCAAGATCGGCTGTTTTATCGGCAGAATTGTCGATGATCAGGGTCGTTTTGAAATTCTTGGTGTCGGCCATCAAGCCTCTCGTGGAATTAAATCCGGTGTTGTTACGGATTTATCTGAAGCTGAAACAGCCATATCAAATACAGTGCATGCGGCAGAGAGAATGGCATCAGATGTCATTGGCGGATATCCGTTGCGTGAGGTTGTTGTAAACATCCCGGCGGTGCATTGCAAAAGCCATTTGAATGATGTGGATGTTACAATTTCCGGGCACGAAGTTGTCGACAATGATGTCAGGCGTGCACTCGCCAAGGCACAAGAGAAGGTCATGGGCTCGGATGAAGAGCTCGTTCATACAATACCGGTGAGTTATAAAA
>CAZTBB010000005.1:0-71061 GCA_964611755.1 uncultured Pseudobdellovibrionaceae bacterium
GTTTAGCCGATTTAACGCAATGTTTCTTTGATAATTCTTTGTCGGATGCACCCCATTCTTGTGTCGACGAGGGCAATTATCCTGATGATGATTTTGTCAGAGAATACACGCAGCGCCTACGAAATGCAGCAGAAGTCACTCTTGAGACGTTGCGGCAATCCGAAGATTTTGAAGATTTTGTCGTCGACTTTTTTGAATTTGAAGACACCATCATGGAAAAAGGATGGGGCGGAGCAGCCATCTGGTACAATTTGGTGGCCAAGCTCAATGGCGATGTGACAAGCTCGATTGTTACACTGCCGCGCCCGGACAAATATCCGCTAGTGATGGAGCTTGTCTATCAGGAGCGGGCGCGCCTCATTAGCAACCCTGAGGATACGGATCGATTCAACCCCACGATCTATGGTAATCGGGAAGTGAGTTTGCCGCGCACGCGTGATATTGATCAGGCGGACATATTGTATCAAGGACACCAACTATGGGCCGATCCTGAACAGCCGGCGGGCGCGACATCACGGACAACATCAACGGGCAATGCGGTTATTGATGCGATTAATGCCATCTTTGGTTCGGCCGGATTATTTAATATGCGTGACCCTGATCAGGATCATATTCACCCCCTGGCCAAGCTGAGCTCACTGGGGAAAGGCCTTATTGATGCTTCTATTCGAAATTTGATGATCGCAACGGGCGGTGTTGTTGCGCAAGGCTTGGCAAGCTCGTTTAATTTCTACTTTGGTGTAGGTATTACTGATACCGTCAAAAGCTTTATATTTGGGACGGTCACAATCGGGATGTTGATCGGCTTTATGTTGTATTATATTTTGCCGTTTTTGCCCTTTATTTATTTCTTTTTTGCGATCGCTAAATGGGTGAAATCCGTTTTTGAAGCGATGGTCGCACTGCCTCTTTGGGCATTGGCACATTTAAGCCTTGATGGGCCGGGGATACCCGGGCGCGGCGCCAGTAACGGATATTTTCTGATCACGGAAATCATTATCAGGCCGTCTTTGATTTTGGCGGGTCTTCTGGCCAGTATCATGACCTTTGCCGCGACAATTTTAATCCTGAATGAAATTTTTGATCTGGTGGTTGATAATGTTAGCGGGATTAACCCAACCTATAGTGATGCGGATGCAACCGATGCGCCTTACCGTTTGTCTTATTTGCGTGGGACATTGGATCAATTTATGTTCACATTGATTTATGCTGTGATTGTTTATCTTCTCGCGCTCTCCAGCTTCAAGATGATTGATTTGGTGCCAAACCAGATTTTGCGTTGGATGGGCTTTACCGTAAAAACATTCCAGGAAACACTGGGTGCCAATGTCGAAGAGCAACTAATATCAAGAACATATCAGGCCGGTAATATCTACACGGCCCAGATATCGGGAACATTGTCAGGGGACAGACTCGTTGCCTTGACGGCATTGGGACGATAATGGAATTATTTTCTTAAGTGGTCGAGCAAGACATCCACCTTGCCGCCGCCGCGTTGAATAACAGCGGAAAAATCAGAGCGCTGCGTTACGGCCATGCTTACGCCTTCGACAATCACATCAACGACCTTATATTTGCCGTCTTTATAACGAATGCGCCAATCAACCTGCACTTCCGGGCCTTGTTCTGGAATAATATAAGATGTCACGATATTATCGCGCTTACCTTCCG
Organism: uncultured Pseudobdellovibrionaceae bacterium; assembly: GCA_964611755.1. Lineage (GTDB taxonomy): Bacteria > Pseudomonadota > Alphaproteobacteria > Micavibrionales > Micavibrionaceae > CAZTBB01. The sequence continues at coordinate 1,672 of CAZTBB010000005.1, forward strand.
CACGGGATTGTCTGACATCAAATTTTTGACCTTCATATTCACCAAAGCGGCGCGAATAGACCTCAATGATCATTTTTTCAAACAGATCAAGATATTCTTTTTTCTGTGCATCTGTGGCTGTGCGCCAATGACGGCCCATTGAAAAACGTGCCAATGTTTTCATATCAAAGCTGGATTCCAAAAGCCTTTTAAATTCTTTTTTACGCTCTTCCTGGCTCATCTCCGGGCTCGATAGGAAATCAATGCCGCGTTGAGCCATATTGATCACAAAATTCTCGGCACCTTTTGTGATTTGTGCATCATTCGAGATTAGATGAAATGAGCTCTGATCTGTGTAGTTCAAATCAGCGTTTGCCGGGTGAATAATACCGGCATTCGCAGGCATGCCCCCTAAACCAAATGCGCACAGGCCAATTAAAAAAGCGTATTTCATGCGATCATATCCTTTAGATAAATGAACTAAAATGCGGGCTGATCCTAAAAATCATCATAATCAGGAATATCAGAGCCTGAGAAGTCACCCGGGCTGCGATCAGAGACCATCGCGGCACGGTTTTGATAATAGGTTGAGCGCACAGAAGCATAGTAATCGAATGAGCTTGCTTCCAATTCTTGGAGAACATCCATGAGGGAGTCTCTCAAAACAAGATAATTAGCCGCCGTTTTGCCGTAGAACCATTTATCGGCATTGGCATCATTTTGAGACCACCAATAAAAAGGGTCCATGAAGGAGTCGACCACATAGCCACTATAATCCCTCAGCGATGACGGGCCCAGAAACGGCACAACGAAATAAGGACCATGATCAAGGCCCCATACGGCGAGTGTCTGGCCAAAATCTTCTTTCTCGACAGTAATACCTTCATATCCGGCAACATCAAACAAGCCACCTGCACCCACAAAGACATTGATTGTGGTGCGCTCCAATGTTGTAACGGCGCCACCAAGATCGCCCTGCAAAAGCTGGTTGGCAAAACTGACGGGTGATTGCAATGTTGTTAGAAAGTTTGCGATTCCTGTTCTGGCGGGCTTTGGAACAACAAAACGGTAGCCTTCCAAAAACGGGTGCAAAATAATCTGATCAAAGCCCTGGTTGAAATCGGAAATCAATCGGTTAGTACCCTCAAACGGGTCTGAGACTTCTATGTCACCAACATAAACAGTGCTTTTATCCGAACCGGAACACCCGCTGAGTAATAAGGAGCATCCCAAGGCAAGGGAGAGAGCTAGTTTTTTAAATTTTCCTTCAAACATTTTCGGCTTCCATCTTTGATAGAATTAAGTGGTCGACCACTTAATATTTATTCTGATTTTCGTTTACTTTAGATCACATTATGCGCGGTTTTGCGCGATCTTATGTTTATTCAACGCACAAAGGCTTAATATACCGTAAATAAAGCCGAACACAATATAGTATGTATTATTTTTATCGCAGTTTATCACAAGGCTGTGACAATTTTGTCAGCCATCTTCGAGGTTCATAATTGCGCTTGCTCCCAATAAAAGACAGATGAGGGCGGGGGACCATGATGCCAGCGCGACAGGAATTTGCCCTGTGGAACCAAGTGCTTGTAGGAAACTGGACAGGAAAAAAACAATAAAACCAATGAAAATACCGGCAGTGATAAGCATAAAGGCCCCTCGAAAACGAGGTGGGCGCATAGCCACGCTGGCAGCCAGTAAAACCATAGCGGCCAGCATCATTGGTTGTGCCATCAAGCTTTGGTAATGGACGCGAAGGCGCGTTGCATCAAAGCCGGTTTCCTCCAATGTCTGGATATGGGATGGCAAGCGCCAAAATGACATGGTTTCGGGAGAGGCGAAGCTTTCTTCTATTTCCGCAATAGTCAGATCGGTTTTTAAAATATAATCACGCTCGATATTGGCTTGTTTTGTTTTGGTTTGAATATAGGCATTGGGAAAAAACCATTGACCGGGCTGAAGCTCTGCTTTTTTTGCATTGAGCCTGAGAACAAAGGAATCCTCATTATCAAATTGCAACACCATCACATTATTCAGCTCCCAATTCGGTTGATTTATATTGGAGGCATGCAAAACGAAATATCCATCGCCGCTGCTTGTATCTTGCCGCAGCCATAGCCCTTCTTTGAAAAGGGCGATTTGCTTTTCATGTCTGTTCAGATGATTGCTCTCCAACTGCTCGAACTTGCTGAGCAAGAGTGATCCCACTGGATTAATGATCGTGATTTGTGTTAATCCCAAAAGGATAGCAACGGCAATTACGGGGGCCAAAAATTGCCAGGCGGAAAAGCCTGCCGCACGCACGATGACCAGCTCGCTGCGGCGCGTTAGCTGCCAGAATGTATAAATGGCGCTAAACAGGACGGCAAAGGGCAGTAAAATCTGTCCGACTTCGGGGAGTTTCAGAAGGCCCATTTGAAGCACAAGCGAGAGCGGAACGTCTTCGGTCTTGCTGGCGCGGCGGATCAGTTCAACCGTGTCGAACAGATAGATAATCCCGAGCAGGCCGATAAGCAGCCCCAACAAATTGAAAAAATAATTTTTAGCCAAATAGCGTGATAGTGTTGCTGTAACCTTCATTTACGCGCCCCCTTTGTAGAACAGGTTACGGCGCATGGTTTCACTATAAGGGCTCAGCGCAAACAGGCTTACCCCGATGGGTAAGAACGAGAGAAGATACATGAAGACCAGACCGACATCACTGTTACGGGAGAGGTTATAGGCCACAATAAATAACCCCTGTATGACGACAACACTCACAATAGTCAGGGCAATGCGCTTGCTCTGGCCTCGGCGATCAACAGGGCCTATGAGCAGCATCGACAGGGCAATAGCCGTAAAGCCAATAACAAGAAGCGGTGATGTGATACGGCGATGAATTTCAACAAAGAAATCCCGCTCACTCTCTACATCGCGAGCATTGGAGGGATCGGGGTTTAGCAGCTCTAAAATTGTGCGCTCATCCGGTTCACGCCAACGATCACGCACCGGCCCTCCGCTTGGCAGATCAATGGTATAACGATCAAAGTCTAGTTTTTGAAGGATATTATCATCGGCATTGTAAGACTGGCGGGACCCATCAAAAACAACCACCTGATTGCCATCATCCGTTGCAATGATCTGACCATGCTTGGCCAGAACTGTGGCCGGTTGTTCATTGCTTTCGCGGCTATCGTGAATAATCAGGCCGCGCAATTCACCCTCGCGTGTTTTATCCCTGATATATACGGTTAAGCCAGCGCCAAATTGATTGAAGACACCTTCGCGGAACAGTGAGGTTGAAAATTGTGCTTTGATGACATGGCGCATTTTCTGCATCGTATCCAAAGCCTTGGGCGCCACATACATGGTCATACCCATAAGCAGAATGGCTACTAAAACAGAAAATAATAAAGGGGCGCGTGATAAGCATAAGGGGGATTGCCCTGTGGCCCGAATGGCTATCAGCTCTGAGTCCATGGTCATGCGGTTATAAATGAAAATGGTCGCGGCCATGACCGAAAGCGGCAATATCACTTCAAAAAATCGTGGCAATGCCAAAACGGTTAAAATCCAGAATGTTGTGCTTGAGGCCCCTGATTCAATAACAAGCTCCAAGAAGCGCAGGGATTGTGTCAGGAAAATGACAGCCGCTAGCGTGAACGCAATAAAAACAGATGCGATCGCTATATTTTTGAACAGGTAAAAATCAAATAGCTTCATTTTTTTCGTATATCTTTACTGAAACGCTCAAAACAATCTGGTCAAGGCGCGCAGAAACTTTATATAATTTGTTTTACACGAAAGTACAAATTCTTCTGATACGAAATAACATCACGACATAAAGATAAGAAAGATAACCCGCATGAGTTTACAAACCTCTTTTACAAAAACGCTAAAGTCAAAGTCAGATATTGTTATTTTACCGCTCTTTGATGGGCTGACAAAAACCAAACCCTTTTCTGAGCTGGATAAAAAGCTTGGGGGCATATTAAGCCATGCAATCAGCCAGGGCAGCTTCGAAGCCAAGCAGGCAGAAACCATGATCATACCCGCGCCTGCAAAAGCCCCCCATAAAAGGGTTATTCTTCTGGGGCTCGGAGAGGCATCATCCCTGAGTGCCTCTGATGCCGAGGATATTGGCGGCAAATTGATCAAAGTTGTGCGGGCTCAGAAAATGGAAAGCGCTTGCCTGGTTTTGGAAGATTTAAAAACCAACCGTAAGTTAAAGCCGGATGCCTTGGCGGCGCATATTGCTATGGGCGCGCATATGGGAAGCTATGTCTTCCATAAATATAAATCCAAAAAAGAGGATGCGCCTAAACTCAAACATTTTGATATTGCCGTGCGCGAGGATAAATCCGCGAGCGCAATATTTAAAGAATTTCAGGCTGTTTTGGGTGGTATGTTCTGGGCCAGAGATTTGGTCAATGAACCGCCGAGCCATCTCTATCCTGATGCCTATGCGCAAGAGATTAAAGCACAGCTCAAACCTCTCGGAGTTAAAGTTGAGATCCTTGATGAAAAGAAAATGGAAAAGCTTGGTATGGGGGCCATTCTGGCTGTTGGGCAGGGCTCCATCCGCAAGCCCCGTATGGTGATTATGCGCTGGGAAGGTACTAAGGCCAAGACTAGGAAAAAGGCTGATCAAGGTCCTCTTGCCTTTGTTGGAAAGGGGGTAACCTTTGATACAGGGGGCATCTCCATCAAGCCTAGCAATGGCATGGAAGATATGAAAATGGATATGGGTGGTTCGGCCGCCGTCGTTGGTTTAATGAAATCGCTCGCGCTGCGTAAATCGAAGTCCGATGTCGTGGCTGTTGTTGGGTTGGCCGAGAATATGCCGGGCAGCAATGCCTATCGCCCTGCGGATATTTTAACCTCGTTATCGGGTAAAACCATTGAAGTGTTGAATACCGATGCGGAAGGCCGTCTTGTGCTGGCCGATTGTTTGACCCATGTGCAACAAAAATACAAACCGCGTTTGATTGTTGATTTGGCAACACTGACAGGCGCTATGATGGTTGCGCTTGGTTTTGAATATTGCGGCACCTTCAGTAACGATGATGCCTTGTGGCGTGATCTGGATAAGGCCAGCGCCGCCACAGGTGAAAAATTATGGCGCATGCCTTTGGACCCTGTCTGGTCAAAAGAAATGGAAAGTCAGGTCGCCGATCTGCAAAATCTGGGCAGTGTTGGCCGTTGGGCCGGTGCATGCACAGCCGCAGAGTTCTTGCATCATTTCATTGAGGATAATACACCATGGGCGCATATGGATATTGCCGGCACGGCATGGTCGAAAAAAGACCGTCCGACAGTGCCAAAATTCGGAACAGGGTTTGGCGTGCGCGTCCTTGACAGATTTGTTGCCGATAATTACGAAGAGGCATGATCAAAACACGCCTGAAAACTGCCGATGACATTGTTGAAAATGGTCTCAGTGATGACTATGACGCTATTAGCCGTGTGGCGGAGCATTATGCGATTGGTGTAACGCCTCAGGTGCTGAGCACGATCACATCGCCGGATGATGCGATTGCACGCCAATATGTACCATCGGAAAAAGAGCTGATTGTAACAAAACAGGAGCGCTTTGATCCCATTGGTGATCAGGAACATGAGATCGTGAAGGGGCTTATTCATCGCTACCCAGACCGTGTCTTGCTTAAAATTGCCGAAGTGTGCGCAGTTTATTGCCGCTATTGTTTTCGCCGTGAAATGGTGGGGCCCGGCAATGAAAAACTCAGCATAGATGAAATTAGCACTGCCATGGATTATATTCGCGCGCACCGTGATATCCATGAGGTGATTTTAACCGGCGGTGATCCCCTTATTCTCTCGGCGCGGCATTTACAGCCTGTCTTTGATAATCTGGCGCAAATGGATCATATAGACTCTGTGCGCATTCATACGCGTATCCCGATTGCCGATCCCGCACGGATCAGTAATGATCTTGTTGTCCTCTTCAAATCCTTCCCGAAGCCAATTCATATGGCTGTACATGTGAATCATCCTTCCGAGATTGATTCAACGGTCAAAACAACATTAAAAAGCCTGCATAAAGCCGGTGTGCATTTGCTCTCGCAATCTGTTCTACTAAATACGGTCAATGATTGTCCGGATGTTTTAGATAAGCTCTATCGTGCGTTGATAGCCAATCATGTGCAGCCCTATTATCTTCATCACCCTGATCTTGCCAAAGGAACCAGCCATTTTCGCTTAAGCATTGAGCGAGGGCAGAAGATTTATAAAGAGCTATTGGGTAAATTAAGCGGAATAGCGCGCCCGCATTATATGCTCGATATACCCGGTGGGCATGGAAAAGTCCCGGTTAGCCGTGATTATATTGAGTCAGTTGGTGATGGGATTTATTTGATTACGGACTATCGCGGGCAAAAGCATTTTTATCCGCCGCAAGAATCGCTCTAATATAGTTACCTATGACAGAGATTCGTTTTTATCATTTGCAATCACAAACCGTTGAACAGGCTTTGCCTGCTTTGCTGACAAAAGCCTATGAGGCCGGAAAACGCATTGTGGTGCAGGGCGTGGATAAAAAGCGCATAGAAAAGCTCAATGCGCATTTATGGACCTATCAGGATGAGAGCTTCTTGCCGCATGGTCTCGCCAGTGATGAGGATAGTGCCTATCACCCGATTTGTTTAAGTGCAGAGCATGTTAATCCAAATAAGAGTGATATGCTGGTCTTGATTGATGGCGCGGAGCTATCCGATGTGGGCGCTCTCGAGACATTTTCTTTATGCTGTGAAGTCTTTGATGGTGAAGACCAGGAGATTCTTTCAAATGCGCGTGCGCGCTGGAAATTCTATAAAGAGAGTGATTATAAGCTCACCTATTGGCAACAAACGCCGCAAGGTGGCTGGGAACAAAAAGCCTAGGATGACCTAGGCTTTTTTAAAATCATATCATTTATAATTTGAGGGGGGGGCTAGCCTTCTTCGCCAGCGTCTGTCTCAGGGGGAAGAAGCAATGCTTTTTCTGCTGCGATTTGTGCGGCAGATGGCAATGCCGCCGGGCTGGAGGCCAATGTTCTGAGCCATGCAATCATGGCTGCGCGATCTTCTGGCTTACGCAGGCCGATATAGTTCATCTTCGTGCCTTGAACATAGGCTTTTGGTTTCCACAAGAATTGGTTTAGAGCCACATAGTCCCATTTTCCATCCATCGAGGCCAAAGCATCTGAATAGGCAAAGCCATCAATATGTGCCTTTTTAATATTCACGATGTTCCAAAGATTGGGGCCAACTTTTTGAGGGCCGCCATTATCAAAAGAGTGACAAGCCGCACAGGCCTTAGAGAGCTTCTCTCCGCGGGCAACATCAGCACTCGCGATGAGGTGTAGAATCGGCTCTGCTTTCTTTTCTGCGGCCGGGCCAGATGATGCCAGCTCTGCACCATCAACAAAAACAGCATCTTTTTCCAAATGCTCGGGATGGACAATTTTCTTGGCAACAAAACCGGTCAGCATAGCAATGATCCCGGCGAGAAGAATGGCGGCAAAAATTTTGTTAAATTCGAATTCAGACATTGTTTCTTATCTTGTTTATTTGTTTTAGAAATTTCAACACATCAAATATCATTGATTTCTACAATAATTACAACAGTTCATATACCTAGAGTTTGATTTTGATCAACCAAAAAATGAGATTTGCATGTTTTTTTGAATTGTCGGACGAATTTTACAACACAGCACCAAAGATCAAATTTTAGGCTTGGCAAGCATAGCGTGTTATGTGTTAGGCTGTTCAACAGAATTTAACTCAGTTTTTCAACGATATAAGGATCAATTATGCCCTCTCATGCTGAACTTGCCTCCAAGCTGCTCTCCGATGCGGCTGTTTTCTTCCGCACATTGGCCGAGCAGAATGAAGACCTTCAAGAGCAAATGGGCGAAAATGCAGATGTATTTGAGCAAATGTCAGGCTTGATTGGCCAGGATCCGACAGGCAATTTAAACGGCACTCCGTATGCCGAGCTTGTTGGCAAACTTTTGAAGGATGCGGCTGTTTTCTTCCGGACATTGGCCGAGCAGAATGAGCCGATCAAAGAACAAATGATGGAAAATGCGACTGTTTTTGAACAAATTGGTGATTTGGTGGCTGCCGATCCGACAGGTAATCTCGAATAAAAATTTTGTGGCGCTATAAAGCCTGCGTATCTGAGCCTTTGACAAGCTTTTGGACCTTGCGCACAATCATATTGCGTTTCAGCGATGAGAGATAATCAATAAACAAAGTGCCGTTCAAATGGTCTAGTTCATGCTGAATACAATGGGAGACGAGCCCCGCCGCTTCCATTTCCTGCTTGTCTCCGGCCTCATCGACATATTGGACACGAATAATCGCCGGCCTTTCAATTTGTGCATATTGTTTGGGAATGGATAGGCAGCCCTCATCAAATACGGAGTGTTGCTCTGATGTCCAGACAATTTCAGGGTTAATCATCGCGATAGAATGATCTTGCTCCTCTTCTGTTTCATCAATGTCTTGCCCCTCGCCGCTGCGATAGGCGGATTGGATGCGTAATACATCCTTCTTACCGACATACTCGGGGTTTGCGTATTCCCAGCTTTTGGGGTCGACATCCATCACAAAAACACGGTTGAGCAAACCAACTTGATTGGCGGCTAGCCCGATGCCGTTGGCGTCGTACATTGTTTCGAACATGCGATCGATCTGTGTTTGTAAATCCGCCGAGATTGTCTCGACGGGATGTGCCGTTTCTTTTAGAACGGCATCGGGTACGGTCACAATTTTGTATAAATCACTCATAGAGTATGACTTAGCTTGAATTACGCTTGGGTTCAAATTTTTCTTTTAAAAAAACCAAAAGAAAATCATCAGGCCGTTTTCTTGAGTTCTTCTTCATCATCACTGCTGAGGTTGAGCATGCGCGGTTGTTTTTCAATTTGATCCATCTCCGGCAGATCATCCAATCCGCCTTGCGCTTGTAGGTCTTTGAATTTACGCGCAGCCGGTAAAACCGATTTTTCCAAAGAGCCGACAGCCGCGTCATAGCCATTCATCGCGGTCTGCAAATTTTTGCCTATTTTTTCAATATGGCTTGTGAAGGTGAGCAAGCGTTTATAAAGATCGGAGCCACGCTCTGATATTTCATGGGCGTTCTTGGCCAGATCAACTTGTCGCCAGCTCATGCCGACAACGCGCAAAAGAGACATAATCAAAATCGGAGAGGCCAATACAATCTTGTTATTGGCCGCAAAGTCCAGCAAGGATGCATCGGCCTGTATGGCCGCGCTGAAGAGGTGTTCCGAGGGCAGGAATAAGACCACGAAATCGGGCGAGTTCAACTGTTCCCAATACGCCTTTTTCGAGAGCGCCTGAATATGTGATTTTACAGCGCGGGCAAGGCCGGTCTGGAATTCTTTGTATTCAGATTCGCTTAAATCATCATCAAGGCGGTGAATAAGGTCACTGATCGGGGCTTTCGAATCAATCACTATGTGCAAAGATTCGGGCATATTAATCACAGCATCCGGGCGCATTGATTTTTGCCCATCGCTCATATGATGCTGGAGTGTGTAATGCACGTTTTTTATGAGACCGGAATTTTCAAGCAGGCGCTCCAGCATTTCTTCCCCCCAATTTCCGCGCGCGGCAGGGTTTCTGAGCGCACCGGCGAGCTTGGCGGTTTCTTTGCTGAGGAATTGCAGGTCTTGGCGTAGCGCTTGATCTGTTCCTTTGACCTGTTCAATGGCCTTATTCAGGTTTTCAAGCTGGCTTTGCATGGGTTTTACCATCTCGGAGATGGCATGTTGGCGCTTTTCCAGCTCATGCGCGCCATCTTTATGGGATTGGGAGAGACGTTCTTTGGCAAGCTGCAAAAAACTCTCTGAAGATTGTTTAAGGGCTTCTTGGGCTGTGACTTTAAAACGTTGATCCAGAGCGGCGCTGGCCGTATCATAGGCGGCCTTCTCGGCTCTAATTTGGGCGGTGAGCTCTGTATTTTGAAGCTCCAGACGGCGTGTTTTATGAAGAAAACAGGCAGCCGTTAAAATGAGCCCTAAAAAAAAGCCGCTTGCGGCATAAATCCAATGAATTTCGATGCTATCCATAGTATGCTAAACTAGAAGTTATGGGTTAATGAATAGATGGATTTTACACGATGAATCACGCTGCACGGAAGAGAAACACGCAAAACAGTTCACAGGGCAGAATAAGAGGCGCTGCCGAGAGTGGAAACGCTCTTGTTTATGTTTTGATTGCAATTGGCCTTTTTGCAGCGCTCAGCTTTACATTAACGCGCCAAACAGACACGAGTGAGGGTGGCTCCATTACAGAGGAGCAGGTTGAATTGACAACAACGCAGCTGATTTCCTATGCGACGCAGGCGCGCTCGGCGCTGGATCAGATGGATTTCTCCAGCGTGCGCCCGAGCGAGATGATCTTTATACTGCCCTCCGATGCAAATTTCGAGACGGAAACACCGCCGGCTATTCGTAATATTTACAAGGTATATCATCCGGATGGTGGTGGTCTTATTCCGGGGACATTGCCCGAGAAAGCGATTGCGCAAGTCAATACAACACCGCCGCCAGGGTGGTATATGGGACGATTCAATAATGTGGATTGGACACCGCTCGGCCCCGGAAATACGGCAGGAACTGCGGGCGCGGAGGCGCCCTATGAAGAGGTGATTTTGATTGCCTATCAAATTTCACAGGCCGTATGCGAGAAGATTAATGAAAAAGTGATTGGTACAAACACAATCCCGACGATCTCGGTCCCGTTAAAACAAGTTTTTATCGATGATGCCACCACAGGATACGGTGCGGGAACAAATACGCATCTTACAACGGGGACAGGCAATATTTGTGTGGAATGCGAGAATGTATCTTCTCTATGTGTTCAGCAGGGCGGTATTTACGGCTTCTATAATATTCTGGCCGACCAATAAGGCGGTTTTTATTTTTAAGCCACGAGCGTGGCGATAATCTCTTCTAAATCATCAAGGCCGCGGTTTTTGTGTGAACTCGTCTCGATAATACCCGGAAAAGCGGCGGCATGTTGCTTTAATGTTGTAAGGGTTTTTTCACGGCGTGCGCTAAGTTCCTGCGATTTCACCTTATCGGTTTTTGTGAAGACAACGCGGTACGATACGGCGGCTTCATCGAGCATTGTCATGAGCGCCTGATCAATGTCTTTGAGCCCATGGCGTGAATCAATTAATAACAGAACAGCGCGCAGTGATGGGCGTCCGCGCAAATAATCTTTTATCAGGCGATCCCATGCGGCTTTTTGGCTTTTGGAGACTTTGGCATAGCCGTAGCCCGGCATATCCACCAGATAGAACAGATCTTTGACATTGAAATAATTGAGTTGCTGCGTGCGGCCGGGCGTGTGGGATGTCCGCGCCAGTGCTTTACGTCCTGTGAGGGCATTAATCAACGATGACTTACCGACATTGGACCTTCCGGCAAAGGCAATCTCGGGCATATCAGGCTCCGGCAGTTGCCCCAGCTCGGCCACGCCAATCGTAAAATCAATTGTTCCATTAAAAAGAGTATTGTTCGTCATCATTATCATCCATTACACTGCTCGACTTTAATAGAAGAGCCAGTGTAAGGTAAAGACATGAAGCATAAACCTCTCGAAAAACTCTATGAAACATTGCTGGATCGCAAGGATGCAAGCCCTAGCGATTCCTATGTGGCCTCGCTTTATAAAAAGGGTGCGCGTAAAATTGCCAAGAAGCTGGGCGAGGAGGCGACGGAATTGGTCATAGAATCGATTCGTCTGGAAGATAAGCCCAAAAGCGCAAAACGCAAGACAGCCTTTACCGAGGAAAGCGCGGATTTGCTTTTTCATTTTCTAACGCTGATGGCGCACCATAATGTGCATCCGGATGAGGTGATTGCCGTTCTAGAGGCGCGCATGGGGATTAGCGGGCTGGAAGAAAAAGCGTCCCGAAAAAAAGAGATTGATTGATCTTAGGGCTGTGCGTTTGGCTGGCCTGCATCGGCGCGCACCTGAACCCATGCTCCTTGTGCATCTTGTGTCCATACACACCCGCCATCATCGCAATTGACACGGTTAAGGTCTCCTTCGGCAAGAAATCCTCTTTCCTGAACATAACGATCCGTCGCATCAATGAAGTAATGTGCAATGGCCTCGGTTGTAATCTCCTCACCTGGTGCCAGCCCCATTTCCGCACGCCAGCGGTCTTGTGTATCTTCATCGGCAAAAGCAACGGCGTAGCTTACAAAGGCAATAGATTCCGGTGAGATAACCTCTCCGCTGCCCTCGTAACGCATAATCATTAGGTCGCCCATAGTCACCAAAGCTTCTTGTGTTGTGGCTACATTATTGCACTCGCTAAAATTAGTGATGGCCATGGCTTGAATATCAAGCAAGGCTTGGGTCATATAATCAGCCTCACGTGCATCTTCTGGAAATCTAAGATCCTCGATATGTCTTGCGAAACCTCTTACAGCCTGATGGCAGTCTGTTGTATCAATTTGACCAGTGTATGCAGCAGCCCGCGCATAAGGATCTTCTACGCTCGCGCAGGCGGCGGCGGTAAAGGCTAGTGCTGCAACCAGTGCATGTTTAGGATTTAGATTTGCCATGTGTATCTCTTAATATGTGCATTATATTTACATAACAATAAAGGTAAGTCAAGAAAAAAGGCTCTTCTTCGGTTCAGAAAAAGAGCCTTTTAAAATTCCTAATTTAAGGTTGAACATTCAAGTCGTGAACCTGCTCGGCTGCCGGAAAAACAAGGCCAGTACCGTAATAGGTTTGACCATCATCGCCAACATAACCAATGCCGCTTGCTGCAAAAGCTTCAGAAATAGCGTTATTGACAGCGGCGGCTCGTTCAACATTTCCTGTTGAAAGCTGGAAGAAAACAACCGTGCGAGCAGCTTGCACCATGAACTCATTATAATCGGCTGTAATTTCGCCAAATGTTTCACGGCGAATCTCACCACTTTCAATAGCAGCAACAATAGCACGAGTGATGTCTTGTCTTAGCTGATCTGTTTCTGTTTCTTGGTAGCCATGTTCATCCATGATTCGCATGGCGATTAGATTTGATTCGGGAACACCGGTTCCTCGTAATGCGCCCATAGAAGAGGCCCATGCTAAAATGTGTTCACGCATAGTTGCCGGATCAACGCGGTCACCACCAATTGCATCATCGCCATAACCATGCTCAAGCATTTCTGCCAAGGCTATAACAGCTAACTGACCTTCATTTTCAAGTTGTTGTAGCTTGATGTCATAATATCTCTCAGTCAAGAAACCGAGAAGTGCCCCTGCACTGTTTGCCGATGCTAGCTCTACTTCATGCTCCATGAGAAGAGCTGTAAATTCAGGGTCGATTTGACAATCACGCCCCCATGAAATGATAGGAGTGCTAAAACCACGCCCTTCACAAACCAAGAAACGGTTCGCTGCGCCGGATCCATCGCTTGGCGCCATTGAAGATAATGCAAGGCCTAGACTGCCTTCAATTTGTACATCTGCATTGGCTTCACCAATAGCTGTGTTGTTATTGATGTTGTCATTATTATTCTCATTGATTGTGATGCCAGGAGGATTGGCTTGTGCCTGTGCTGCACCTGGTAACATTGCTGTTCCGGCTAAAGCAACAGCGGCTAATTTATCTCTAAGTCCCATTATTCTCTATTCCCTCATATGTAAATTTGTTTTCAAGGTGCCCATCTTATGCCACAAGCAAAAAACCCCTGTCAACAAAAAATTATGTAAAGACAGGGGTTTGGTTTTTCTATGCTTTTTTTTAACTATTTTATAATTTTTATCTAAAAAAGGCCTTTGATTTTATCAATCGCTTCCTGACCTTTTTCCTTAATAGAGTCAACACTGATATTCCCAACCAAGCCTTCTGTTGCCGCAGTATTTTGTGCGGAGCGCATGACCGCATCCAGAATTTGGGCAATGGCTTCGCGTGCCAGAACACCGTTCTGTTTGACACCAATATCCTTTAATACAAGGTCAGGCATGGTGACATTTGCAACATCCTCACCAAGGCCGGAGATATTGGCATTGATCTTGGTATCCTGCATTGTGAAATCGCGGATAATGACCTTTATGTTTTCAGGATTGCCCTTGGTAGCCTTGGCTTCATCGGCGTTTTGCTGAGCGGCCTTCTCTTTATCTGCGGCGGCATTGGCTTTTGCTCTGTCTTTGATTTGTCGTTGCAATGCCTGAAGGTTAGAGCCCTTTCCACCCATTTCGAGGTTAATCTCACTATTGACCACTTGAATGGCATTAAATGTCGCCAGATCTGTCTTGATTGTATCAATCGTGATGCGGATGCCGCCTATTGTCAGGATTGTATCCTTCTCAAACCCGTCGGGATTGCCAATGCGGATATTTGTAACGCCGGCTGTGCGGTCAGGTATCGAGACCTGAACATTGCCAATGGTCACGGGAACGCCCAATGCTTGTGTGGCTATCTTTTCGCCAAGCTGTTTGGCCAGTGATCCAAAATTCATGTAAAGATAGACACCACCACCCAATAACAGAGCTGTGGCTAGGCTGGCGACTGTGAGGGCTGATTTACTTCCAAGCATTGATATGTCCTTTTTGTTTAAGTCAATCGTGATTGAATATTGACACGCGATGATGAAATTGCAAGCGAAAAGCAGGAAATAAAAAGCCCCGCAGCTAGGAGCATCTTTGAGGGGGAGAGAGATTGGCTCGTCGCTGCAGGGCGTATAAAAGATACAAAGGCTGTTCAGGGATTGGGGGAGAGAAGCGGCCTTCGTATCATTCCTTAAACACATGCGTCTCAAGTACATGCGTTAATTCTTATATTTGTAAAGTTCGCGCTTTCTAGCAGAAATGTTACGTCTAATGCAACATTTTTTTTGATTGGAGAGAGATCTGCTAAAAATCACAAATATTACAAAGTCTTACTACTTCTTTTTTGTTAGAGATTTTCCCGCTTTGATCGGAATCATGCGCGGCTTTTTTTCGTCCGGCACGATACGCTCTAACTCAATCGTCAATAAGCCATCCTTGAGAGCAGCATCCTTGACCTGAATATGGTCAGCCAAGCGGTATGTGCGCTCAAAATTTCTGGCCGCAATGCCGCGATGAAGGTAGTTCTTTTCGCCTTCCTCCTCGGATTGCTGTATGTGACCGGAGACAATAAGCTTGTCATCCTGCATTGTGATATTGAGATCTTTTTCCGAAAAACCGGCCACGGCAAGCGTAATGCGATATTCATGCTCGCTTTGCTTTTCAATGTTAAATGGCGGGTAATTATCGGAGCGTTCATCCGGCTCATTCATCATGCTTTCCAGCAGATCATTGAAACGGTCATAGCCGACAGTGCGACGCATTAAGGGTGTAAATGTTGCTAAAGAGTTCATTGTGTTTCCTCCTTCTTCTTAAGCAAGGTTACAATTCACATCGTCAATATTTGCGTATGGATCTGGAGTGGAGGAGGGGTCAAACAAAAGGCCAAATTCTGATTCGGCTATTTTGCTTTATTGTCTCATCTACGCCAATCTTAGGCCGCAAATATATCGGACATCTATGTCTGTGACCCCAAATGGGCATCACATAATTATTATATGATATAAATTTTTAAAAAGTCAAACCGATTTCATAGGAATTTTATTTATCATAATTCTTGATTCTTTATTTTTTTATTGCTAGGAATGATATTCTTCACGTAAGGATATTTTATGAGTGACTTGAGTTTTCCAGAGGCTGCGGCTCTTATTCCGCAGGCGAGTTCCCTTCGATTGCGCGGTGATGGTGACGACCTTAGCGAGCATCACACCCCCAGCGAAGAAAGAAACCAAGCCTATCCATTTGCAATGCATCACTTGATGCGCCACCGTAACTTCAGCAATTATATTTATTTGGGTGATGTATGGGTGCCCCGTGATATGAAACGCGGTGATATTGTGCGTTGTAACCTGCCAACAGATTATGACCGCGATGGCGATGTCACCCTTTATCCCAGAAATTGCGTCTTTTTAGGCTGGGAAGTTGATCCGGAAACAATGGAGCCCGTGGCGGCGCGCATGGCTCGCCTGACCTATAATACAATCAATCATGATGAAGAATATGAGCCCCGTTATGAACCAATGATGTTGGACCATAAACGCCGCATGGTTGGTGGAATAAACAAACCGGCTTTGCTGAGAACAGGAAGCCCTGTTGACCTTGTCCCGCTCAGCTCGATTTACTGGGGGCATTTTATTGACCGTACCGGTTTCTACAAGAAAGAGTATTTAAAAGGCCAGCCACCCAAGTATCCAGCCAGCCTTGAGCAGGAACTGGCAAAAGGATACGAGCTGTCGCGTAAAGGAATGAATCCTCGCAATTATGCCAGAATGGATTACGCCAAAACCATTTTAATGCCGAGCATTGATCCTGATTTTTGCGGGTCTGATTATGCGATGGCATTGGATGAGAAATTCAGCGAAGATTTTTATGCTTTGGATGAGTATACCCGTCAGGAAATTACCGAAGAGCTCGGCTTTTTAATGATGGATCACATGGACCGCCGTAAAGAGCAGATTGGATTCTTCAAGGGTGAAAAGAAAGCGCGCAATAAATTCAGGCGCGCAAATGAGCGCCAAATGCGCCAAATCATCTCTGATATGAAACGCAAAAGCAATTCCCTGCGCGATGAGGATATCAAGCGCATCATGGAGATTGCCAAACAGGATATGGATGCCATTGATGCCGATGCGGCCTCGCGCATGGCCGATAACCTCCGCCCCGAGCATGCAGTCGAAGACCCAAGCAGAGATAAGCGCTTGGAAGATATTCCGACTTTGGATGAAATTATCCAAAGGGCACATGAAAAGTTTAATGAAGAAAATGATCTGGGGGCGCAGTTCAAAAAAGCTGTTGATGGGCAGGTGATTAAAGAATCCTCGATAGAGGATTTGGTCAATCTAGGGATTGGCGGTTTGATGCGCGAGCCTGATATCGCCTTACCGGAACATCTTTGGAAGGGGCGTTACATGATGCTCCGTATTCCAAGCTTGCTGGATAGTGAAGAGATGGATGATATGACCAACCGCCCGGCGGCGTTGTGGCGGGCTTGGGTGCGCCCCGATGAAAACGGTGAGCTGAAAATTTCGCATATGATGTTTATGCCGTGTACACGCACGCAGGCGAAGGGTTTTGGTTATAAAATGAAAACCAAGCCGTTGGATACAACGGTGAAAACGCCGACCTATGTGATCGCAGAAAGACCGGTCATCGTTGAAGTCAATGCCATGAATTTCCAACCAAACCAGCCGCACTTAGGGACGTTCTATGAGTTGATGCCTAATCAAGTGGCCGATTTGGAAAAGAAGGTGCAATTGGCTCAGGAATTTGGAGCCTATGATTATTGGGGTGAATTAACGCCCGATAACCTTCCGGAAGATTGTTTGGAAATTCAATTGCCCGAACCGCCAAATGAGAAGATGAGACAGAAGCTTGTCAATTGGGGTGCTGCTCGTTTTGTTGGAGGGAATAAGCCTGCTGAAAAACGTAAGATGGGTTATAAACCTCCAAAGATTAGAAAGGCTCAATTGAGACATTTTGAAAAACCATAAACGCCTCAACCATGAGATTTTAAAATATTTCTTCCCTTTTCTGTGATAAAACGATAGGAAACTCACCAAGGGTTTCAACTAAGATCACGGAAGAGCACAGACCATGACAAATAATATCCGCAATATCGCGATTATCGCGCACGTTGACCACGGCAAAACCACATTAATTGATTCATTGATGAAGCAAAGCGGCATGTTCCGTGATAACCAACATGTGGATGAGCGTTTGATGGATTCCGGCGATCTGGAAAAAGAACGCGGCATTACAATTTTGGCCAAGCCAACATCGATTATGTGGGGTGATACTCGCATCAATATTATTGATACGCCGGGACATGCCGATTTTGGCGGTGAGGTTGAGCGCGTCTTGCATATGGCCGATGGGGTGATTTTGCTGACCGATGCGGCGGAAGGGCCGATGCCGCAAACGAAGTTTGTTCTGGGCAAGGCGTTGGCGCAGGGCCTCCGTCCGATTGTGATTATTAACAAAATTGATCGCGCCGATGGTCGCCCCGAAGAGGTGGTGGATGAGGTCTTTGATTTATTTGTCTCGCTGGATGCCAATGATGAGCAACTCGACTTTCCTATTTTGTATGCCTCGGGGCGTGATGGATGGTGTGTGAAGGATTTGGATAATGATCCGCGTGAGAATTTGCACCCTTTGCTTGATCTTGTGCTGGATCATGTGCCGGTTCCCAATGTACAAGAGGGCAAGCCATTTGCAATGCTGGCGACTTTGCTGGACTCAGATCCATTCTTGGGACGCTGCCTGACAGGGCGTGTGCTGCACGGATCGGCCAAAGTGAATGACACAGTGAAAGCCATTAATCTGGAGGGTAAGCAGGTTGAGGCAGGGCGTCTTACAAAACTTTTGATGTTTGATGGCACAGAGCGCGTACCGGTCAATGAGGTGCATGCGGGTGACATTATCTGTATTGCGGGACTGACGAAAACATCTGTGGCGGATACGATTTGTGATCCGAGCGTAGAAGAGCCATTACAATCCACCCCGATTGATCCGCCGACCATGTCGGTGACAATCAGCGTAAATGACTCACCCTTTGCCGGTAAGGAAGGCAAGAAGGTCACGTCTACTGTGATCCGTGAGCGTTTGTTAGCCGAAGCCGAAACCAATGTCGCGATTACATTCCAGGAAAGTGCGGATAAAGACTCATTCGAAATTGGTGGCCGCGGTGAACTCCAGCTCGGCGTTTTGATCGAGACAATGCGCCGCGAGGGTTTCGAGTTGACGGTTTCGCGCCCACAAGTGGTATTGCGCGAAGAGGGCGGTCAGACCATGGAGCCGATCGAAGAGGTCATTATCGATGTGGATGAGGAATATTCGAGCACGGTTGTGGATTCCATGAATAAACGCAAAGCTGAAATGACCGATATGCGCTCGAGCGGGGCCGGTAAAACGCGTATTACATTTTTGGCACCATCACGCGGTTTGATCGGATACCAAAGCCGTTTCTTGACCCAAACACGCGGGACAGGCGTTATGAACCGCCTGTTCCATTCTTACGCACCTTACAAAGGCGATGTCCCGCAACGCCGTAATGGAGCATTGATTTCCAATGATACAGGTGCAGCTGTGGCCTATGCGATCTTTAACCTCCAAGAGCGCGGTGTGATGTTTATTGAGCACCAAACCCCTGTCTATGAAGGGATGATTGTCGGGGAAAATAGCCGAGACAATGATTTGGAAGTGAATGTTCTGAAGGGTAAGAAGCTCACCAATGTGCGTGCATCCGGCTCAGATGATGCGGTAAACCTTACGCCGCCACGTAAAATGAGCCTTGAAGACATGATGGCCTATATCAATGATGATGAGCTTTTGGAAGTGACGCCAACGTCGCTGCGCTTGCGCAAGAAATATCTCTGCCCGCATGAGCGCAAGAAAATGAGCCGTGCATCATAGATAAATCGATGGCATTAAAAAAGCCGGCTTGCGAAGGCCGGCTTTTCTTTATCAGATATGTTTCATTCACATTAATGTGAGGCAGCCTTCTCCGCACCGACGCCCGTTTGAGAGCGTACACGCTGAAGTTCAAAGGCTTTATGCTCTTTCTTTGCCTCGGCTGAATTATCTGTGATCGAGAAGAACCAGATACCGATAAAGGCTGTCAGAATAGAGAACAGAGCCGGATATTTATACGGGAAGATCGCCTGATCATTGCCAAGAATATCTACCCAGACGATTGGCCCTAAAATCACAAGCACAATTGCCGTGAGCAGACCCATCGAACCACCAATTACCGCACCGCGTGTGGTAAGCTTCTTCCAATACATGGATAGCAGCAAGATCGGGAAGTTCGCACTGGCGGCAATTGCAAAGGCAAGACCAACCATGAAGGCCACATTTTGCTTCTCGAACAAAATCCCAAGCACGATTGCAGTCAGGCCAAGCCCAATGGTCGCCATACGAGAGATTTTAAGCTCTTGCTTTTCATCGGGCTTACCCTTCATCACAACATTGGCATAGAGATCATGCGAGATAGCAGAGGCTCCCGCCAATGTCAGGCCAGCCACCACAGCCAAAATTGTGGCAAAAGCAACAGCCGAGATGAAGCCAAGCAATATATCACCACCCAGCACAGCCGAGAGCTGCACCGCGGCCATGTTGTTTCCGCCAATCAGCTTGCCACTTTCATCCAGAAAATCCGGGTTTTGCAGCAAGAAGGCAATCGCACCAAAGCCGATAATAAAGGTCAGGATATAGAAATATCCGATAAAGCCTGTGGCATAAAACACAGAGCGGTGGGCTTGTTTTGCATCCGGTACGGTAAAGAAGCGCATCAGAATATGCGGCAGACCGGCCGTACCAAACATCAATGCAAGGCCAAGAGAGATCGCAGAGATCGGATCGGAGACCAACCCACCCGGCGCCATAATGGCCTCACCCTTATCATGTTTTTCAATCGCGGCATCAAAGAGACCTTCGATGCTAAAATCAAAATGATAGAGGACAAGGATCGCAAGAACCGTTGCACCGAATAGAAGCAAACAGGCCTTAATAATTTGTACCCATGTGGTGGCAATCATACCGCCAAAAGTCACATAAATCATCATCAGTACGCCGACAATAATAACGGCATAGCTATAATCCAATCCAAAAAGCACCTGAATTAATTTGCCTGAGCCGACCATTTGCGCGATCAAATACAGCGCAACCGTTGCCAGCGAGCCAAGGGCCGCCAGAATACGTGTTGGCGTTTGCTGCAGGCGGTAGGATGCCACATCGGCAAAGGTATATTTCCCGAGGTTACGCAGAGGTTCGGCAATCAAAAGCAAAATGATCGGCCAGCCAACCAGGAAACCGATGGAGTAGATTAACCCATCATAGCCGGCGGCAAAAACAAGACCGGAAATCCCCAAAAATGAGGCGGCCGACATGTAATCACCGGCAATGGCCAGGCCATTTTGAAAGCCTGTGATGTTGCCTCCGGCAGAATAAAAATTCTTTGTGCCCGTCATTTTCTTGGCAGCAAAATACGTAATGCCAAGTGTAAACAGGACAAATAAAGAGAACATAGATACGGCAAGAATATTGATATCTCCACTCATGATAGGTCCTCCACTTTTTTATGCAGCTCTTCGGTCAGAGGCTCCAAAATTGTATTGGCCTTATGGGTATAATACCCGGTCAGCGCAAAGCTGAAGAAAATCATGCCCAGACCGAAGACAATGCCATAGGTTGTATGGCCATCTCCCACTTTTTGAGCGAAAAATTCCGGTGCAAAGGCAATGACCAAAATGTATGAAAAATAGGCCAGCATCATTAATATAGTGAGCGGCCAAATTGTTTTAGAGCGTTTGGAGACAAGATTTTTATACTCATCAGTCTCGCAAATTGCTTTGAGAGTTTTTTTTGCCATGGCTTAGTTTCCCCCTTAGACATGGTTATGTTGAGCGTTTAATAGCAGGTATAATTACTTGCGATTCTTCATTATACCATTTTTCAAATTTACGCGGCAGGGCGGCTTATGCTGCAACACAAAATTAATTTTATTATGGTTTTTTAAACGCCTACTCAGCGCCGCTTTTCATGTCTTCGAGCTCAAGCCAGCGCGTTTCATAACGCTCAAGTTTCGCGTGTGCTTCGGCTAATTTTTGGGTGGTTTCATGAAATCCATCCGGATCATTTTGATAAAATGCCTGATCGCTGAGCTGCTCGGAATATTCCCTTACGCGCGTTTCCGCATCCGCAATTTTATCGGGCAGCATCTTCAATTCCCGCTCTAATTTATAGCTGAGCTTTTGAGGTTTTTGTTTTGGTGTACTCTGCTCAGCATTTGTCGGGCACGGTTTGGAGGTTTCTTTTTCTTTGTTTTGTTTTGGGGGCTTTGCTGTCTGGTTTTTCTTGTCCAGATAATCGCTATAACCGCCAATGTTGATGTCGATTTTGGCATCGCCTTCAAACGCCAGAATTTTTGTCACGGTCTGATCGAGGAAGTCACGATCATGTGAGACGATGATCAATGTGCCCTGATATTGGATCAAAATTTCTTCGAGCATATCGAGCGTATCCATATCCAGATCATTGGTTGGTTCATCCAGGATCAGGCAGGTTTTTGGATTGGCCAAAATCTTGGCCAGCATCAAGCGGTTTTTCTGCCCCCCTGAGAGTTGTGAGACTTTGTCTTGTGCGCGCGATGGATCAAACATGAAGTCTTTAAGATAGCCGCAAACATGGCGCTGCTTGCCCATGACATCAATGTAATCACCGCCCGATGGCGAGAGTGTTTTCTTGAGCGTATCTGTGGGATCAAGATCGCTGCGTTTTTGATCAAAATAAGAAAACTCCAATTCTTTTCGGGTTTTTACGCGGCCGGAATCAGGCTCTAGTTCGCCAATCAACATTTTGAGGAAACTTGTTTTTCCCGACCCATTCTTGCCGAGAATACCAATGCGATCACCGCGTTTGATGCGCAGGTTGAATTTATCCAAAATTTTGATGGTCTTGCCATCCTCCTCAAAAGATTTGGTCGTGTTGTAAAACTCGGCCACGACTTTGGAGGTCACTTCAATATTATCGATTGGCTTTAAATCAATCTTCTGCGTGGCACGCCGATAGGCGCTCTCATCGGCCTTAAGCTGGTCGCGCATCTCGCGCATCTGTTCCAATCGTCGTACATTGCGCTTGCGACGCGCCTTTACTCCGCGGCTAGCCCACTCCACTTCTTGTTGAACAATGGTTTTACGGTTTTTAAGCTCGCGCTCTTCTTGATCGAGCAACATTTCCGACCATTCATCAAAATATTTAAACCCGCGCGGGCTGACCTTTAATTGACCACGGTCGAGCCAGAAGACTTGATTGGTGATATTGGACAGGAATGTGCGGTCATGCGAGATACAGAGCAATGTACCGCGATATTGGTTGAGATACACCTCCAGCCATTCAATCGCCTCGAGATCCAAATGGTTTGTCGGCTCATCCAGTAGCAAGATATCCGGTTCCTCCACCAATGCGCGCGCAAGCCCGGCGCGGCGTAGCTGCCCTCCGGACAGCCGTGTCATCTGCGCATTGACATCCAAATGCAGGGCTTCGGCCACGATATCCACCTTATAAGAGTGCAGCTCGCGCTCGCCCTCATCAATTTCTTCAAAGATGTAATCAAAGACGCGCTGGCCGTCTTTTGGGGTGATATCCTGGCGCAAATATCCAATGGTGGTGCCCACTTCCTCCCAACGCTCTCCCGCATCCATATCTTGTGATCCCGTGATCACATTCATGAGCGTGGATTTACCCGCGCCATTCTTGCCCACCAAGGCAATGCGGGATTTGGCATGGATGTTAAATGATAAATTCTCAAATACAGGTGTTTCGCTGTATCTGACCATTGCATCTTTGACTGAGAGAAGAACCGGTTGTGCCATGGCTTTTATGTAGTGCATTGCGCGCTATAATCCAAGCCTTTTGCGTGATGAGGCACGTCTTTATGGTAAGCGCGCATGGATGGGTTTAAAAAAAATCACTTATCAGACAGGAAATGCTTGATTTTTATATCTGAAATTGATTATAAAGCACTGTCTTATTCAAGGCATCTTTGCGTCCCGTTCGTCTAGAGGCCTAGGACACCGCCCTTTCACGGCGGCAACACGGGTTCGAATCCCGTACGGGACGCCAATATCTCTCAAACATAACTCTAGGGCTCTATCTCTTTGCCATCCCAGGCGAAGCATTTACCGCTGTCATTCGGCGTTCTTTTGTCGATCACGGAGATAAGCTGCGCGGCGGAATATGCAGGTGAGAATAACTGTCCGTCTTCGACATTGCTTTGAAAGGGTTTGGATAGGCCGCTATCAACCGTGCCGGGATGCAGGCCGATAATGATAGCATGTTTATAGCGTCGCCCCATTTCAATTGCCGCATTTTTAATCACCATATTAAGCGCCGCCTTTGAGGCGCGATAGGCATACCAGCCACCGAGCCTGTTATCTGAAATACTGCCTACGCGCGCGGATAGTGCCGCGAAGACGGCGCGCTTGTCTTTATGAATAAGGGGCAGGAAATGTTTGGCTGCTAATGCTGGAAAAATAGTGTTGGCAGCAAATACCCGCTCAAAATTTTGAGCCGATAAATCGCGTAATGATTTTTCCGGCATAAGGTCATCATTATGTAACAGGCCGGTGGCCACAATAATCATGTCAACGGGGCCATCTAGGCTGACTTGCTGTGCAGCCAGTTCGATAGTTTGCTCATCATTATAATCAATAGGAGCGGTTTTGATGCGCGCATCATCAAATGTTGGGACATGCCGTGAAAATGCGTGAAGACTGGCTTGGGGGTGGTGGTCGGCAAGTTGGGTTGTAAATTCACGGCCAATGGCGCCTGCGCACCCAAATATAACAATATTCTTTATGGTTTCATCGCTCATATAAGTAAATTGGTTTAAGAGCGGGCGTATTTCAAGGTCTGTATGGATAGAGGAAGAGGAAAGTGGAGCGGGTGACCGGGATCGAACCGGCACTACTAGCTTGGAAGGCTAGGGCTCTACCATTGAGCTACACCCGCAAAGGCTTAGATGATTTGAACCTTTTATCACTCGGAAAGTGTGAAATCAAGAAATTCAAAGCCCTGATCATAAAAATAATCAATGAAGCCGCATACATCATCCATAATGTCGCCTTGGTCATGGCATAAAAGATGGTGCGGATAGGCATCCGACCATAGCAAGGGATCGGCTTTTGCTTTACCGATAAGATCATCAAGAGTTTGACAGGGTTGTTTGCCTTTATGGCGATCGGCCAGCATCCAATCCGATGATGAATATGTCAGCAGGCAATCACGCGCATCTGAAATTATAGGATGTTGGTAGAGCGGATGTCCTGCCATATCAAACGGTTGATAAAAGCCATTGTCTTGCAGATAAGCCTGAATGTTTTGGACAGGATCATTCTGCGGAATATCTGCATCACGTCCTTGTTTAATAATCTCGGAATAGCGGCGCTCCAATCGGTCGCCATCGCCGCGATCAATATAGGGGAAGCGATAAAATTTCCCGGGGCGCGTCGTGCCGGCAAGGGCATAGGCCTTTTCAATCAGGTTTTCGGCGCGTTCAAAATCATTTCGCCACTCTTCAAAGCTGAGATCACCGGCAGGAATATGCGCGTAGGAATGATTACCGATCATAAACCCATTCTCGATTGTGTGTATGGCTAGATCCATATTCTTATCCATCTGATCGCCGCGATGAAAAAACAAGGCAGGGATAGAGCGCTCTTTTAAAAAAGAGAGCAAATCGTCATGACGCTCTGATGGGCCGTCATCTATTGTGAGGTAAGTTTTTGGCACGCAAGCAATCCCCTGAAAGCGAGATATGGTTCTTTGACATGAAAGACAGGCGTATTTGTGATGGCCTTGAAGACTTGTTCGGAGGCCTTGGGCGCTGAAAATAAATAGCTTTCAAAAACTGGCCAGTCGAATTTTTGTGCCTTGATGATATGGTCTAAAACACCGCCCATGAGATACAGCCCACCATAGGCATGGCCTGTTATCACCGCATTGGCGCAAAACAGGCCGAAGAATTCATGAAAAAGGCGCAGAGCTCTGTGGGCTTGTAAACTCTCTGAGGCGATGATATCGGCCGGCGAGTCAAAATGCACATCGCTATTTTCAAGATCGCATACCGCGCGGGCAATATTGAGAAGGCCGAACCCGCTAATGAGGTATTCGAAGACAACGACATCATACTCATTTTGTGCTTTTACCTTTTGGATGATTTGCCATTGCTCATCATTCAGGGCAACCGCCGGCATATGCCCGCCATGTGTTTTGTTGACAGACCAATTGCCCGGAATATCGGGGTGCAAAAACCCGAGCCCCAACCCTGTGCCGGGCCCGGCAAGGCAGCGCGAATATTGTTCGGCGGCAATATCATCAATAGTATGATCATCTTGATCGGGGCTGAGTTGTGTGGCATCGCTTTCGTTTAAAACAGGCAGGGCCCATGTGGCTGCTTCAAAATCATTGAGGATCAATTCAATTTGAAAGCCTTGTTCCTGGATGTCTTTGAGATCGATCACCCAAGGATTATTATTGGTAAAGCGCCATGAACAATTTGTTTCGGAATATGCAGCGGTGGCAATCATGATGGATGTGCTTTGTACAGATTGGTCACTGATATATTGTCTTAATACATCCATAAAGCTTGGGAATGCGCTGACATCATATTTCATGATGCTCTCCGCTTGATAGTGAAGCTTTCCCTCTTCAGCAAGGCCAAAGCGAGCATATGTTCCGCCAATATCCGTCAAGATAACCATGTTGTTATAATGCTACACCGGTAAAGTTTCGTAAAGCATAACCGATGAGAAAGGCCATGCCAGCCGCTGCCAGGCCTATAAACATTGTCTCCAGACCTTCGCGTGACCAATGTTTGATTGACCACAGGCTTTTGAGGGAGCCAATGATGAAAAATGTGATGGCCGATGCGCCAAGGGCATAAAGCGGGGCTTGTTCTGTATAGAATAAAAACGGGAGAAGCGGCATGGCGCCACAGACAATAAAGGCCAGAAATGTATGAAAGCCGGAGCCAAGAGCAGAATGGGATGGCTTGGCTACGCCATATTCCTCTTGCAACATAAAGCTGATCCATAGGGAATGATCGCGGGAGATTGATTGCACCATTTGGTCTAGCTCTTCGCCGACAAATCCTTTGGCTTCAAAAATCTGCCGTGTTTCTTCAATTTCACCCTCGTAATGTTTTTCAATATGGGATTCTTCAATTTTATGCAGGCGTTTGTAATTATCATGCTCGGCTTTGGATGAGCTATAGGCGCCGGCCGCCATGGAAAACCCGTCGCCGACCAGATTGGCCAAACCCAATATAAGTACAATCAGGGGCGATAGATTTGCACCAATGACGGCGGCAACGATGGCAAAGGTTGTGACAACACCATCAATGCCACCATAGACCCATTCTTTTAAGTAAAATTCAGATGGCCCTTTATTCAGGCGCTCTGCAATCGCCTCCGGGCTATGGTCGTGATTGTGATTAAACATAGCTGCATGGTAGACGATTTTTGATAGACATTAAAGTACTGAGAAATAAGCGTTTGGGTTATGGCGGTGGGCGTAGTCTACCGATAACCATTCTCCTAGTTTATAGAAGCATATTTCGAAAAGTTATCGAAACACGTCGCGTTCGCTCTAACTTGAACCCATTAACAATGTCGTACTTGCGTCCGGGGATGGCATGTGTCCATTCGTAACGCGCCGCGCCGGACAATACGATCAGGCTACGCTCTTGTAGATATAGCTCTTCTTTGCGGCCATCTCGCGCATTTTGAAATTGCATCATCGCGCTAGAACCAAGGCTCAGAGAGGCAATCGTTTCGCCGAAACAGGGCACGCAGTCGACATGCGCAGAGATACCTTGCCCCGGTTCGTATTCATTGACGATGGCTTGATCGGGTGCGGTTTGAAAGATGCCCTGATCACTCAAACGCTTGGCTATCGGCTCTATCCAATCCGGTAACTCGCCTAGATATGCATCATTTGTAACCGCGCGTGCTTTGTAGTCGTACTTGTAACCGTAGTGCTGCACCCGGCGTTTAAGGTCGTTTAACCAAGGGCTTTGATTGATGGCTTCCAGCAATGCGCGTTCTTCATCTGCTGTGATAAAATCAGGCACGTATGATAGCCCCTCTATATCTGGGGCTTTTTGATCCTCTATATCAAACAGCAAGTTCATCATTGAGATTTGAACTCATCGTATTTCGCTAATAGCTCGTAAAATAGTTCGGTTTGCAAGTCTTGATTAGTTTCGGGATCTTGGTTTGCATCCGAATCATAAAAAGCAATAAAACGCTCCAACTCCTGTTCATTTTTAAAAACAGGAATTGCAAAAGTTTCACCACCCGATTTTTTCAGATTGGCGGAATGATCAGCACGATACAGCTTTGCAGTAAAACCCTGATAAGCATATTCAATGCTGTCTTGCAGATAAAAATATATTCGCCCTTTTCCTACCGCCCGCCAATCAGGTGCGACAATGGTCTTTTTCCCACCATCGAAAATCACTATATGAATTTCGTGCAACACAGTGCCATGAAAAAAGATCCTTCTACAATACGCGCCGTTGCCTGTCTCGTAATGCCTGCCTATCTCGCCGCGCGTCCACTCTTGGGTGAAAGGCAAATCAGCCTCTACCGTAGATATTGTAAATTCAGGTGCAGCCTCATAATAGTCTTCATAATTATCGCCACCTGATGACTTCCAGCCACTATAATCGCTTAAATATTCTTTTGCCTTCTCGATGGGCTTCATGTTTTTCATGCGGTTGTCATGATATTCCAGAAGCAATAAGACGGCCGTTAAAGACGCATAAATAATCCACGTCCAATGACACCAAGAATTATCCTTGTCGATGAAAAAAGCTACAAAAGCCATTGAAGCTATGATTGTGGCTTTAATCAAAAATGCATATTCATTTAATATTTTTGATATTTTCAAATTCAACTCACTCACCTAATTCTTCAACGCTAGCCAAACGATAGCTTGTGCTGCGACCACTTCCAGGATTTTTAACAAAAGCGCCCATTTCCAAGAGCGCTTTAATATCCCGAAAAGCTGTGTCCGTTGAGCATTTTGCCAATTTTGCGTATTTAGATGTATTCATATGGCCTTTAAAATCTTCAAACATTATATTTACGATTAAGCGTTGCCGCTCGTTGATTGATTTCTGATTCAAATAATCCCATAGCTTTGACTTATGAAGAACGCTCGCCAATGTATCTTCCGCGCCTTCAATTGTGCGTTCAAGGCATTTCAAAAACCATAAGAGCCATTTCGTAATATCAGCATCGCTTTTTTGCTGGGCTTCAAGCTGCGCGTAATAATCTTTACGTTCCGCTTCAATTTGTGCCGACATAGAGTAGAAGCGCTCCGCTGTATTATCAGCGCGTGCAAGTGCCATATCTGCAATAGCGCGTGCAATACGGCCATTTCCATCTTCGAACGGGTGAATTGTTACAAACCATAGATGCGCAACGGCCGCTTTGATAACAGCATCAATCTCAGATTCTGTATCTAGCCACTTTAGAAACGCATTCATCTCTTTCTTTAATATTTTTGCAGCTGGCGCTTCAAAATGAACCTTTTCTCGTCCCATCGGGCCAGAAACCACCTGCATAGCACCGGCATCTTCAGGACGATACGCACCAACTGTAATGCGCTGCATACCACTTCGCCCTGTCTGGAAAAGTGCAGCATGCCATTCAAATAGACGGTCTTGCGTGAGCGGTTTTTTAAAATTCTGCGTAGCATCCAGCATCATCTCTACAATTCCTTCAACGTCACGACTGGCAGGAATAAGTCCGGCCATATCAATGCCGAGTCTGCGCGCAATGGATGAGCGAACTTCTTCCGGATTAAGAATTTCTCCCTCAATAGCAGATGATTTAAGAATATCATTTGTAAGAGTATTCAGGCTGGCTTCTTGCTTTAGATCAAAGCCAAGCGCTTGCATGCGGCCCAACAATCGTCCCTGTATGTGTCTGACCTTAATCAGGCATGGCGTTACCACTTCCTGATCCCAGGAAAAATTAGGCCAATCTTTGTGTTCGTAAATCCACATGATAATCACCGCATATTTTAATGTGATTATACCGTTTATTCACCGCAAAAGCAACTATATTCACTGCATATTATGCGGTAATTAAGCATATTGATCGGCTCATGGAGGATATTTCATACTACATGTTATCACACAATTTTATGGATAATAAGCACCGCTAAAAACTAGAAATATCAATCTTGGGAAGATGATTTTGGTCAGGTGGAGAAGCATTCTGTGCAGCTGTTAGTTGTTCTAAACTGCGATTGTAATAACGAGCCATGTAGTGCCAGTTTTTTTAATGATTTCTCTCATTCTCACCCATCTGCCAGAAAATAGCCTCAGATGTGTCTGGGAGTGTGCGGGAGATACGGCAAAAATAGAAAAATAGTTTAAAAAAGGGGTTGTGGCGGAGACGGGGGGATTCGAACCCCCGAGAGGTTGCCCTCAACACGCTTTCCAGGCGTGCGCCTTAAGCCGCTCGGCCACGTCTCCTTCCATGCCTTGAATGTCATAGCATGAACATCAAGAATGATCCCGGTTATATAGCGGTTTCATTACACGATGTCCACTCAGAAGATTGAAATTGGCTTCTCATTATATGAAAACAGTGCTATCCTGAGGATTGTGTTTTTAAACGGAACGCGTATTACCTAATTTATTATCTTGTCTATTCGTTATGGGTCGTCTTCTTTTAATATTAGCCACAGTGCCGCTGGTTTTGACTTTGGGTCATGACCTGTATTTGCATTTCAACAGCATTTCCCCTCAGACGGGCGTTGTTTATCTCACAAGTTTAGGCCAGCTTTGGCAGGATAACCACGTATCCTCCCTTGGTTGGTTGGTCGAACAGGTCAAGGACAATCCGGAACAGCGTGAATTGGTGAAATCAATTCTGAATACCGAGGCGGTTCTGGTGACGCTATGTTTTGCCTTGGTTTTTTATGTGCCGATCCTTCTGATTTCTTTTTTCAGGCTGCTATCCGGTGCAGGCTCCGAGCAAAGACGTATTGATGAGCTGGAATCACGCAAGCAAAGACGTTTCTAAGCTTGGTTAGGGCGCACTCATTTCTTCAATGACAGTTTGAATAAGCGCAAGGTCTTGCGGCCTTGATAATCTGTGATCGCCATCATCAATGTAATGAATTACAGGGTTTGAGTGTGCAAAAGCACGTTTTGTGTCCTCGGCCCATTGCCAAGGGACATCGGCATCTTTTTTGCCTTGAATAATCGTCAGCGGTGTTTGGATATTTTGTGTTTTGTTAAGAACCTGATTGCGTGCGCCATCCTCGATCAGGGCTTTGGTAAAGATATAAGGCTCATCTGAATATTCATTGCCCTGTTTTACAACGCCATCACGATCCATGGCCGCACGTTCTTCATCATTAAAACGATGCTCGTAAAGACTTTGTGTGAAATCCGGTGCGGGTGCCAAACCAATGATGCCGTGTACTTTATTCCCTAATTTCAACGCCAGCAAAAGGGCAATCCATCCCCCCATAGAGGAGCCAATAAGAAGAATTTTATGCTGGTCGGTGGTGTGGTGAATAACATCAGTGGCATCTTGCGCCCATTGGCCAATCGTGCCGTCTTCAAACAGGCCATCAGATTCACCATGGCCGGAATAATCCAAACGCAAATAGCCCTGTCCGCGGGCTTTTGCTTGGTCTTCAAAATACTGTGCCTTTGTGCCGGCCATATCGGACTTAAAGCCACCAAGAAATACCACAACCGGCATATCCGGTTGGCTAGGCGGTGTAAACATATAAGCAAGTGTCGGGCGATCCGTGCGCTTTAAATATTGAATATCACTCATTTTGTCTATATCTATAAGGGTCATTCATAATCGCAAACATGGCGTATACGCGATGATCAGCTTTATGAAGTATAATGGCAAACAATTTTATTATTTTTTTAGCGATCGTAAAGGCGAATGGCAAATAAATCCGTAAAACAACCCGTTATAATGCAAGTCATTCCCGAGCTGGGCCCGGGCGGGGCGGAGCAGGGCTGCATTGATGTTGCTGCCGAGCTTGTTGCAAGCGGAGCAAAGGCCATTGTGGTCTCGCATGGCGGTTCCCGCGTGCATGAGCTGAGCCGTATAGGTGCCGTGCATATCAATTTACCGGTGCATTCCAAAAATCCGTTAACGATCATGCAAAATGTCTCGAGATTACGTGAGATCATTGAAATGTACGCGGTTGATATTGTACACGCCCGCAGCCGCGCCCCCGCTTGGAGTGCTTACCGCGCATGCAAAAAAAGCAAGGCGCATTTCATGACGACATGCCATGCCCCTTATAATTTCAAGAGCTCAACCAAAAAGGCCTATAATAGTGTGATGGCAAAAGGCGAGCGTGTCATTGCGATTTCAGGCTATGTCTCTGATTACTTGCGTAATCACTTTCATTTGAATGATTCCACAATCCGCATTGTACATCGCGGAATTGCGTTAGAGAAATTCCATCCAACGGCCGTAACGCCCGAGCGCCTTATCGCCTTGTCAAAAGAATGGCGCATTCCTGACGGTGCGAATGTTGTGATGTTGCCGGGGCGTCTCACGCGTTGGAAAGGCCATCATGTCCTGATTGAGGCGCTGTCACGATTGGCGCGCAAGGATGTGTTCGGTGTGATAATCGGATCGGATCAGGGACGCATAAAATACCGCAAGGAATTGGAAGACTTTATCGCCCAGAATGATATGGGTGCGCAAATCCGTATGGTGGATCATTGTTCTGATATGCCGGCCGCCTATATGCTATCCACCGTTGTCGTCTCGGCTTCAACCGACCCCGAAGGATTTGGCCGTGTGCCTGTCGAAGCGCAGGCAATGGGACGACCGATTGTGGCAACCGATCATGGCGGGGCGAAGGAAACCATTCGCCGCGGTGAAACCGGTTGGTTGGTTCCACCGGGAGATTCATTGTCCATGGCCGAAGCTATTCAAGAGGCATTGGCCCTAACCCCTAGCCAGCGTTCTATTTTGGCAACGCGCGCTATGGCTCATATTGCAGAAAATTTTACGCGAGAGCTAATGGTGGATAAAACGCTCAATGTCTACGCGGAGTTGTTGCAAGGGCAAGCCTTACAGCATTCACACCATGCGGATTTAAGAATACAGCAACAAAATGCCGCACAATAAGGATCCGTTGATGGTCTCGTCCTGCGATAAAATTCTGGTAATTAAATTGGGGGCTTTGGGTGATTTTATTCAGGCGCTAGGCCCTATGAAAGCCATCAAGCATCATCATAAAAAAGCGCATATTACACTTCTTACTACAAAATCTTTTGCGGATTTTGCACAAAAATGCGGCTATTTCGACGAAGTTTTGATTGATAAGAGGCCGCGTTGGTTTGATCTGCCCGGATGGATCGCGCTTTGCAAATCTTTAAATGGTTCAGGCTTTGATCGTGTGTATGATCTTCAGAATAATGACCGCAGCAGCTTTTATTTTAGATTGTTTTCACCCAAACCCGAATGGGTTGGAATTGCCAAGGGCGCATCTCATCGTAATATATCACCGCAAAGAACGGCCGGACACGCTTTTGATGGCCATGTGCAAACCCTTGGTCTGGCGGGGATCAAAAAGATTGAGCCGGATACGTTGGAATGGATGGAAAGTGATATATCACGATTTAATCTGACAAAGCCCTATGTACTTTTGGTGCCGGGATGCGCTCCATCACGTCCGGAAAAGAGGTGGCCGCCAGCCTCTTATGGGCGTTTGGCGGCCTATCTTGTCGGCAAGGGCATTGCTCCTGTTATTATAGGCACGGACGCAGAACAACAAGCCGCCGAAGAGATAGCGCAGGCCTGTCCGCAGGTTATCAATTTGATATCGCAAACCAATTTATATGAAATAGCAACTCTGGCGCGGGGCGCTATCGGCGCTGTGGGGAATGATACCGGGCCAATGCATTTGATTGGCTCTACGGGGATACCATCGCTGGTTCTTTTTTCAGCCCATAGCAATCCCGTTAAACATGCCCCGAAAGGAAATCATGTGCATGTTTTGCAAAAAGATGAATTGCAGGATGTAACCTGTGATGATGTGATTCAATCTTTGCCCTTCGGGAATGGGCAAAAAAGCAAAGCTGTTTAGTGTGGCTGCTGATCTTTGCAATAAATATCTCTTAAAGCCTTGATGATGTAGTGGGCTTCGTCGGATTTAATGGAGTAATAAATGGTTTGGGCATCGCGGCGTGTTTTTACGATGCCATCGCGTCTTAAACGTCCCAGATGTTGTGATAAAGCGGATTGGCTCAGGCCAACTATTTTTTCAAGTTCACCGACGTTTTTTTCACCATCATAAATTGAGCAAATAATATGCAGTCTTTTTTCATTGGATAGGGATTTGAGCAGCAGAGCTGCTTTTTCCACATTTTCCTGAACGTAACTTATATCTTCCATTTTTAAAATCGCGGCACAATTGTAAAATAAAACAATGCCTTATAATGTTCTGAGCAATTTAAACACCAATATTTGTAATATAAAAACTCAAATAAAATTTATTTATATAATAATATTTCAATAAAATGGCAGGGCATTGTTTTTCCCCCCCACTATCGTCAGGATAGCAAATAATTTCTAAAATGAAAATATCTAAGAGGGATAAAGCTTGCAAAAATTATCGTTTAACCTAATCTTGAGGGGCACGATAAAATCATAAAGAGGCATATATGAATAATTTATCGCGACGCGGCCTAATGTATATCATGTCATCACCGTCCGGAGCCGGAAAGACAACCATCACACGAGCTTTGCTCAAAAATAATCCGGATGTCACTATTTCGATTTCTGCAACCACTAGAGAAAGGCGCGCAGGAGAGGTGCACGGGCAGGATTATTTCTTCGTCAGCCACGACCAGTTTCGGGAAATGGTGGATAATGGTGACATGTTGGAACATGCAAAAGTGTTTGATAATTACTATGGAACACCAAAACAGCCTGTTGAAGAAGCGCTTGCGAGCGGCAAAGACGTGCTTTTTGACATTGATTGGCAGGGCACGCAGCAACTCACCCAAATTGTAGAAGAAGATTTGGTACGCGTCTTTATACTCCCGCCATCACGTGAAGTTCTGGAGAAACGCTTGCGTAATCGCTCCCGCGATACGCGTGAGACGGAAGAGCAAATTCGCAGCCGCATGGAAAAGGCCTCGGCGGAGATTTCGCATTGGGCCGAGTATGATTACGTGATTATCAATAAGGATATTGATGAGGCGATCGATCAGGCGCAGTTGATTTTGGATGCGGAGCGTACAAAGCGCAGGCGTGTTAAAGGGCTGTCCGATTTTGTGCGTGGCCTGATGTCGGGGCTTTAATGTCCCTCTTGTGCCGCATGACGGGCAATATCAATAAATTTTTCTATTGTTAAATTTTCTGCACGCAATGTCGGATCGATGGAGCAGGCCGTATAAGAGTTTTCAAAATCCTTGAGGGAGGAGCGGATCATTTTTCGGCGTTGCCCGAAGGCTGCGGCGGTTACGTTCTCGAGCACGTCAAAAGGAATGTCATCAAATACAATGCCCTGTCTTGGCTTTAATTGTACAATCGAGGATGAGACTTTGGGGGCAGGGGTAAAAGCGCCCGGTGGTAAATCAAACAGTTTTTTGCATGTGCATAACCACTGTGCCAATACAGATAGGCGCCCATAATTTTTACTGCCCGGTTTGGCTGTAATGCGTTCGGCCACTTCTTTTTGAAACATCAATGTCATTGATGAAAAACTAAGGGGATCGGTATGAATGTTTTTTAGCCATGAAATCAGAAGCGGCGTCGCAATATTATAGGGCAGGTTGGCAATGATGGCACGCGGTGCGGGTGCCAATGCCAGTAAATCAGTATTCAGCGCGTCTGTTTCTATGATCTCAAGCCTATTATCAGCCGGGCCGTTATTCACGGCTTGTTTTAAATCTTGCATGGCTTTGACAGCACGGTGATCAAGCTCGAGAGCGATAACTTTCTTCGCATCGCTTTCTAAAATGGCTCTGGTCAGGCCGCCAGGGCCCGGACCAATTTCAAAAACATGATGGCCTGACAAATCGGGGCAATGGCGTAAAATTTTGCGGGTGATATTCAGATCGAGCAAGAAGTTCTGGCCGAGTGATTTTTCTGCGCGCAGATCATGCTGCGCTATGACATCCCGTAAGGGCGGTAATGTATCGGCATTAAACACGGTCTTCAATAAAGGCCGAGGTTTTAAGATCCATCAAGTAACGTTTTTGGATACGGTCCAGTCGTTCCAAGCCAACATTCTGACGGATCTGCGCTTCACTTGGGACGCTCTCTTCATTGAAGTTTCGCTTATCGCGCATCAAAATCAGGTGGTATCCCGATGATGTTTTGATCGGCTTGCTGAGTTCCATTTTACCAAGAGAAGGAAGGAGTTTGTCTATTTCCGGATCAAGTTGGCCTTCTCTGACCCAGCCCAGTGAGCCACCTTTATCGGCGCCTGCGGCTTCGGAAAATTGTTGGGCGATAGATGAAAACGGGCGTCCTTCGCGGATTTGTTTGGAAAACCCATTCATCAATTGGCGGACTTCATTGTCTTGTCTGACCCCATCGACGGGAAGAAAAATCTCGGCGAGCAAATACTCGGTTTTCCCAATAGCCGATTCAATTTGCTCTTTGCGTGCCATGACATCTGTATCCGTGATGACAATTTTGGGACGCATTTCTTTTTGTATTACTTTTGACCATGCTATTTCCGATTTGATTTGGCGGTGCAGAGTGGCCGGGTTAATTTTACGCGCCTTTAAAAGTTCGGAAAATTGCTTGGAGGATAATTTATTCCGTCCGGCGATACGGGCAAAGCCGCCTTCAATTTCCTCGTCGCTAACCTCGAGGCCAAGGCGTTCGGCCTCTTGTATTTTGAGTTGCTCTTCAATCAATGTACGCACAACTTGTGGGCGAATTTTTTCGCGCAGATCTTTTGTATTCGGCAGTTGGGATGATTGAATCAACATTTTCATGCGATCTTGGATATCAGATGATGAGATGGCTTCACTATTCACAATAACCGCAATATTCTCACTCATTGCTTTGGGCTGTGATAAGGGCACAAGGCACGCAATAAATACAAGGAAGAGTAAAGACGATACAAAACGGTTCATCATGATTTTAAACCCTAGTTAAAAAACTAACTGTTAGTGACTTCAAGCGGCGTTGGCTGCTCCAAAGCGCCCGCCAGGCCGATATTGCACCAGATAATGGGGCAATACAAGACTTAATGATGTGGGGGCGATCTCCAGATCATCAAGCGTTAGAGCATTTTTTTGAACAATGTTGTCATGCTTTAATGATTCAACCTGATCCATTGTTAATAACGGCTTGGGCAGCAGGCTTAAGAAAGCGGCCTGGATTTTAGCGGCAAAAAACGGCAAGGGTATAAGCGGGCGAGAAAAGCCAATTTGGTCAAAAAGAAGCTCATAAATCTCTTTGAATGAGAGGGTCTCGGG
Source organism: uncultured Pseudobdellovibrionaceae bacterium (assembly GCA_964611755.1). Lineage (GTDB taxonomy): Bacteria > Pseudomonadota > Alphaproteobacteria > Micavibrionales > Micavibrionaceae > CAZTBB01. The sequence goes on from CAZTBB010000005.1 coordinate 38,734, forward strand.
GCCGCCAAGCTCAAAGATTTGTCCCTGAACATTTTCAGCCTTTTGTCCATCCAAAGAGATGGCCTTGATGGCCGCATCGGCAACATCACCCACAAACACAGGTTGGAATTGTGTCCGGCCGCCACCTATCAAAGGAAGGGCTGGCAGAATTTGAGCCATGCGTGCAAACATATTGAAGAAGTTGTCATTCTCACCAAAGACAATGGAAGGCCTCAGAATGGTTGCCGTTTTATAATTTTTTAAAACGGCTTTTTCACCCTCAAATTTTGATTTGGCATATTTTGATGAGGATTGATCAACACCAAGCGCGGAAATATGAACAAAGCGCTCGGCCTTGGCTTTTTGGGCGGCCTTAGCAATGGAGGCAGGCAGATCCGTGTGAATTTTGGCAAAATCGCCTTTTTTCTTTTCATACAAAATGCCAACGCAGTTAATGACAATATCGCATCCCTTAACGACATCATTGACGGCCTTGGGGGAATAATCACAAGGAACCGGAACAACTTGGCCAACGGCACCTGCAGGCTTAAGGAAATAGGCGCGCTCCGGAATGCGGCTGGCGACTTTGATCTGATAACCGAGGCGTGCCAATTCCCTGACGATTTGTGTTCCTATAAATCCCGAGCCACCAAAAATACACGCTGTTTTATTTTGCACTGTCATATTATGTATCAAGCCTATTTGTAATCTGTTTTCAGTTTTTTTTAATTTTTTTCAATATGGCGCTCTTAGCATAAGAAGTCTAGAGCCATCACTAGCTTAAAATCTTATGTAACAAATGCAAGTCTGCATACGAATGAGAGAGTATGATAAAACATATTGTGTATTTTATTGGCATTGGCGGCCTTTTGATATTTTGGGGGCAAACATTGCATGCCTACTTTGGCGGTTTTAATGCGGATGAGGATATAAAACAGCCCGTAGTGGTGGAGTTATTTACCTCACAATCTTGTTCATCATGCCCGCCTGCGGATCGATTTTTGAATGAACTGGCCGATCATAAAGATGTGATCGCGCTTGGGTTTCATGTGACCTATTGGAATCACTTGCACTGGAAAGATACGCTCAGCCGCGAATTTTCAACCGCACGCCAGCGCGCTTATAATAATGCTCTGCGCACTGGCCGTGTTTATACGCCGCAAATGATTATCAATGGCCATGATGAATTTGTGGGATCACAGCGCGGGCGCGCCGGTGATGTGATCCGTCAAACCCATGATATTCTTCCTCTATCAATTACCCGTTCAGGCGAACAGGCATTCGAAGTACAATTGCCAAAAACAAAGCCCGGGCAATATCGCCTGTGGTTATTTGGAACCAAAACCGCGCATCAAGAATCTATCCGTGCCGGAGAAAATAGAGGCCGCACGGTATCTTATGCGCATGCGGTTCTCTCAGAATTGAGTCTCGATGCCTGGCAGGGGCAACGCCTGATCCGAAGTGTCGAGCTGCCGGAGGATTTTGAGGGAGATACACTCACCATATTGGCGCAATCGGCAGATGGATACGGTGATATTATCGCCGCGGGCCGTATTGCACGCCTGCCATAAGAGCGCAGATTTTTATTTTCTTGCAAAAGTTTCTGTGACCTATTACTGATATTTTCATATTGCAATCACAAGGAGCGAGGCAGCCACGTGCCGGACGCCAAAAATTATACGGATCATGCCGCAATCAGAGAGTATAGCTCTGATGAATTTGATGCCTTTATCAATGTTGGCGCCGATTTTATGAAGGCGGCCACATTGACGCGTTTGCCTCAGGTTAAATCCGTTCTCAAACAAGCCTATGATCAAGTCTATGACGCCATCGATAATCCCGAGGGGTATGTCACGTGTTGGGATTTTTCTGATCCGGATAAAATTATCGTCGATGGCATGTATGAATTTTTAGATGATGTTGAATTTGATTTAATGTTAATGGCGCGTATGTATCACAAAATGACCGGCACGGATAAAATCTCTGTCATGTTGAGTAAACGCCTCGATTTGCCGCTACATCGTGACGATCATGATGTGCTGAATGCAACATGGGGCGGCGGCGCTACGGTTGTTCCAACCAATGACGGTGATTTTCAACCGGATGAGGGGGATTTCCTCTGGATGAAGGCAGGAACAGCACATAAAAGCGCCAAGGATTTGGCAAGCGATGCAAAAAAGCTCAGCGTGATTGCTTATCCGATGGGTGATGATGATTTTGAAGCCTTCCATCAAGAGGCCTCTTTGCATTAATGCTTTTCAACAAAGCTATCCATCACGCGTTTTTTGCCTGAGGTATCGAAATTAATGTCGAGTTTGTGACCATCAATATTGATGATAATCCCATAGCCGAATTTGTCATGAAACACTTTATCGCCGCGGGCAAAAACTTCGCCGTTATCGGATTGCACTTTGCGGTCATGGATTTGACGGCGCGGAGCGGAGGGCTGAAAGCCGGATGAGTCCCAATGTTGGGAGCGGCCGGGGGAGTAATTGCCCATCTCATTGCTGGTTTCAATATGCTCTTCCGGCAATTCATCAATAAAGCGCGATGGAATAGCGCTCACCATATTGCCGTACATGAAACGATTCCCCGCATGCGAGATGTAAGCCTTTTTACGCGCGCGCGTAATGCCAACATAGGCAAGCCGCCGTTCTTCTTCGAGGCCTTTGAGGCCATTTTCATCCATGGATCGCTGTGAGGGGAAGAGCCCTTCCTCCCAGCCGGGTAAGAAGACCGCATCAAATTCCAATCCTTTGGCACCATGCAATGTCATAATAGTGACATATTCCCCGCCGGATTTATCTTGGTTTTCCAGCACGAGTGCGACATGTTCCAAAAACTCGGCCATGCTTTCAAACTCACTCATGCCGCTGACAAGCTCTTTCAGGTTTTCAATGCGCCCGGGTGCTTCGGGTGTTTTATCCAAGCGCCACATCTCGATATAGCCGCTTTCATCCAAAATCTGTGAGGCCAGCTCTCCATGGCTCATTGTATCAAGGAGCGAGCGCCAGCGCTCAAAATCATCGAGCAATTTCATCAGCGTAGCTTTGACCTTGGGGCGCAGCTCATCGGTCTGGGTCAGATCCATAATTGCATCGTGCAAAGAGATGCCTTTGGCACGGCCATAGGCATAAAGCGTGTTGACGGTGGCATCGCCAATACCGCGCTTGGGGGTGTTGATGATGCGCTCAAGCGCAAGATCATCAGCCTTTTGCACAACGATACGCATATAGGCAAGAGCATCACGAATTTCCATGCGCTCGTAAAAGCGCGGGCCGCCTATGACTTTGTAGGGCACGCCAAGCTGGATAAAGCGCTCTTCAAATTCGCGCGTTTGAAATCCGGCACGGATTAGAACCGCCATTTCATTGAGCGACCATTGCTTGCGCTGAAGCTGTTCAATTTCTTCGCCGACCCAGCGCGCTTCCGCACCGCCATCCCATAGGCCATGGACCTGGACTTTGTCTCCATCTCCGGCCTCAGACCAAAGTTCTTTGCCAAGCCGGTCTTCATTGTGGTGAATAACGGCGCCTGCGGCCTTGAGGATGTTGTTTGTCGAGCGGTAATTTTGTTCGAGGCGAATGATGGTTGCACCCGGAAAGTCTTTTTCGAAGCGCAAAATGTTGCCAACTTCCGCGCCGCGCCAGCCGTAAATGGATTGGTCGTCATCCCCGACGCAGCAGATATTCTGGGACCCCTGCGCGAGAAGGCGTAGCCACATATATTGGGCGACATTGGTATCCTGATATTCATCCACCATAATATAGCGATAGCGGCGGTGATAATCCTCCAGAACAGATGCATTGGCCGGGTCTTTGAGAATCGTGATCATATGCAAGAGCAGGTCACCAAAATCACAGGCGTTAACTGCACGCAGGCGCTCTTGATAAAGGCGGTAGAGCACAGGCATTTTTCCATCGGCCACATCACCGGCATCATCATGCCCGATATTCTCGGGTGTGAGGCCGCGATCTTTCCAGCGATCAATAAAATGGATCATCGCCTTGGGCACCCATTTCTTGGTGTCGATATTATTGGCTTCCATTAATTGTTTGAGCAAACGTACCTGATCATCGGGATCAAGGATGGTGAAGTTTGATCCAAGCCCGACAAGATCCGCATGACGGCGCAGCATTTTTGCGGCCAGTGAATGGAAAGTGCCAAGCGACCAGCCCTCAACGGGCGCTCCGTTCATAAGGCTGCTCACACGCTCTTTCATTTCCTGCGCGGCCTTGTTGGTAAAGGTGACCGCCAAAATCTGGGACGGGTATGCTTTGCCTGTATGCAGCAGGTGGGCAAGGCGCGTTGTCAGTACGCGGGTTTTTCCCGTGCCTGCGCCTGCCAAAACGAGTACTGGCCCATCCAAGGTTTCAATCGCCTGTTTTTGCGCAGGGTTTAAATTTTCAAGATAGGGAGGTATCTCGCTCATACTCATAGTCATTGCTGTGTTTCGCATGAGAGTTAATATGCTCTTTGCATCACAAAGAAACAAGGCTTTGGCCTTATTTAAGGGGGCTTTGCGTGGGGATTGTTTTACACCCTAAGAGGCTTTTGTAACGGCTGGCGCAGGTGCTTGGGCAACTTGGTTACGGCCATTATGCTTGGCCGTATAAAGCGCATTATCGGCGCGCTCGATTAAACCATCAAGGTTTTCCTGTTTAAAGAATTCGGCCACGCCTGCGGATAATGTGATCTGGCCTAGCTTTTCACCGCTGGAGCGATTGACGACTTCTTTGTTGGCAACTGCAAGCCGGAGCTGGTCGGCGACTTTCATGCCGGCCTTGATATCTGTGTTTGGAAGGATAAGGGCAAATTCCTCACCACCATAGCGGCAGGCCACATCACGACCCTTTACGCCATCAACAAGTGTTTTGGCCACAAGGCGCAAAACCTGGTCACCAACCTGGTGACCATAATTATCATTGAACTCCTTGAAGTGATCGATATCCATCATGATCAATGTAAAGATCTGATCCTCCGCGATGGATTCTTCAATAATATTAGTGATGTGCTGGTCAAAGGCTTTGCGATTCCCAAGGCCGGTAAGACCGTCTGTCACAGCCTCCTTTTTGACGATTTCCAGATCGCGCTGCATCTCGACCATTGCTTGCGATGATTTCACCAATTCTTTTTCCAGTTCTTGGTTCTGGTTCATCATATCTTCGGTATCTTGCAAAATATTGGCCAGAACATCTTCAATATCGACTTCGCTCGGATTGCTCTTGAGCTGGCCGGACATGCCTTCGAGGCGAATATTATATTTATCGGCGGCGGTTTTTACGCTTGTAACGGCGCCGGATACGTCCTTGATTGTTTCCTGAATACGGTCACCCGCCTTTTGGACTTTTTCGTTACGCTGTTCATCGGATATAAAATCAAGATAGAGCTTTTCGCAGGCCTTCGCATCGATAGGTTTTTTCTTTTCTTCCAGCATTTGAACGGCACGGTTCAGCTCTGGGTTCTCTTGCGTGAAATACAAATACCAAAGTTCATAATATTCAGGAAGGGGCGGAATTTTCAGGTCTTTAATCTGTTTAAAGGCCTTCTTGGAAAGCTCTTCTGAATTGTTTTCTGTTTTTGTATATTTCACTTTTAAAAGACCTAAATTAGATTCAAGAATATTCTCATATTATAGAATATAGAATGAAAAGACGTTTACTTCTATAACTCTTGCATAAATTTCTTGTTCATTCGTTAAAAAATTTCCTTTTTAGAGAGTGTTCCAATTCGGTTATGGAATCAACCACTTCGTACAAAAAATTATGATCACGATGTGCAAATTTTTGTTCTTCTAATGTGCGCATTTGTGCCAATAGTGAATCCCAATACCCCCGATGATTGAACAGAATGATTGGTTTTTCATGCAATTGAAGTTGTTTCCATGTGATGACTTCGAAAAATTCCGCCAACGTTCCAATACCGCCGGGTAAAATCAAAAAACAATCGCTCAAATCGGCCATTTTTTGCTGGCGCTCATGCATGGATTGCGTGAAATGAAGTGCGCTCAAACCGCTATGCGCGCGCTCACGGTCTTTCATAAAGGCGGGAATGACACCAATAACCTCACTGCCTGCTGCCATGGCGCTGTCGGCTATGCGCCCCATCATACCGCCCTTGGCACCGCCATACACGATATCCATGCCGCAATCGGAACATATGCGTCCGGTTTTATCGGCCAGATCGTAATAATCGTCATCAAGATTATGAGAAGAGGCACAAAAGACCGTGATTCTTTTCTTTTGTGACATAGATACCACCGACCTTAATGTGCGGCTTTTTTATCCGGCAGCGGCGGGGTTGCCGGATCATCCTGTGTCAATGCGTCTTGACGGCGATCGCCAATAACAAAAGCATCGCCTTTATGGGCAATGTAGAAATTTTCACAATCATTTCCCTTGATATCCAGCCGCGCGTCACAGAGTTCATCATCATTCCGGACATCATTGATTGATATCAAATCACTCAAGGCACATGAAGCCGAGGCCTCATTCGCATGTTCGGACAGATCCAGCACCGTGACATCCGGCCGGCCGGTCAGGGACGATTTCGCAACGGCCACAACATATTCCTTGGTTTTTTCATCAATCCCAAAAACGGCGAAATCATCATGCCCATCACAATCCAGATCAAGGGTTTGGCGTTTGGCGTTCTTCCAGAAAACATGCGGTTTTTCCTCATCCAGAACATTGATCCAGCGCGGCGTCGCGGCGTTTTTCGCGACAATTTCTTCGGCGCTATCTTCTGCCGCATGTTTTTGTAGCAGGCCGCTACGCGATTCCGTCATATCGGCCAGGCATGATAAGGATGCAATCCTTTTGAGGGATTCATTATCGGCCCGCTCACTCGCCCATGCGCAATGGGAATCGCGATAGGCAATCCAGTCTTTTTGATTGCTGCCAAGCTGGTCCAGCGCAGTATTTGCCGTATCTGTCTCTAATTTTTCTTCATCGCTCAACTGATCGAGAGCGGCCTGATGCAGGTCTTTAAGCTCGTCTTCTACCAATTTATAAATATCGGCCAGCTTGTCTTGGGCGGTCTCATAACGGTCCTTGGCGCAGGACAAAATATCGGTGGTGTTGGTCGCTTTATCACAAGGATTGCCTTGCTGCGCATGAAGAGGGTTTACATGCAAAAATGTAAAGGCTGTTGCACAAAAGAGTGTCAGAAATCCCAAAAATCGCATCTACAAAGCTCCATCACTTGATTATGATAGAACCATAGAAATTCTGCTGTGTGAAATCAATTGGAAATGTGCCCGATGTGATAAGACCTATGCATTCATGCCCGGAGTTGTTGGCTGTATTTGTGCGATGAATTCAGGATCGGGTTTGAGTACTGCGAATTCGTCATCGCCCGCAACGGTTGGCGCCGGCGCTTCTTCTGGATCCCAGTTGATCGATGTCACCGAAGTCAGAGTTCCAATTTCTCTACAGGCGTAATAGGAATGCAAAATATCCCGACCGTCTTCAAAATCTAGGAATTTTGCACCTCTGGCTGAACCGGTTGCTTCAATGACGGTAGCTTCCAATGGGTCACCGCCTGTTATTTCAGTTAAAGCAGCCTTATTGCCATCTTTAATGACTTCCGCCACAAGGGATGCATCTGCGTTGTTGTATTGATTGTCTGCGACGTAATCTCTGTTTTCATCTTGTAGATCTAATACCTGAACGGCCATCTCCAAAGCCTGAAAAACAGGATTGTCTTCAGGCCCGCCCATCATAAAGGCTGTTAAAGCTTCTACGCTTTCCATCATGGGTGTATCTCTCAGGACTTCAAACGCCGGATTGTCTGCATTTTGTTGAAGCTGCTGGAATGTGCGATCCATAATTTCTGCCAGTTGTGTATTGCTGGCAGATCCAGCTTCGGCTCTGATTTGGGATAAGATCGTAAAGATCCCTTGTGTTGGATCAAGCAAAGTCATAGCCACATCGGCTGTGCCAGAGACAGGAGCATTAAAACGCCCCATTGCAGACCCTGCCGCTTCGGCGCCTACCGCGCCAGTCATGGCCACTTGAACGGCCGTGCGCATGTCATCATAATTTTGCGTGATTTGCTGTTGCAAAGAGCTGATATCCTGTCGCTGCAGCGTTGTATCCTGATTCAAAAAGGCACCCGCCCCCGCGCGGCCCGCAACAAATGTAGCAGCGGCCGTTACAGCAGGCGCAATATCAATGTCGATATCTTGTGACAGGCTATTGAAAACATTGGAAATATTTTGAACGGGATTGATATTTTGGGACATCTGCATGATGTCCTGGAAACTATCCTGGTAGTTTCTGACATACCCGCCAAATTGATCGAAAGCGCTTGATGCGCCACCAAAAAAAGACATATACACCCTCTTATGTCCGTTTATCTCTATTCGTCTTATTTTTTATGACCGCCTATTTTTTGTTTTTTGTGCGGTCTTTTCTTATGGTTTAGAGTTTGACATAAAAGTGTTAATTTTTCGTAATTCCAGAAAATGAGGCATAAAAACTCTGCTTAAAACACCCTAAAGCACTGTATTTATTTATTTTTATGAATTTTTGCGTGTTCTTCGATTAAATCAATCAAGCGCGGGGTAATATCATGCCCATAGACCACTTTTATGCGCTGCAATGTGCCTGTGCTGGTGACATTAATCTCGGTCAGATAGGGGCCGATGAAGTCCAACCCGACAAATAACACGCCCTGCGCACTGAGATCCTTGGCAATCTGTTCGGCCAAGGCGCGCTCTTGCGGGGTTGGCTCATAGGCATGATCGGTGGATCCGCGATAGATACGAAAATCATTATCGGCCGGCACGGTGATAATGGATTCAACGATCTCTTCCCCAAACATCAAAATGCGCTTATTGCCCTCTTTGATTGCGGGCAAATAGGGCTGAACCATGATGGGCTCTTTTTCACGTGCGATCATCTCCCGCACATCTTCGGCTTTGCGCGTGCGGATAATGCCATGGCCGTGAAACCCGTTTAGCGGTTTGGCCACCACTTCATTATGTATGGCCATAAACGTCTTCACCTCATCATGATCCATCGTCACAATGGTTGGCGGAATATGATCGGGGTAATTAAAGATGCTCAGCTTTTCAGGCGTGTTGCGAATGCCGACAGGATCATTGGAGATATACACACCGCGTTTTTGCAGCATTTCCATGAAATAGGTGTTGGTGAAATAATTGACATCAACAGGCGGGTCTTGGCGGATGATAATAACATCCATCTCTTCCAGATTGATTTTTTCATATGAGCCCAGCTCGATATGTGGCTCTTTATCCAAATCAATGGCTGTGATTTGCGCGCATGGTGCGCTCAGCACATTCTGGGATAAAGAAATGCTCTCGGGGGTGTAATGATAGACCGCATGCCCTGCCTGAAAGGCGGCTTGGATCATCATCAAAGAATGATTTTCTTTCGGGTTTGCACGGGCCGGGTCTTCCATTTGATAGGCAAATTTCATCAGGGTCACACTTTATCTGTTGTCTATGGGGTGTTTTCATTATTAATATAAACCCCATGAAACAATTTTCACGCGTTTTTTTATTGCTATCGATTTTGTCCATACCCATGTTGACCGCATGCGGATTTTCTCCGATTTACGGACAAAGCGGTGCAGCGCATAGCTCTGTTGAGGCGCATCTGGGCAAGGTGTTTATTGCCACTATCCCTGATCGTGACGGGCAATATCTGTATAACGCGCTTGTTGATCGTTTTTATCGCGGCGATTACCCGAGCGAAGCGCCCTATCTTTTGGAGGTCGGGGATTTAAAAGAAGCGCTGCGTGATCTGGACATAACGGTTCGCTCGGATGCCACGCGCGGGCAATTGCGCATCAGTGCGACATTTACACTCAGAGATCGCCATGAGGATGTTGTTGTTCTTGGGCGAGAATTGAGCGCCATCACCAGCTATAACATCCTCTCCAGTGAATTCACCAACCGCGTGTCCGAAGACAACGCCCGTTTGAATGCGCTGGATGATCTTGCCCGCCAAATTGAACTGCAGGTTGCGCTTTATTTCGATCGTCAAAATTAATTTGACAAAACTTCCCGTAATATTCTAGAACTCTCCTACTTTGTTTTGTTCTGCGTTGTGTAAGAACAAACGGCGGAATTTGATGGATGCAGCTTGCACCGCCTCAAAAATGCTAAAGCGCCACAGCCCGTTTAATCTCGCTGTGGTTATCCAAATGGAAACCGGGCGGGATGAAATCCCTCCAAAATAATAGATAAGCCAGAATCCTGATCAGAAGGTGGGTTTATCATATGATATGGAGTTAGATATGGCGCTATTGCAAGCCAGCAAAGCAGATATAACGGATCGTGATCTTGAGCAAGATACAGCTCTTCTTGTGTCATTCGATCAGGGGGGCGATGGCCATCTGTGGGCCCCCTCTCTTATTCCCCCTGAGCCCAGGAGCAGAAGCGATATCGCCAATCCGGTAATTTTAGGCGATGTGATGGATATTTCCGGCGATAATCGCATTTTTATGAATCACGGCCTTGTGGTTAAGCCCGCTGGCTCTATGGACTTTGCTGTGCCTGAGACATTTGATTTCTTGTTTGAAGCCGGACTGGCCGTAGCGCAGGACGCATTTGCACTTTATGGGGCTGAAAAATTCCGGGATGCCGAAATTGTGCTGATTGCGCAAAGGACAGAGACGGAGAACGGCAAGGCGCAGCGTGGCATTTTCGGACATTGGCATACCCATGACAAGCCGGAAGGCAAAGGGCGCAATCGCGTCGATTTCATTTACGGGTTTTGTGATGATCTGGGCACAGAATTTCGCAATGCCCATGGCCAAAAACAAACCCGTCCCGGCACTTTAACCCGTTGGGGCGCAGAAATAGAGCATCGCGGCGTGGTCAATAATACGGGCCAAACGCTTAACCGCACATGGGGGGCTTTTTTGGTCTATCCCAAAGCCGGATACCGCGAGGCAGTTTCAAATCCGGCCTTTAATAGGGCGGTGACACCGCGCATCAGGGATTCATTTCATCAAGCCGGCAATCGTTATCTTGCCTTTCAGCAAGGCAAACATTTTAACCCCCGCGCGCCCGAGCCGGTGCTTGTACCCGATCATACCCTGTGAATGGAGTATGTTTAAGAATTTGCCTCCATATGAAATAAACCCATATACTTATCTCTGATACGTTTTTTATAAGAGGCAAAGAGATGTCAGGCGTAAAAACCAGTGATAATAAACCAATTTCAGACATAGAGGATGTCTATGATCTCTATACAGGTATAGGCGCGCAAGAGAGCCGTTCCGGTATTGAGGTGGAGCTTGGTTTTTTTGATCCGGAGACCGGCGACCAAAAACCGATGGATGTGTGCCAGAATGAATCCGTGAAGGGCCGCGCTCTGGATGGCGCCAGCCATGTTTGGGTGCGTCAGGAGCCAACCGCCGAGACACTAGAGGCCAATAGTATTGCTGCGCGTTATCAAAATCGCACCAAAGTTTTGGATGATATTCAAGATAAGCTGGCTATCCTGACTAAGGCCGCACAGGATGTCGGGGTCAAGCGATCCTATTTCCAAGAATTGCCAAATGCCAGTGCGGAGCTTTTGCTCTCGCAAGTGGTGAATGTCGAACGCTATCAGCAATTCTTTAATCCACCGCGGGCGGATATGACGGGCATTGCCGCCTATTTTTCTGTGTGTAAATCCAATCAGGTCTCGGTCAGTTATACGGATCCGGAGCATCTCCTGGATAATGTCCGCCGCCTATATTTTCTGGCCCCGTTCTTTTTCCTGCTGAGCGATAACTCATCCGGTTTTAGCGAAGGCAAAGCGATTAATTATCAGCCGGGCATGCATTACCGCAAATTCCTCGCCGATAAGGGAGGGTTTGTCCCTTATGTTTTGAATGCCGCATCCGGTGAAGAATTTATTGTCTCTCACATTGAGCATGTTATGCGTAATCCGCTCTATGTGTATTATGATGAGAATAACGTCCTGCAGCGTATTCCATCAGGCACATGGAGCAGTTTTCATGAGCTCAAAGAGCGCGGATTGAACACGCCGACCAATTATTTCTTTGCCGAAACAATATTGTGGCCCGATGTAAAGATTGCCGCGCTGAAGAATGATGATGATGAGCCTTATGGCCACCGTTTCGAGGCGCGTATGATCGGTGTCGGGGCGTGGCAACATCAGGCTATGTATCTGGTCATTACCGAGCTGGCTTATAATCAAAATTATGCCGGCGCGGTGAATGCCTTGCTGGCGCGTTATGGCTTGTCTGTACAAAACACGGAGGTCGAGGCCGTTTTAACCGATGCCTATGATCAGGCATGCAATCACGGTAATCAATTTTTTGATATCGCCTATGGCACAGGACGCATGCAAGATTTTGCCAAGGAGTTTGCCGATATCACCGAGCAAGCCTTTGAAGGGAAAGGCTTTGATGAGGCGCTCGAGCCTCTCTTGCGCATTTGCCATACCGGCCTGACAGATGCCAAGGTCAATCGTTGCTTGTTTGATAGTTTGCAAAAAACTCTGGATTTCCAGGCAGATTATGATCCTGCCCTCTTTGAGAATCCCAACAGATGTGCTCACATGATCTTTGAAGAAGAACTCGCACGCAAAGGCAACGGACGTTGCTGTGATATATTGCGTGTATCTGCGTAGATATATGTGAATGAAACTCTCTTATCGTGACATTGACCCTTTTTTAAAAAATCCGGATCCGGCAGCCCGGCTTATTCTGGTTTACGGGCCGGATAGCGGGCTTGTCTCCGAACGTGCGGAAATGATTGGCAAAACGATCGTTGCCGATCTCTCTGATCCCTTTAATGTGGTCACTTTTACAGCCGATGAGCTCACCGAGGACACAGCGCGCCTCAGTGACGAAGCCAATGCCATGTCAATGATGGGCGGTGATCGTCTGATCCGTATTCGCGAAGGCGCGGACAAGCTCACCGTGATGTTGAAGGACTACCTTGAAAACCCGAGCGATGCGAATTTAATCGTGGTTGAAGCCGATAATCTGGGGCCGCGTTCCAGCCTGCGCTTGCTCTGTGAGAAAGCCAAGAATGCCGCGGCTCTGCCCTGTTATGTCGAGGATCAGCGTGATTTGGGCCGTCTGATCCGTGAAAGCCTGCAAGCCGAGGGGCTTCAGATTGAGATGGATGCGGCCAATTGGCTGAGCGCCAATATCTCCGGGGATCGCCGCAAAGTGCGCTCGGAGATTGAAAAGCTGATCCTCTACAAGGGGCCGGATAAATCCCAGATAAGCCTTGGCGATGTGCAGGCCTGTTGCGGCGAGGCGGGGGCGCAATCCCTTGATGATTTGATCTATGGTGCGGGTGGCTCCGATGCGGCCGGAGCATTGCGGGCCTACACAACGCTTTTGGAAGAGGGCGTGCCCTTTATTGTGATCTTGCGCGCCTTGCAACGCCATTTCCGCCGTTTGCATATTACCAAGGCCCGTATTGAGGCCGGAGAGGCGCCGGACCGCGCGCTGAAAATGCTGAGCCCGCCGATATTTTTTAAACAGCAAAGCCAGTTTCAATCCCAGCTTGGCCGCTGGAGCCTTGGCGGAATGAGCCGCACGCTTTCCAAGCTTTCGGAGCTGGAGGCGCAGTGCAAGAAAACAGGCACGCCGGTGGAAACGGTTTGCGCCCAAGCCATTCTGAGCATCAGCGCCGCCGCCCGTTAGATCCCCTAAAGTCGTAAAATAGTCAATTTTTTACATAAAAAATGTTGACAGGTATTAATATTATGTTAAATTGTCATGGCTTTTGAAAAACGGAGAATAGAAAAATGACACAAGATCTGAATAGCAGTCCAGAGATGGGCGAGAGTTTTACAACACAAGCCGGGGAGCCTGCTTCGGTTAATAACCCTCTTTTTAATGATGTTGAGCGAAGGCTGGATGCTATCTTCCTTTGTTTGTGCAAACATGAAAATGAGATAAGAGTGTCATGGGCTATGCTAAATGAAAGCGCACAAGGCCAAAGCAGCTCCACAATAGGTGGTTATCAGGGCGATAGGGTGGTTTACCCGGTTCAATTAGGAGATAACGTGTATAAGATCGAACTAAGCGCTGCAAGCACCGATTCACCGGTGGCGTTATCCATAGATTTGATCCGTGCAAATGGGGCAGACTTACCTCAATCAGATACGAAGACTATTGAAACATATGATAATGCTGAAGACATTTTATCAAAGCTGGAAGCTTTGGTAGTTGAAAACAATCCGGAGTCTGAAAACGCAATCAAAGCGATATTTAGCGCATTTGATAAGCCAGGTGTTACTGTGCTTACAGGCCCTCCTGTTGAGAATAGAAGACCTGGTTGGATGGGATAACAAAAATGTCAGGAGCCGCAGGAGGGGCAGCCGCAGCAGCTGCCATAGCAGTCAATAATCAAAGAGGATGGGATGCATACGAAACTCTACTGAGTGAAGTTGTTGCTGAAAAGATGCACGCCCTTATTCCAGAAGAGCAGATAAAAGAGGCTAGAATCACTATATTGCCTCTTTACAATGACAATCGAACTGGAGCGATCGGAACGGATCAGCTTCAAAAACAAAAGCAGGATTTTCAGGAGCTGCACAGAACCACATCTGAATTTTTCAGTAGGCTTAAAAATATTGAAGGGCTGGATTTGGATGTAGCAGAAGAGTTGTCGCAATATTTTTATTACAGAAACGCTCTGGCAAGATATGACATTCCGGAACATGATGGACGTATTATCCCGGATCATCACAGAGCAGAGTTTGTATCATTCAAGCTGAGATTAAATGGGCGCACGCTTGTCTTTTCCCTGAATGCCATGCCGGATGACGAAAGGATATCTCTGGGCCAGCATACTAAACGTGATATGGAGACATCTAATTTTTATCTGCAAAGCAACAGTCGTGATGGCAAAGATGTTGAATTTTATGATAGCTGGGATGAATTCACTCAGCACGTGGCTCTGCATATATTGCAAACATTGCCTGTCAATAAACGGGATCAAGCCAGAGCGCATTTAAATGAACATTATCCCGGCATCGTCAATGGCTCCCTTGGAGAGCGCATTCAAATCTGGATGCCGGGTTTATAGCATTTACAAAAAACAGGCTTAATTGGTCCGTGCTTCGAAGTCCGGATAGGCCTCGAGGCCGACTTCCGGAATATCAACGCCGTAGCGCTCATCACGCTCTTCGACGCGGATGCCAATCGAATATTTCAAGAATAGCCAGACAATCGCGCTGGCGAGCATGACAAAGGCACCGGTGGCAATAATGCCTGTGGCTTGCGCGAGATAGTCACCAGTGGTGAAAATCGCAACCGCCATGGTGCCCCAGATACCGGCCACCAAATGCACGGAGAGAGCACCGACCACATCATCAATGCGCAGCTTATCGAACAAAGGAATGGCAATACAGCAGAGCAATCCGCCAATGCCGCCGATCAGGAGGGCCATGGCCGGGTCTTGAATATCCGGGCCGGCCGTAATGGCCACAAGGCCCGCCAAAGCACCGTTCAGCACGAGCGTTAAGTCAGGCTTCCCATAGCGCCATGTCGCAAACAGCATCGCTGCAACGAGACCGGCCGCAGCGGCCAGATTTGTGTTCACAAACACAACAGACATAATCGTGACAGATTGCGCGGAGCCAAGCGCCAGCACGGAGCCGCCATTAAACCCAAACCAGCCAAGCCAGAGGATGAACGTCCCGAGTGTGGCCAGTGGCAAGTTTGAGCCGGGCATCGGGCGCACACGGCCATCTTCTGTGTATTTTCCTTTACGGGGCCCAAGAATGATCGCGCCTGTAAGAGCCGCCCAACCACCAACAGAGTGTACAATCGTGGAGCCTGCGAAGTCGCTAAAGCCATCGCCTATATCATTCAGCCAGCCACCACCCCAGCTCCATGAGCCCTGGATGGGATAAATAATGGCTGTGAGCACGGCGACAAAAATCAGGAACGGCCAGAGCTTGATACGCTCAGCCACTGTGCCTGAAACAATAGAGGCGGCCGTGGCCACAAAAACCATCTGGAAAAACCAATCAGCCATGACCGAATAATCATTATTCTCAACGACACGCGCTGTAGCTTCGCCGAGGTTGAACTCGGCATCCATGAGAGCAATTTCGTCAGCGCTGGGGTTATAGAAAAATGCGAGAGTCCCGAATAAACCGTGATCGGCCAGATCAACATACATGAGATTATAGCCCACCATGTAAAACGCGATACCGGCTATGGCATAAAGAGCTACATTTTTGAGGCATATAGAGGCGGTGTTCCGCGCGCGCACAAGGCCGGACTCCAGCATCGCGAAGCCGGCGGCCATCCACATTACAAATGCGCCCATGACTAAAAACATAAAGCTATTGAGGATATATTGCGTTTCGGCAGAGAGTCCCACAGGGAAGCTGTCCTGAGCAAAAGCGGACCCGCTCATGCCCAAAATGGCAATCAGTGCGAGCGTGAAAAAAGTAATAGTGGCTTTGCCGGTCATACGCATAAATAACTCTCCCCTTAATATTTATGAATTTCTAAAGCGCGTCTTTGCCTGTTTCCCCTGTGCGAATGCGAATACAGCTGGATAATTCATAGACAAAGATTTTTCCATCCCCAATGCGGCCCGTATTGGCGGCGTTCTGGATGGCTTCGACCACTTTGTCTTCCATTTTTGCATCAATCGCTAATTCAATTTTGACTTTGGGCAAAAAGCTCACGGAATATTCAGCCCCGCGGTAAATTTCCGTTTGTCCCTTTTGACGCCCAAATCCCTTTATCTCTGTCACGGTTAGCCCTTCAATACCCAAGTTGGTGAGCGCTTCACGCACATCATCCAATTTGAAAGGCTTGATAATCGCCATTACCATTTTCATGCGACATTCCCCTTTTTTGTTGTTATAAACTGGCTTAAGGTCACTATTTGTGAACAAAATAAACAAGATTTCAAGAGAGAAAATGTCGCAGAGCAGCAAAAACGCACAAGAAAATTACGATGTGATTGTCATCGGCGGTGGGTTATCCGGTCTGACAATGACAGCTTTGCTGGCCTCGCAAGGCATGAAGGCGCTCTGCCTTGATCGTGAAGATCCCAAGAAACAGATACAGGGGGATCTGCGGACAACGGCCATTTCCTATGGCTCATCCCAAATTTTGGATAAGGCTGGTATCTGGCAATCACTGGAGCCAAAAGGCTGCCCGATCCATGAAATCCAAATTTTAGATGGTAATAGCCCCATATTGCTTGATTTCTCGAGTGATGAGGTCGAGGGCAAGGCCTTTGGCTGGATCTTCGATAATGCTGATTTGCGCACTGCTCTTATGGCACGCGTCAAAGAGTTAAAGCAGGCCACCCATATCACATCGGTGCAGGTCGATGATTTTATCCCCGAAGGTGAGGCCATCAGACTATCTTGCTCGAATGGCAAAAATTATACAGCCGCTTTGGCCATTGGTGCCGATGGGCGCGGATCATCCATGCGGCGCTGGATGGAGGAAAATACGGTGTTGGAGACACGCCAATGGAGCTACAACCAGCGCGCTGTTATTTGCGCGCTCACCCATGAAAACCCGCATAACAATGTGGCCGTCGAGCATTTTATGCCTGAGGGCCCCTTTGCGGTGTTGCCGATGCATGATGATAAAAAGGGCCGCGCCCGCAGCGCGCTTGTTTTCACCGAGCACGGGCCGGAGGCGGGCTCACTGATGCACTATAGCGATACAACCTTTGAGGCGGCGGTTAAGCAACGCCTGCAAGGCTTTTATGGCGATATTCTGGAGATATCAAAACGCCAATCCTATCCGCTCGGGCTTGTACACGCCTCGGATTATGCGGGGCCGCGCATGGCTCTGGTGGCGGATGCGGCGCATGGCATTCACCCTATTGCCGGTCAGGGCCTGAATCTGGGCTTTCGTGATCTCAACACATTGGCCGATTTGCTCGGCAAGGCATACAAACAGGGCTCTGATTTAGGCTCAGAGGCGCTTTTGAGGGGTTATGTGCAAGCGCGCCGAGGCGATAATATGGCGATGGTGGCCTTTACCGATGGCTTAAATCGCTTATTTTCCAATAATTTAAAGTCAGTTGGGGGATTGCGCCGCACCGGATTGCGCGCGGTCTCCAAGCTGCCACTAGCCAAAAAATTCCTTATGCGCCGCGCAATGGGCGAAATTTAGACATAAAGTTCCACTAATCCATTAAAATTAGGAAAAAAATTAATAAAATCCAAAGGAAATCCATGCTACCATAACGATGGAGTATATTAACAGGAGTGGGTTCAGGGGCCATGATGTACGCGAAAAAGTCTTTATTAGTTCTATCAACAATACTGGCGGGGGGGATATCGCTAGCTTTCACTGGAAGTGTTGCCCACGCGGAAGTTACGGCCGATTTTTCAACCGGATCGGTCAGGCTCGGAAATGACCCCGATGCCTGTGCTGGGGGCAATACAGGCGCTCTTCGATACAATTCCAACCGTATTCAATATTGTGATGCCGGTGCATGGACAAATATTGGTGGCGGTTCCGGCGTTGGTGGTGGACAAACACTCGCCGAGGTTCTTGCCGCAGGCAGTAATGGCGGCAATTTGAGCATGACAAATATCAACAGTATTACAACAAATGGCTCAATCAACGCCAATGGCGGCCTCTATGTTGATGGCAGCGCGATTGTCGCGGCCACAGGTGCGTATGTGAACGCACAATACGTGGATGACACACGTTATGGTTACTTCGAGGTGCGCAACGATTCCGGAACGCGCGGTGCCTATTTTGGATGGGGGAATGGCGGTACTCAAGTGCAGCTTCATTTGGATAATGCAAACCGTCTTGAGTTTAGCGGTGGTGTACTGGATATGAACAATAACAAGATCGAGGGGCTTGCGACACCAACGGCCGCAGCGGATGCGACAAACAAGGCCTATGTCGATAGCGCAGTATCAACCGCACAGACAGCCGCCACGCAAAACCTACAACAAGTTCTAACACAAGGTACGAATGGTGGCGGCTTGGACATCTTTAATGTCTCGAATGTTGCAATTGGTACCACAACAACATCCCATGCCCTAGAGGTGCGAGGTGTTTACCGTCAAATCATGAACAGCTCATATGATGTATGGTTGATGGGCGGCGCATCAACGGCCGGTGGTGATGCCAGAAATCTGGCTATTTTGGGAACGGATGAAGATTCAGGCGATACGCTCTACATCAACTATGCCGCTGAATATGCAGGGGGTACGATTATTGGTGGTGCAATTGGAAGTTCTGCCGGTACTATCCGTGATGCAGGTGGTGGTTGGGTCCGTACCTATGGGAACACAGGTTGGTATAACAATACCTATGGCGGCGGCTGGAATATGACGGATACGTCATGGATTCGATCTTATGGAAACAAGGGCGTTAAAATTGATCGCTCAACCACAATCGCAGGGACGGACATCAACAATGCGTCTTTGCAAATTGGCTCAACCCTTGGGTTTGATTCAAATGAAATGTATTTCTCTGGCGTTAATGGTGTTATAGGGACAATCGGTGCTTTTTATCTTAATTATGCTCCAGGAGGCACGTCCACAGTCAGGATGCATTCGACGCATACCGATTTCATGCGCTATATTGATATGAATTCTAACCAAATTCGTGGCCTGGCCACGCCAACGGCCAATGACCACGCGGTTAACAAAGCCTATGTCGACTCGGCGGCTTCCGGCGCGACGCAGAATCTCTCGCAAGTGTTGACCGTGGGGAATAATGGCGGCGGTACAGTGATCACAAATGTCGGCAGTGTCACATCGACCAGCTATTTCCACGGCGCATCGGGCGGTTCGGGCGAAGTTATTCGCGCGGGTAATGATGCATCGATACAGGATATCAACGTGGCCAACACAATCGGTGTCTATGGTCAGCAAAGCGCAACAATCGGTAATATCAGGCTCGGCTCATCGGGCTCAACGATACAAGGCGCGGCTGCCGGTAACTATGGATCCATGCAGGTTACGGGCGGTGCCAAAGCTGGGTGGTCCGGTCTTTCCATCGATGGCCGTGCGGTGTTTATGCATGATGGCGGAACGAATACCGGTCTTTATAACGATGTGAATAATCAATGGATATTTCTAGGGACTCATGGAGGTGACTCTGTTGTCTATCAGGCGGGAAATGAGCGCATCCGTGCAACATCCTATGGTGGCCGCATTAACAACACGCTGCGCGTTGATACGCTCTGTATGTATGATGGATCGAGCTGTAAGAATGTAAATGCCATCCAAACCGCAGGGGATAATTTGGGTGCCGGTGGTACCACGACAGGTAATATTTACATCAATAATGGGTCGCCAACGCTATTTCTGCAGGATACTGACCATCGATCAGGCATGATCCATCAAAACGGTAATCTTATGTATTTCTTGTCGGGTTCTGGAACGAATTCTGGTTCATGGGCAGCAAACGGTTCCCAATGGGCAATGACGATAAATATGGCAACAGATGTGATTAGCATTGGTGGTGAGATGCAGCTCCTTGAGGGGAATTTGAATTTAGGTAGCCAAGCTGTTACTGGTTCGGCTGGTACAGTTCTGGATGCCAATGGTGGCTGGGTACGAACCTATAATAGTACTGGTTGGTATAACGGTACCCATGGTGGTGGTTGGCATATGACTGATACCACATGGCTGCGTGCTTATAACAACAAAGCTATTCTGACGGGCGGGGTTATGCGTGCTGATGGTGGTTATCAGGTGGATGGCCGCACCATGATTAGCTCTGATGGTAATATTCATACAGCCAGACGCCCGGATGATACGCGCTATGGTTATTTCGAGGTGAGAAATAACTCAAATGTCAGAGGTGCATATTTTGGTCACGGGAACGGAAGCTCTGTCGTTAGCCTTGTTCTGGATGCCGCCAGTGAGCTTGATATTTCCGGCGGTAATGTTGATTTGAACAGCAATATCCTGCTGGGCGTGACGCAGGTGCGCTATACCTCGGATGCACGCAAGAAAAAGGATATCGCAACCATTGGCTCGGCTCTTGATGATGTCGCAAAGCTGCGCGGTGTAAGCTATCACTGGCGCGATGATATCGCCGAACGTGAGGGCAATGAAGGCCTTGAATATGGTGTGATCGCCCAGGAAGTTGAGAAAATTTATCCTGATCTGGTTAAGACCGACGAAGAAGGTATGAAATCCGTGCATTACACAGGCTTGATCGGCCCATTGATCGAAGCCGTCAAGGAGCTAAAATCTCAAAATGAAGCCCAGCAGCGCGAAATTGAGGCCTTGAAGCAACAGCTTTCTGAGGGTATTAATTAAATTGTAAAACTCTGCGGGGGATCATAGCAGACAATATGACCATCGGTCGCATATTAGGATTAGTCATTTTATTTGCCATGACATTGGTCGCGGCAAATTTTGCGTATGCGGCGGGTGAAACACGTTATTCTGGTGGCCAGTATCAATTTTATAACGGCTCAAGCTGGTTGAACATGGTCAAGATCAATACGGGC
The DNA here is from genome assembly GCA_964611755.1 of uncultured Pseudobdellovibrionaceae bacterium. Taxonomy (GTDB): domain Bacteria; phylum Pseudomonadota; class Alphaproteobacteria; order Micavibrionales; family Micavibrionaceae; genus CAZTBB01. Next base: position 60,146 of record CAZTBB010000005.1, read on the forward strand.
GCGGCGTGCTCGCCTGCGGGGGCTGTGCGCTATAACGCTTCGCGGATTGAATTTTGCGATGGCGCAACATGGAATTCCACCGATGGCGCCCAGAATTTAGGCTCTTGCACGGCGGCCGGAACAACCCGTTATGCCTCTTCTATCATGCAGTTTTGTAACGGCTCGCAATGGCGGCCCATGTATTTGGCGCTTGTGAACGGGGCATGCGGTTCGGCGGCGAGCGGGGCGTGCACCACGGCACAGCCAACCTCGAACCAATGCTCTGCCGGAACCTTTAGTGATACATCGGATACGGGGACACTCTGGCGCTGGAGTTGTAATGGCTCTGGCGGTGGTACGAATGCCAGCTGTGATCGTGATCGTTGCCAGAATTGCGGTGCCACAACGATTTCGAATTGTAGCCTTCCTGCGCGCAACCACGGCCAATCTGTGGCGGGGACCTGTGCGGGTACGGGCTCATGTAACTACACCTGTAACAATGGGTCATGGACCCAGAACAGCAATAGCTGTGCGGCTGCGACGCTTGATTGTGGAACAACGATGTCAATCGGTTGGTCATGTACAGGCTCAACTACGGGAACGGGGAACACTGTTGGCGGCTACGATCAAGCAGCCTGTATTGCGATTTGTGAATCGGCTGGGTCTGCCGCAACCTTGTGCTGTGAAGGGCGAGAGATTGCGGCCGGCGTCCTTCTTTGTGAGCCCTATTCAGGGTCAAGAAGCTATATTGGCGGAACCTTAGAGCGTGCAACGAACTGTAGCTTTGTCGGGCCTGTAAATGGTGTCTGTACGAATAATGGGGCTTCGAATAACTTATGTAGCGCCGGTACACCAAATGACGGTGCTGTGGCTGATACGGCATCACAGTGGCGCTGGCGTTGTGACGGTCAGAATGGTGGTTCGAACTCTGGAACATGCTTCAAGGATAAACCTGTCAACGGTGTGTGTGGGTCTGCGGAAACAGGTGCATGTACAACGGCGCAGCCAACATCGAACCAGTGTTCAGCGGGTACATATGCGGATACATCGGATACGGGCACGTTGTGGCGCTGGAGCTGTAATGGTGCAAATGGCGGCTCGAACGATAGCTGTAGCCGCGCACGTTGCCAGAATTGTGGTGCCACAACGATTTCGAATTGTAGCCTTCCTGCGCGCAACCACGGCCAATCTGTAGCGGGAACCTGCGCGGGCACGGGCTCATGTAACTACACCTGTAACAATGGGACCTTTACCCAGAACAGCAATAGCTGTACAGCGGGTGGCGTGAACGGCGCGTGCGGAACAGCGCATGGGTCAACGACCTTGCCGGGCATGCCAAGCGGTGCCGCGGCCTGTAGTGCAGGAACACAAACCAATCAAATTACTTCGCCACTAGGCGGTGGGTTTGTTGCCTACACATGGGATTGTGCGGGCTCCGGCGGCGGAACAACAGCCAATTGTAACGGCTCTGGCTTTGGAGCACCGGGATCTTGTCCAGCTCCATGGGGCGGAAATGTGATGGAAGGTACTTGTATGACACAAGGAGGTTGGGCCTGTGATTGGTGTTGCTGTACGGGAACACCGCCCGCAGCTGCGACGTCGCATGATTGTGGTATGGTACATGGAAGCTCTTCTTTATTAGCGCCTATCCATTGCCCATAGGATGAGGATGTGCCCCAAAAATCTGCACATGGCTTTTCATGAACATGTTGGCATGAATTATCCTTGACAGGGGCGCGTGTAATATCTTATAAAGCCTCTTCATTGAGATGAGATGTGCGCTGGATAAGCGCGTGAGATAAGATTTTTGTAAGGAAGTAGAACAATGAAAAGAACATTCCAACCATCCAGATTGGTTCGTGCCCGCAGACACGGGTTCCGTTCACGCATGGCGACAAAGAATGGCCGCCGTGTATTGGCATCACGCCGTGCAAAGGGCCGTAAGGTATTGAGCGCATAAGAGAAGCGCGCCTGAAGCGGGCAGGCGATGATCTGCTCTTAAAGTTTCAAAACACTCCACCATGACACAGGTTTGGGGTGTTTTTTATTGCCTAAACCCATTACATTACCCCCATGCAACACGCCACCAAAGATACAATCGCGCAGCTCGAGATGATTAAAAAGCGCGCTGATTTCTTGAAAATCCAGCAATCCGGCAAGAAATGGGTCTCGCATGGCTTGATTTTGCAATTCAAGGAGAATGATTTGGGTGATCAGATCCGCATCGGCTTTACCGTGAGTAAGCGCGTGGATAAATCCGCCGTAAAGCGCAACCGCATCAAGCGCCGCTTGCGTGCCGTGGCGGCCGATATTCTGCCCCAATATGCAAAAACAGGCATGGATTATGTGCTTGTCGGGAAATCGATCGGGGCTACGCGCGCTTATGATGATTTATGCAATGATTTGAAATGGTGCTTGAAAAAAACAGGCTGTAGAAGCGATTATAAGGAGGCTGGGGATGGGTCTTCGTAATATTATAGTGAATATAGCCACAGCGCCCATAACGCTCTACAGGGTGCTTATATCGCCGTGGCTTGGCTCGAACTGCCGGTTTCAGCCAACTTGCTCGGCCTATACTTTGGAGGCCATTGAGCGGCATGGCGTCATTAAGGGCTATCTTCTTGGAATTAAACGATTATTTCAGTGCCATCCATTTTGTCAGCGGGATTTTCACGATCCGGTGCCAGAAGCGTTTGATTGGCGCGGCCTGTTGGGGTATAAAAGCCCAATTCACAGAGATAAAAACACTAAATCATCTTAGACGAATTTAAGATTTTCGAGGGATTCAATGAATAAAAACGATGAAATGCACCCAAATGATATGCGTAATTTGATCATTTTCGGTGTGGTCTCCATTATACTGTATTTTGGCTTCAGCACCTTTATTTTAGAGCCGCAGCAAGAAGCCATGCGCAAGCAAGCCGAAGCCAGAGCCCAAGTGCAGCAGGAGATTGCCTCTAACCCCAAATTGGCGGAGCAATTTATTCAGGTGGATCGTGCCGAGGCCGTTCTCAGCTCGCAAAACCAGCGTATTCAGATTGAAAATGCCCATCTGAGCGGGTCATTGAACCTGACAGGGGCGCGCCTCGATGATTTGAGCTTTAAGGATTACTTTAAAACACTGAACAGCGAAGAAAATGTTGTCCTGTTTTCTCCGGCCAAAACCGAATTGCCGCGCTATGCGGAATATGGCTGGCTGAGTGCGGATGATTCTATAAAAACGCCGGGCAAAGATACGCAGTGGAGCGTGCGCGGTAATGACAAGCTCAGCCCGGATAATCCGGTTATTCTTTATTGGGATAACGGGCAGGGGATCACATTTGAGCGTGAATATGCGCTTGATAAAGATTATATGATCCGTATCTCTCAGCGTGTGCAGAATAATTCCGGCAAAGAGGTTACGCTTTACCCCTATGGATTGATCGCCCAGCGCGGCATCCCTGCCGACATTATGAATGCATGGGTTTTGCATGAAGGCCCGATTGCTTATATCGGCGAAGAGCTGATTGAGGTTGATTACAAAGATTTCAAGAAAAAACCCACGCAGAGCTATAACGCATCGGAAGGGTGGATCGCCTTAACCGAGAAATATTTTGCCGCCTCCCTGATTCCGCAATATGGCGTGGAAAGCAAATATCGCTTTAATTTCACGCCCGATGCGGTCAGCGAAGACCGTGGCTTGTATCAAATTGATTATCTGTCCGCGGCTGTTGTTATTCCGGCCGGAGAGAATGCCGTGCGCTCCAGCCATTTATTTGCAGGCGCAAAACAGGCTATTTTGCTTGGGGATTATGAAGAGAATTTGGGCATTCACCATTTTGATTTGATGGTTGATTTTGGCTGGTTCTACTTTATGACCAAGCCGTTTTATTACATTTTACACTGGTTCGGTGAATTTACCGGCAATATGGGGATTGCCATTATATTGCTGACATTGATGATCCGTTCGGCTGTGTTCCCATTGACGAATACTTCTTATCGCTCTTTTGCGAAAATGAAGAAGGTCACGCCGCAAATTGTCGAACTGCGTGAAAAGTTTGGCGATGATAAAATGACATTGCAAACCAAGATGATGGAGCTGTATCAACGCGAAGGTGTGAACCCGATGGCGGGTTGTTTCCCGATTTTGCTGCAAATTCCGATCTTCTTCGCCCTTTATAAAGTCCTGTTTGTAACAATTGAAATGCGCCATGCGCCTTTCTTTGGCTGGATTGAAGATCTCTCGGCCAGAGACCCGACGAGCCTGTTTAATTTGTTCGGCTTGTTGCCGTACGATGTGCCGGGCTTTTTGACGATTGGTATTTGGCCATGCCTCATGCTGGTGGCCATGATCATGCAAAAGCGCTTGAACCCGCCGCCGCAAGATAAAATCCAGCGTGATATGATGAATCTTTTCCCGTTTGTTATTACATTTGTGATGTCACAATTTGCGGCTGGACTTGTGATTTACTGGACCTTTAGTGCGTATATCTCTGTGATCCAGCAGGTGATTATCATGCGCTCGCTGGGTGTGCCGATCCATCTCTTTGGCGAATCCGAGGATGAAAAGAAAATGGATAAGGCGGTCGAGAAGGGGCCGGATGTGCATCCATTGGTAGAGATGGCAGAAAATGAGGCAGAAGAGGCAATCTTTGGTGATGATGACGAACCAAAGCAAGTCTCAAAACCCAAGCCTAAGAAAAGCAAGAAAAAGAAATAAGGTATAAGGCTATTATAATCTTACAGACAGGCCGGCATCATGCATGGCCTGTTTTGTTTCCTGGATCGTGTATTCTCCGAAATGAAAGATCGACGCAGCGAGTACGGCGGATGCGCCGCCATCACGGATGCCCTCGACCATGTGATCGAGCGTACCAACGCCGCCGGATGCAATGACGGGAACGCTGACCGCATCACTGACCGCGCGCGTGAGTTCAATATCAAAGCCTGATTTTGTTCCATCACGATCCATGGATGTCAGCAAGATCTCGCCAGCGCCGTAAGCGGCCATTTTCTTTGCCCATTCAACGGCATCAATGCCTGTGGGCTTTCGCCCGCCATGTGTAAAGACCTCCCAACCGTCCGATCCATCACTTTTACGCTTGGCATCGATGGCCACGACAATACATTGATTGCCGCATTTAGTGGTGGCCTCTTCAACAAATTCCGGGTTTTTAACAGCGGCCGAATTAATCGCAATTTTATCGGCGCCGGCCTCCAGAAGATTGCGTATATCTTGTAATTCGCGCACGCCACCGCCAACGGTGAGGGGCATAAAAACGCTCTCGGCCACTTGGCGTACAACATCCAAGATGGTGCCGCGATTATCTGATGTCGCCGTAATATCTAAAAAGCAGAGCTCGTCCGCACCTTGCCTGTCATAGATTTTGGCTTGTTCAACGGGGTCGCCCGCATCAATCAGATCCACAAAGTTCACGCCTTTGACAACGCGGCCTTCATTCACATCCAAACAGGGTATAATGCGGTTTTTCAGCATGGTAATTACGCTTGATTGGCCGCTTCGGCGGGGTCAGCCCCCGATGCAATGGCAATCGCCTCGCCGGGGTCAAGATGCCCTTCATAAAAAGCTTTGCCGACAATAACGCCATTTACGCCATATTGAACGGCATCGCGCACATTGCGCATATCATTGGCAGAGGAGACACCGCCAGAGGCAATCACGGGAATATCCGTAGATTGGGCCAGAGAAATAGTTGAAATCATATTCAACCCCTGCCCTGTGCCATCGCGATCGATATCGGTGTAAATAATCGCGGCAACGCCCACATCTTCAAACATGCTGGCAAGGGTTTTTGCCTCGATATTGGTGTCCTCAACCCATCCTTCAACGGCGACATAACCTGCGCGTGCATCAATGCCAACGGCAATTTGTCCCGGAAAATTATAGCAGGCCTCTTTGACAAGATCAGGGTTGCGCACCGCTGCTGTGCCCAGAATAACACGAGAGACTCCCTCTTCCAGCCAATGCTCTATCTGGGCGTTGGTACGAATGCCGCCCCCTAGCTGGATCGGGATATCTGCGGCCTTGATAATGTCACGCACCGCATGGGCGTTGGCCGGAACACCCTCAACTGCGCCATCAAGGTCAACAACATGCAACCAGTTAAATCCGGCCTGCGCCCATTCCAGCGCCTGCGCAGCAGGGCTTTCATTATAGACGGTATCTTGTTGCATATCGCCCTTATACAGGCGCACGCATTTTCCATCTTTAAGATCAATGGCCGGATAAATAATCATGCAAGGACAATAGTGAAGGCCGCGTTGAAACTCAAGCGCGGTTTTTTACTTTTCAAAAGCCGGATCAACGATTTTATAGTAATAAATACTGGTGAGCGGCTTGCCATCAACAACAACCGAACACGGATGTTCGCCAAAACGCACATAACCCAGTGTTTCATAGAGTTTAATGGCCTTATCCATGGTTTCACGAACATCGAGATTGATGACTTTGTAACCCTTCTCAAGCGCGGTATTTTCAGCATGTTCCAACAGCATTGTGGCCAAGCCATGGCCTCTGGCCCAGGGCGCTACAAAATTCGTTGTCAAATGCACGATATGGGCTTGTGCCTGGTTGTTCAGGGGCGGTTGAATGAGCTGGCATGTCCCGCAAATAACCCCATCAAGACGGGCGACAAACAGAATACGCGCGGGCATGGCAATCACTCCTTGCCAGTAACGCTCCAAAATTTCACGAGAGGGCAATTCCAACCAACCAAAACCACCACCACCTTCGATGGCTGCATCGGTTGCATCGCACAAATCATTCATATCCGCCGTGCTCAATTGGCTGACAAGTTCTACCGTAGGTACCGGATCGGCTGTTTTGAGATGAATTTGGTCTTTCATATAGTATCCCCTTATATGGCTCAGACTAAAATTATGGTTTCCACTGTAGAAAATCGAACAAAAGCTGTAGGCCCGCAGCTTGGCTTTTTTCAGGGTGGAATTGCATCCCAATCATATTATCGCGCCCGACAACTGCGGGAACCAGACCTCCATAATCGGCCATAGCAACAATGTGATGGTTATTATTACATTGGAACATAAAAGAGTGAACAAAGTAGAAATGATCTGAACTTTTTACATTGCGCAGCACAAAGTGCTGGTTGTTTTGTTCGCCCGCATAAGGGAAAACCAGCTCATTCCAGCCCATATGCGGAATTTTGAGCTGTGGATCATTTGGTTGCATCGGTATGACCTCTCCCGGAATCCAATCCAGACCCGCGGTCAAACCGTGTTCCAGCCCGCGTGATGCCATGAGCTGCATGCCAACACAAATCCCGAGAAACGGGCGTGCTTTATGGATGACGCATTCTTGCAGCGCATCAATCATCCCATCCAGATTTTGTAGGCCCTGCATGCAATCCGCAAAAGCCCCTTGACCGGGTAAAACAATATGGGATGCCTTGGCAACATCATCGGCCTTGTCGGTGACGTTAACCTGTATATTCAGACCATTATCGGCAATGACCTTTTCAAATGATTTTGCTGCGGAGCGCAAATTACCCGAGCCGTAATCAACAATAACAACCATGTTTTCTGCGGTGTTCATGGGGGGATAACATAGGCGGAAATATCTGATATGCAAGAAAAATTTTGACAGAGAGCAGGTGGAAATAGTAGGTATTTACATATGGTTGAATATTTGGATGGCAATAAACATTTTCCAATCGCAAAGCATGAGCGCGATGTTGTGCCGTTGCTCAAAGATCCTCAAACGCGTGCTGTTGTAGGGCGTTTTGATGCTTGGCGCGATGATCTGGTGAAAATCAGGCAGGCTTTGTCTATTGTCGCCGATTTTGAAACAGCCAAAAAATTTGAATCACACTCCCTTTATGAAGATCGTGAGGTTTATCCGGGCTTAGAAGAGGATCGAACACGCGGTCATTTTGATCTGAAGGACATAGCGCGCACCGCTAAAGAGGCAGGAATCGCCATAGATCCTGAAGCTCTGGAGCTCCTGCATGAAAAGACAAAAGAGGCGCGCGCACTCTATCAACGTGTTTATCAGGATTATATTGGCGACAAAGATAAACGACATTTCTCTTATTTGTTCTTTGCCCCTAAGAAGGTTGATGGTGCAGAGCCGGTTGGGCGGGCGATTAATCCGCATGTTGATAATGTGCAATTGGCCGGGCATCTTACCTTGGCTTTTGCAGGTTTGAGTATGTTCGGCGGGAGCTTTCCGCGTGAATATTTAGAGTTTCTGGATAAAAGCAAAGAGGATCACATTGCTGATGAGCCCGAAGCCGCGGAAGTAATGATGGAGTGGTATTACAATGCGCGCGATGGATTTATTCACTCATCGCCGGGCGATTTTGTGTTTACCAAGGGCCAGCTCGGTAAGGATTTATTCAACCCCGCGCATCAAGAAGAAGTCTGTTTACACAATTCATCGCCGAGAATACCGCTGCAAGGACAGGCTACATTATTCTTTCATCCTGAGAGGGATATTGATGTGGATGAGTGGAATGAGGAGGAATGGAATTTCCTTACAAGTGGTTTGAAAGATAATAACACTCTCGACATCTAAGGCTGTTCGGCTTAAATAATCCTCATGCAGATTAATTATTTCCATTGGACAAAAATGAGTGCGGCTGAAAAACAACAGATTTTTGGTCGTAATCAACATGACTTAACGGCGTTTATTGAGGCTGTCCGCCCGATTGTTGATGATGTGCGCGAGCGCGGAGATGAAGCTTTGGTGGACTATGAAGCCAAGTTTAATCACGTGACCTTAACCACGGATCAGCTCGCGGTCAGCGCATCCGAGATCAAGAAAGCCGTGGATGAGGTCGATGCCGATATCCGCAAAACTCTCGAAGCATGTATTGAGAATGTTGAAGCGCATAATAAAGCTGCGTTAAAAGCCTATGCCGGTGGTTTCATGGAAGAGGTGCAAGAGGGCGTCTTTTCAGGCGAGCGTTTAACCCCATTAGACTCGATTGGGCTCTATGTGCCGGGTGCTAAAAATACATTTCCATCGACGGTTTACATGTTAGGGGTTCCCGCAAAAGTTGCGGGTATTAAACACCGCTCAATGATCACTCAGGCACGGGCAGATGGGTCTGTAAACCCTGTCACATTATGCGCCGCGCATCTCTCCGGCATTGATCAAATTTATAAAATTAGCGGGGCTCACGGTGTGGCGGCACTGGCCTTTGGAACACAAACAATTGATCCTGTCGGAAAGATTTTAGGGCCGGGCGGCATGTATGCATTGGCGGCAAAATTATTACTGCAACAATATCGTATGATTGATACAGGTTTTCCTGCGGGGCCATCGGAATCAATTGTTTTGGCCGATGATAGTGCTGATTATTACAATACGCTATGGGACGTATTGAATGAGGCGGAGCACGGGTCGGATTCTGCTGGTGTGTTAGTGACTATAGATGAGAAGTTAGCAGAATATGTGCGTGATCATTTACCCAAGATGATTGATGATTTGCCCGAACCACAGCGTGAATATTGCGCGCAAAACATGACGGCCTGTAGCGCAATTATTGTGGCCGAAAATATCGAGCAAGCGATCGCAATTTGTAATGATTATGGCGCCGAACATGTCTTGGTAAAAACCAAAGATGCCGAGCAGGTAGCAGAGCAAATTATTCATGCAGGTGCGGTGTTGATCGGGGAGATGACTCCCAATACGCTGGGGAATTTTTCATTGGGTCTCAATCATTCTTTGCCAACGGGCGGTGCGGCCAAAACATTTTCTGGCGCTTCCCTTCTAGAGTTCATGAAGGCACAACAAATTGGTCATGTAAAAACAACCTCTGGTTTTGATAGGGTGGGAAAACCAGCGGCGCATATGGCGCGACTGGAAGGTTTCCCCGCGCATGAATATGCCATCACAAAACGCAAGGTTTAGTGGATCTCATTAGCCTTTAAAATAAGTCTTGAGACGGAATGGCCGGATCGTCGGCGCTTCTTTGTTTTGGAAAAAACTCGGTCACTGCCGTTTCATCTTTGCTGAACATGCCCACGCGGGAAAGGCTATCGGCCATGACCATCATCCTGCGGTCGCGGCTGCGCGACATGAATACGATATCAGGATGCCTGTTGATGCTATCGCGAACATATTTAAAAAACGCATTCGACATTTTTTTGGGCCTTTTGCCGTCTTTGATGTGTTTTAACTTTTCAATCATATAGCTGGAGTCATTGGTCAAAAATCGAATAGAGCCCGGCTCGGCCAAATTCATGGCAATACAAGCCGTTACCATTTCGGCCTGTTCTGATCCTTTGATATTGTAATTCTTAAGATCAACGGCAAAAACACGGTCAACAATATGATCCCAGCTCGAGAAAACAATGCCGCCGCCGGCTTGTTTCAATTCGCCATTAAAGGCAGCATCGGTTATAACGCGTAAATTTTTGGGGCTGTCCATAGCCGTGTAATCCTGATCTTTGATGCAAAGAACCAGACATAGACCAAGACTTACGTAAAGTCAAATTTGGGGGGTTACAGGCTGCCCTTTGTGCTGGGCAAAATATCGGCAGCGCGTGGATCAATCTCGACGGCCATGCGCAAGGCTTTGGCGCAGGCTTTAAAGATGCTCTCGATGATATGGTGATTATTGCTGCCATAGCGGTTTTCAACATGGAGTGTAATGCCGGCGGCGCCTGCAAAGCCATTGAAGAATTCTTGGAAAAGTTCTGTATCCATCTCACCGAGGCGATCAACGCTAAATGCAGCGTGCCATACCAAATATGGGCGGTTGGAAAGATCGAGCGAGACACTGGAGCGCACCTCATCCATGACCAGATCAAAATGCCCGTAACGGCGAATACCCATTTTATCACCAACAGCTTCTTTGATGGCTTGCCCCAGTGTAATGCCGACATCCTCGGCTGTGTGGTGGCCATCAATATGAAGATCACCTTTGGCTTTGATGGTCGATGCAGCACTCCGTATGTAAGAGAACCGCTGT
>CAZTBB010000006.1:0-69594 GCA_964611755.1 uncultured Pseudobdellovibrionaceae bacterium
TTTTCAATGCCATCAATATCCTGATCAAGATTAAGCCAGATAGTCTGGTATGGGTCAGAGGCCGCTTTTTTGAATTTGTGTGCCTTCATAATCGGATCCAGATCAGAATTCAGAGGGAATTCAGGGATGAAGCGCCGTGATCGACCAAATCGGGCCGGAAATTCCTGATGTATTTTGCGTGTAAATGCCTTTATATTTTCAAGCGTGGCATAGCCATCAAACCAGAGTGGGCCGCGGTCAATGGTAAAAGCATGGATCAAGCGTCCGAATAGACGGGCTTCCATGATCTGGACAAGCCCTGCCGGTTTGTTATTAATCTGTATTTCCCCCCATAAAGGGCGTTGATTGAGCAGAGGAGCCATGCAAACAGCGTAATCATACGACTGTAGTAGATTGCTCCGTGGTATAGTGCTGAAAAGGTTTTGCCACGCTTGAAGGGAGTGTTTGTTCCAGAGAATGTCACAATTTATGTAATCTTTAGTCATTTCACGTATAATACTAGGACATGCAAACAAAAAAAGTTAGAGACTTTGATGCGTTGTTGCCATGTTTTTTCGAGCATGGTGAAAACAGCTTTTCCTTTTTGGAGGATGAGCATGGCTATAAACCGGTGCATGGTCTCGTCACGTATCAGGCTGGGCGGAAAATCATTACACCCTTCAAGGGGCAAGATTATGAAGTGCCCTTTTTTGCGTTGTTGCGTTTTGAAAAAGCCATAAGTGCTATTGAAATTTCTTTTGGTGATTTGGATTATTATCTGGAACCCAGTATTTATCTTGATCTTTATGAGCGATTTTCGCTCGGCGATCTGGCACAGGCCGCGATGCAGGATACGGCCGGTTTGGAAAATTCGTGTTTTTTAACAGAGCCGCGTGATTTGATAGGCGCGCTTGATGGTCTTGGCCAAGCGTTGCGCAAGAATATGAATGTTTTTATTGAGCCGGATGTGAAAATTGTAGAGCGTGCAAAAAAAATGCGCACCAAACGATTGGAACAATCTATTAAAGAGCAACACCGTCGTTATATTCAGATTATGAGCGAAAAGGCGGCCGAAGCTTTTGCCGATAAAGATTATAAGAGCGTTATTATGATCTTGCGGCCTTTGGGGGGGGATTTATATCCGGCGGATCGCAAGAAGTTAGAAATAGCGATGGAGCATTTTTTAGGCGGTGAGGCCTAAAAGCCTTGATTTTCTCACCTGTCCGTGGTGAATTGCGCTGTACAGATAATAATTTTTTACAACTTTCACTTTTATATAAGGGGCACGACATGTCATTGGCAGCACAGCACGATGTTCAATCATTGGAGCAAATCATCAATACCGCTTGGGATCAGCGCGATACGCTGAGCACCGACACAAAAGGTGAGGTGCGTGATGCGGTTGAAGAATCTTTGAATATTCTTGATGCGGGGCAGGCACGCGTGGCCGAGAAGCTGGATGGCAATTGGCATGTGCATCAATGGCTGAAGAAGGCTGTGTTGCTCTCATTCAGGCTCAATCCGATGGAGAAAATCTCCGGTGGCCCGCATGGATCATCATGGTGGGATAAGGTGCCGAGCAAGTTTAACGGCTGGGATGCGGCCGATTTTGAAAAGGCAGGCTTCCGCGCTGTGCCGAATTGTACTGTGCGCCGCTCGGCTTATGTTGCGCCGGGTGTTGTTTTGATGCCGTCTTTTGTAAATATCGGTGCCTATGTTGATAGCGGTACGATGGTGGATACATGGGTGACCATCGGATCATGCGCGCAGATTGGGAAGGATTGCCACATTTCTGGAGGTGTTGGCATTGGTGGCGTGTTGGAGCCGCTTCAGGCCGGCCCTGTGATTATCGAGGATAATTGCTTTATCGGTGCACGCTCTGAAGTGGCGGAAGGCGTTATCGTGGAGGAGGGTGCCGTGCTTTCTATGGGTGTTTTCTTGGGTGCTTCCACAAAGATTATTGACCGTGAGAGTGGTGAAATCTTTATGGGCCGCGTGCCGGCCTATTCTGTCGTGGTTCCGGGCACGCTTCCGGGGAAGCCCCTTGCGGATGGAACACCCGGGCCAAATCTGGCTTGTGCAGTGATTGTGAAGCGCGTGGATGAAAAGACACGTTCAAAAACATCGATCAATGATCTTTTAAGAGATTAATTTTCTTACGAATTTTCGTTCATAGCAACGCGCTCAAAATAGGTATCAATACCGGCTTTGAGGGAGATGGCAATTTTGCGTCTGTGATTGGGTTGATTGAGAAGATTGGCCTCTCTGCGGTTTGATAAAAATCCCGCCTCAACCAAGACTGAGGGGATATCCGGCGCCTTCAGAACGGCAAATCCTGCGTAGCGGTGAGGGTTTTCAAGGGTTTTTATGCCGCCATTGCTCAGGCGGTCAACCAAAGTGTTTGCAAAAAATTTGGACTGGTTCATTGTGTCGCGCATTGAGAGATTGAGCAAGATATTGGCGACATCATCATCTTCGATATTCAAATCGATACCGGCAATCAAATCAGCCTTGTTTTCACGTGCCGCCAATCGTGCCGTTTGTGCATCGGATGATTTCTCCGACAGCGTATAAACAGAAGCACCGCTGACATTTGATCGTTTCAGGGAGTCCGCATGCACCGATATAAATAAATCGGCTTCATGTTTGCGCGCAAAGGCGACTCGGTGGTGCAGTTTGATAAATATATCTTTTTCCCGTGTTAGCATGACGCGGTATTTTCCTGTCGCCTCTAGCTGTTTTTTTAATTCCTTGGATAAAGCCAGCGTAATGTTCTTTTCATAGATGCCATTTGCACCAATCGCACCCGGATCAACCCCACCATGCCCCGGGTCTATAACTATGAGGGGTTTTTTGGTCTTTGTTTTGGGTTTGGTAAGGGGCGGCGCTGCGCCTGCATAGCGTGCTTCTTGTTGTGCAATAGCCTGTTCAACATCCAGCGTGCCATGAATTTTGCTTTTTTCACTATTGTAAATGGCCTCCGATGTGAATGAATAATCAATCACCAGGCGGTTAGGGCGCTCGCCTTGTTGGGGCAATAAAAAGGCCGAGCGTATAACGGCGGGTCTTTCGAGATCAAAGACGACGCGGGAGATGCCGGGCTTAACATTTCCTTGCCTGACATTGGTGATACCAAGGGGCGCAAGATCCGATAATCGTCCGGCTTTCCATTCAAAATCAGGCAAATCAATGACAAGACGAAAAGGGTCGCCCAGCATGAAGGCGCGGTAATCGGCAACGGTGCTCAGGTCGAGAACAATACGGTGTTTGTCCGGATGCGCCCCGAGCCTGACAGAATCCACACTAAAAGCCAGCGCAGCGCTGGCACTGAAGACAAAAATACAAAGGCTAAAGATTATGTGACATAAGACAATACGCATATTGTATTTTATCCATGAAAGGGCCTTCAGTAAAAGGGGCAAAATTATGAAAGTGCCAATAAATTATCAACCAGTTCAGGCACGGTTGATGTTGCGGGGCCATAAAAACCTTCATGAAAAGTACGAGCATTCAGGGAAGGCTCCAGATTAACTTCGGCGCATAGGGCCCCCGTATGCAAAGCCTGATTGACAAATCCGGCTGCCGGATAGACATTGCCGGATGTGCCTATGGATAGGAAAAGATCGCACTCTGAGAGCGTCTTATGGATGTCATCCATGAAATAAGGCATTTCCCCGAACCAGACAATGTCAGGGCGCAAACCGCCTTCGCGCCCGCAATCGGGGCAGAGGCTTTGCGTGTTTAGATCATCTTTCCATTCAATTTTCCGACCAAAGCCGTGTGAGCAATATTGGCAGAATACTTTAAGCACCTCACCATGCATATGCATCACATCTTTGCTGCCGCCGCGTTCGTGCAAATCATCAATGTTTTGAGTAATTAATAAGAGGTCGCCCGCCCAGTTGTCTTGAAGTTTGGCCAGAGCTTTATGTGCCGCATTGGGTTGAATATCGGGGTCAAACAGCTTGGCGCGGCGCATATTGTAAAATTCATGCACCAGGGCCGGGTCACGTTTAAAGGCCTCGGGCGTGGCAACATCTTCGACACGGTGCCCTTCCCATAGGCCATCATCACCGCGAAATGTTGCCAAACCACTTTCGGCAGATATACCAGCGCCAGTTAGGATAACGATAGAATCATTGGGTTTGATTTGATTGAAAAAGCTCATGTCTAGCAGCTCCCATTTCTACCTTTAGAATAAAGCAAAAAAACTTTCTTCATATAGTGTATCACTTTCTTATTGCTCAAAAAAAAAGAAGGGTGTAAGGTGCTCTTGTATTTAGTCTTTTGCGGGTTTAGCGCTTAAAGTGTTATTTTATAAAGGTTTCGCGATCTGCAAGGGCAAAATTTGGACTAACAATTTTTGCGCGGATGCGCCGCTGATTTTCTCTTCTTTTTGAGAGTTTTGAGGCAGGCAGCTCCCCGAAAGTAGATTTGCGTTTCTTGGCTTGATATCCCATCATTTCAGATTCGAAAATCCATCTCGAGGGCAGACTCCTTCCGCGAAATGGAGATAAACATGACTAAAAAAATGCTCATTGATGCAACCCACAGTGAAGAAACACGGGTTGCAATTATTGATGGAAACCGCCTTGAAGAATTTGATTATGAAAGCGCGTTTCGTAAACCTCTTAAAAGTAATATCTTTCTTGCCAAGGTCACACGTGTGGAGCCATCGCTTCAGGCGGCCTTCGTAAATTTCGGTGGCAATCGCCACGGGTTTTTACCGTTTTCTGAAATTCACCCAGATTATTTCCGTATACCGATTGCCGATCGTGAAGCACTGATTGCTGAGCAAGAAGCACTGGAGCGTGAGGCGGAGGAAGCCGAAGATGACGAAGACGATTCAGATGACACAGATCAGGATGCTGTAGAGAGTGCGGCGGACGATTCTGATCAGGATGATGCCGACGGCGCAGATGAAGATTCAGATGATCTCGACGAAGAGGACACTGATGAAGAGGACACTGATGAAGATGGTGCTGATGAAGAGGGCACTGATGCGGATGATGAAGAGGCTTCAAATTCAGATAATGATGATACGGACAAGTCTGAAAGCGATGATGATAAAGATGATAACAAACGCCGGGGCCGGGGCCGCGGAAGAGGTGGGCGCGGAAGAGGCCGACGTGGTGGCCGCGGTCGCCGCTCAGCGCATCGTTCCCAACAAGTAGAGATACTTGGCGGTGAAGAATATGACGACGATAACGGAGCTGCCGAGAAGTTCCGTTTTAGCTTGCGCCGCAAATATAAAATTCAGGAAGTGATCAAGCGTGGCCAGATTATGCTGGTTCAGGTCAGCCGTGAAGAACGCGGTAATAAAGGCGCCGCCGTGAGCACATATCTCTCATTGCCTGGTCGTTACTGCGTATTGATGCCCAACAGCCCGCGTGGCGGCGGTGTCAGCCGCAAGATTGCCAATTACAAAGACCGTGCCCGCATGCGCGACATGCTCCGCAGCTTTGATATCCCCAAAGGGATGTCTGTGATTGTCCGTACGGCCGGTATGTCTCGCACGAAAGCAGAGATTAAGCGCGATCTCGATTACCTTATGCGGCTTTGGGATAATATCCGAGAATTAACACTGGAATCCACAGCGCCAGCCCTGGTTTATGAAGAGGCTGACCTTATTAAGAAGGCTGTGCGTGATCTCTATACGCGTGATGTTGAAGAAATCGAAGTGGCCGGCCATGAGGCGCATAAAGCTGCTAAAGATTTTATGAAACTCATGATTCCGTCTCATGCCAAGAAGGTAAAGGAATATAAAGAAGATGTTCCTTTGTTCCACAAATACCGCGTTGAAGAGCAAATTCGTGAGATTGGTGAGCCAACGGCCAAGCTGAAATCCGGCGGTTATCTGGTGATTAACCCCACAGAGGCTCTTGTCTCTATTGATGTGAACTCCGGGCGCGCCACAAAGGAACGCCATATCGAAGAAACCGCATTGAATACAAACCTCGAAGCGGCACAAGAAGTTGCGCGCCAGTTACGTTTACGTGATTTGGGCGGTCTGGTTGTGGTCGACTTTATTGATATGGAGGATCGTCGCAACAATGCCAAGGTGGAACGCAAGTTAAAAGAGGCCCTCTCATCGGATCGTGCCCGCATTCAAATTGGCCGCATATCATCCTTCGGGTTGTTAGAAATGTCGCGCCAGCGCCTTAATCCATCTCTGACGGAGGCACAATTTGAAACCTGTCCAACCTGTCATGGGATTGGTAATATTCGCACCCGCGATGCGGCATCCATTCTTGTCCTCAGAGCTATTGAAGAAGAGGGGATTCGTGGACGCGCTGCGCAGCTGATTGTGCATCTCTCTAATGATGTTGCCTTATACCTCTTTAATCATAAACGCGAGCATCTTGCCGAGATCGAGGAGCGTTATGGATTAAAGGTAAAGGTTCGCGTAGATGCGGATATGGGTGCTGGATACCGTATTGAAGTCTCTAAGCCGGCTGATGATTATGTTGCTGACTCAGATAGCCAGCAAGATGATGATGATCAGCAAGGTGATCAGGACGGAAACAAATCAGAACGCGGTGGGCGTGGTCGCGGTGGCCGCGGGCGTAACCGCAATGATAACCGCAATGATAACCGCAGAGGCCGCGGGCGTAATAATAAGCGTTACGATTCTGATCAGGATCAGGACGAAGCTCAGGATAATTCTGAGGATGAAACTGCGGGTGATACATCTGTGCAAGAGGATCATTCCGATGACAAACCGAAGAAACGCGGTAGCCGTGGTCGTGGTCGTAAGAAAACGGATGAGGGCCCGGATAACGTAGATAGTGCGCAGGATGATGCACAATCACATGAGGCTCCTTCTGATGATGCTGAGGGCGCAAAGGATGAAAAGCCTAAACGTCGTGGCCGTAAAAAGAAGGAAGAAGCCGGAGATGACGCGACTAAAGCTCCTGAAGCAAGCTCAGATGATGCCAAGGCAACAGAGGAGAAGCCTAAATCGCGTGGTCGTAAAAAAAAGACTGAGGATGCCAAGGTGATCGAAAAGCCGGCAAATGACTCGGCGCAAGAGCCCAAAGAGCCAGAGAATAATCATGCCGAGCAGTTCGAAACGGTAAACGAAGCACCGAAAACCAAGAAAAAAGGCTGGTGGAACAAGCTGGTTGATTAAGAGATTGATCCGCTTGCTGGTTGTGTTAACGCGCTTTCAGGACATGAAAGAAATGATAGGTTCCGGCCGGCGGGATGTTTGTCGCATTGCCTTCAAAACATCCGGTGGTGCGGCCGAATAAGACCTGATCGGTATCGGTAATCGATCTAAATTGGCCGGTTGTACCAAATTCTCCTGTGAAATGCCCTGCTGTATTGCTCCAGGCATGCCCCTGATCGGCAGGAATGCCTCCGGCCGGGGTGGCCAAATTCACCATAAAATTGATTTCTTCACAGAGCTCTTGTCGAATGAATGGCAAGAACACAATCAAATCTATTTCTCGTGGCACGGCGCATAAGTCCGAGCCGACACGTCTTAGGCATGAATTACCGGCAAATAACCAATCACCATAATAGGTCTGCGCGCTGTTGGCCGCATCAAGCCATACGGGGTTTACGTTTTTGTATACCATTCCGGCACCATCCGCGTGGAATATACGGCAATCATTGGATGTGCAATTGGCGTTTGTGTAATCGGTTGTAGAGATATCATTCTCAAAGCTGATATCGCTCTCGGATATGCCGCGCAGTGTCATGTTTTGTACTGCTGCCTCAATGCTTTTGGCATAGCGCATGATTTCTCCGGCCTTGATGCGCGCCTGTTCGATATCACCTGCTTGATCAACGGAACTGCCCGATCGGCTTAGAACGGCTGTCAATAAGCCAAGCATTACAACGGCAATAAGAATAAACCAGAGGACGTTGCCATGTTCGGATGATCGATTTTGATGGTTTTGCATGATGCGTCCCTCTCTCTGATTTGTCCCTCTTTTCATTTTATCAGAGTTTGACAGTGATTGAAAAAGCTTTAGGCGAGCCATTTTTGCAAACGCGTGCAGCCTTCCATCATATCAGCCTCTGATCCGGCATAGGAAATGCGCATTGTTGTATGGCCTCGCGTAAGGTCAAAATCAGTCCCCGCCGTGCAGGCAACTTTGGCTTCGTCCAGCATGCGGGCGCAGAATTGTTCACTATCATTGGTCAGGTTTGATATATCGGCGTAGAAATAAAATGCACCATTGGCAGCAGAGAGGTTCTCAATCCCGGCCTTGGGGAGTTCTCGAATAAGTAAATCCCGGTTTTTCTTATATTGGGCAACATAATCATTGAGCACATCCTGGCAATCAAACACACGATAGGCAACTTCCTGAGAAATGGTCGGTGGCGCTACAAACAGGCTTTCTGAGAGCTTTTTGGTGGCATCAATCATATTCTCGGGCACAACGAGCCAGCCAAGGCGCCAGCCTGTCATGGCAAAATATTTCGAAAATGTGTTCAAAATAATAACATTATCGGAAAATTTCAGGGCTGTTTCTGCCTTCTCACCATAGGTGATGCCGTGATAGGCCTCATCCGAAATGAGGCGCACGCCATTATTATCGCACCATTCGCAGATTTTTCTAAGCTCTGCGGCATCAATGATTTCTCCGGTGGGGTTAGCCGGGCTCTCAATGATCAGGCCGTCTACATTTTTGCAATGCTCTTCCAAAAACGCGGCTGTGGGTTGGTAATTTGTGTCTTTTCCGACCTCCAGTTCAACAATATTCAGGCCACAGGCTTTCAGGATATTACGATAGGCGGGATAGGTAGGCGTTGTCAGTGCGATTGTATCGCCTGTCTCAAAGGAGGCTGAAAAAGCAATAATAAAGGCTGCAGATGATCCTGCTGTGATAACCACGCGTGAATAATCAATATCTTTGCCATATGTGTCACGGTAATGCACGGCAATGCGATCACGCAATAAAGCCATGCCCACAGCATCGGTATAGCCTTGCTTTGGATCCTTATCGATCATCTCTTTGGCATATTGCAGCGCCGCATCGGGCGCCCCAAAGCAGGGTTGTCCGGCCCCCATGCGCACTATGTTATCGCCTGCCGCTTCGCGCGCATTGACCTCCTTTAAAAGGTCCAAGGCACGGAATGAAAGGATGTCGGATCGGGATGATAATTTTAGCGGCATAATAATTTCCTGAGCATTGATTACAAGTGTATTAGCAAGCCACATTTTTGTTTGAAAAACAAGTGCTTCTGAGGCATTCTAAGAGGCATATAAAGTCATTTTTGCGCCTAATGTTTGAAAATTAGATAAAATTTTATTTAATTTTTATTTGGTTTTTATCAAATAAAACCATTTGAAAATTCAAAATTTATTTAAAACGAATTTTATTTACTTTTATTTTACATATTAAGTGATAAAATTAACATATAAGGTGATTGTAATAGGGAAGGTAAGTAAAGACTGAAAAGTTTACGTATTTGGGAGAGAAATAAGACCAGCAAAAATGGAAGATGGCCCGGGGGATGGGCTTACAAGAGGGATTGGGAAAAAGAAAAATAAGAATAAGAATTGATACAGTTTTGTCTCTTATGTCATGTGCTTAAACCTGTATTGAATATCGATTAGCGACCGGCGTTGCCCCACAATGTTCTCATAAAACGGTCCGAGATATTTAATACAGGTTTCTTTTTTTGTTTTTTTTGTTTTAATAGAAGGCCGTTTAACAAGAACAGGCCTTTTTTATGCGCTTATTTTTACCGCTCTTTATTTTAGGAATATTATTAACACCACATTCCTCTCTTGCTGAGGAGGGGGGTAAGGCGAAGGATGCCGGTCTTGAGAAGGCCGGCGAGGCGATGGTCCTGAAGGGGCCTGAGGTGGATTATCTGGAGGAGATGCGCGATCAGATGGATGCGCTCTCAGAGGGGCTCTCGCGCGAGGATAACGCCCATTTTTACGCGATTTATACGGCCTATAATATGGTTGGCACAGTGGGCATTATCAAAGGTGATGTCAGCAAGGCCGTCAAAGCTTGTGGGCATAATAATATCGATCTCAAGGACCCGATGAAAACCCGTCTGGATGGATGGCAAGGCAAGATTGATCCTATTCTGAAAGAGACGAGCGCGTTGATAAGCACAGCCATGAAATCACAAACCTATGCCGAGCCGGACGATATTGAGGATATTTTGGATCTGGCCGATAAGGTGCGCAAGCAAACACGTGCCAACCTCAAGCGTGAGCCTGTTACATCGCTTGAAGCATGCCAGAATTTGCTCAAGACGATGGATAAAACCGAAAAGGAGCTGGTGGAGTTATTGCGTAATAGCTCTCAAGAGTTTCAGCAACTAGCCGCGCTTTATCAGGCAGAAAAATCAGATAAAAAAGACGAAAAAACAAAGCCTTAGGATTTTTTATGCGGATACTTCATGTCATGGCGGGGGCAAAATTCGGAGGCGCGGAGACCGCCTGTATCGATATGTGTATCGCCATGAAAGAGGCCGGGCATGATGTAGCGCTGGCCACGCGCAAAAATCCTCGAAACCAGCGTTTGGTGGATGCCGGCGTAGATGTGTATACCATGCCTTTTGGCGGCGGGCTTGATTTTTATACCCCCTTAAAGCTGCGGGCGACCATAAAAGCCTTTCAGCCTGACATGGTGCAAACATGGCTGGCGCGCGCCGCTCAGAAAATCCCCAAATGGAAGGGCAGTGCAGAGGATAAGCCCTACCGTGTGCTCTCGCGCCTCGGGGGTTATTATAAAATCAAATATTTTGCCAATACCGATTATTTCGCCACGATCACACCCGATATAAAACGCCACCTTGAAACACTCGGCGTTGGCTCCGATAAAATCCGTCATATTAATAATTTTGCGGAAACGGAAACCGCGACAGCGCCGATTAACCGTGCTGAGTATAACACCCCGCAAGATGCGCCGCTTTTACTGGGGCTTGGTCGCCTGCACGAGGCCAAAGCCTTCGATACGCTGATTAAGGCTGTGACTAAAATTCCGGCCGCACATCTCTGGATTGCGGGGGAGGGGCCGGAGCGAGCCAATCTGGAACAGCTGATTGATCAGCTTGGGGTGCAAGACCGTATCAAGCTCCTTGGATGGCGCAATGATCGCGCCGCACTGCTGCAAGCCGCTAATATCTGCATGTTTACCTCACGTTATGAGCCTTTTGGGACAGTTTTTGTCCAAGCCTGGGCGCAACAATGCCCTGTAATCGTCAGTGATGCCGATGGCCCGCGTCAATTTGTAAAGCATGAAGAAGACGGCCTTGTCACCAAGCGTGATAATGAACCAGAGATCATAGCCGCGATAGAGCGCCTGATCGCGGAGCCAAAATTCGCCCAAAAACTGGTGAAAAATGGCCTCAAGCGCTATCAGAATGAATTTACCAAAGACAAATGCGTTGAGAATTACATCGCCTATTATAACGATATTCTCAAATAATATCCCCGTAAATAACTGATTTAAAATGATAATCTGAGTTACTCAGTTCGTTCCGCCCCAAAGGAGGGGTGGGGGCGGCTTCTTTTTTCATAATGGAAAAAATAGGCGTGCCCATTTGGTGCTTATATGTATCCCATTGTAGGATTAAAAACCTAATGTGTCAAGGTTTTTAACCCTTTCTTAAGAGGTGTTAAAAAAGCGTAAACAATTGATTTTATTGAATTTTTTGCCTATTTTTTCTTGCAATTTCTGCTGTGTTATGGCAAGATGGGGGCAAAATGGCGTGAAGACTATTTTGACTCTGGCCCAAATAAAAAATGATCAGGCCATGAGAAATAAGAATAAAAGCAAGTCAAAACAAGAGCTTGCAAATGATATAAGAGGGTATAACTGTGGCAGATCCACGTATAGGTGAAATAAAGCGGGTTTTAAACCGCTACCTCCCGGAGGAAGAGCATTTTGATGTGAGTTCAAATGCGTTCACCGAAGATGAATTTGCACGTTTCCAAAGCTTGCTGCGCGAACTTCAAAATGTTGATGGGCTTGAGATTTCTGGCCCGCGTGATGGAACATATCAAGCAGGACAAGCGCAAGCCCTTATTGATCATTTAGATGCAATATTAGATGCAAGGCCCGATGGCCTTGGAGCTGCTTTAGGCTCTAATAGAAATGCCTTGAGTGCGGGCTTTGGTTCAGAACGTTTAAGAGAGATGGGCGCCCCTGAGATTTTTGTGGAAAATCCGCAGCTGTTTGTTCAGCTCGTAGACACAGACCTTCCTAGCATTCTTGATGAGCTGGATGGTCTGGCGAATGACAATCTTCTAACAACGGAAACACCGGAACAGCGCGAAGTACGTCTTGAAGGCGTGCGCGCTGAGTGGCAAGCACAAGAAGAGCGCATGGCCGCGCTCGAAGGGTATTTGTTTGATAATGGCCATTTTGCTGTCGAGGTTGAGGTCGAAACCTCGCCAGAATCGCAGGCGCCTGAGGCGGATCCACGCGTGGCGACCTTGAAGGGGATGCTGAATGAGTATCTTCCTGCGGCTGAGCAAATGAATGTTGCCGCAGAAGCAGGGCAAATATTCTCGGACACGGAATTTGAACAAGGGCGTGCGCTTATTCAATCATTGCAGGCTATGGCAGGAATTGATCCGGCCGACGGTGTTTATCAGCAGGGGCAAGCCGAAATTATTCAAGAAGCATTGGCCGACAGTGTAGCCCCTATTCGAGAGATGCTTGATGAGGGCGGTGCTGTGGGGGCGGGGGCTGCACGAATACTTCTACAACGCCGAAATGAAGATAATAATCCTGACAATGATATCCCTGAGGTCTTTGCGGAGGATCCACGTAAACTCATTACGTTCGTTGATAGTGATATTGCAGAAATAGGGAGTTTACTGGATTCGTTGACACAGGATGGCGTTTTGGCGCCGTATTATGAAGGTGTGCCCACAGTCCAGACCGAATATGTCACCGTTACAGAAGAAGAGCGCCGCAGTGAGTTTGTGCGTGAGGTGCCAACCACCGCTGAGATTGAAGATCTTCCAGAAGACCAATTAGAGGCAGGTTTGCAGGTGCCGCCGGCAACTCTTGTGGCCATTCACCGCGCCGCCTCTGAATTTTTGGATGAGGCCGGTATCGATCCGGAGCGCGGCAATGACAATTTCCTGACCCCCGAGCGCGTTGAAGCCTTGCGCGGGACGGAAGGGTTTGATGAATTTTATACGATGTTGGAGCCTTTGATCGAGGCGGAGCTCTACACCGATCCGGATCAGGATCGTGAGCATTCCCGCGTGATCGAAGCCGAGCTTGAGCGCCTGCGCGAGCATATCCATATCGATGGTCAGATTGTGCGTGATAATCAGATCAGTGACGATGAACGCATGATGGCATGGTTGTTGATCAACCTCGCGGGTGAGAATAGCTTGGGACTTGATTTTGATGTGTCTGCGCTTGCCGAAGCCATGGGCAATCATAGCCAGATTGGAGATAATCCATTCCGTTTCCATGAGATGCGTATGGGGGAGCGCCGTCTGTTAGAAATGGTGGGTCAAAGTGATAATCCTGGCTTTGAAAGCAATATGAGTGGCTGGAGCGTCATCTTTACAGGTGTCAGCCTCTCACAGTTGATGGGGGAGAGCGATGGCGCGGCGCCGACATCCTATGAGGATTTGGCATCCCAAGAACTCTATGATGCCGTTTTACGTGTTTATGACCAGGCTGCCGAGGCTCTGGCCGCGGGTCAGGGCACAGATGCGGATGAACTGGTGGCACATTATCTGGATTATGCGCTGGGCACGGATCCGGCCTTTGCGGAGTTGAATGCGCTTTTGAGCCTGCCATCTTTTGCCAGCCGCAAGGATGACTTGGTGCATCTCATTACTGTTACAGGGCGCGATGGGCTTGATTTGGCAGGGTTTCAAGAGCGGTTGATGCCGAGCAGCTTTATTGCGGAGTATGGCGGCATGGATAATAGCTCTGTGCGCCAGTATTCGCGCTATCAGCCGGCAAGCTTTGAGGTGCCGGATGTTGTTCTCGAGACATTGGGTGTTGAAAGACAGGAGCTGTTAGAGGCCTATAGCGGGCGCTCTTATATTGGTGGCCCGCTGGTTATGGAGGGCGCGGATGGCGTTACCTATCTGGTGGATGTAGATGTCACGACCGGCATTATGGTGCCCTATACGCTTGATGAGACCAATGATGCCGGTGAGACAATGCGCGATGTGTATGATCGCTATACGGAGACCTATGGCACGCCTATGTCATTTGAGGCGCGTGATGAGCTGTATCTGGAATTGCGCGGTTTTGATGTGTTTAATTTTTATGCGACCGGCGGTGTTGGCGGGGATGATACCTCGCTTGGTTATTATTCATTTGGCCATGCTGGTGGGATCGAGCAAAGTTTGAATGCGCTTTATTACAGAGCGAGCGGGGATTATCTCAACCGTGAATTGCCGGCGCGTCAAGACAGGCCATTGGCGGAAGTGTTCAACCCACCGAATTTGTCGGTGGATGCCCAGCGTGATGTGGCTGCCGATGTGTTGGGCCGTTTGGGTATTCTGGATCGCTTTGCGGCACTTGATGTTGATGTGCTGGATGATCCGGCGCGGCTTGATGCGCTCAGCTTGCAGTATCGTCAATTGACGGAAAGTGCCGAGAATTCTATGGGATGGCGCGAATTTATGATTACCCGGCAAGATGGGGTGAATTATCTTGTCTTCGGCCGCGGCCATCAAGAGGTTGTGGTTCTGGAATTGCCTGATGATTATGCCGCGACTGGCCTTTTGCAAGGTCTGCCGCAGGATAGTGTGAATGTTTTGGGTGGCGATGGGCGTTTGCGCCTGACATCGTCTTTACCGGTCTCTCAAGCCTTTGTTGATGCCGTTCAGGATCGCAATGAACGCCTGCGCGATGAATTATGGGCCCGTCATCATGTAGAGCATGATCGCACGCCTTTGCATGATGCTTTGGAGCGTTCCGGCGATGTGGTGGTGGTAACGGATCATCAAAATGAGGATATTGCCGCTTTGCGTGCCGCTTTTAGGCCTGAAGAGGATGAGCTGTTGGTGCAGAACATTAACGGGCGCAGCTATGTTGCACTTTATCTGGATGAAGGGGATGGCGGCGGCGTGGCTGTATTGGATGTCACGGATAACATCAATGCTGCGACCAATCCGGAGCGGGGTTTGGATCTTTCTGTATACGGGGCCGTAAGAGAGTTAGAGCCTGTGGCTACAGAGACGCAAAGCCCAGAGATTGCGCATGAGCAAACAATCACCCCGCCATAAACTTTCTTTGAGCGTGATACTTGCTCTTGGGCACGAATAACCACATATTATTCTCTATGGATCAACACGACCCCACAAACAGCCAAATGCAAAACGATGCGCTTCAAACGCTTGATGAGCAGCATAATGAAGAGGCGCCAGCCATTTTTTCCGAGCATTTACACGCCTTCCGTGAGGCCGTGGAGCGTTTGTTCATCATTGGCAATCAAAGCGGCCGGAATCATTTCAGACAGGATTATTTTGAGGCGGCTTTGTTTATCTTTGGCCCGGCTTTGATGGATTATGATGCGTCAGGCGCGCCTGATTTTGAATTTCGGGAAAAGCTGGAGCGTCAAGCCGAGGCACGGCGTATAGAGCTGCTGAATATTCTCAAGAATATCAACGATATTTCCGTTCAAAAGGGCGCATTGAATATTGAGTATGTCCATCAAGTCGTTGATTACGTGGGGTTCAAAACGGCAGAGCTGATTTACGCGGCGCGTGTCATCGAGATGATTAAAAAGCGCGCGCAAAGCACATAAAAGCACATACAAAGACGCAACCAACTTTTCCAAAATCATAAAAAATAACAAAAAAGCATTTTTTTATTGACAAAAAATACCTGCTTATGTAAAACCCCTTTAGTTTCGGAGTAGCCGGGCAAGGCATCTCGCATAAATGATTTTTAAAAGGATAATGTCATGCAAGAGAATGAAAACGAAAATATCGGTGCTTTATACGCAGGCCAGCTAAGAAAAAAAGAAGATCTTAGCGATATACAGGCAGAAAATCTCGAGGATTTTTGTGCGATCCTGTCCGAGGAAGCACCAGCCGGATCTTTGGATGACATCAGAACATTCAAGCGTTATCAAGCTCTATTTGTTGAACAAATCGATTTGAACGATAATTTTTACAATATTCTTGCCGGCTTTAATTTGCTGAAGGCTGCTTCGGAAAACATCAGCGTTGATGCATTTTTGAGCGTTGTTAAAGCGCATTATGCAAAGGCAGGAAAAACCGCGAAAAAAGAGATTGGCACAGGCCTACAGAACATCATTGGTACAAGCTACAGCATTGTAAATGCCAAAGGTGACTCCCTTGGGCTTGCACAGGCCATCATAGAGCATGAGACCTTTAAAAAGGATATGCCTGATATTTTGAAAATGGATATTATAAACAACGCGGTGCGCAATCTGGACGGCAAGGAGCGGATTATTTTTGCAAAGCAGGTTATGCAATCCGATTATTTCCAGCGTCTTAATAACATTGGCAAGAATGCTTTTGTCGAGAATTGTTTGCTCAGAAGTGATGTTACCGAACAACCAACAATTATTCCCATGAGCGTGGATCATCTGATTTACCTTATTCCCAACGCCGACGCGCCGTACCCGAATACACCGATTGCCGTCAGTGTGGATTCGCAGGCTGGTGTCACATTTCATTCGTCAGCATATGGTGCCCGTCAAGCGCGTGATGACAGATCAACACCCGGATCGAAGAAAATTGCAGGCTTGTTTAACAGGCCGGCAACCAAGTTTAACACCCTGTCCCCAACGGAATTGGTTGCTGTGAATGATGCCCTGGATGATCTCATCGAGAGGCAACAAAGAGGAGAGCTGAATATCAGTCAGGGTTTTGCGGCAAAACTGGCCGAAGAGAAAGAGCAAGCTCAAAAGGCCTTGGGTAACAAAGACAAGAAATTCATGCCGAGCAATGATGTAACGCGTGATTTGCCGGCAGCACAAATATTGGATGCAGCATAGAGTTACTTGATAATAGCTAGAAGTTAATGGATTGGTTTTATTGACAAAGTTTAAATAATTATGTAAATTACTGCCAGATACTAGCCTTATTCTTTTATTCATGTATAAGGTGACGGATCAAAGTAATAGTGTAATATGAGGAGAGCCGGATGAGCGCCAATATATCAAATACGGATTTAAAAAATTACGATATTAACACGATCGACCATACCGATGAGGGGGCGCTTAGGATAGCTGTGGCTTTTGTTGTTGTCGATGATCTGGGGCTTCATGATTACAGCGTAACAAACAAAGATGTCTTGACGGCTTTGTTTGACCAGTTCGTTGAAAGCGAGAATAACGAAGATTACAACAGGGGTGAGGTTGTTAGAAAATTAATCCGAAAAGCCCATCCCGATGTCTATCCGGATTTGGTAAGGCATATTATAAAATCACAATGGTTAGAGAATAAAACCGATATTGATCTCCATATTGGATCGCTTTACACCAGTATTTTGGCGCACCGCTATACGCTGGATAATAGTGCCAAAACATTCATTCGAGATATTATTGATGATGAGGCATTTTTTTCAGAACTATCCGAACGTGTTCAGGTGAGAGTTGTCGTCGCCAGTTTTGTTGCCGAGTCCTATGAGGACAGAATGGCCTATACCGAAAAAGTCATGCAATCCGGGTTTTTCAAAAACTGGAGCGCAAATACGCAAGCCGATTTTTTTGAAAAAAGCATCGGGCCTTATGATGCCCCAACAGAGCCAGTGGTTTTGCCGATTGGTGATAACCGCGTGGTTTATATTTCGCCTACCAAAGATATTTTGCCGAATGATACATCTGTGGTTCTTGTGGATGCCGAAGAAGGGGTGATTTTCAAAGGATCGTTTCATGATACCAACGCGTACAAAGAGATTGGTGAAAAATATCAAATACCCCTTCTGTCGCGTGTATTCTGGCGTAACACATCAGCTAAACATTTTGAGGGTCTGGACGAGCAAGCACGCGCCAATATCGTGGATGTTTTAGGAGAGCTGGTTACGTCAGAGCAGCTAGAATTAAGTGATCCGCTTTTTGATAAGATCCGTGATGAAGTTAGGGCTATTACCAAGACATATAATGAGGCAAAGGCAAAACCGAACCGGCCACTTGTTTCTAGGTCTAGTGAGCCAAGTGAAGAGCCTTCAGTTGGAGCGCCTGCTTAACGTTTAACCTTTAGCGTGGCCAGGTCACTTTTAACGTATAAGTCATTAATAGCAGCAATATCGCTGCGCCGGCTTGGTGGAGAACACCGAGCGGTAGCCAAACCGCGCTTAGCAGTGTCGCAATACCCAGTCCAAATTGAACAATCACCATAAAGCCAAGCGCATGAAAGCCGTTGCAGTTCACACCGCGCAGAGCAGCATGGACGGAAAAGCCCAGAATAATCACTAATGAGAAAGCCGCAAGCCAGCGATGGGTGAATTGCACGCCCGCATGGGTTTCAAGGAAATTTATCCAATATGGCTCGAGGATCATCTCGCGCGCGGGGAAGAATGATCCGCCCATTAATGGATATTCATTATAGATCAGGCCGGCATCTAGGCCGGCTACATAGGCCCCCCAAAAGATAGTCGCACAGAGTGATATGAGAGCGATGATTGCATGGGCAAAGAGCCCCTTGTGGTGGCTGTGATCCTTGAGCTTGATAAGGTCAAGCGCCAGCCAGAAGAGCAGGCACAAAATCAGGAAGGCCAGAGAGAGATGGGCCGCGAGGCGATAATGGCTGACGGCGGGGATATCAACAAGACCGCTTTCGACCATATACCATCCCATAACACCTTGTGCACCGCCAAGGAAGAGCATGGCAATATATTTCCATGCTTGGCCTTTTGGGATCATGCGCCAAATGGCAAAGAAGATAAGAGGCACGGCAAAGGCAACACCAATCAGGCGGCCCCAGAGGCGATGAAACCATTCCCAGAAGAAAATGGTCTTGAAGTCGGATAACCCCATCCAGAAATTCTTTTGCTGGTATTCCGGTGTTTGTTGGTAAATGGCAAAGACGCGTTCCCATTCTTCTTGGGAGAGGGGTGGCAACGTGCCAATCAGCGGGCGCCATTCCACCATGGATAGGCCGGATTCGGTTAGGCGGGTAATTGCGCCAATCACAATCATACAAAACACCATGGCGCAACAAAAGAGGAGCCATATCAGGACGGGGGCTTGGGATGTTTGTTTAAGTTGAACCATATGAATGCGTATTACTTGTTTTTTTGATGCCCGCTTTCGCTGGACAATATTCAAAATAGTTCCTAGTTTACTCTGTGTCGATAGGTAAAGAGAGTGAAAATGCGCGGATTTGACATTATAGCGGCGGCCGGTAAGGGCTATGAGTATGTATGGACAAACCGTTTTGCTCTGCTCAATCTCGCGCTGGTACCGCTTTTGGCGAAAGTGATTGCGCTTGCAATTATTCTTGGTTTTTCGCTGGAAGAAAATTTTTTACGCCAAGGCTTGATCTTGCTGCCGAGCTTTTTCCTGGATGGTTGGCTGGTATGTATGCTGCTGAAGCATAAGTTCTGCGGCTCTGATAAGGGATCTTTGCCGCCCGGTTTCAAAAAAGGGGATAGCGATGTGCTGGCGGGGACATTGCTGTATGTGATTTTCCAGATGTTGTTATTCGTCGTTGCCTGGTTTTACATGCAGATGAGCGAGCAAGCCGCGACATTGGAAGAGCCGCCCGAACCATCGCTGACATCTGTGTTTATATCTGCGTTAATTCTGTTTGGAACTATTTGGGGATTTCGTGCGATCTGGCTTTATATTTTGCCGACTCTGGGCATTCGCTTTCGGGAATATTTTCATACGCTGGGCGGGCTTAGCGCGTCCTTCTTCATGATCGGTGCGTGGTTGATATGCCAGATACCGGTGGCTGTGGCGCTGATTTTGGTGCATGAGTTTTTTGCCGGTATTACAGGACACACATCGGATGATCCTGTCATTCTCTATCAGGGGGTGATGGTTGTTATTCAGGCGGTGGCGGATTTGAGTATCACCATGATTGTCAGTGTTGCGATGGCGCATGGAATTTATGAAATGGTTTACGGCAAGCCGGATAAGCCAAAAGGGCGGGTGGATTAAATGTTTGTCTATGTCACAGATTTAGAAGGCAAGGAGCATAAATTGGAAGCGCCGGAGGGCTGGCGCCTGATGGAGGTGATCCGCGATTATGGCTTGCCGATCAAGGCGGAATGCGGCGGGGCATGTGCCTGTGCGACCTGCCATGTTTATGTCGATGGGGAGTGGCTCTCTAAAATTGCCGCTATGCACGAGGAAGAAGAAGAAATGCTCGATGAAGCCTTTGATATACAAGATAATTCCCGCTTGTCGTGCCAAATCATCCTCGATGAGGATCTGGATGGATTGAAAGTCACATTGGCTCAAAATCCGGATGGTTAGCGGCCTGTATCCCCCTCTCAGTAAGGCTTTTAGCGAAATGTTAACTTTTTACCCGTATAATTTGCTTGAAAGAAAAATTATATAAGAATAACAAATATTTAGGGTGTAATTATGGTGGAAAGCAGTATCGATGATCCGGAGACGACGGACAGGCTTCCCGCGGATATTTTCAATAGTGGTGGTTTTGATGAGATAACAGGCATGGCCATGCGTGATATACAACGCCGTGAAATAAGCTCAGACATATCATCCTACATCGCCGCTTTGATGCAAAATGATAATTTCAGGGACAGTCTTCAATCCGCACATAATGACTTTGGTCAAATGACACTTATCGCCTTTTTGGCACTTCTTCAGGGGCGTGATCCGGAAGGATATGCTGATTTTTCTCAGAGATTTCAGCGCGACTTCGGAGATGATATCGATCCGGGAACGCGTTTATCAGATATTCGATCTCTGGATGGCCAATCATTTTTAACCCACCCCGATTATGTGGATGTGGTCAGCCGTGAGACATTGAATATGGCTTTGCGCAATTTTGCCGAGACATATGCAGGTAATGTTGAATATGATTTCGGCTCCAAGGATATTTCAAGCGGCGGCATTGATTGCAGCGGCTTCGTTGCTGAAGCCTTCGGATTTGCGTGTCCGGATAATACGTTTCGTGGCTTAAGCGTTACCCATTCGCACGGGCAAGTGGCGCATATTTTTGATCAAACAGGATTCGTACTGGATAGCTCTTTGATTGGCCGTGAAGCGTTTGAGGCAAGTTTGCGCGGCGGGATGATTATTGGGCTCGATACGGGTGATCGCGGCTGGGATCGCGGCCGTGCCGATGGCCAGGACATCCGTCACAACATGGATCATGTTGGCTTTACCTTTGAACGTGAGGATGGAACATTGATGTTTGCCCATTCCAGCGGATCGGGCCAAGGCGTCAATATTATGACGATGGAAAATGCTCTGGATCGTTATGGGTCTGCCAATTTTTATGCCGTGGATCCGGCGATGATGATGGAGCTTGATTCTCAGCCGGATATAGATCCGGATAATACGCCTGATCCTGACGATCCTGAGGGACGCCTCCTTGCACTTGTCTCGCTTGGGCGTTAATGCAATAGCCCTTCAAAATCTACGAAACCAGCTTCGCCGGGGGTGATAATATCCTTATGTCCCACACGCACGGAATGTATGCGGCCTTCAATTTCGTTTTCCCAGAAATGCAAAAACTTTTCCAGTCGGGGAAAGCAGGGCGGCAAGTCATAATCTTGCCAGACATATTCCTGCAGGAGCTTATCGAAGTCCGGCAGGTGATAGAAAATATTCGCCGTTGTCAGGCGATAATTTTTCAGCTGGATGTCTAAATCGGCCATTTCTTGTGCCTCCTTAAATTGTCCTGTTACCATGCACAGCGCCCAGTTTCTAAGGGCTGTATAATTCCATTATAGCAAATATCAGCGGTAAATTTAAAATTTGGAATGAAATAATCTTGATTTTTTAGCGCAGGGCGCATACATTACTGGCACTCACTTGTAATGAGTGCTAAAAATTAACAAAAACTGTAAGTAAAACAACAGCTTATAAGGAGTAAAAGCAATGGGAAAAGTTAATTTCCGTCCTCTACATGATCGTGTTTTGGTCCGTCAGGCCAGCAATGATGAAAAAACAGCCGGTGGAATCATTATTCCCGACACAGCGAAAGAAAAGCCGATGGAAGGCGAAATCATCGCGGTTGGTTCCGGTCATCTGAATGATAACGGCGATGTGCGCCCCCTCGAAGTAAAAGCTGGCGACAAAGTTATCTTTTCTAAGTGGGCCGGGACAGAAGTCACGATTGATGGCGAAGAGCTTATGGTGATGAAGGAATCCGACATTATCGGAATCGTTGCTTAATAATTTAACTATTCACAATTCACATATACAAAAAGGAGTATAGATATGAGTGGAAAAGATGTTCGCTTCCATGAAGAAGCCCGTGAAGACATTTTGAAAGGTGTCGACATTATTGCAAATGCCGTAAAAGTAACATTGGGTCCGAAAGGCCGTAATGTTGTGATCCAGAAATCTTTCGGCGCACCCCGTACAACAAAAGATGGTGTGAGCGTTGCAAAAGAGATTGAATTGACAAACCCACGCCAGAATCTTGGCGCACAATTGATCCGTGAAGTAGCCTCCAAAGCCAATGATCAGGCCGGTGATGGTACAACAACAGCAACAGTTCTCGCACAAGCGATTGCGCGTGAAGGCCTGAAGGCTGTGTCCGCTGGCCGTAACCCTATGGATCTTAAGCGTGGTATTGATCTGGCTGTTACGACAGTGATTGCGGATCTTGAAAAGCGTGCCAAGAAAGTTAAAGGCAATGATGAGATCAAGCAGGTTGGTACAATTTCTGCCAATGGCGATTCTGAAATTGGTGAGTTGTTGGCCGAAGCGATGGACAAAGTTGGTAACGAAGGTGTTATCACAGTGGAAGAAGCCAAATCATTGCACAATGAATTGGAAACAGTGGAAGGTATGCAGTTCGACCGCGGTTACCTATCCCCTTACTTCATCACAGATGCAGACAAGATGGTTTGCAACATGGAAAACCCATACATTCTGTTGAATGAGGGTAAGTTGTCTAACTTGCAGGCCCTTCTTCCTATCTTGGAAGCGGTTGTGCAATCAGGTCGCCCATTGTTGATCGTAGCCGAAGATGTTGAAGGTGAAGCCCTGGCAACATTGGTTGTGAACAAGCTTCGCGGTGGTTTGAAAATCGCGGCTGTGAAAGCGCCTGGTTTTGGTGACCGTCGTAAGGCAATGTTGGAAGACATGGCGATCTTGACGGGTGGTCAGGTGATCTCAGAAGATCTTGGCATCAAGCTTGAGAATGTATCTCTTGATATGCTTGGTACAGCCAAGAAAGTGAACATCACGAAGGATGATACAACAATCGTTGATGGCGCCGGTAAGAAGAAGGACATTGAGTCCCGTTGTTCACAAATCCGCGCACAGATTGAGAGCACATCATCTGATTACGACCGTGAGAAATTGCAAGAGCGCCTTGCTAAATTGGCTGGCGGTGTTGCGGTTATCCGTGTTGGCGGTGCCACAGAAGTGGAAGTGAAAGAGCGCAAAGACCGTGTTGATGATGCAATGCATGCAACGCGTGCTGCTGTTGAAGAAGGTATTATCGCCGGTGGCGGTACAGCCCTTCTTTACGCATCCAAAACACTAGCCAAGCTTGAAGGCGAGAATGATGACCAGACCGTTGGTGTTGAAATCATCAAACGTGCGCTTCAGGCACCTATTCGCCAGATTGTTGAAAATGCCGGTGATGAAGGTTCGGTTGTTGTTGGTAAGCTTTTGGATCAAAAAGATACTGACTACGGTTACGATGCACAAAAAGGCGAGTACACAAACCTTGTGAAGGCCGGAATCATCGATCCGGTGAAGGTTGTCCGTACAGCGCTTCAGGATGCGTCATCCGTTGCCGGTCTGTTGATCACAACAGAAGCTATCATTACCGATGCACCAAATGATAACAAAGATGGTGCAGGCATGCCGGATATGGGCGGCATGGGTGGTATGGGCGGCATGGGCGGCATGATGTAAGCCAGCCTTTGCGCACCGACTAATACCTTGATTTTTATGAAAACCCCCGCTATTTTGGCGGGGGTTTTTGCTGATTTTGCTGAAAAAGCATAATTTATGCATTTAAGGCTTTTTTTCTTGCGCTACAATGTGTTTTATGGGATTATAGTTTCCATATAAAAATGAGTGTTGGAAATGAGTGCAACTGCTAGAAAAACAGAAGTTATGACAGAGGATATAAGCCATACAAGCCTGCCGGCTGGTGTTGCGAATAGTAATTCTGCTCCTGCCCAGAGTCTCTCTGGTCCGCAGGCGTTTCTTATTGCCGAAATGTCCGACCCCCAGCAATCAACCAAAATTACAATGGATGTTGCGGATTTATACGAAGCATCCCTTGCGGATGAGGATTTCCACCCATCGACAAGCGCAGAAGATGGTGCCAAATTTATCATTGATGTCATGGATAGAGACCCTATTGCAGGCGAGATGTTCTTTAATGATACCGAGGCTTTTATGCAATGCGGTACACTCTCGGCTAGTGTGCATTCTATGGGCTTGAGCCGCAGAGACCAGCAGGCTTTGCATGTGCACCCCAATGCAGAAGGCGACCAGATGGCGGGTTTCCGTGTTGTGGTGGTGATGCCGCTCTGGCAAGAGGGTGTGGCCGAACAGGATCAGGGCGTAACATTTTCATGGTCCGATATTGATATTACAAGCGTTGAGCCGGGCGAAGATGGGCAAATCCCAACGGCCTATGGTGAGGTGAAATCCCCGACATATCAGGCAAAATTCAAGCCCGGCCAAATTGGATTGGTGGCGTTCCCGGAAGGTGCGCACGCTTTCCATGGCAATGGCGTGGCGGTTTCCATTCATTTTAAAAATGTAATTAAGCCGGGCGGTGACGATGCGCTTTTGGATAATACGGCGATTGTGCATGAAGAGGCACTGGGTGATGTGGTTGAACTTCAGCTCAGCGATGATTACGCAGCCAAAATCACCACACAAGATTTGCGGGCTGTGTTTAACACAATCAAAGGGATTGCCGCACGTGATATGACCCGTGTTGCCGGCCATAATCCTCATGCGTCCAGCCTGATCAGCGAAGAAGAGTTCAATGATTTTGTTGCCAGCTTCAGGGCAGGCTTTGAGCCGGGCTAAGGACGCTTAGCTCGTCATTACAGGCTTTGCCATTTGTTCCCATGCAATATCGAAGAGAACGCGAAACCCATCGCAGAATTGCTTGTTCTTTAGAATTTTAACCGAGACTTCGGTCTCGCTGAAGGTGACAAAGACCAACTTATCGCCATAGGCGTAGATGGATTGATCGTTAAAAAGCTCACCCGGCAGGGCTTTGTGCTTGGAGAAGCTGCTGCTGATGACATAGGTGTTTTCATCCGAAACCATGATGCGCTGAATGTCAGGGCCAATTTTAGTCATGCGCGCGGCATGCATGTCCCACCATTCCTTACCCAACCATTTGTGCCAGTTCTCGGGATTGGCATTATATAGATAGACAAAGCCATCCACGTTTTCCCCATGATCATGGGCGCTCTGGCAGGTATTATAAAGATCATTGATCAGCTCTCTGAGGCCGTCCGGCCCCTCAAGGATCAGAATTTCATCGCGGCGCTTACGCACGCCTTCCATGCCGATAAATTCAATACCGGATTCATCGAAGGCCCGCTGAATTTTATCCAATGTGCTGGTATTCGGGCGGCTTGTACCGTTTTCAATGCGGGCAATACCGGCCTGGGATAATCCCGCACGGTTTGCCAGTTCAGATTGGCTCCAATTTATAAGGCCGCGTGCGGCACGAATTTGATCAACGGTTGGCATAATATATTTTGTCCTTGTATTTTTTACACTTCATTTTGACGTTAATTATGCGCGATGTCCATTAAAAATATATAAATTATGATCAGTAATAATATTTTTACATATTATACTTGACATAATATACCTAAATCGGTATAACCATACTCAAGAGACATTGATTGAAACAAACCATTCAGTGTTTTCTTGAATCCCCACACACGTAAACTTTTCAGTCGGTCTATTTATTTAGACCGGCTGATCTTCTCTTTAGGGTCTTTTCTCCGATCTGAGTTATGGGCTGGTAATTCGTCCAGCGCGGCTTATAGTTCATATATATATGTGCGATCATATAATCCTTGGGAGTGAATATGCCTGAATTACCCGAAGTGGAAACTGTACGCCGCGGCATTGATCCGGTTTTATCCGGTGCGCGCGTAAAGGCTGTGCGGCTGTATCGCCCGGATATTCGCTACCCTATCCCCAAAGACTTGCCATCGCGCCTTGAGGGGGCAGTTATTCGCTCTACGGAGCGCCGTGGAAAATACATTCTGATTGAAACCGACCGTGCCGATACCCTGATTATTCATTTGGGCATGTCGGGCGCTATTAAGCTGGTGCAGGCGGATGAGGATTATACGATAAAAAAGCATGACCATATTGAGGTCATCATGGAGAATGGTCAGCGTATGATTTACCATGATCCGCGCCGGTTCGGGTTTTGGGATATTGTCTCGAGCGATAAGGCCGAGACCTGTCGCCATTTTATCAAGATGGGGCCAGAGCCACTCGGCAATCACTTTTATGCCGATTACCTTTATCATGCCCTGCGAGGTAAAAAGACCCCCATCAAGATTGCATTGCTGGATCAACGCATTGTCGCGGGACTAGGGAATATATATGTCTGTGAAGCGTTATACCAAAGCGGCATTCATCCCAACAGAGCCGCGGGGCGTATTTCAAGAGACCGGCTGGAGGTCCTTGTCCCTCATATTCGTGATGTGCTGCTGCGCGCTATAGATTCAGGCGGAAGCACGCTGCGTGATTACACAAAAACCGATGGATCACTCGGATATTTTCAACATGCCTTCAAGGTGTATGACCGCGAAGGCGAGATGTGCCAGAATTGCCATCAAAAGGATATTGTGATTAAACGGATTGTCCAATCTGGTCGGTCGAGCTTTTTTTGTGCACACTGTCAGAGATAAAGACTGAGGAGAAGAAATTTAAATGCGGCATTTCATCACAGCACTATGTTTTGGTTTGGCTCTGGGCGGGATGGGGATGACAGCCTATATACCCGCTTTGGCTCAAGGCAATCAGGCACAGGATCACGCCCAGGAAAAAGCGTCCTCTATTCGTTTTATGCAAGGGATGCAAGATGTGCCTCTAGCCCCCGGTTTGGAAGAGCTGAGCGAACAATCTCTAAGCTTTGATAAACCGGAGGGACGTATTATTGAGGTGCGTGCCGTGCTTGTTTCTGCTTCCCGTGCGGGCGTTGTTGAATATTACGAATCGGTTTTAACCCAATTCGGATGGAAGCGAATCGATTCGCCTCAAGACGGTGTTCTCTTTATCCGAAATAATGAGCTTTTATCTTTATCCTTTGAAAGCATTGAGGAAAATGAAATTGCGCGCTTTATGTTAAGTCCGGCAATGTAAAAAAAGAGCGAAAAGCTAAGCCATTATTTTTTAAAAAAACTTTAGGAAATGCTTGACAGCAAAGGGTGATCCAACGTATTACTCTTCGATCATTGAAATTCGATAAAGATAACTGCTTTTGATGGGGCTTAGCCCAGAAGCAAAAAGATGAGAAAAGAAGGATAGAAAAACATGGCAAACCATGCTTCCGCAAAGAAAAGAATTCGCCGCAATGAGGCGCGCGCCGGTGTTAACAAAGCACGTCGCAGCCGTATGCGTACATTTTTGAAAAAAGTTGAAGAAGCAATTTCAACTGGTTCACAAAAAGAAGCACAAAGTGCTTTGCAAAAAGTTCAGCCTGAACTCTACAGAGGTGTGTCAAAAGGGATCCTGCACAAAAATACAGCAGCCCGCACAATGTCTCGTTTATCAGCGAGAATCAAAGCGTTGAAATAACGCTCACGACAAAGAGTGCTTAACCGGCACTCGTTAAAACTAACATTTTTGAAATTTTTTTCCTAAGTACTAAAGAGCCCCTTCTTTGGTATTATTTTGCTGCAGAAAATAAAGTTTGAACGATTATTTCTTTTTTCAATGTTCATGATTTATTCTCATTGCCATGGTGATTTTTTTTGGTGTAGGGTTGTCCTTATCGCAAGCAACAAAGAAACAAGAAAACACCATGTGAAAATAATGGTGAATCGCTTGAAGAAGGCCGATTTCCGGCTTTCACGAGGGTATAGATGGTAGAGGGGAACATAGTTCAAAAAAGGTCTTGCAGATCGATTTAAAACTGTGTTTTATGCCCAAGATCATAACAACGAGACGAAAGACCCTGAATACGAATTCCGTGAGTTCGTAAACCCTGTTTTTGTGTCTGGTGTTGAGGGATTGTATTGAGTAGATCGAGTGATTTAGTAGCGTTTAACTTTTTAAATTGATGGAGTGAGAAGAATGACACAAATCGGGGGAAATCCTGCACAACAAGGCCAAGAAACAGAACAAGACAACACAAAATTGTCAGAACGTGGTGTGCAGTCTGATTTGCAAGATATTTCTTTGGAGCCAACGGCCGAAATTAAGAAAATCTGGAAAAAAGTTCACCAGGATATGCGTAAAGAGTTTGGTGAGGCCATTTTCCGCTCATGGCTTAAGCCTTTGACTTTGCAGGCATTTTACCATGGTACGATGGAAGTGTCTGTCCCTACTCGTTTTATGCGTGATTGGATCCAAACACATTATGCAGAGCGTATTTTGGGCATGTGTTCAGAAGCCTCTGAAGATGTGAAGAAGCTCCAGATTGTTGTCGTACAGAATGCTATTCTCGATGATATCGAGCCGCCGGCAAAAATTAGTGAAGCGAAAATTAAAGAAGCCAATGAAAACCGCAAGAATGAGGTTGCAGAAATTTCCTCTCCCTTGGATGCGCGTTTTACATTCGATAGTTTTGTCGTAGGCAAACCAAATGCACTGGCGCATGCCGCTGCGCGCCGTGTTGTTGAAAGCGAAGGTGTTCCATTCAACCCGCTCTTCCTTTATGGCGGTGTAGGTCTTGGTAAAACGCATCTGATGCATGCCATTGCCCATGCTATTCAAGAGAACTCTCCGGAAAAGACCGTGATGTATCTCTCGGCTGAGAAATTTATGTACCAATTTGTGAAGGCATTGCGCGCCAATGAAACCATGAATTTCAAAGAGTGCTTCCGCTCTGTTGATGTCTTGATGATTGATGATATCCAGTTCATCGCCGGTAAAGAATCAACGCAAGAAGAATTTTTCCACACATTCAACGCGCTTGTTGATCAGAACAAGCAAATCATTATCTCCGCCGATAAGGCACCATCAGATTTGAGTGGCCTGGATGAGCGTTTGCGTTCACGTCTCGCATGGGGTTTGGTGGCTGATATTCACCCGACAACCTATGATCTGCGCCTTGGTATTTTGCAATCCAAACGTGAGCAGCTTGGTGCCAACGCACCGGATAGTGTCCTTGAATTCTTGGCATTGAAGGTGACATCAAACATCCGTGAACTTGAAGGTGCTTTGAACCGCATCGTGGCTCATGCCGATGTGTCTGGCGCGGAGATCACGCTTGAGACAACACAAGAAGTGCTGCAAGATTTGTTGCGCTCTCATGATCGTCGTATCACGATCGATGAAATCCAGCGCAAAGTGGCTGAGCATTATAACCTCCGCCTCTCAGATATGCATTCAGCGCGCCGCGCCCGTAACGTGGCCCGTCCGCGTCAGGTGGCGATGTATCTCGCCAAAGTTTTGACAGCCCGCAGCTTGCCGGAGATTGGCCGCAAATTCGGTGGCCGTGATCACACGACTGTGATGCATGCTGTGCGCAAGGTTGAGGAGCTGATCGAAGAGGATGCACAAATCGCACAGGATGTTGATGTGGTGCGCCGCGCTCTGACAGGTTGATTTGCAGGCATTTGCAATTCTTTACTCGCGTAACAATTCTTTTCTCCTTTGCATTGTTTATAATGCATGATCGAAAACTGATATTCGGATCACCTTTTCCTCTTTTAAGGTGATCCGTTTTTTTATATCTTGCTACACAATCTTTTACATATTTTTATTGCGCCTTTTTATTGCACTCGCTATGGTTCGGCTTATGGCAATGAATGATCTAAATATCAGAGAAGCAACATATGGTGATGAGCAATCCATTGCCGAGATACAGCTTTGGGCATGGCATATGATTTACCCAGATTTGATGGGTAAAACTCCTCAAGAAAAACACGAATTTTTAGAAAAAGAAAAAGCGTTTGCTAGGGGTAGATTTTCTCCCGAAAAGAGCTCTGATTCCGCCACATTGGTCGCTGAATTGAATGGGCGTATTATCGGGTTTTGTGTGCTTGCCAAGGCGATTGATCGTTTGCCGTTTAACCATGTTATTGGTGAGTTAAATGTTCTGAGTAACTATCAGGGCTATGGCGTTGCAAAATCTCTGCTTTCTAAAACTTGTGATGTGGCAATTGAAAAAGGCATCAAAGATATTGGTGGCGTTGTTCAATCCGATAATCGCCGTGCGAAGGAGTGGTATTTGAAATTACAACCGTCATCATATAGTGAGCGTGTGATGTCGCGTGATATGGATCATCAAACAGATATCTATACGATTATGCGTTGGGATGATGTGGCGATGCTAAAACAGGCTTTAACTACGCCTGCTTTGGATCATTCCCCAGCACCTGAGTGGTAAAATTTCGATTTAGGCTGGTCTTGAGCCTATGAATGGTTTAAATAATGCCATTATGAATTTAGAACAAGTAACTGAGTTATATCACCGCCCTTTGTTGGACCTTGTATACGAGGCAGCAGGCGTTCACCGTGATCACCACAATCATCACGAAATGCAAATGTGTACATTGCTCTCGATTAAGACGGGCGGATGTCTGGAAGACTGCAAATATTGCAGCCAGTCCATCCATAACAATGCCGATCTGGATAAAGAGATTTTGATGAAAACCGATGAGGTTTTGGATCAAGCACGCAAGGCCAAAGAAGCCGGCTCCACGCGTTTTTGCATGGGCGCGGCCTGGCCGCGTGTCTTGGATGGCAAAGCTTTTGATCGCGTCTGCGATATGGTCAAGGGTGTCTCGGATATGGGCATGGAGGCCTGTGTGACGCTTGGTATGCTCAATGAAGATCAGGCCAAACGCCTCAAAGATGCCGGCCTGACTGCCTATAACCACAACTTGGATACGTCCAGAGAGTTCTACGATAAAATTATTACAACCCGCACTTATGACGATCGCCTTGATACATTAAAGAATGTCGCCAAGGCGGGTATCTCGGCATGTTGTGGCGGTATTTTGGGCTTGGGTGAAAGCGAAAAAGATCGCATTAG
The DNA here is from genome assembly GCA_964611755.1 of uncultured Pseudobdellovibrionaceae bacterium. Lineage (GTDB taxonomy): Bacteria > Pseudomonadota > Alphaproteobacteria > Micavibrionales > Micavibrionaceae > CAZTBB01. The sequence goes on from CAZTBB010000006.1 coordinate 31,235, forward strand.
CCTGTTGCATACGCTGAGCAATCTCGATCCGCAGCCCGAATCCGTACCGATTAATATGCTCGTCCCGGTAAAAGGGACGCCATTGGAGAATCAAAAGCGCCTGGAGATTTTTGAATGGATCAGATGTATTGCTGTGGCACGTATTTTGATGCCAAAGGCCATGGTGCGCCTATCAGCAGGCCGTTTGGAAATTTCAAAAGAAGCACAGGCACTGGCCTTTATGGCGGGGGCAAATGCTATCTTTACAGGCGATAAGCTTTTAACAACGCCGAATCCTGAAGAGGATTTTGATTATGAATTGTTAGGCGAGCTCGGCATGAAGCCGCGCGCTCCTTATAAAGAGAATGAAGACGCTGACAAAAAAGCTACAGCAGCTTAAAGATAAACATCGTTACCGATCCCTTACACTGCCTGCGGGCCTTGATCTGACATCCAATGATTATCTCGGGATGAAAGCCCATCCGCTTTTACGTGATGCAGCCATGCATGCTCTGGATCAAGGGCTGGATATCGGCGCCGGAGGCTCGCGTCTTCTGCGCGGGCATATGGATGCGCACGCCGCGCTAGAGGAATTTGCCGCCTCTCATTTCAGGCATGAGCGTGCGCTTTATATGGCAACGGGGTTTCAGGCCAATATGGCTTTGTTTACAAGCCTGCCGGATCGCCATGATGTGATTCTCTATGACCAATTGGTGCATGCCAGTGCGCGTGATGGCATTGAAGCCAGCAAAGCCAAGAGTTTTAAATTTGCCCATAATGATATGGATGCTCTGCGCACACTCTTGGATAAATATGCGGGGGCGCAGCAGATTTGGGTGGCTGTCGAATCGCTTTATTCCATGGATGGTGATCGGGCGCCTCTGGACGCGCTTTACGCGCTTACGGATGCTTATGGTGCCGTCCTGATTGTTGATGAAGCGCATGCAAGCGGTGTGTGCGGTGATGGCGGGCGCGGCCTAGCGGCTGGTTTGCCGCGCGCAAATCTCATCACGCTCCATACATGCGGGAAAGCCATTGGCGTGGCTGGCGGTCTAATATGTGCCGAATCTGAGATGATCGAGATGATGATCAATGCCGCGCGTCCTTTTATTTATTCAACCGCCCCGATGCCTTTGCAAGCTTTGTTGGTACAAAAATCATTAGAGATATTAGCCGGTGATGAAGGCGATAGCCGCCGCACGCGATTGGCACAGATTTGTCAGACCGTGCATGATGGGATTGGCGGGCCGGGGACACATATAGTGCCTTATATTTTGGGGGCGGATGATGCCGCGCTGCAAGCGGCCAATGAACTCAAGGGCCAAGGCTTTGATGTGCGCGCTATCCGTCCGCCAACAGTGGCCGAAGGCACAGCACGTTTGCGCATATCGCTCAGCAGCGAATTGAACCACGATGATATCAGCAAATTTTTGAGCGCGCTTGATGCGCTGGAGATGAGCAGAAAAGATGAGGCAGCATAAGAATGAGCCATAAAGGATTTATCATTTCAGGAACAGATACAGGCATTGGCAAGACCGTCGCCAGCGCTATGCTGACTTTGGCCTTAGAGGGCAATTACTGGAAGCCCATTCAATCGGGAATCGAAGATATTGTTGATACAAAAGCCGTGCAGCAAATGAGTGGTTTGCCCGATGATCGCTTTTTCCCGGAGCGTTATGTGTTGACCGAGCCTTTATCGCCGCATAGGGCGGCCGAATTTGACGGGGTCGAGGTTGATACAGGCTATCTGGATTTACCCGAATCGGATCGCCCACTAATTGTTGAGGGGGCCGGCGGGCTTATGGTTCCACTCACGCGTGACAAGCTTCAGATCAATCAATTCAAGAAATGGCAAAATCAGAGCGCTGATTTTCCTTTGATTTTATGTGCGCGAACGGCGCTTGGAACCATTAACCACACGCTTCTCTCACTCGAAGCATTATGGGATCGCAAGATGCATATTCATGGGCTGATTTTTATTGGAGAGGATAATCCTGATAATATCCGCACCATTGCTGATTTCTCCAAAGCAAAGGTGCTTGGGCATATTCCGATGATAGATGAGATTACACCAGCAGCACTGTCTCTGGTGTTTGAGCGCAATTTTGAAGTGAACGATTTTAAGTAAGGGATCTGGCATGGCTTCTAAAAAATCGCCGATCTGGCACCCGATGACCCAGCATGGAATATTTCCCGAGATGATTGCGGTGGATCGCGCGGAAGGTGCGTATTTATACCGTGAGGATGGATCAAAGATTTTGGATGGGATTTCATCATGGTGGGTGAATACGCATGGCCATTGCCACCCTAAAATTGTGAGCGCCGTACAGGAGCAAGCCGCAAAGTTAGAGCAGGTGATTTTTGCGGGCTTTACCCATCCGCCGGCCGAGGCGCTTACGCAGAAGCTCTTGGCGGTTACGCCTGACCCGCTTGAATATGTGTTCTATTCCGATAGTGGCTCGACGGCGATTGAAGTTGCCTTGAAAATGGCCATTGGCTATTGGGAACATCAGGGGCAAGAACGCCACAAGATTATCGCTTTGGAAGATGGGTATCATGGCGATACGTTCGGAACGATGTCGACAGGCGCGCGCGGCGTTTTTAATGAACTGTATGAACCATTCCTCTTTGATGTGATCCATTTGCCCTTCCCTTCGGCAGGCAATGAAGATAAGACCCTGACATTTTTGGATGAGGTGCTGCGCGAAAGCGGAGACGATATTGCCGCCTTTGTTTTTGAGCCATTGGTGCAGGGCGCGGCAGGCATGCGGCTCTATTCCGGTGACGTGCTGGCCGCGATGCGCGCACGCATGAAGGCCCATGATATCTTGTTGATTGCCGATGAGGTAATGACAGGATTTGGCCGCACAGGATCAATGTTTGCCTGTGATGAGGCCGGAATTGTGCCTGATTTATTATGCCTGTCCAAAGGTTTAACGGGAGGCTTTTTGCCGATGGGTGCCACTTTGGCCACAGCCGAGATTTATGATGCGTTTTATGGAACAGATCGGGCAAAGCAATTCTTCCATTCCACATCTTTTACAGGGAACCCTCTGGCCTGCGCCGCGGCCTTGGCCTCGCTGGAGATTTGGGAGCAAGAGCCGGTGGCCGAGCGCATTGCCATGATCAATCAAACGCATGAAAGTGCCCGTGCGCGTTTCGAGGGGCGTGATGATATTCAAGAGGTGCGTATCAAGGGCACGATCATGGCCATGGATATTCGTGATGAGGTGCAGGGCTATCTCTCGAACCTTGGCACGGCGCTCTATGAATTTTATCTTGAGAATGACATTCTCTTGCGCCCGATCGGTAATACGGTTTATATATTGCCACCATATTGCATAACAAAAGACGAATTGGAGCAGATCTATGACACAATCGAGAGATCCTTGGATCGAGTCAAAAATGAAGGAACGCAACGCGCCGCATGAGGCCGGAGTGCGCGCATTTTTATCTGTTCTTGTGCGTGATGAAAAGCGTCATGCCTTATTCTTGAATATGCTCTCTATGCTGGAGCATATGGGCAGCCGCAAAATTATGACCTCACAATCCAAATTCCCGGAATTGATGGATCAGGACACGTTGCAACATTTGGCCGAAGAAGCGCGCCATGCTTATTTCTTTAAGCGTCATGCCGAGCGCATTGCCGGCCATGAAATGAAAGGCTGGGTGGATGAGAACACAACCGCGCGTATCCCGGCAATGATGTATTTTGGTCGTCTTGATGCTGGCATTAGCAAGAGCGTAAAACCGGAAGAGGCCTATGGCTGGGTATCGCTGATTATCGAATTGCGCGCGTGCTGGCTCTATCACATCTACAATGAAGTTGTTGAAGAGGCGGGCGTGCATTTGCCGCTAAAAAGCTTGTTGGCAGAAGAAGATAAACATCTTGAAGAGATGTTTGAGATGGTCGGTGAAAATACAGCCTTGATGCAAGAGCTTTCAGCCTATGAAACAGATTTATTTGCCGCTCTTTGGGCGAAGATTGAAGGTCAGGAAAGCCTGGCGCAGGCCGCCTAAGCTGGAACTTTTTCTAACTCTGCTTTATTCGTGAATTGTGGTTCATAAGGCGTGCCCATCACAGTCTCATAAAGCTCTCTCATAGTCATGGATGCCATAGCCGTATCAAAATCACGATGAATGTTAGTGCTATCGTGTATTATCTTGTGCGCCGCATGCATGGCATCATAAAAGCCTTCATAAACCTCTTTAATGGTATCATCATTATAATAAGTAAATTCCTTGAATTCTTCTTGACCGTTTGAACCGGATGGCCAGCCATGGTTTACAAGCCCGCCTTTTTCGATGCCATATTCTTTGCCTTTATATCTTATCAGAAGTTTTTCAAGCTGGTTTCTATGTCCTGCGCCATATTCTTTATAAGCATCAATGCCTGTGAGTGCCGCCAGGTTATAAAGTTTTTCTTCTTCAAATGAGCAATGCTCCCAAATCTCATCCATCGTATGGCCTGTCTCCTGTCCGATGAGCCATAGAAGCGTGCGGTGATAGTTTTCAAGATTGTTAAATGTTCTAAAAGACCATTTGAGCTGATCTAAAAACTGCTTATTCCATTGATCGCTTTGGGGGGCATCAAAACCAGTATTCCAAAATTCCAGAGATAGAACAAAACATTCAGCTTCATAACTACCCTGATAGTTTATGTTTTCAAGCCTGCCTATTTTGTGAAGGGTTAATGCGTAAAGAATATGGCCAACTTCATGAATAAGAGCCTGTGTTTGCTCATACCCCCAATTATTCAAATGAAAGGAGATTGCCTCTTTTACAGTCATGTTTTGATCAAGCATATAGGAGAGCTCACCACGATAACCTAACCCTTTTCCCTCTCCATAAAGTGGGGCTTTAGGCTCTGAGATGGCTTGTTTTTTCGCGCTATTTTTAAAAAAGCTGAGCAATATATTCTCTCTTCATGTCGTTATGGGGCACTAGAAGATAGCACTTATTATGTAAATAAATCAAGCTTTTATTTGCTATGAGAAGGGCTTAGCGTGGGCATTGGCGCATCAAAACTGGCCCAAATATCTTTTAAGGACATGTTGTGCCATGTTACGGCAATATTTTGACCATTGTCCTGCGCCTCTAATAATGTGCTCTGGATATGGTCAAGGGCGGGTTTAATGCTCCGGAACAATTCTTGTATCTCATCATCATCAGGATGATGGTAAATTTCGAATAATGGATCATCCGGCAATAAATTGGGCTGTGCGATTGGGTCGGTGGAAAAACGATAGGCTTTGCCGGCGCGCGTATCACGTATTTCCCAACTGGCATGGGGTGCATGATAATCTATTCGTGGCGCCATAATCCCATGCGGGTTGCACATGGCGCGCAAATTTTTGATGTGATAATTGGCCATCGCAAAGATGTCGCCCGGCGCCAGCCCTGTTTTTTGTGCCAAAAGCACGGCAATGACGCGTCTTTGATTCTCCAGCGCCTCGTCATCATGACCATCCCAGTCCCGTTTCATGTCATGATGAATTTTTAGGAAATCATCTTCCAAGACAGGAGTATCACTGACGTTCCCCTTTGAACTCTGTGGTATAAAACGTTCCAAGGCCTTTTGTATACGCAAGGCGAGGACTTCCGCATCCCAATTGCCTTGATGATTTTTAACGCCGAATTGCCCTGTTTTCAGATAATGCAGCCCGAGCAGGATATGTGCGAGTTCATGGGTGTCATCAACATAAGGATCAAAGCCGCGTATGCTGCGGTGCATACTGAGCACTTGCAGCATTGGTATATCGAATTGATGGGTTAGCCAGTAGGAAAGCTCTTGATAATCATGCGGCGGAATTCGTGTATCCGCACCCTGAAAGTCTTTATCAAGTTTCATTATCGCAAAACACTACGTGATTTTAGCGTATTTTTGCAAGGTGAAGTTAAAATTTATATAAAAATCAGTACCTTATGGGGCGCTCTCCGGTGTGTTTTGCAAAGACATACTTGGCTTGTAATCCTCGCCAAAGATGATTTTGTAAATATCACGGACAGTAAGGTTTGAAAGAATTTCTTCCTTCATATTGTGAAAATTGGCAACAGAGTGATCCTTTGTTGTCATTTGATGTTGGAAATAGGCAAGAAAGGGCAAGATAGTCTCAAAAAGTTCGTGACATTCAGCTTCACGAGGCTTGTAAAAAGGCTGGAAGACGCTGACACCATTAGAGCCTTCTGGCCAATGTTCAAAGTATCTATCTTGGTCATATCCGTATTTTATGCCCTCATGTTCAACATAAAATGACATATAGCCAAAACTGTCTGCGTGAAACCCACCGATCACTAAGCCATGTCGTTCGGCATATTTTTTGAGTTTTTCTGTATGGAAATCACATTCTTGAAAAATCGCAAGAGCCGGCCTTTTAGTAATTCCCTCTAAGATCCATAAAATGGTGCGGTTTGCATTCTCAGTAATACGATCATTAATAAATGTTTCTTCGATATGGAATGAAAATTTATGGGGGGCATCGTGCATCTCATTTTTTCTAAAATGCAGAGCCATTTCTAAGCCTGCAACATAGCATTCAGCTTCAAGGTTTCCTTGATATTGCGAGGGGGCAACATGCCCTTGTTGTTTGATAAGCATCAGGGCAAAAATCAGATGAATGTAATCATGGGCACCCACACTGCTTCCAGGAAAGCCCCAATTTTGAACATGGTAAGCGACCGCGTCCTTAACGCTCATATCCTGTTCCAGCATATGGTGAATTTCATTGTTGAGCCCATAAGTATGGCGATGATGATCTGTGTCTGCCTCAGAAGCGTTCGCCGCGGGAAATATCTGTGTAAGTGCCATGCCTTAACCGTTATGCGTTTTAAAAATACCCGTATTGGTATAATGTATATGTTATGTAAATTCAAGGAAAATATGGTTTTTGCGTGAATGGATTTTCTGTGCGGTTTTCTTCATGCCGCCTTTGATAGGGCAGGCATGTCGACAGTATCATTATTTTGCGGAGCGGACGCAGCGTGATAGTCATGTCCCGCCACGTCTTTGTATATATCCCGGGTTGTTTTTTCTTTCATAAATCCTGCAAGAAATTTTGCGTATTCTTCGATACTCTTAGAGCATTTGGTTGTTTCAATATGGTCTTGAAACGCGTTTCGGATATTGAGGGTAAGGTCATACATTATTTCAACCATGATATCGATGTCATGGTGGATATCCGGTGTGTAGGGAACAAATTCTCTAAATCCGTTTGAGCCGGATGGCCATGATGATCCTCCTAATTTTCCGGGCCCGTAGCGTTTGCCCTTATAAAGGATGGAGGCTGTTTTATCTGTCTGTGATGAGGTGAGCTCTGCATGGATGCCGTCATGGCGATTGGCTTCCGCGCATAAATCTTCAATCGTAAAATCATTTCGTTTGAGTATGTCCAAGGGGTTTGATCCCGTCTCTTTTTCAAGAATCCACAGCAATGTCCTGACCGCGTTTTCTTTGGCCTCGATTTGCTTGATGATTTTTTTGTAATCAGCCTTAGCCTTGTTTTTGAGCCCGCTTTTCGTGAGTGTCGATGGGGATAGTGCCATGTCATGAATGCAGGATTGCATCAAAATCAGAAGAGCCTCGGAGGCTTGGGATCCTTGATATTCCGTTGGGCCGGCACGGCCATTATGCGCATACAGAGCCATAGCCAGTATGATATGGAAGCCATCATGCATGTTAAAAAAGTCATTTGATTGCGGGAAGCCATATGTGTTTTGGTGGAATAAAATCGCATCTTCAAGCGACATATCTTGCTCCAACATATCAAGAATTTCATTTTTCATTCCATAGATATGCTGACCCTCTAAATCCATTTCCGGGTTTGTTGAGCTAAGGAAGGTGTCTTTGAGTGCCATGATGCTCTTCCCTTATGCCGCCTCTTTTAGCGACGGGGCATTATCTTCCGGAGTGCTGGCGGGTGCGTTTAAAGGGATGTAGTCTTGTCCTGTGATTAACTTATATAAATCGCGGACTGTTTTACCTTCAAAATAGGCTTTTAAGAATGCTTCATCATGGTTTAGGCCGCCATGTGCTTTATCGTTTCGATAACTTTCACTGACGATTTCAATATCGATGAGAAGACGATCAATCCCTGCCAAAATAAAGTTCACTTCATTTTTGATGTTTGGTTTGTACTCAATAAATCGGCTCTTTCCATTGGAGCCTGACGGGAGCCTTGATTTGTCGAGTGACGACTCATAATACCGGCCCCTATAGGGAATGACGCCATTACACAAAACGTAAACGGAGGCGCAGTTTCTGGTATAGTCATTTACTTTTGTTGATGTGAATTGATTTCTCTCGAGTATGCCAACCAGATCTACGCACGTTTCTTTTTGATTAAGCCAGAGCATGGTTCTGAAAAAGTTTTCGTCCGCCTGTACATTTTCTACCAAGTTTTTGTACTCACCCTTTGCTTTTTTACGAATGGTACTCAGTTTTGGCGTTCGATCCGACATCATGGTTTCAGTGATACAAAAGCCAATGAGATCGGCCAATGCGTTTGATGCGGGGGAGCCTTGGTATTCAAGCGGAGATACTTCTTTGTTTTCGGCAAATAAAAGAATGCCCAAAATAAGGTGCCTTGCTATCTCATTGTAATGGTAAGGCGGATTTTCAGAAACATCATATCCTCTATTGATAAGTTTGAAATTATCAACCGCATGCAGATGCATCGCCTCGCTCAGAGTCATATCCTGTTCGAGCATTTCCAGAATTTCATTGTTATAGCCAAAGCGGTGTTTATCACCAAAATCCTGCCGCAAGTTAGAGGCTGTCACAAATTTTTCGCGCAATTTCATAATTTAAGTTTTATTGTTTATTAAATATCCACCGATGGTTATAATTTACATATTGCAAAAAAGCAAGAAAATTCCCTCATGGCCGCATACCGGTCATGGGGCTATGACTTAAAATAGGTTGCGGGCTCAGTTCTGTCCGTGCTCGGGGGCTGGGTCCGGAGTGTGAGGGGGCTGATAATCATGGCCATGGATGAGGGCATAAACATCACGCATCCTAATTTTTGAGAAAAGCTCTTCTTTCTTTGTGAGCATATTTTTGGACAGGGTTTCATAATCGGCATGCTCATAGAAATAGTTCAGAAACGGCCAGTAAAGATCGAATAGGGCGCTCATCTCTTTGTGGCTCGGCACTTCAAAGAGAGAAAAATCATGAGTGCCGTTCGATCCTTGTGGCCACTGGTTATCAACGCTGCAGGCGCTGTGAAGACCATATTTTTGCTCTCCGTCCGAGATAAAGAAAGAGGTGAAATTGTTCGTGCCCATTGTGTAATGCACTATATAGCCCTGTTTGCGGGCGAAATTAGCCAGACGTTTCATGCTGTATTCGCAATCCTTGAAAATGTTTATGGCCGGTTTGCCAAGTTTTTCTTCGAGCATCCACAGCATGGTACGAATGGCATTTTCACTCAGCCAATCTTTTGAGTGCAGTTTTTGTGCTTCGGTCAAAAAAGCTTTTTGCAAAGCCGCTTTGTTGTCCTTGTAATAGGGCATGTGCAGCAGATATTCCATCGCAGAGATTACCATCTCGGCCTCAAGGTCAGCCTGATAAGGCGTAGTGCTATCGCAGGTTGCATGCCTTTTGAGCAGCATAAGTGCATAGACCAAATGCATGGCATCATGGCTAATGGTTGTGCTTGAGGTCAGTCTCCATTTTCTTTGGTGATCACGCGCGGCATCCCTGAGGGTGAGATTGCTATTCAGCATGGGCAACAACTCGTCCTCAAATCCATAGGCGCGAGGGGCATCCGGTTTTGGTTTTTGGGAGGAGCTTTGAAAAAGTTTTGGCAATAATTTTAGTGGCATAAAACCCTCTTTGTTTTATGAAAAACATCGATAGCATGAGCGGCTTACTGTATTCAACAAAAATATTGCTGATAGTTTGTACAAAACCCTTTTGAAACCCGCAGAGCCCTGCTATAAATTGATTCTTAGCCAATTAATTTTTGAATGGAAGTAGTGTAATGAAACTGAGCATTGAGCGTGCCGCCCTATTAAGATCTCTTAATCACGTCCAGAGCGTTGTTGAACGCCGTAACACAATCCCCATCCTCTCAAATGTTTTATTGAAGGCCGATGACGGGATGCTGACCTTATCCACGACCGATATGGATCTGGAAATTAACGAGAGTGTTGCAGCCAATGTCTCCGCTTCAGGGTCAACCACTGCGCCTGCACATACATTGCATGATATTATTCGTAAGCTTCCGGATGGCTCTGATGTTGAATTAGAGCTCAATGCCGAAGGCTCGCAAATGGTTGTGAAAGCCGGACGCTCTCAATTCAAGCTGAGTTGTTTACCGGTTGGTGATTTCCCTGAAATCGGAACAGGTGATCTTGAAACAAGCTTTGCGATTCCGGCGGCCGATCTGCGCGCTTTGATTGATCGCACCCGCTTTGCGATGTCCACGGAAGAGACACGCTACTACCTCAACGGTATTTATCTGCATGAGGCCGATAATGAAGGTGTACAGGTTTTGCGTGCTGTGGCAACCGATGGTCACCGTTTGGCACGTTTTGAAATGCCATTACCAGATGGCGCAGCCGGTATGCCGGGTGTTATTATCCCACGTAAGGCTGTGGGTGAATTGCGCAAATTGGCGGATGAGGCGGCCGATGCGATAAACATCAGCCTGTCTGGCAGCAAAATTCGCTTTGCCTTTGATCATATTGTTCTGACATCAAAGCTTATTGACGGAACCTTCCCTGATTATCAGCGTGTCATTCCAGAGGGGAATGATAAAATTGTTGAGGTGAATCCCGCCATGTTTACCGGCGCGATTGACCGTGTGTCGACGATCTCGGATGGTAAATCACGCGCGGTGAAGATTGCTTTGGCCGGTAAGCAAATGACCATTTCCGCGAGTTCCGCCGAGGCAGGTAGCGCCACAGAGGAATTGGAAGTCAATGGTGAGACTGATATTGAGATTGGCTTTAATGCAAAATATTTGCTCGATATCACATCTCAAATTTCCGGTGAGGGTGGTTGCCGCTTGACGCTGGCTGATCCTGCATCACCCACTATTATCCAAGATAACAGCGATGCAAGTGCACTTTATGTGATTATGCCATTGCGCGTATAATTACTTTTCTTGCATTTTCATAATGATTTAAATTAAGGTGCTCCCTCATGGCTAGTGAGGGAGTTTTCTTTTGCCAAAATTCTACCATTTTACATCGTTGAATAAGCTGCACGAGATGTTTGATATGAATTACAGCGTCAAGGAGCCAGCGATTGTTCCGATTAAGCGTATGGTGACGCTTGATGCTCCATTAAGTAAACGTAATCATAAAATGGGTCATGAGGGTGCAGTCTTTGGAGTGCTTGATCCGTTTGAGAGTGGCTGGTGGGATATTGAGTTTAACCCAGATGAACCGATGATGGAGCGGGTTATAAAAGAGATTAATGGCGGGCATGGCCCTGATGGCAATGAGATTATCGTGCTGGAGATTGAAGTTGATGATGACGATCCGGTTTATGTGGCCGATTGGTCAGTGCATGAACATCCGGAGTATAATGGTTATCGCGCAGACAATAAGGATTTAATTCGGGATATTAAGGATGCTTATGTCGAAAGCATGGTGCCTTTGAGTGAGTATCTCGAAAAAGGCATGGATTATAGGGGGGCAGAAGTTCTTTGCTTTACCCATATTCCTTTAAAAAAGGATCGCGTGAAAATTATTCACCAAGAAAACCGCCATGATTTAATCAATCGTATGCGCATAAAGTTTGGGCGCGAGCCCCATCCTCCTCAGCTACCTTATAAAGAGCCGGACTTATCCGTACTTTTTGATGGTGAACCAACGTGAGATATGTTGAAGGGCTCTAAAAGACTGTTATGGCTGGACGGGGTCTAGCTGGGCAGTTTGATTGTTAATAACGTCTGTGTCCAGAACAACGGCGTATCCCGTGCCTCTGGCAATATAATCTTTTATAATGGAGGCGCGCCTTGCTTGACCATCAGGGAAAATGTGACCAGATATTTCGAGGTTTTGTAATCCGTCATTCAAAGGAACAATAAAGTTGCCTCTTTCCACTGTATTAATTTGAATAGCAGATGCCGGCTCGTAATTTTCCTCCGGCGGCGAAAATGTTGCTATATTAATGAGGTAAGACGTTCCCCAATATATATCTCTATCTTTAATAAAGACATGGATTTTGTCTTCGGCTTCTCCTGAGATGGCTGCGGGGATTGTAACGTGATGGATACCATCTGGTAGTCTAGAGGCGAGATCACCCTCCAAGATTGATGTGCTCTGTACAGGCGGCAAGGATGGTGTTCCATCACTCGAGCTAATATTTGTTTCACTATCTCCGCAAGCACTTAAGAATACTGCTGATGAGAGGGCTGTTGCTTTGAAAGCTTTATCAAGAGACATATTTGAAATTCCTGCACACGATTAATGAATAATACCCATCTTCTAGCAATCGCATTATGCAAAAGCAAGTGATTTGTTTTCTTGAGGATGGGGGGCGCAGGAAGACTCTCTTTTACCGGCAAATATGCTACATAATATCTATGGCCTATCTTCAATCGCTGCAATTGCATCATTTTCGCTGTTATGAGCAGGCCAAGCTTGAGGGCTTGGAGGCCGGACTTGTGGTGCTTTCGGGTGCCAATGGCGCGGGTAAAACCAATGTGCTGGAGGCGGTCTCTTTGTTATCACCTGGCCGCGGGCTTCGCGGATGCAAACCTATGGAGATCCAGCGCGTCCATTCCTCGTCCCCATGGGCGATATCTTGCGAAGTCGCCGGAGGGTTTACGCCGATACAAATTGGAACGGGTTTGGATGCCAAAACGGAAAAGCGCCTTATCCGCATTAACGGCGCGCCGGCCAAAGGGCAAAACGCATTGGCGGATTATCTGGCTTGTGTCTGGCTGACGCCGCAAATGGATGGGCTGTTTTTACAAGGCTCATCGGATCGCAGGCGGTTTTTAGATCGTCTGGTCTTTGCCTTTGATCCCGGACATTCGGGCCGCATTACACGCTATGAGAATGCGATGCGCCAACGCTCAAAACTTTTGCAGGATGGCAAGGGGGATCCCTCTTGGTTGGTGGGGCTGGAATCTCAAATGGCAGAAACGGGCGTCGCCATTGCGGCTGCGCGTCTTGATTTTACAGCGCGTTTGCAGGCGGCTTGTGATCAAACGCAGGATCAAACATTCCCCAAAGCATCCTTGCGCGCGGGCGGCACATTGGAGGAGCTATTGCAATCCAGCCCTGCTGTGGAGGTGGAAGAGATGTTTTCTTACCAACTCTCGGAGAGCCGAGCCAAAGATGCGCAAACGGGCGGCGCGGCCAGTGGGCCTCACAAATCAGATTTACATGTCCAATATAGTGATAAGCAGATGCCGGCGGCGCAATGTTCTACCGGAGAACAAAAAGCCTTGTTGATCGGAATTATATTGGCGCATGCGCGCCTGATAGCCGCAGAGCGCGGAGCTCCACCGCTTTTGTTGCTTGATGAGGTGGCAGCGCATTTGGATGAGGGAAGGCGTGCGGCACTTTACGAGATTTTGGGGCATCTTGGTGGACAAGTCTGGCTCACGGGTACGGATAAGAATCTCTTTGATGCGATTAAGGGAACAGCACGTTTTTTCAATGTGTCAGAGGCGCATTTGTGTGATCAGCGTGCAGCCTAGATTTCACTGAACTCTTTTATATAGTCCAAAAGAAGGGCGTTTTCTTCTTCCGTACCAACCGAGATGCGGATGCAGTTTTGTGCCCCGGGGGCGGCTGAAAAATCCCTTAAGATCATATTGCGCTGGCCCGTATAGGCCATAAAGCCCTGCGCGTCTGTCATCTCAACAAGAATGAAATTGGTGGATGATGGGTAGACATGGTTCACGCATTTTAAATCCTTCATAGCGGCGATGAGTGCATCACGGCTTTGTTCCAGCTTTTTGATGTTCTCGCGCGCAATGGATTGAATCTCGGGTTTGAGGATAAGTCTGGCGGCCTCGATTGTTGCCTGTGGGATCGGGTATGCATCAAGCCCTTTATCGCGCATCAAAGAGATAAGCGCGGCATCACTGTTGAGGGCAAAGCCAATGCGCATACCGGCCAAGGAATAGGCTTTGGAGAGGGTGCGCAAAATAATCAAATGCGGATTATCGTTAAGCAAGGCAATGAGTGAGTCTTCCGAATTAAATTCGGCATAGGCTTCATCCATAACGACCATGGCGTGGCCTTTGAGCTCTTCGGTGATGCGAACAAGTTGGTCATGCGGAAATACAGTGCCTGTCGGGTTGTTGGGTGAGCACAGAAAGACCAGCTTGATGTTGTGATCCGGGTTTTGAGCGGTTTGAATAATGTCATCAACATTCAGGAAAAAATCACCCTGTTTTTTGATGAGGGGCACATCAACGACGTTGGCTGAGGGCATCATATCGGCATCTACTTTGTACATGCCAAATGTCGGGGATGAAATCAGGATGGAATCCTGATGCGGCTCAACAAAGAGCTTGGTGATCACAACAATCGCTTCGTCGGCGCCTCTGGACATCATGATATGATCGGGTTGAACACCATAGAAATCAGCAAATCCATTCAGCATTTCTGCCGGTTGCGGCTCAGCGTAGCGGTTATACCCCTCTAGGCCCGGCAGGGCGTATGGGTTTTCATTGGCATTCAAAAAAATTTTCTTGGCCGTTTTGTCGCCTTGCATGCCCGCCGATACATATCCTTGTACCTGCAGAAGGTGCGCGCGCAGATGTTTTTTTACGTTTTGTTCCATCATCTGACTTATAGGGGATTGCAGGAGGGATGTCATCCCCGAAAAACACAAATTCTGATTGAAATACAGAGTTTTACGTGGATAAAAATGCAAATTTTTACCCTATATTTACCTGCGAATGACATCCTAATATATTCAATGGGTTATATCGCATCATGGAAAGGCATAGACCATCGGTCTATATCGTTATAAACTACTAAAAAAATTATTGATTTGATCATTACACATAACTTTTCGGAGGTTCTCTTATGCAAAAACCAGTCGTTATATGCGGATTTAAGCGCTCACCTATGCATTTTGCCAATAAAGGTGATTTGGCCGGTGTAAGGCCGGATGATATGGCCGCCCATGTGATCAGTGATTTGGTGAAAGCGACAGGTGTGAACCCCGAGGATATTGAAGATCTTCTTATGGGGTGTGCATTCCCCGAGGCCGAACAGGGCTTTAATCTGGCGCGTATTGTTGTGAATATTGCCGATCTGCCGATCAGCGTAGCGGGCGCGACCGTAAACCGTTTTTGCGGATCATCCATGACATCGGTGCATATGGCGGCCGGTGCCATTCAAATGGGCGCAGGCGAGGTGTTTATTGCGGCCGGCGTTGAATCTATGAGCCGTATCCCGATGGGTGGTTTTAATCCGATGCCGAATCCGGCTTTGGGAGAGAAATATCCGCAAGCTTATATGTCGATGGGAATTACAGCCGAAAATCTGGCCGAGAAATACTCTATTTCACGAGAGCAACAAGAAGTATTCGCAGCGGGATCCCATCAAAAGGCGGCTGCGGCGGCCAAAGGTGGTAAGTTCGATGATGAGATTGTGGCCATTGGTGATGTGAAGGTGGATGGGACAATTCGTGCCGAGACCACGGCTGAAACATTGGCCGGTTTAAAATTGGCTTTTGATGAAAATGGAACAGTAACGGCCGGAA
Source organism: uncultured Pseudobdellovibrionaceae bacterium (assembly GCA_964611755.1). Classification (GTDB taxonomy): domain Bacteria; phylum Pseudomonadota; class Alphaproteobacteria; order Micavibrionales; family Micavibrionaceae; genus CAZTBB01. The sequence goes on from CAZTBB010000006.1 coordinate 46,899, forward strand.
CAGCCTCCCCGCTAACGGATGGCTCTGCGGCTCTGATTGTCGCCTCGGAAGAGTATGCGGATAAGCATAAATTACCAAAGCTGGCGCGTATTAAATCGGTGGCTGTGGCAGGTTGTGCGGCTGAAATTATGGGGATTGGCCCAGTACCTGCAACCCAGAAAGCGTTGGAGCGTGCAGGTCTTACGATCAAGGATATTGATTTGATCGAACTCAATGAAGCGTTTGCCGCGCAAGCGCTCTCGGTTCTCAAGGAGCTTGGCGCTGATGAATCAATCGTAAATCTTGATGGAGGGGCGATTGCGCTTGGCCACCCTCTTGGAACATCCGGAGCGCGTATCACAGGTAAGGCGGCAAGCCTGCTCGCGCGTGAGGGGAAGAAATACGCGCTGGCGACTATGTGTATTGGCGGCGGTCAGGGGATCGCAACCATTTTAGAAGCGATTTAAGGGATTGAATTTAGTCAGACAAACAAACAGGCATTCGTAGGTTTTATGGCCGAACAGCAAATTGCAAAAGCGTTGGGGATTGGCGAAGGGGCGGATATTTCAGATACAGCCTCCATCGTCATGAAGAAGATCAGGCAATATATTGCAGCATCAAAGGCGAGTGGTGATGTCTCGAAGGCCTCTGTAGAAAATGCAACGCTTGAAAAATTTTACAATGTCTTTTTCACGCAAAGCTCGAGCTGGGCCAATTTGCAAAAGGCAAAAATGAGTCATATTGAAACGCATCCGGATACGCAATCTCTTCGCAAAGCCGCCAAGCCCATGAAAGAGAAGCTAAAGAAACGGTTATTGGATGCCGGTTTATGTGTCATGCAACTCGACCGCGTTGAGGGGTATATGCGCAAACAGGTGGATGCGTATGTGGCCGAGGCGGGGCAGGGGCAAAAGATGCAATGGTCGAGTGATTCCGACAAAATTTTGGAAAAATATGTGACTGAATATCATGCATTGGTGGCCTCCAATGCTGAACTGTCCAAGGCTGTAGCGGCTTTGGAGGATATAGATGGAAGCCTCGATGCTCTGCCAGGTGATGTGCAAACCAAGGTTTTACGCCATTTACGAAGCCGCGATTTTGATAAGGCCAAGGACGTGGTCAGCGGCGCAAAAGATGATGCGAGAACCGCTGCGCAGACATATATCCATGCGGTAGAGGCCAAACAGGCCGTTCTGGTTGGTAGGGATGAGAAGCTTTATGCCAGTTTGAAGGAGCCGCGCCTGATCATGGATAATCAAACAAAAGAGATTGAGCAAAAGAAAGATTATATTGCCAAATATACCAAACCGTTCATGGAGCATAAGATTGACCAAATCGATCATCTTAAAAACAAGCTGACCCTGGTGGGATCACTGGATCATTTGATGACGCTCTATGTACAGCTTGTGCGCGGTTTGGTAGAGCCATTTCAAGGATTGCCCGAGGTCAGAGAATATGAAGCCAATGTGCTGAATAAAATTAAGCATATGTTAGATGCACAGTTTCAGGAAATTGATGTGATCTTTGAGCGTCAAAAAGAGATTTTAGACTTGTTTGATGAGCGTATGCATCAAATCAGGCAGGTAAAATAGAATAAACAAAAGGGAGCTAGAAATGAGCATTAATAAAGTCGCCGTGATCGGAGCCGGTTTGATGGGAAGCGGAATTGCCGCGCAGATAGCCAATGCAGGCTTGCCGGTTGTTTTACTGGATATTGTGCCACCTAAACCCGAAGAGTTTGGCGGTGATCGCTCGGCCTTTGCCAAAGGGGCAATCCAGAAAATGCTCAAGGCCGATCCTGCGCCTTTTATGCATAAGCGCAATGCCAAGTTGATTACGCCGGGCAATCTGGAAGATGATATCGAGCTGATTGCCGATTGTGATTGGATTGTTGAAGTGGTGTTGGAGGATCTGAGTGTAAAACACAAAACCTATCAGCTTTTGAACAAGCACCGAAAGAAGGGCTCTATCATTTCATCAAATACATCCACTATTCCTTTGCATAAATTGGCAGAGGGGCAGGGAGATGATTTTGCTAAAGACTTTATGATCACACATTTCTTCAACCCGCCGCGCTATATGCGTTTGCTTGAGCTGGTTACCAGTGAACATACACGCAAAGATGCTATCGAAACGGTACGTCGCTTTTGTGATGTTAATTTGGGTAAGGGCGTTGTGCAATGTCATGATACGCCGGGCTTTATTGCGAACCGTCTTGGCGTGTTCTGGCTGACGGCCGGAATTAATGAGGCAATCAACCAGAATGTATCCATCGAAGTTGCCGATGCGGTCATGTCAAAACCTGTGGGTATACCCAAGACAGGTGTTTTTGGTCTGGTTGACCTTGTGGGGATTGATTTGATGCCAAAATTGGCTGACTCACTTTTGTCAACTCTGCCGGATGATGATGAGTATCGTAAGATTTTCAAAGATTATAAATTCGTCCATGGATTGATTGAGGCTGGTTATACGGGGCGTAAAGGCAAAGGTGGTTTTTATCGTCTTGATCCCGAGGCCAAGGGGGCGCGGGTGAAGCAAGCCTTGCGCATTCAAGCGGATAGCTTTGATGAAAGCCATTACGTGAAAGCAGAAAAGCCATCGGCTCTTGGCTCTGTTGCGGCCGGAAGAAAAGGGCTCAAGGCTGTTGTCACATCGGATGATGAAGGCGGTCGCTATGCATGGAAGGTGCTTTCACAAACATTGGCTTATGCCGCCTCTCTTGTTGGGGAGATTGCCGATACGGTCTTCGATATCGATGAAGGAATGAAGCTTGGCTATAATTGGAAGCAAGGCCCGTTCGAGATGATTGATGCGCTTGGCGCCAGCTGGTTTGCCGAGAAGCTCAAGGAAGAGGGGATTGCTGTTCCTGAAATTGTCGAAAAGCTTGGTGATGGAACCTTCTATAAGGTTGAGGATGGCGCGCTGCATTTCTTTGGGCGTGATGGAAACTATCACAAGGTTGAGCGCCCCGATGGCGTGCTTCTCTTGCGTGATATCAAGCTCTCATCCGAGCCGGTAATGCGTAATGGTTCGGCGAGTGTCTGGGATATTGGTGATGGTGTTCTATGTTTTGAGAAAACATCCAAGATGAACACATTCGACGATAAAACCTTTGAAATGCTTAACAAGGTGATTGCCACCATTGGTGATGGTAAAGGCGATTATAAGGCGCTTGTTGTCTATAATGAGGCCACCCATTTCTCGGCCGGTGCTAATCTTGGCTTGGCTTTGTTTATGATGAATATCGCGCTCTACCCGCAGGTGGAGCAGTTTATCGGCATTGGCCAGAAAACATTTATGGATATGAAATATGCCCCATTCCCGGTTGTCAGTGCTCCTAGTGGCATGGCTCTGGGCGGTGGATGCGAAGTGCTGCTTTCTTCCGATGCTGTGCAGGCGCATGCAGAGACATATACCGGTTTGGTTGAGGTCGGTGTTGGCGTCATCCCCGGATGGGGCGGCTGTAAAGAGATGATTTTGCGCCTCATGGAGCGTGAGAAGGCACAATATGATAAGGCCACGGGCGGAGAGACGCTGTGGTTCTCGCCAAAGAATACGCCCATGGGCGCCGTGCGTAAGGCGTTTGAGGTGATCGGCACGGCGACGGTTGCAAAATCGGCGCATGAGGCGATTTCTATCGGGTATTTCCGTGAGAGTGATGGTGTGACCATGAACCGCGATCGCTTGCTTTATGATGCCAAACAAAAGGCATTGGAACTGGCCAAGGATTATACGCCCAAAGAAAAGGTCGAAGATATTCGTCTTCCGGGGCCGACCGGTAAATTTGCGCTGGATATGGCTGTAGCTGATTTGCGCAAATCCGGTAAGGCAACGCCTTATGATGTCGTTGTCTCGGGCTTGCTGGCCGGTGTTTTATCGGGCGGGGATGATGCCGATTGGACAAAGCCTGTCAGTGAAGATGATATTCTGGCGCTTGAGCTGAAACAATTCTCGGCTCTTATCCGCAATGAGGGATCGTTTGACCGGATTGAGCATATGCTGACGACAGGCAAGCCTCTCAGGAATTAGATTTTATTTGACATAATATCTTAATTTGCAGTATGCTCTTTGCCATGAGAGTGACGGGCAAGCTTCCAGAAGAGATTAGTTTTGAATTCAACCTGAAAAGTAAGGCGGATACGGCTCGCCTTGCACAGGCTTTCGCAAAAGTTGTTTCACCCGATCTGGGGTTGGAGCGCTCCATAACGCTCGGCCTTTCAGGCGAGACAGGAAGTGGCAAAACCCATTTCTGCAGATCATTTTTTGACGCGCTTGGCGTGAACATATCCGTAGAAACTTTAAACCGTGATGTTGTGCGCAAAAGGGTTGGTGACGTGGCGGTGGAGCATGCCGATCTGCTTGATAATCCTGAATACACCCCCAAAGGATCAAGTGCGGCATTGGTCAATATTTTCGCGCTTGAGCATTATGAGCAGAGTGACTTTATGCCGGATATATCGGTTGAATTTACCAAGGGTTCCGGGGGGCAGAGGGAAGTTACTCTGACCTGTGATGATGATTTGGCTGACCAGCCTGAATTCCGGCAATTTTTACAAGACGCGGCAGATTTGCGTGTGTAAAATACACACATGAATCGCTATATTGATCTTTATTGTGAACGTTTGGAACCTGGCCTATGGGCGGAACCTGTCAATGCGGTTACGAATATTTCCTTTTTTATTGCGGCTTTAATGGCCATAATTCTGGCACAGCGTGAGGGTAAGCTCTCGGCGGGGCCTATGGTTTTAATTGCCCTGATTGCAATTATCGGAACGGGCAGTTCCCTGTTCCATACGCATGCGACCGTTTGGGCGATGCTCTCGGATTCCATTCCGATTTTGTTTTATCAGATTGCTTTCATTATTTTATACGCGCGTTTTGTCATGGATTTAAGCTGGCTGAAGGTCGGGGGTATTTTTGCGGCCTTTATGGCTCTGACCATCGGTATTTACCAATTGCCGCATGATCTTTTGAACGGCTCATTGGGCTACGCACCGGCTTTATTATTCCTGAGCGGTTTTGCGCTGTGGCATCTTAAACATGTGGCGCAGGAAAAGTATATTTTATTCTTGGCGGTGGCGACTTTTACTCTGTCCCTGACCTTTCGCTCCATCGATATGATGATGTGCGATAGTTTTCCTCTGGGAACGCATTTCATGTGGCATATTCTGAATGGTGTTGTTCTGTATTTAACAACGCGGGCCTATATCAAAAATTGAGCGTGGACTAATAATTTATTTGACATATTGCAAGGTGTTTTTGTAAGGTTTGGTCTACGGGCTGAAGCCTGAACATTTATGGCTTTACAGCTCAAAATAAATGATTAAAAAAAAGCTGTATCAATCAGCTCTGGGGTAAAAAAATTAATGAGTTCAACCGCGGCAGATTCAAGCCTGAGCAAACAGCAAAGCGACGTGCAGGAATGGCAAAAAGCATTTCGCAAGCAATTTGATGAGCTTCTCAAGAAAAAATCACCCTCTCTTTATCGTGATCTAGATCAGAACAGCGAGGCGGTGATTGAGCGGATTCTCACCCGGGCACTTAGTGATGAGGGTAACCTCGAGGGTAATCTGGATGAATTGGTTGAGCTCGCGCGCATTGACTTGATAGATTCGCATCTACAATCTGTTGTCTCGCCCATCGCCTCACAGGTTGCCAAAATAAAGGGCCTGAAACAATCATCATTGGCCAATACCATTCGTCTGATGCAACAGGCCGGTATGAGCGCAGAAGACGTAAACCGTCTCGTTTCAAAAATTCGATACATCAAAGTCGGAACACCGCATCCAACAGAGCATTTATCCCTTGATCAGGGGGTTCCTCTGGCGCGAGAACAGATTGATGCCCTGTATACGGGGGATGGCAAACGCCTGAAAAAGGCCGTTGAGCGCATGTTTGATGTACAAATGGCCGCTACGGGGAAGAGCAATGTTATTGATGAGATGGATCTGGATAACCAAGAGGCTATGATTCACCGTGAAGGGCGCGATATCTTCGAAGAGAACTATGAATATTTGATGCGATCATTGTACAGGGACGGGTCTTTGGTGCTCACTGATAGTGAAGATTTCCACATGGATACGGGCCGCCGTACATGGGGGATTTTTGATGCAGATGGTAAGCCCAATGCCGAGCATTGGGCATTGATGGCCAAAATTGCAACAACAACAAAAGCCGCCTATGAGGACATTATCTCTTTGATGGAAAAGGGTGGGTATGGCAAGGATGAGCTAGCGAAAGATTTGCGGGAATATTCCCAGAAAATTTCAAAAATTTATGAACGTGCCCGGGCTGTGACCAGGGCTCTGGCACATCCGCCCAAAGGTCAAAGCCGTGATGAGATTTTGATTGAATCACAAAATGTATATGAATCATTGTTGGATGATCTCAAGAATTTTTATGACGATTACAATCAAGGCCTGTCTTTTTATAGAAACGCCCTGCAAAAATTGCTAAACCTGTCTTTGTCTGAGCGTGACGTTGAAAAGCAAATCAATCTGGCGCGTGCCTATCGCCGCTTGCGGCGTGATGGCTTTGCTCTGGAACGTGGACAAACACGCCATGGTGATCCGGTCAATCAAGAAATTATTTCAAATCTGTTCCAGCATCAGCCCTTTTTGAACCTAATGGAACAAAGCGGCCTGTTTAATGACCATGAATTAAAGCAGCTCTTGGGTTATGATTATTTAAGCGAGGCGCAGCAGAATAAAATTCAAAAGCGGATTATTGATCATGCCAAGTCCGATGGCGCGTTTAAAGAGCGGATGGGAGCGCTGATTTTAGAGGCGAATCCGCTGGATATCCGCTCGGATGGGTATCCGGTGCAAACCTATTCTTATTTGATGCGCTGGCAGTTGCGCAAATTATTCCCGTATAAATTTGGCGCTGCCGTTATCTCGGATGCAGGGCGTTTTGCTCCGGCACGTCAGGATTTTGTGACGCGCATGTTGGGTATGGATGATATCCGCCATATGCCTTTGAATGAGGACCGCAGCACATTGCCTGTGCAACCTGCTCTCAAGCGCAATTTCGTGAAGGCAGGCGGCGTTGATAATCTGGCCGCACGCCAAGCCGCGCGCCAGGAATTAGAGCTTCATATTGATCATGAGGACGGATTTTTAATAATGCGCCCCTGTAGCGATGCCGAGCGCGCCGCCGGTTCGGGAACACGTATGGAGGCGATGGACATGTTCCGTGAGGCTGTGCGCTTGTCCTATGAGATCGGTATGCCGGTCGAGGTGCAGCTTGGCGGAGGTTTGTCGATAAACCGTTTTGGCGGTGATACATCTATTCCACGCCGCATCATGGCACAAGAAGCCAAGCGCATTGCGCAAGAACGCGGAGAGGCTTTGTCGTTTGATGACCCAAAAGATGCTGCTGTGCTGCACTCGGTGATGCGCATGGCCTATACCGAGCAGGGCCGCGCCAAAAGAATTTACAGCGCCTCGCCAACACAAATAGCCAACACGTTGGAGGCGATGACAGCCGATATTTTACAAGATGTTCTCGAGCTGACGGGTGTTGTTAAATGGGATACGTTTATCGAGAATAACCCCGCACCAGGCCATGTGTCCAAAGAGCTTTATAATGACATGATTGATACACACCATGCCTTCCGCTTTTGTGTGGATGGGGACGGCGAGGTTGTAACCAATAAATGGGGGCGCAAGACAACGAATCCAACATTGGTAAGTTTGATGAATTTTGGAGCACGCCCGGCATCAAAATCCGGTACGAAGGAACTGACGGATGTGCGCGCGATTGAAGACGACATTCGCCATTATATTGCACGTGATCATAAGGCCGGTTTTGGAACGGGTCTGGCTCTTTCACGCTTGCATGAAAAATTTGTTCAGGGCCGGCGCACGAAAGCCCAGATTGATGAAATTATTGATCATCCTGAATGGCGTTATAATATTTGGACAAAGAATCTATTTGATGCGTGGCGTTCGAATTATAGCCGCAATTTCCAGCGCCTAAAGCATGATAAATCACTGGATTGGACATTTGATAAGGCTCTTGAGGTCGCAAGATCCGTATCTTTTACTAAGAATGAAAAGGGCCAAAATCAAATTCAATTTGATCATCATGGCGGCCGTGTTTCACCCGAAGAGGCCTACGAGGCTTATCGTTGGTACGATCGTCTTTTGATGTTGGCTTTGCATGAGGCGGCCTTGAATAATCCCGGTCAGGATGGGATGAATTGGCATGATGATTTGGAGGCTATAATTCGGTCCCTTCGTCCGGACGATAATGCTCTTGATTTTGCCCCTGGGCCAAGAACGCGTGCGCGTTATCCGTCCGTATCGATCATGAAAGAGGAGCATGATCGTCATATTCCGATGATGGATATTATTGACCGCGTGGAAGATTACATCCAGAGCCGCATTGATGCCGGTGCACAGAAGGCCGATATTATAAATGAGCTCGGGGAATATAAGCTCCGTATTTTGGCCTCATCTTTTAGGGCGGGAACGTTGCCGCATTGGCCAATCTGGACCGGGGCGGTGAATTTAGGCTTAGAGCATAAACGTGGCTTTGATCCCAAAAGTGAGGCAGATTTTAATGCTGTCTTGGCCGTGCGTAAAACGCCGCGCCCTCCTGCTGCGGAAGATGATATGCATCCTGTTCGCGTTTAATCTTTTGCCGTGCGCTGGATACGGCGGGGGCCAAACTCTGGCTTTTCAATGACTTCCGGCGGGCCACCGGCTTTGACGGGACGATCGGCAAAGCGTCCCATAGAGAGCAAGCGATCATACATCACAATCGCACCGGCCACACCCACATTCACACAAAACTTCATTGGAATTTTAATCACATGATCACAGCGCTCGAGCAGATCATCGCTGAGACTTCCCATCTCGGGACCAAGCACGTAAGCCGCGCGGGTTGGGTGGCGAAAGCTTGGCAGATCAATGGAGTCTTCTGTGAGTTCAATGCCGACGAGAGCGCAGCCTTTTGGCATCTCAAGCTCACCCACGTTTTCATACTGGTAATAGGGCAGGTGATCGAATGAGTCAGCCGTGTCAGAGACACGCATCGCCTTAATGTCAACGGCAGGCGCGATCGAGAAGAAAAAGCTTGCACCAAAGGAATGGGCCGAGCGCAGCAAGTTGCCTACATTTTGCTCTTTGCTGATTTCCTGAACGCCTATCCCAAAATATCCGCGCATGATGTGTTACCCTTATGTGCAATCTCTAGCTTTTAAGTTCGTCGAGATCCTTATATAGATCCAAAGCGTCCGGATTGGCAAGCGCTTCCACATTTTTGATCGGGCGTCCCATAATCACATCGCGCACGGCAATCTCGGTGATCTTACCGCTTTTTGTGCGCGGGATATCGCTGATGGCGATGATTTTGGCCGGCATGTGACGCGGAGAGGCACCCGTGCGAATGCGGGTTTTGATGTCCTTGATCAGGGCTTCATCAAGGCTTACGCCGTCTTTGAGGACAACAAAAAGCACAACGCGTACATCGCCTTCCCAATCTTGTCCGACGCAGATTGATTCGACCACGTCTTCTACCTGTTCCACCTGACGGTAAATCTCGGCGGTGCCAATACGTACGCCGCCAGGGTTAAGCGTCGCATCACTGCGGCCATGAACAATCAACCCGCCCTGCGGTGTCTCTTCCACCCAATCGCCGTGATGCCAGACATTTTGATAGGTCTCGAAATAAGCGCTGTGATAGCGTTTGCCATCCGGATCATTCCAAAACCCGACAGGACGTGACGGGAATGGCCGCGTACAGACAAGCTCACCTGCTCGGCCCACAATGCGTTTTCCATTTTCATCGAAAATCTCAACGGCTGTGGCAAGGGCAGGGCCTTGAATTTGGCCGCGATATACAGGGGAGATGGGGTTTCCGTTTCCAAAGCTGGCCGAGATAATATCGGTCCCACCATAGATAGAGGCGAGGTGAACATCGTCTTTGATCTGGCCATAAACGTAATCGAAGCTCTCATGCACAAGCGGTGATCCCGTGGAGCCAATCGTGCGCATATGGCTAAGGTCATGGGTATCCTTGGGGCTAAGGCCATGGGTTTTTAGGGCATCAATATATTTGGCCGATGTCCCGAAATAGGTGCATTGATGATCGGCCGTGAAATCCCATAGGACATTGCCATCGGGATAGAAGGGCGAGCCATCAAAGAGAAGGAGCGTTGCGCCGCTCCCGATGGCTGTCACCAGCCAGTTCCACATCATCCAGCCGCATGTGGTGAAGTAGAAAACACGATCACCGTCTTTTATATCCGATTGCAGGCGATGTTCCTTGAGGTGTTGAAGCAATGTTCCGCCATGACCATGAACAATACATTTTGGTACGCCGGTGGTGCCGGAGGAAAACATGATGAAAAGCGGATGGTTAAAATCAACACGCTTAAAGGTGATGTCTTGCGGGCTGAATTCCGCCAGATAATCATCAACGCCGATAGCATTGCGCATGGATCCAATATCCGGTTTTTGATCGGTAAAGGGCAGAACAATAACGTGTTCGAGGCTATTGATTGTCTGGCAAATCTCTTCAAGCTTAGGTACACAATCAATGGTCTTGCCATTGTAATAGTAGCTATCGACTGTGATCATGATTTTGGGTTCAATCTGGCCAAAGCGATCAATGACACCTTGCGCCCCGAAATCAGGCGAGGCCGATGACCAGATTGCTCCAAGCGAGGCAGCCGCCAGCATGGTGATAATCGTTTCGGGCATGTTCGGCAGGTAGCCGGCGATGCGATCGCCTTCTTGAATACCGGCCTTGATGAAGGCTTGTTGCCATTTGCTCACCTCATCATAAAATTCATTGAAGCTCAGGCTGCGCTCTTGCTTATGCTCATTGCGGAAGATGATGGCAGTCTCATCGCTGCGTTTTTGCAGCATATTTTCCGCAAGGTTAATACGTCCATTTGGATAGAAGACAGCGCGAATAATATCCTCTTCATTCGCCAAAACCGTATCGCCTTTATCGCCAATCACGCCGCAATAATCCCAGAGCATATCCCAAAATTCAGCGCTATTTTCAATCGACCATTGGAATAAGGATTGGTAATCGCTGAAATTTTGTCCTGTCTTGGTGTTCACTTTTTGCATGAAATCAAACAGAAGCGAGTTTTCAATAAAGTCTTGAGAGGGCGCCCAGAGAGGCTTTTCCTGAGCGTTTTCGGCTGGTTGTGCTGTCATGTGCATGTAACCTTCTTATACAATTTTGCGAATAATTCTTTATATTTATAAACAAAAACAATTGTAAGACAAAGCTTATGAGATACATTAATTTTACAGTGTTTTAAGAAGCTTAGACATAAAGGACGTATGATGCATCGTTTTACCCTATTTTTTCTGACTGTTTTTATGGCAATTTTCATTGTGTCTTTCAGCGCAATATTGCCGCAAGCTCAGGCTGAGCAGGGATTTGGTGAGCCTGACCGCTATGTGAAAATACGTTTGATGCCCGAGAGCAACCGCGTGGAGCCGGGGCAAGACATTTGGATCGGGATTGAAAAATCAATCTATCCGCATTGGCATACCTATTGGACCAATGCCGGTGATTCCGGAACAGCCTTGCATGCGGACTGGACATTGCCCGAGGGGTTCGAGGTTGAAGGCATAGAGTTTCCATTCCCGAAATTGCTGCCTTACGGGCCATTGATGAATTACGGCTATGAGGGCAATACGGTTTTATTGCAAAAATTACGTGTTCCGGACACTTTGCCGGACGGGCCGATCACGCTAAGCGTCGATATTGATTTGTTGGTGTGTAAGGAGATTTGCATCCCTGAATATAGTAACCATTCCCTTACCTTGAATGACGCATCTGTGCCGCGCGATGATAATCGTGGATATATAGAAGCCGCCCTGAATAAATTGCCCCAAGCTGAGGAGTGGGAGGCCGCGTATTCGCATAATGGTGAACAGTTTATTGTCACGCTAAGCCCTGATAAGAAAGAAATTTTTGACAAAATCGATACGCTGCGTTTCTATCCTGTTGATTGGGGTTTGATCGATAATGTGTCCGAACAAACCGTCGCTGTGGACGGGGATAAGATTGTTATCACCCAAGGTGCTGGAGATCGTATGGCGAGTGAGGTCCCCTCCCTAGGCGGCGTTTTGGTTGTTGATCAATCATATGCCTATCAATTCAAGGCGTCATATGATCCGTCTCTACCACTGCCATCTGTGGCACAGGAAAGCCCGAACGCTTCTTTGACAACACAATTAGGGGCCGGTCAAATGGGTGCAAATATAGATGGCATGACAGTTTTTCAGGCAATTTTGTTCGCGCTAATCGGTGGCCTTATTTTGAATTTGATGCCTTGTGTCTTCCCGGTTTTGTCGATCAAGGCGCTCAGCCTGTCGAAGATGAAAGATAAAGAAGCCGGTAAGGCGATGATGAGCGGAATTGCTTACACGCTGGGTGTGGTGATCAGCTTTGTTATCATTGCCGGTCTGCTGATCGTCTTGCAATCGGCGGGATCACAAATTGGCTGGGGGTTCCAATTACAAAACCCTGTGGTGATCGCCGTGCTTGTGTATTTGTTCTTCTTGATCGGATTAAATTTGGCCGGCTTTTTTGATATCTCCGGCCGCGCGGCTAATGTCGGGCAGGGGCTGACGCAAGGGGATGGATTTATGCCATCCTTCTTTACAGGCACATTGGCAACGTTGGTGGCCACGCCATGCACAGCGCCTTTTATGGCCGGTGCTATCGGGTTTGCCGCAACGCAGCCCCCTGTCGTTTCCCTGAGTATTTTTGCCGCGCTTGGCTTTGGTCTGGCGCTGCCTTATTTGGTGATTAGTTTTGTGCCTGCCGCGCGTCATGCAATGCCCAAGCCAGGCGCATGGATGGATACATTCAAGCAGTTCCTGAGCTTTCCGATGTTTGCCTCGGCGGCGTGGTTGTTCTGGGTGTTGACCCAGCAAGCCGGTTCATCCTCTCTCTTTATGGTGTTGATCGGGCTTGTGCTTATCGCCTTTGGTCTCTGGCTTTTGCGCTATCAGGGCGGGCTATCCAAAATTCTGGCGTTGCTATCATTCGGGGTTGCGCTCTGGGCCGCTGTGATGGCTGGGCCGGATAAGGTAGAGATGAAATTCGGTGCGCCGTTTGATCCGGCAAGCTTGTCTGAGGCGTTGGAAGGGGATGATCCCGTTTTTGTTGAAATGACCGCAGCTTGGTGCGTGACATGTAAATATAACAACGCTGTAGCGATTGATATTCGCCCCACGAGAGATCTGTTTTCTGAATATAACGTACAATATTATATAGGTGATTGGACCAATGAAGATCCGGTGATAACTGCATATCTTCAAGACTATGGACGTAATGGCGTTCCGCTCTATGTTTATTATGGGCCGCGAGACCCTGAAACCGGTGAGCGCCCCGATGAGGTTTTGTTGCCGCAGATTTTAACGCCCGGGATTGTCTCAGATGCAATCAAGGGACTTTAGAAAAACGCAAAGGAGAGAAATATGCGTATGATGAAAAAACTTTTGGCTTTGGCAGTAATGCTCAGCGCTGGTTTGTTAATAGCTCAGGGGGCTGCGGATGCTGCGCCTGAAATTGGTGAGCCTGCCCCTGATTTTCAGGCGGTTGATGTTGATGGAAATACTTTTAACCTGAGTGACCATAAGGGCAAGATCGTGGTATTGGAATGGTCTAATCATCTCTGCCCGTTTGTGATTAAACATTATGATACCGGCAACATGCAAAAAACCCAAAAAGAAGCCCGCGCTATGGGGGATGTCGAATGGGTTAAGATTGTATCCTCGGCGCCGGGTAAGCAGGGCCATTTAACGGCGGAAGATGCCAAAGCCCTCGAAGCAGAGTCCGGCACAGAGATTACAACAAAAATCTTGGATGAAAGCGGTGATATTGGCCGTCTATATGATGCCAAGACAACACCTCATATGTTTGTGATTGATGCGCTTGGCAATCTGGCCTATGCGGGGGCGATTGATGATAACCCAAGCCCGCGCGCGAGCACCGTTGAGGGCGCTCAGAACTATGTTTTGGCAGCCGTTGAATCCCTTGTTAATGGTGAAAAAATCGAGGTGGCCAGCTCAAATCCTTATGGCTGCTCGGTAAAATACTAAAATCGTATTCATAAAGTGTTATTCAAGCCGCTTTCCCGTGATCAGGGAGGCGGCTTTTTTAAGCGGTTGTCCCCATCTTATAAGGCGTACAAAAAAGTTGATCTTGCGAGGGACAGGCGTTCAGAATTATGGTATGTTTGAAATGTAAAGGTTCGCGTTTTAACTATGTCCAGTGCCGTTTCAAATAAAAAAGCCGCTAAAAACAGCAAAGAAATACCGTCTATAAAAGCAAAAGCCGGTAAACCATCCTTGCGCTTTGCGATGACCGTAGAGGGGCAAATTATTTATGCCGATGACGGTTTGGCGAATATGATCGGGCAAGATGCGGGTGAGCATAGCGAATTTTTTGAAATGTTCGATCTACCGGCAAATTTTGATTTGGCCGATATCGACAATTATGAGGCCAAATTACAGCCTGTTGGGGCATCCAAGGCTCTGCAATGCCGCATTGAGCGTTTTCAAACCAAGGCGAAGCAAGAAATATTTGTGGTCTCTTTACATGAAAACAAAAAAGCACAATCAAGCCAATCAATGCAGGGCTTTATTCAGCAAGCAGAAAAAGCCGCAGAGGAATATCGTAAGACACAGGCCATCGGATCTCTGGAAGAGCAATCCGATCTGCGCCGTTTCTTGAATATGTCTCATGATGTGATGGTGGTCATTGATCGTTCGGGCGATATTGTTCGTGTAAATAGAACCTTTAATGGCTTAATCGGTTATAATGATGATGATCTGGCTCAAATGAATTTCATTGAAATGTTCGACATTCAGGACCGCCCATTTATTCGTAACACGATGCAAAATCTGGAGGATTATGAAACCGAAGATGGGTGGAATATTCTTGATTTTGAAGCTGTGCTGAACACAGAGACAGGCCAGAGAGTGATCATGGAATGGCGCATGCGTCAAAAGGATGATCTGATTTATTGTGTCGGCCGTGATTTGACGGAGATTCGTAATAATGAAACGGCGCTCATTAAACGTGAACAACAATTGTTACAGGCCGAGGCCATTGGCCGTATGGGCAATTGGCACTGGGTTGTGGGGGAGCGTGACATCACATGGTCGCAGGAGATTTTTAGAATATTCGGACGTGACTCTTCAGAGTTTCAACCCTCACTTGATATTTTGAATGAGGTCGTTCATCGCCGTGATGTCGGGCGCGTTATTCAAGGATTCCAGCGAGCAATCATTGAGGAAAATGATTACGATATGGAGTTCCAAATTATTCGTCCGGGAGGCGAGCGCCGCTTTATTCGTTGTGAGGGGCGCTGTGAGAAGGATGATGAAGGCGATGTTGTCGCGCTGTATGGCATTATGCAGGATATGACGGATCGTATCGAATATGAGCGTCAGCTCAAGGAGGCAAAGGATCAGGCGGAGCGTGCTTATGCTGCCAAATCACAATTTCTGGCCAATATGTCACATGAACTTCGCACACCACTCAATGCCATTATCGGCTTTTCGGAGATGATCCAACGCCAGCTTTTGGGCCCTGTGGGGAATGACAAATATTTGGATTACATTGCCGGTATCCGCGAAAGCGGTGAGCATTTATTGGATTTGATCAGTGATATTTTGGATATGTCCAAAATCGAGGCCGGTAAGTACGAGCTCGACCTTGAAGAGCTTAATGTCCATAAGGTCATTAAATTAGCGGCCCATATGATGCAGGGACGAGCCGAGGAGAGCGGTGTCAGGCTTATTCTCGATTTGAATGAAGAGGAAGACGAAAACCTGCAAATTGTTGCTGATCGCCGTGCTTTCATGCAGGTGATGCTCAATCTTATGTCGAATGCTGTGAAATTTACCGATACCAATGGGGAAGTGCATGTAAAGTGTTTCAAGCGCGAAGAGGGAATTTCCGTGCATGTCGTTGATAATGGTATTGGTATTCCGGCCAATAAATTACAATGCATTACAAACCCGTTCGAGCAAGCCTCCTCCTCTTATACGCGCGAACATGAGGGCACCGGCCTTGGTCTCTCTATCACCAAGGAATTGATCGAGATGCATGCCGGCTCGTTGCATATTGATTCGCAGGTGGGTGAGGGAACAACTGTGCGGGTGCGTTTTCCTAATAATGCGCATGATGCAATGTTGGCTAAAAAGAAGGCTGGCTGAGCTTAGGCTTGTTTAAAGAGGGAGATGGCATATTCCTCGGCATCAAGACACCCCTGAAGCCCTTCTTTATAGCTTGGGTATTTGAGGGTTACGCCAAGCTCCTCGGTGATTTTCTTGTTTGTCATGATGCGGTTATCCATGTAAAAACTTCTGGCCATTGGCGGCAGGTTCGCTTGTTCAAAGTTGACTAAAGGCGGTACCGGCCGTTTGAGTAACTCACAGGCATATTCAATAACGTCATGACTTGGCGCCGGATGGCCATCATTAACATTGTATATTTCTCCGGGAGCCGGATTGTTTATCGATGCAATCAGGACGTTGGCAATATCCTCGACATGGATGCGGCCGAATTGATGGTTTTCTTTAAAGATGCGTCTTGCGAGGCCCGCCCGTACGGAATCAAGGGCGCTGCGTCCGGGGCCATAAATGCCCGATAGGCGGAAAATATGGACAGGCAATTGTTTCGATTTGAAAAGCGACAGCCATTGCTCTTCTGCTTTGACACGGCGTGAGCCTCGTTTGGAACTTGGGCGTAGCTCGGAAGTCTCATCAACCTCTCCGCCATCACGATTGCCATAGACGCCTGTGGTGGAGAGATAGCCCACCCATTCCAGATTTGGGATTTGGAGAATATCATCGGCATAGGACAAAAATGTCGGATCACCGGCATCATCAGGCGGAGTGGAAATAAGCAGATGAGTGACATCACGCATCAGGAAAACCGGGTCTGTCAGAGGGCAGTTGGGCTTGAATATATGGGCATTGATGCCGCGCTCTTTCAAAAGTTCCTGTTTTTCGGCATCACGCGTTGTGCCTGAAATTTTCCAGCTCTGTTCTGGCTGATCCAAGAGGGCGTGGCTGAGATAATCACAGCTATAACCAAAGCCATAACAAAAAAGGTGCTTCTGAGGGGGGTGCGTCATGTTTGGGTGGAGCTCCGACTATGGTGTCTTAAAAATCGACGTTCTCGTAGTGACCTGCCGGTGTAAAGCCGGGAATGCGGTCTTCGAGCAGTGGCTTGAAGCTCGGTCTGGATTTGACTTTGGCATACCATTCGCGGGCGGCATGGTGCTCTTCCCATGGGACATCCCCAATATAGTCAATGGCAGATAGATGCGCAGCTGCAGCAATATCGGCAAGGGAGAAATCATCCCCTGCAAGCCATGTGCGCTTTTCCGTCAGAAATCCAATATAGTCCAGATGATAATGGATATTGGCATGGCCGGCGCGGATGGATGGCCCATGTGGCTCGCCCAATTTTAGAAAGCGCTTCATTAGTTTTTCACCAACAAGATTTTCTGTGACCTCGCGGTTAAATTTTACATCAAACCAGCTGGTCAGGCGGCGCGTTTCCGAGCGTTGAACAGGATCATTCCCGAGCAGGTTCACATCCGTATATACCTCTTCCAGATATTCACACACCACTTGTGAATTTGCAATTGTTGTGCCATCAGACTCGACCAGTACAGGCACATCCCCCGCGGGGTTCATCGCCAAAAACTCTGTCCGGCGTTCCCAGATTTTCTCAATTTGCAGTTCAAATTCCAGATTTTTTTCAGCCAGAGCAATTCTTACTTTGCGAGAAAAAGGGTGTAGCCAAAGATGAAACAAGGTGCGCATGGTCAGAACGTGTTTCCCTAAATAATTATTTACTTATTTTTTGTTTATATGTGAATCTTTACATGGTTTTGTGGATAAGGGCAAATGGTGTTTTTGATTCAATCCCTAAGGATGAAATCAGGAAGCGACGTATAAGCTGTATACCTGAACAAAAGCATAGGCACTAGCCGCGGCCACGATCCAGTTCAAAAGCCCGTATATCTTGAGGTTTGCGTTATTCAAAAGCTCATCACGGCTGCGGTTTTTCAGCAGACCCATCAATATGATTTGCCCGAGAGCAAATCCGCACAAAAACCCAATAAAGCCAATCACGTAAATCATCGTGTTTTATTTTGGCGCAGTTTATCCAAAAATCAAGCTAGCGAATCATGTATAACCATAAAGAGATATTTACAAAATCCGAGAGATTATGCCGCTGACACTTTTAATCATTTTGGCCTTGGTGCAAGGCATAACCGAATTTTTGCCGATTAGCTCGAGCGGACATTTGGTGTTGATCCACGAGCTGGGTTGGCCGGGTGTTGAGCGTGATGAAAATCGTGAGCTATTGATTGATGTTGCTGTGCATGTCGGCACGCTGCTCTCTGTGTTGCTGTATTTTCACAAAGATCTGTTTGCCATGATTATGGGCGTTTTGAGGCTCGTGCTTGGGCGCCTCGATGATCAGGGTACCAAGCTTGCTTTATTGGTGATCCTTGGCTCATTGCCGGTGATTGCCGCGGGTTTTGCTTTGCATCTCTGGGATCCTACCTGGCTGCGGAGCCTGGAGATTATGGCGTGGACCACGATTATCTTCGGTGCCTTGCTATGGTTTGTGGATGTCAAAGCTCCGAATGAAAAATCATTGGATGCCCTCAGCTGGCGCGGAGCGCTTGTCATTGGTTTTGCACAAATCTTGGCGCTTATCCCCGGAACAAGCCGATCCGGGATTACAATGACCGCTGCCAGAGCTCTGGGCTATAGCCGCACGCAGGCGGCGCGTTATTCGTTGCTTCTGGCAATGGTGGCGATTAGCGGTGCGGGCGTTCTTGGCGCTAAAGATGTACTGGAGAGCGGCGATGTTGTTTTGGCGATGGATGTATTGATTGCGGCTGCGCTAGCTTTTGTCTCTGCGCTGGTCGCGATTGCTGTGATGATGAAATGGCTGGCGCGCGCAACTTTTGCACCGTTTGCGATTTACCGCATTGTGCTGGGTGTTATTCTGCTGGCTCTGCTTTATTCGGGCGTTCTTGTGATCCCAGAATTGTAATCTTGGTCTCGCCGTATATTTTTTCTGATTTTACATCAAAGTCTTGGCCTGTATAGGACCAGTGCTTTTCACTCTCGCAGATAAGTATGGCTGAAGCGGAGAGCCATTTTCCAGTGCGGAGCGCTGTGAGGGATTGAGTGATGTAATCCTTATTATAGGGCGGGTCCAGAAAGATGAGATCATAGGGTGCCTCGTTATTCGAGGGAAGCTTTGATGTATCACCGCGTTTAAACGCACAGCGACCATCCGCGCCAAGCCCCTTTGCATTCTCTTTGGTAAGGCTAAGGGATTCGGGGCTTTTATCGATGAAAAGGCAATGTTCTGCCCCTCTGGAGAGGGCTTCGAGACCCAAAGCGCCTGTGCCGCAAAACCCATCAAGAACGCGGGCATTATCTAGCGCATCCAGTGAGCCAAGAGCATTGAATAGCGCGCCGCGGATTTTATCGGATGTCGGGCGGATATCTTTGCCCTTGGGAGTCATAAGGCGGCGTCCGCCATATATGCCACTGACGATGCGCATTACTGCGTCTCTTTGAAATATTTAGAGATTTGCGCATGCAACACTTTTTCAGGGACTTCTTCCACGGCGCCGCGTTGCAATTTACCGAGCATGAAGGGGCCATAAGATAGGCGCATTAAGCGATTGACTTGCAGACCCAACGCTTCCATGACGCGGCGGATTTCTCTGTTTTTCCCTTCTTTGAGGGTGATACTCAGCCAGCTATTCGTGCCTTGTGTGCTATCCACCTCGGCGATGATGGATTTATAGCGCACCCCTTCGATAGTGATGCCGTTTTTCAGGTTTTTAAGGCGTTCTTCATTGATGCGGCCATGCACGCGCACACGGTATTTGCGGCTCCAGCCTGTGGCGGGGAGTTCCAGATAACGCGAGAGCTCACCATCATTGGTCAGAAGCAATAGCCCTTCTGTATTTAAATCCAGACGGCCAACCGAGACGACGCGCGGCAGGTGAGCGGGGAGCTTATCAAAAATAGTATCGCGCCCTTGCTCATCTTTGTGGGTGGTCACGAGGCCAGAGGGCTTATGATACATGAAGAGGCGCGTTTTTTCCTTGGAGGGAAGGAGGGTTCCATCTACCTCAACCTTATCGCTCTCACTTACTGTGAAGGCTGGGCTGTTCAGGAGCTTGCCATTGACGCGCACGCGCCCGGCCTCAATCCATTTTTCGGCATCACGCCTGGAACATAATCCGGCTCGTGCAATTCTCTTGGCAATACGCTCGGTTTTGTGGTTTTCTTCACTCATGGACACAGACATAGCATTGATGAGGCTTGCATTGGAAGAAGCAAATGATGCCGCGGCACGAAATGAGGTGCCGATTGGTGCTCTTATTGTGGACCCAGCAAGCGGTGAGGTGATGGCCAGAGCCGGTAATCGTACGCGTGAGCGCCATGATCCAAGCGCCCATGCAGAAATGCTCTGTATTCGTGAGGCCTGTGAAAAAGCGGGGGCGCAGCGTATTCCGGACTTTGATCTTTATGTCACATTAGAGCCATGCACTATGTGCGCAGCGGCGATCAGCTTTGCGCGGATCAGGCGGCTGGTGATTGGGGCAGTTGATCCTAAGGGCGGGGGTGTGCTCTCTGGTGTCAAATTTTTCGACCAGCCCACCTGTCATCACAAGATCGAGATTGTCAGCGGTGTCTTAGAGGATGAGTGCAGCGTTATTTTAAAGGACTTCTTTCAGGCGCGGCGTTAGGCTCTATCATAGGTGATGATAGAGAAAAACGGGTTTTTGTCACTGAAATCGATACGCTGCGTTTCTCTCCATTTTGTGTGGTCTATGTCGGGAAAATGCGCATCGCCCTCATAATCATGATGGATCATGGTCAAATAAAGCCGATCGAGTAAATCTTCTTCCAGAGCTTGCGTGTAGATTTGCGCACCGCCAATGATAAAGACCTCATCCTGATCGGTGATTGATTTGGCAATGCTGATGGCTTCTTCGATGGAGGTGGCAGGGATTGTGCCTTCAGCTTCAAAGCCGGAGCGGCTAATGACAATATGCGGGCGACCCGGCAAAAGCCCGGGCAGGGATTCAAATGTCTTGCGCCCCATAATCATGGGCTTGCCCATGGTGGTGGATTTGAAATGTTTGAAATCCTGAGGGATGTGCCAAAGCAAAGCATTATCCTTGCCGATGACATGGTTCTGAGCGAGGGCTGCGATGGCTGAAATTCGATACGTCATGCAAAGACGTTAGCAAACTTATTTCGTGAGTTCTAGGAACAAAAAGCGTCCATATTCACCAGATTGCGGCATTTTATTTTCCTGCGGGGGCCAGTTTACGTCCGTATTCGGGATTTCGAGGACGCGATTAACTCTGAGGCCAGCATTGACAGCAGCATTCATAATTTCTGCCAATGTTTTATGATGGTAGCTTGCCTTACCCTCATGTCCATCTCTGTTATTCATTTTGCCAAGAGAGAATGTTGTGGGTGTTTGATCAAAATATCCGGCATGTCCCTCAAACTTCTTATTTGGTTGCCCTGTGGAGAGTGATTGCCAATCCTGATACATGGCATAGTGGGGATGGTTGCAAAAAACAAGCGCTTTGCCGTCCTTGTTCAGAAGGGATTTTATTGCTTCAAAATGCTCTTGTGTTTTCTCAAGCGGGATTTCCTCCATCACAAAAAAGGATGTTACAATATCTGCACTCTCAAGAAGCTCTGATGGCATGGTGCTGCACACATCGCCATGAATGAAATCCACGCGCGTATCTTGAACAGATTGGGCGGCACTCTCCAGAACCACTGATCCGCCATCAATTCCTGTCCAGTGGCTAAAGTCTTGCGATTGAAATGTCAGCAATAGGTTGCCGTTACCGCAACCAAGATCGACGAGAGTTTTGTTTTTGAAATCACCAACGCGTTCGGCAAAAAGCGGAAATAGGCAATTCACACGCGCGCCGGCGCGAGCCATGTCGAGCCCGTATGTATTATTCCATGTCGCTACGAAGTCTGGGTCATCCCAGACGGTATCATGTGTCATCTACCCACCATTAATAATGATGCGTTATGACTAAAGAATAATGATTGTTATGTCAATTTTAAACCGCAACAGGGGCTTTGATATGGGGATGTGCCTGATATCCGACCAATTCAAAATCTTCAAATTTAAAGTCAAAGATATTTTTCACATGCGGATTGAGGTGCATTTCCGGAAGCGCATAATGATCACGGCTCAGCTGTTCCCTGGTTTGCTCCAAATGGTTGAGGTATAAATGCGCATCCCCGAATGTGTGCACAAAATCGCCGGGCTTGAGGCCGGTCACTTGCGCAACCATCATGGTCAGCAACGCATAAGAGGCAATGTTAAAGGGAACGCCAAGAAAGATATCCGCGCTGCGTTGATAAAGTTGGCATGATAGGCGGCCATCTGCCACATAAAATTGGAAGAATGCATGGCATGGCGGCAAGGCCATTTTGGGAATCTCGCCCACATTCCATGCAGAGACAATTAAGCGGCGATCATCCGGATGGGTTTGAATGCGATCAATCACATTCGAGATTTGATCAATCGTGTTGCCATCCTTGGTTGGCCAGCTGCGCCATTGATGTCCATAGACGGGGCCCAAATCACCATGTTCATCGGCCCATTCATCCCAAATCGAAACACC
>CAZTBB010000007.1:0-66859 GCA_964611755.1 uncultured Pseudobdellovibrionaceae bacterium
TTGCCTTTGAAATAAATCCATAAAATTTTTTGCTGCATGAGCGGCCCCTACTTCGAGTAAGGCAGAGTTTAGACAAGGGATAACCCCATAAAACGTCAAGGCAGCTTTGCGATTTATACTGGCTGATTTAACCTAACACAAAGAGTGACATATACGCTTAAGAGATAATTTGATTATTACAATCATGTTTGGCTAACACTAAAAGCTATTCCATCCTTTAAAGACAATTTCCAAGATACACAGACAATATAGAGATACGAGCACATGAACCTGCAAGAATTAAAAACACGATCACCCGCCGAGCTGCTTGCTTTTGCAGAAGAGCTAGAAATTGAAAACTGCGGCTCGATGCGCAAACAGGACATGATGTTTGCCATTTTGAAACAACTGGCCGAGCAAGATGTGCCGATTTCAGGAACAGGCGTGCTCGAAGTGCTTCAAGACGGGTTTGGCTTCCTGCGTTCACCCGAAGAGAATTACCTTCCCGGGCCCGATGACATTTATGTATCACCATCCCAGGTGCGCCGCTTTGGCTTGCGTACAGGTGATATCGTTGAGGGGGAAATCCGTGCACCAAAAGATTCCGAGCGTTATTTTGCGCTCTTACGTGTATCTACGATTAATGGGGAATCTCCGGATAAGATCCGTCACCGTATTAACTTTGATAACCTCACGCCGCTCTATCCCGAGCGCAAGATAAAGCTTGAGCTTGATGATCCGACGAAAAATGACAAGCTCCAGCGCGTGATTGAATTAACATCCCCGATTGGCTTCGGCCAGCGCGCCTTGATTGTGGCCCCGCCTAGAACGGGTAAAACAGTGATGCTGCAAAATATTGCAACATCGATTGCGGCCAATCACCCTGATTCGTATTTGATCGTTCTGTTGATTGACGAGCGTCCGGAAGAGGTGACTGATATGGCACGTACCGTTCGCGGTGAGGTGATTTCCTCTACATTCGATGAGCCGGCATCCCGCCACGTGCAGGTTGCGGAAATGGTGATGGAAAAGGCCAAGCGTTTGGTTGAACACAAGCGTGATGTCATTATCTTACTGGACTCTATCACCCGTTTGGCGCGTGCGTATAACACGGTTGTGCCATCATCCGGTAAAGTTTTGACCGGTGGTGTGGATGCCAATGCGCTCCAGCGTCCAAAGCGATTCTTTGGTGCGGCACGTAATATCGAACAGGGCGGATCTCTGACAATTATCTCGACAGCGTTGATTGATACAGGATCGCGTATGGATGAGGTGATCTTCGAAGAATTTAAGGGAACAGGTAACTCCGAAATCGTTCTTGACCGCAAGATCTCCGATAAGCGTGTCTTCCCTGCGATTGATATTCAAAAATCAGGGACACGTAAAGAAGAGCTTTTGGTCGGCAAAGACATGCTCCAGAAAATGTGGGTCTTGCGCCGTATTCTTAATCCGATGGGCACAGTCGATGCGGTTGAATTCCTTCTTGGCAAGATGAAAGAGACCAAGAATAATGACGAATTCTTCAGCTCTATGAACCAGTAAATCGGCCTTTATCCTTCTCTTGCACAGGCATTTCAGGACGGATATCTAAAATTTTATCGTTATTTGAGTGACTTACGCCATAAATTCGAAACGAAAATGGTTGATAGTTATGTCAAATCATGATGAGATGAAGATAGGAGTTCACGTTTTTTATCAGGACTGGTTTAGGCACATGACATAAGAGATTTTATGCCTTGATCCTGTTTAGTAACAGAAATGCTATGCATAGGAACATAGTGTTCAAGGGTGGGAGAGAATGGTTCACTTGGGTGACAATCAAAAGACCGAGCATGTATTTGGCTGTTTGCCGAAAGCTTTACCGATATCACTATCGATTATGGCGATAATACTTGCTTTTACGGCCGGTCAGGCTTGGTCGGCACTCCCGCAAGACAAAAAAGATAACGTGTTAAGCAATGATATGTCTCAGGACCAGCTGATGTTTTTGCTATCAGTCGCAGGACGTTGCCTGCCCGAGATGATGACACTAGAAAGGACAATGACACAATCATTTGATACGGTTTTTCGGTCCCCAGCCGAAAAAAACACTTTGCGCCAAGGGCATATTGATTTTGGGATTTGCATACCTCTGTCCCCATTGATCAAAACGCGTAAATCCGAAAATGATATGCCACAGCCAGAAGCTGATCCTCGACAGCAAATGGTGCGCTTTAATGCGATGTGTAATCAATATGAATCACATGGCATTGGCAAACATAGCTCGTGGAAATCCCATGTCTGACTCACTTTCATGAGCTTACTGGGCGTAAAGAAAACTTAAATGCATCTTCCTCTTGCATTGCTGGTCGCGTCCGAGTTGTACCCCTCTCGGAGCGACCTTTTTTCTTTTTATTTCAATGCTTTCGCCAGAAATTCATCCGTGCGGCCATTTGCCAGGGCGGCGGCCTCGGCGTTGTAATGCATGCCATTGCCGCGCGCAAAAGCGTGATCCAGCCCGGCATAGTGATAGGTCTCGGCGGTCTCTACATCATCCATGGCATCCTGAATGTGCTTTTGGGCATCGGCCGGAACAAATTCATCCGCGCCCGCAATATGCATTAAAAGAGGCTTGGTGATGGATGCGGCCTTATCGAGCATGGCCTCAATGCCAACCCCGTAATAGCTTACGCTGGCGTCAATATCTGTATCGGTGGCCATCATGTAAGCAAGCTTGCCGCCAAGACAGTACCCAACGCAGCCGACTTTGCCATTGCCCTTTTTGTGGTTGCGCATATATCCGAGCGTTGTTTTTAAATCTTCCATGCCCTGGACTTGGTCAAATTCTCCAAAAAGCTGAAAGGCGCGTTGCAGCTCTTCCTCTACATTATCGGTGAGCTGGATGCCCGGCTCGATGCGCCAGAAAAGATCAGGGCAAATGGCCACATAGCCTTGCGCGGCCATGTGATCACATTTTTCACGCATTTCATGGTTCACACCAAAGATTTCCTGAATCATAATGACCGCGCCGGCTGGCGTGGTTTCGGGGTATGAGATATACGCGCTGAAGGCGCCGCCATCATAGGCTGGAATTTTAATCTCTTCGCTTTGTTGGCTCATTTTATATTCTCCTTTTGCCTTTCAATGTGATGCAGTGTATAGATTTTAACGGAAAGGATAAAGCCCATGAAAGTGACTTTTGATATAGAATGCACCCCGGAAGAGGCGCGCCAGTTTTTGGGGCTGCCGGATGTGCGCCCCATGCAAGAAGCGATGATGCAGGAAATTGAAAACCGCATGCGCGATAATCTCAAAACACTCGATCCGGAAACATTTATCCAGACATGGATGCCGTTGACCATTCAAAATTGGGGCGAGATGCAAAAAATGTTCTGGGCACAGATGGGTATGAGCTCAGGTGACCAGGCCTCACCATCGTCCAAGAAAGACTAATGGATACAATATTTGCATTGGCAACGCCCCAAGGGCGCTCTGGTGTGGCTGTTATTCGGGTCTCAGGGCCTGCATCATATGAAAGCCTGAGTGCTTTAAGCGGTCTGGATGTGTCATCTATCGTTCCGCGTCAATCTGTTCTTAGGGCTTTAAGACACCCCGTTTCACGTGAAACAATTGATCATGCGCTTGTTCTGCCCTTCAAGGCACCCGCCAGTTTTACCGGTGAAGATGTTGTCGAATATCATCTGCACGGCAGCAAGGCCATTATCCAAGAGATGCTGGCGGTATTGGCCGCACAGAGCAATCACCGCATGGCCGAGCCCGGTGAATTTACCCGTCGGGCGTTTGAAAATGGCAAAATGGACCTGACAGAAGCCGAGGCCGTTGCCGATTTGATCGATGCGGAGACCGCTTTGCAAAAATCGCAAGCGCTAGACCAGCTTGAGGGCTCATTATCTAAAATTTATCAGGATTGGACGGAGCGCTTGAAAAAGGCGTTGGCTCATATTGAGGCAGATATAGAGTTTCCGGATGAGGATTTACCGGATGAGGTCTCGCCAGCCATGATCGGCGCTATACAGAAAATCCAGCAAGAAATTGCGGCTCATCTGGATGATAATCGCCGCGGCGAGCGTTTGCGCGATGGTGTGCGCATTGCGGTGATTGGGGCGCCGAATGCCGGAAAATCAACATTGGTCAACGCGCTGGCACAAAGGGATGTCGCGATAGTATCGGATATGGCTGGCACGACGAGAGATGTTATCGAGGTGCATCTTGATCTCGGCGGTTATCCCGTCATTTTATCGGATACGGCAGGCTTGCGCCCCGAACAACTTGACCAAGAGGCAAGCGGGCATGATGCGATAGAGGGCGAGGGCATTCGCAGAGCACTTGATGTAGCGCAGAAGGCAGATTTGAAAATTCTTGTCTTTGATGGCACTCAGGCCCATCCGGATTCAAACACGCTGGTTTTGAAGGATGAACGTGCATTTTGCGTGATCAATAAAAGTGATAGTGCATCAACCATGGAGATTGAGGGCGCCGTTAAAATTTCGGCGAAAAATGAGACGCATTTGGATCGGCTTTTAGAGGGCTTAACGTCCAAAATTGAAAGCCAGTTGGGCTCATCAGACGGGCCAAGCTTGACCAGAGCCCGCCACAGAGAGGCTTTGCAGCGCGCAGAAGAGTGCCTGGCCAGAGCTTTGAAGGCCAGCTTGCCTGAACTTCTTGCGGAGGATTTGCGCCTTTCTGTGCGCGAGATTGGCCGCATCACAGGCCGTGTTGATGTGGAAGATTTGCTGGATGTGATCTTTAAGGACTTTTGTATTGGCAAATAGCCACGTCTTTTATTTGCAAAAAAACCTAGCAATGAAACGCCTTTATCCTGTATAAAACCCGCTATGAGTAACGATTTTGATGTCATTGTAGTTGGGGGCGGCCATGCTGGCTGTGAAGCAGCGGCAGCGGCGGCGCGCACGGGCGCGCGCACAGCGCTGTTGACCCATAAGCTCGAGACCATTGGCGTCATGTCGTGTAACCCTGCCATTGGCGGCCTCGGCAAAGGCCATTTGGTGCGTGAAATTGATGCCCTTGATGGTTTGATGGGCCGCGTTATTGATCGTGCCGGAATCCAATTTCGCATGTTGAATGCCTCAAAGGGGCCGGCCGTGCGGGGGCCGCGCGCACAGGCGGATCGCAAGCTCTACCGCGAGGCGATGCAGGACATATTGAGTGATTATCCCAATCTTTCCTTGGTTGAGGGGGCGGCAGATGATCTGATTTTGGATGATGATGGCGCAATAAAAGGTCTGAGAACGATTGATGGGGTGGAGTATATCTGCCGCACTGTTGTGTTGACGACAGGGACATTTTTGCGCGGTCTTATTCACCGCGGAGAAGAGAAAATTCCGGCAGGACGCGTGGGCGAGAAGCCAACCATTGGCCTTGCGGAAACTTTAGAGCGCCTGGAATTTCCGCTGGGACGCCTGAAAACAGGAACACCCGCACGGCTGAACGGGAAGACAATTGATTGGGATGCTTGTGAGGAGCAGCCGGGCGATAATCCGCCCGTGCCGTTTTCCTATCTCAATAATGCGATTACAGTGCCGCAAATCCCGTGTCACATTACCTATACGAACGAGAAGACCCACGCGATTATTCAAGAGAATATTAATCGCTCTCCCATGTATTCCGGACAAATTGAGAGCTCGGGCCCGCGCTATTGCCCGTCCATCGAGGATAAAATTGTCCGTTTTGCGGATAAAAATCGCCATCAGGTATTCTTGGAGCCGGAAGGTCTTGATGATGATACAGTTTACCCTAACGGCATTTCAACCTCACTGCCAACGGAAGTGCAGGACGCCATGATCCGCACAATCGCCGGTTTGGAGGATGTTGAGGTTTTTGAATATGGCTATGCGATTGAATATGATTATGTTGATCCACGCGCTTTGAAATCAACATTGGAGACTAAAAAAATTCCGGGCCTCTTCCTGGCTGGTCAGATTAACGGTACAACCGGTTATGAAGAGGCGGGCGCGCAGGGTTTGATGGCGGGTGTTAATGCCGCTTTGCAATCCCGCGCAGATGTTTCACGTGAAACAGCGGATATCTTCACGCTTGACCGTGCAGAGGCTTATATTGGTGTTTTGATTGATGATTTAACCACCCGCGGCGCGCCAGAACCTTACAGAATGTTTACAAGCCGTGCCGAATATCGCCTGCGCCTGCGCGCCGATAATGCCGATCAGCGCCTAACGGATCGGGGCATTGATGTAGGATGCGTGGGCTCAGAGCGTGCAGGGCTATGGCTAAGCAAAAAGGCCGCATTGAATGAGGCGCGTGACATGGTGGAAAAGCTTCAGGCGACACCAAATGAGCTTGAATCCTATGGGATTGGTGTCAATAAGGATGGTCAGCGTCGCAGCGCGCTGGATCTTATGGCCTATCCCGACATTGATTGGGAGCAATTAGAGCAGGTTTGGCCAGAGATGAAAGATGTGGCCGCCGATATCCGTGAGCAGATTGAGATTGATGCGCTTTATAAGAATTATATGCAACGCCATGAGGCCGATATTGAGGCGTTCCGCAAAGACGAGGCGCTTAAAATTCCAGCAGATATGGATTATAGCGCCGTTGGCAGCTTGTCGAATGAGGTGCGCTCGAAATTAGAGCAGGCAAAGCCGGAAACCTTGGGCGCGGCCTCACGCATTCCGGGCGTTACGCCGGCTGCTCTTGTGGCGATTTTGCGCTTTGTGAAGCGCGGCAATCATAAGAAAACATCCGGGGGCAAGGCGCGCAATGTTGCCTGAGTATTTCCAGGGTCATCCAGCCGATATTCAGGACAAGCTTGGCGTTTATCATGCCCATCTTTTGAAATGGCAAAAGGCTATTAATTTGGTGAGCCCGAAGACGATTGGGGATGCATGGCATCGGCATTTTGTTGATTCGGCACAAATTAATGATTTACTCCCTGAAAATTGCCGCATTCTCTTTGATTTTGGCAGTGGCGCCGGTTTTCCGGCGCTTGTGCTTGCAATTCTTAGGCCGGATATTGACGTGCATATGGTTGAATCAGATGAGCGAAAGGGACAGTTTCTGCGCACTGTTTCACGTGAAACAAAAACACCGGTGCATATTCATACATGCCGCATTGAGAACCTCGAAACAGAGGCGATGCCGGATGTGATTTCGGCGCGCGCGCTGGCTTCCTTGAATGATTTATGTAGCTATGCATTGCCTTACGCGCAGAAAAATCCAGATTTGGAGCTGTTGTTCTTAAAGGGCGCACAGGCATATGAAGAGATCGAGATAGCGCGGCAAAGCTATGATTTTGATGTGGAATCACAGCCAAGCATGACGGATCCGGCCGCGTCCATATTGCGGATTATGGGCTTGCGCCCTTGTGAATAAGCCCGCTTTCGCGCAAGCATTTTCTTGACTCTTGCGGGTAAAGAAATCCATTATAACCTCATCATTCACATACACATTTCTACAGGATTTTAACATGAGCACCGCCCTCAAAATGCCGCGCCTTCTTGCTATCGCCAACCAAAAAGGCGGGGTTGGTAAAACAACCACAGCTGTGAATTTGGCGACAGCCCTTTGCGCGGTTGGTAAGCGGGTTTTGCTTCTGGATCTGGACCCTCAGGGTAATGCATCCACCGGTCTTGGCGTGCGCCGCTCCATGATTCGCGAGAGCACCTATGATGTTATTTTTGAGGGCGTGGATGTGACACAGGCGGCGGTAAAAACGCGCGTGCCTAAATTGCATGTCATCCCATCATCCATCCACCTCTCGGGGGCAGAGATTGAGCTTGTAACGGCCGAGAATAGAGAGTTTCGCTTGCGTGAGGCGCTGCGTAAGCCTTTGCCCTATGATTATGTTTTGATTGATTGTCCGCCATCATTGAATCTTTTGACGTTGAATGCTTTGGTCGCCGTCGATTCGGTTGTCGTGCCATTGCAATGCGAGTTTTATGCACTTGAAGGCTTAAGCCATTTGAGCAAAACGATTGAGCGTGTGCGCAAGCATTTCAATCCGGGGCTGACAATTCAGGGCGTTGTTCTCACCATGTATGATCGCCGTAATAACTTATCGGCAATGGTGGAGCAGGATGTGCGCGGGCATTTTGGTGATACAGTCTATCGTACTGTGATTCCGCGAAATGTGCGCTTATCCGAGGCCCCGTCTTATGGCTTGCCGGCCATTGTTTATGATATGCGCTGTCCGGGCTCAAAGGCCTATATTCATCTGGCGAGTGAAGTGATTCAGCGCGAGCGAAAAATTATGCGTGAGCGCCGCGTAGCATAAGCGCAGTTATGGTTTAAGAGGGACTTTCAAAAATGAGCGAAGACGATTTTGATGCATTAAATCCAAAGAAACGCGGACTTGGGCGAGGCTTAAACGCCCTGTTTGAAGATGATGAAGGTGTGTATCCGCAAGCTGATCCGGATGGTCATACACCTGGCCGTCAACGCCAGATGATGGGCATTGATCTATTGCATCGCGGTGAGTCACAGCCACGCCGGATGTTTTCTGAGGATAGCATTAACGAGCTTGCCGATTCGATCCGCCAGCACGGCATTTTGCAGCCAATTCTTGTGCGCCCCGACAAGTTCGATCCGGATCGCTATGAGATTATCGCCGGTGAGCGACGCTGGCAGGCGGCCCAGAAAGCCCAGCTCCATGAGGTGCCTGTTTTGGTGATGGATATCTCCGATCTTGAGGCCTATGAAATTGCCCTGATTGAGAATTTGCAGCGCGAAGATCTGGATCCGGTTGATGAAGCCTTGGCTTATAAAAAACTGATGGATGAGCATGATTACACGCAAGAAAAGCTTGCAGAATCTTTGGGCAAAAGCCGTAGCCATATTGCCAATATGGTGCGTTTGTTACAATTGCCCGATGATGTACAAGCGCATTTGGGTGCGGGTGATATCTCGATTGGCCATGCGCGTGCTTTGATTACAGCATCCAATGCATCAGCTCTCTGTAAGGACATTATTTCCAAGGGCTTGAGTGTTCGTGATACAGAAAAACTAGCCGCTGGCGAGGCCGGGCGAACAACCAAAAAAGCGTCTGGCCCATCACCGAAGAAACCAGCAAAGGATCAGGATACAATTGCTCTCGAGCATGAGGTGAGCCAATCACTGGGCATGCGTGTGAGCATTGATAGTCCCAATGGCAAAAGCGGAAAATTGGCCATAGAGTTTCGTGACCTTGATCAGCTGGATGATCTTTTACAGCGCCTCTCGCAAGTGCCTGAGCGCTCCGCGCGCCTCATGGGTTAGGGCAGAGCTCGGTTATGGGCTCGCTTGATCTTGATAGTATCAATCAGATTCTCTTTTGGATCTTTGCCTATTTGATGGCCTGGAATGCCTATATTCTGTTTTTTAACCGCGGTGTTCCCAATATAAAAACCGCGCCCGCCATTCGCAAAAAAGTGATTGAAATTTTTCATGAGGAGCGCTCCAAGATAGGCGCTGAGGCTGCATTTCAAATCATTGATCTGGGGGCGGGGAATGGCGATTTTTCCCGTGAGATCGCAAAAAATTTACCGAAGGCACAGATCGTTGGTTTGGAAATTTCCCGCCTATCCTATAAGCGGGCGCAGCTCATAAATCGATTAAAGCCTCTTGGCAACTTAAGCTTTCAGCGTTGTGATTTTATGGAGTTTGATTTCCGTGAGGCGGGCGCTGTTTACATGTTTTTGTTGGATAGCATGATGCCGCAAATCAGGGATCAGCTTTGGGAGAGGCTGCCCAAAGGTTGCTTGGTACTCTCCAATAAATTTCCCCTTGGCGGGCCATGGGAGCCGGAGAGCATCATTGATGTGAAAACCTTGGCGCCCCATCAAAAAACGCTCTATATTTATCGCCGATAAAAAATTCCTTTTCTCATTGAAATATCAAGCGCAGCGGCTTACATCTAAACACTATGGAACAGAATATTGATATACCGACATTAACACCGCGTGAAATTGTCTCGGAGCTTGATCGATTTATTATCGGGCAATCGGATGCCAAAAAGGCCGTTGCAATTGCTTTGCGTAATCGTTGGCGCCGCCGGCAGCTTGACCCTGAGCTGCAAGAAGAGGTCTACCCTAAAAACATTTTGATGATAGGGCCAACGGGTGTGGGTAAAACCGAGATCGCACGCCGGCTGGCCAAGCTTGCGCAAGCGCCCTTTGTTAAGGTGGAAGCTACTAAATTTACCGAAGTGGGCTATGTCGGCAAGGATGTGGAATCAATTATCCGTGATTTGATGGAAACCGCCATCCACATGGTGCGCGAAAAGATGCGTAAATCTGTAATTGCGCAGGCGGAAGTTTATGCTGAAGAGCGCGTTTTGGACGCACTCGTTGGGGATACGGCCGGTGATGGCACCCGTTCTAATTTCCGCGAGAAGTTGCGCGCCGGTGATCTCAATGATCGTGAGATTGAAATTGAAGTTGCCGATAATGCCAACCCGATGAGTGACATGATTGATATTCCGGGCATGCCGGGCGCATCGATGTCGATGGTCTCTATGGGTGATATTTTCGGCAAGGCTTTTGGCGAAAAGAAGAAGAAGAAAAAGATGAAAGTCTCGGAGAGCTATGAGGTTCTTGTCCGGGATGAGAGCGACAAGCTTTTGGATGAAGATAAGATCCTTGAGAGCGCCCTCGAGCTTGTGCAGCAAAACGGCATCGTCTTTTTGGATGAAATTGATAAAATTGCCGCGCGCCAGGATACGCGTAGCGGGGATGTTTCCCGCGAGGGGGTACAGCGTGATTTGTTGCCTTTGATTGAAGGGACCACCGTATCCACAAAATACGGGCCGATCAAAACCGATCACATTTTGTTCATTGCGAGCGGGGCGTTTCACTATGCGAAACCCTCGGATCTTTTGGCGGAATTGCAAGGGCGTTTGCCGATCCGCGTTGAATTACGCGCGCTGACCGTTGAGGACTTTAAGTGCATCTTGAAAGACACAGAGGCGAGCTTGATCAAGCAATATGTGGCCTTGCTCGGGACAGAAGAGGTCACGCTTGATTTTGATGATGAGGCGATTGACGAGATTGCCCGCCTTGCCTTTGAGGTGAATGAGAGCGTTGAGAATATCGGCGCGCGTCGCTTGCTTACGGTCTTGGAAAAGCTTTTGGAAGAGATTAGCTTTACGGCAAGTGATCGGGGCGGCGAGACAATTCAAATCACCGCACAGCTGGTGAAAGATAATGTTGAAGAGCTCAGCAAGTCAGCCGATCTCAGCAAATTTATTCTCTAAAAATTCATTGGTTCTATTTGATCGACGCTATTCACTGTTATCGTGATGGGAAGCCTGTTGGCGATGCGCCCTGCGGCAATATCTTTTGCGGTTTTTGCGCTAGAGGCTTTGTCAAAATCATCGATTGTGCCAACAACCATGGTTCGTTGCGTATCTTTGAGTTTTTCAAAAACGGCCGGATCGCGTGTTCTTAAAACAGGTGTGAGATTGAATTCTTTGCCCGGAATGTTAACACCATCGGTGGCTTCAGGCAGGCAGTCCATATAATACCAACCATCGCTATCCTTTTGTAAATTTGTAGCCGAGCGCACAAGAGAGGGGCGCACAATAGTTGCAACAGGATGATGTACATTGCTTTTGCGTTGCTTTGCCGCATTTCTAAACAAGGATGAGATATTGGAGTGGAAGAATTTATCAAATGGTATTCCGAAGGCACCGCTTCTGTTTGGTGGTGATACAACAACTTTTACATTTTTATAGAAATCATTGCCAAAATCGTTGTGGCGATAGAGTGTGGCCAGATCTTTGGCTGAGCTGACACCCCATGTTTTTTCGTATTCATTGCGTGTAACTGTCGGGTGGCCATTGACCTGGCGGAAGCGCAGGCGCAAATTTCCCGGAAGGCGCAGGCTGCTATCCGGTTTCAAATTATTATTAAGATAAACATATTTTTGAACATCACAATTCAGGAAGCCAAAAAGCCTGTTTTCTGATTTTGCATCCGGCCGATCCCCTTTATTCGGATAAGGGCAACCGGCAGAGCGATCATGAGCGGCATTGGGCATCCGGGCAAAATGCGCAGGGATCGTTTTGCTGCCAAGTGCAGTATGAGCCGGTCTGTGCATCAATTCAGCCTTGCATCCGGGGTGCGGGCATAAAAGTTGTCCGCCATCGCGCTCTTTATCATAGTCTGATGCCGCGACACCTATTTTGGTTTCGCCCGTTGTCGGATCAATTAAATCTGCGTATCCTATTGTAATTGGCATGTCACACTCATTGTTCTAAAAGGTTATGAAAAATATTATGTTTCACGCGCAATGTCAAACTTTTCTGAAATTATCGGTGCTTGTGGTGATGCTCGTCTTTATCTGTCTCCCTGTGGCTTTGGCTCAGGGGGGTGATGCGCCGCGCTTTGTCTTTCCCGTGAACTGTACGCTTGGGCAGAATTGTTGGACTACAAATTATATAGATGTCGAGCCATCGGAAGAGAGCGTCCGCGATTTTACATGCGGGCCGCGTAGCTATGAAAATCATCAGGGCACGGATTTCGCGCTGGCCACGATGGCCGATATGAAGGCCGGCGTTGACGTCCTGGCGGCGCTGGATGGCGTTGTTTCACGGTTTCGTGACGGCGAGAGCGATAGTATAAAAACGCGCGAACAATTGGATCAAATCCGCGAGGAAAATAAAGATTGCGGTAATGGCATTGTTATTGATCATAGCAGCGCAGGTTATGCGGGCTGGCAGACAATCTATTGTCACTTGCGCGGAGGATCGATTCAAGTGGCGCAGGGACAAAAAGTCAAAGCCGGAGAAAAAATGGCTGAAATTGGCCATTCCGGGTATACGGAGTTCCCCCATCTGCATTTTGGTGTTCTTCGCGATAATGTGTTTATCGATCCCTATACCGGATTGGAAAAGGGTGAGGGCTGCGGCAAGGACGGCCAATCAATCTGGGCTGATAAAAATATGGGATACGAACCTGTGGCGCTATACGGGGCGGGTTTTATGTTTGAAGAGCCGGATTTTGAAGATTTAAAGCGCGGCACGCAGAAACAAGACCTTGAGCCCGGCGAGGTGCCGAAATCATTGGTGCTGTGGGCCGGTTTTTACGGATTGCAGAGCAATGATAAAATCACCATGGAGATTAAAGGCCCATCGCAGGATGTGTTTGTTAGCCGTATAATCGAGCAGACCGGCAATAAAGCCCGCCAATTTTATTATACAGGCCGGCGTATACACGAAGACAGCCCGCTGCCCGCCGGAACATATACAGGGCGTCTGAAAATAGAGCGTCAGAGTGATAATGGCCCGATTATTATAGAGCGTGGCCTAAGTAGGGCGATTGGTCTCGAATAGGGGTTTGTGAGCTCGATAATGGGACAGAGCTGCGCAAGACGGCGGGATTATCCTGATCACCGAAAGAGATATCGAAGGCTTGAGCCTCATAAATATCTTTTTGCTGATAGCCCTGCGCCTGTAATAAATCGGCGATCAATGTGCTATGGGTGAAATAAAGGCGTCGCCCTTCACGCTCGGCCGGTATCCAGCCACTATCATGATGATTGAGTTGTTTTACGCGCAAGGCAACATCGTCTTGCGTTTCTGTTTGTTGCGGCCACCATTGCTCATAGCGCATGCGCGATAAATCAATGTGATGAATAATACTTAGGGCGCGCTCCAGAGCCTCTTCATAGGCTGCTTGATTTGGAAATAAATCCATATTGGCATGGAATCCGTCAATCACAGTCTGGGTAAGCCCGTTCGGGCCTTCATCATAAATCCATTGAATAAGCGCGGTTTTAGTGCTGCCTTCACAGCGCTGCCCTTCGGTGAAGCTCTCTGATAAGAGTGGTTCCAATATAAGGGTGGCTGTTACATCCCCGCCGCGATCCTGAATTTGTGCCAAGGCAAAAATAGCTGTCTGGATTGTACGCTTATATGGGCTGGCGCAGACATCTCCGACATAATCCAGCATAGGATGATCGCCCAAATCTTCGTGTTCACGCTGGCGCAGTACAATGCCTGCCTCTATAGCCTGGCGAGCACCCGTATCGGTGAGTACAGGGTCAATTAATGAGTCTTGCCCGGCAGGCGCTGTTTGCTTTTCACCGTGGCGAATTAAAATTGCATCCATATTATGTATCCTAAACCTGTGTTATATGGAAAATAATATAAAAGCGTATGAAAATCAATGAATTTATTCGCGTGTCTCTCTTTTACGCCTCAAATAGACGTAAAAAGCGCCGTCCCCGCCATCGGCCGGCTTAGCCGGATAGGCTTTAAGGACAATATCCCTTAAAGGTGCTTCATTCAGCCAAGAGGGGAGGTTTTGTTTTAAAACGCCGGGCTTGGGCGCGATCCACTCCGCGGAGCTCGCCTTGCCGCGGCCTTTGCCTGTGATAATAAGAGCGGTCCGCTTTCTGCTCATAAAGGCCTCATTTAATCTATGTGCGAGGGCGCGCTGGGCTTGCTCTCTGTTCATGCCATGAAGGTCAATCGTAAGGTCGATGCGCATTTGACCGCGCCGCAAACGCTCATCGGTGCGCTTATCTAAATCTTTGGAAAAAGAGCCTTGATGCCTCTGACATTCTGTTTGAAGAGACAGGGCCGGCGTATCGCGCCGAGGGGCTTGTGTTTTTTTGCGCGGTGTTTTGGGTGTGCCCTTGTCATCTGTTGTGGGCAGGTTTCGATCTTTTAACGGCTCAACATCGCGGGTGATGTGATCCCAAAGCGCCTTTTCATCCTCATCATGCGTCATGATTTTTGTGCTCTTTGTGCGAGATAATATCCCTTATCATCGGTCATCAGGATTTCAGGCTCGGAGCTGTTGTCTTCGATTTTTTGCCGTAAACGATATATATGGGTTTCCAAAGTATGGGTTTCTATATTGTCACCATAGCCCCAGATGGCTTCCAATAACTCTTGGCGCGGTGTAAAAACGGGTCCGGAGCTATAGAGATGTTTTAATATGCGCATCTCAATATCTGTAAGCCGGATTGCCTCTTTGTCGGCATGGGTCAGGAAATTTTGTTCCAAATCAAGTTGATAGGGGCCGATTGTAATTACATGATCTTTTGACAAATTTTTGATTTGATGGACGATGTGGTCAAAAAGCTGGCCGATTTTCATCGGTTTTTCAATTTTCTTGAAATTATGCGGCTTATCCTCGGCCTCACCCTTTGTTACCAGAACAAAGGGGATGTCATGCGCATCCGGGGCAAAATTATCAAGCTCACTATGATCACGGAAATCAATTTGAAAAGACGGGCTCATATGAGCGAAAGCATCCCTGAGCTTATCGCGCATTAAGGCACTTTTCTCAAAAATAATGATATTTTTCTGTTTTATCTCTTTTTCGTCCATGAGCAACCTTTACCCCCCTTATGATAGCCCGAATAGAGCAAAAACGCATTAGCATGGGTGTATAAAATGGTAAGTGATTGATTTTATGTGATAAAGCGTGTGTGGCACATGGTTTGCAATGATTTTTGCTTGAAATAATTACTATTAATAATCGTGTAAATTCAGGGTAAGAAAAAGATGTTAGAAGGTTATAATCAGGGCGGTTTCCAGCAAGAGGCACAGATGCAGGTATCAAGGCCAAAAAAGGTTTTGAGAATGCTCAATCAGAATAGCCGTATGGCCGGATCACAGCCTGTTTGGGAAAAACCCGTCACAGCCCAGCAAAATGTTGAACAAAGACTTTCCGCCGCCGCTACGGGGCAGTTAAAATCCGACCATAGCTTTGAGACCGCGCTGTCTTATGCCGATGCCAGTGATGTGTCTTATCACGGTGATCCGGATCACGAATTTGGCATTGGCGATGTGGTTGATATGGTCAATCCTTTGCACCATGTGCCGGTTGTGGGGCATATTTACCGCGAATTAACTGGTGATGATATTAAACCAATCGCCCGCATTGTCGGGGGCAGTGTCTTTGGCGGCCCGATTGGCGCAGCGGGAAGCCTTGCCAATGTTATCGTGCAAGAAGAAACCGGTAAGGATATTACAGAAACCGCGATGGCGGTGGTTATCGGGAATAATTCCCATAAAAACAATGCCTTAGGGCCCGAGCAGCGCTTAAATCAGGCGGCGAAGAGCTTCGAGACAGGCACGCCCAGGTTTGAGGATATGAATAGCATTGCCGCTTTTGCTGATTTAAGCCATCAGGGGAGCGCCCGTGCAATGACAGGCAATATGACGGGCAGCTTGGACGAACGTATTGAAAGAATTGCATTTTTACCACCAAGAGAACCCATTACCGAATTGATAATGAGCGATATGCAGGCGGTGGAAATGGTACGCCCCAAACTGCGTTACCGTTAATTTCGTCGATTTGCGCATATTTTCCCTAATAAAAACTTGCATTTCCCCATAGAAATATGTAAATTACATCTCACATAATAATGAGATAAGTTACGGTAATGGCGGTTTCGGGACAATCAGATATAGTATTACAAGAAGAGCTTCGGGCACAGGCTGCGGAAAAGGCACGCCAGAATCAGCGCAACCTTGAGGCTTTGCAAGAGATGCTCAGGCGATGGAATGAGGGTTTCAAGACATTCCTGGCCGGCATGATCCAGCGTCCCATCAAAAATATTCCTGATCAGGCTACCGAAACACTCAGCCAAGCCACGGCTGAAATTACGGCGCGTTCAATAGCGCAGGATAATGAAGCCGATCATAAGGATGGTGTTTCTCCGGATAAAGAAGACCAAGAGCAAGCCAAGAGCGGTGACCTGGATAATACAGCCGATAAAGCCGAAGAAAATGCAGATGCCAAACCAGCAGAAAAAGCCGGGGCCAAAGATGATAAATCGATCAGCGTGCCGGCCAAGACAGTGCCGCATTCATATAGCTATAGCGGTGGCGGTGCCAGCTATGCGTCTTCAAGGCCTGTTAACTTTATGCCGAAAATCTCGTTTCCAAGCAAAGAGAGGCGCGCGGAAATTTGGGGCAATCTGAAATCAATAGATTACAAAGATCTCGGCTCTAACTTGGCCGCGGGTGCGGGTAGTGCTTTGGCTGTGAAAACAGTCATTGGCGGCACGGCTGCAACGCTTGGTGTGGCGGGCGGTCTAACAACCGGTTTTGCCATAGTCGCCGGTGCAGGTGTGGCAGGCGCCTCGGTTGAGGCATTGCGTCAATACAAGGAAGAGATGGAACGCCTCAAGCAAGAGGCGGGCGGTGAGATCACCTCAGAACAGATATGGGCCTTCCGTATGCAGGCACTGCGCTCGCTGGATAAAAAGGCATGTGCAAAGGCTTTTTGGGATAAATGCGGTGCCGGTTTCCTGGTTGATGCTGGACGAAAATTTTTCAGCAATTGGAGCGAAAAAGGAATCGGCCATGCTTTGTTTAGTGGCGAGGCATGGAAAGAATATGGCTCGATCTTCATGAAAAAAGGAACGGCGCTTGCCGGTGCGGCGATTGGTGTTTCCTTGGCCGATGACTTGCCCGATGCAGCCGATAAAATACTGCGTGTTGTTGAAGCTCCTGCCCATGCACAGGAAGCTGATCCTTCTTTATTGGAATCGGTGATCGCGCCAGTCGACGTACAAGCGAGTTTGGAAGAAATTACTTCGGATGCACGTGAGGGCGCCGAGCTTACAGAAATTCATAGGGTTCTGAGTGGCCTGACGCCGGATAATTTTATAACAATGGAGGTTGATGGCATTGAACAACAGGTTATTCGCATCGACCAAGATATAGAATCTTTAGTTAGCGATAGGGGGCTCATTCAATCTGGCTCTGCCGGTGCGGTGATCTCGGATGAAGGCACGGATGTGTTATCCGCAGAAAATACTCTGGATACCGATGAGTTGGGTCAAGGGACAGAGGATCAAGAGTTGGAGGCAATCGGCGAGGATGGGGTTGATGCTGACTCTGATGCTGATACGCTTGGTGCCGAAATCGAAACCGAAATCGAAGGTGAGATAGAATCATCAGAAGAGGTTCTGGCCGAGCCGATTAACACGGATGGCATGGCATCATGGCAGATTCACAATCTGGCGGTTGAGACGCTTTGGGATGGTGGGTTGGATACGCTTGAGAATAGAGAAGCGGCCATGCCGTTATTTTTGGAAGCTGCAGCAAAAGGCAGTGATCTGGCCATACGCGATTTGGGCGATCTCTATGATTGGGGTTATGTTACCGAAGCCCAAATTACAGAGGCTTTGGGTGAGTATGGCATGACCATGGTCAACCCCGATCCGTCTTTGAATTTGGCGGCGGATTCAGGCTTTGTAAATGACGCAGGATCTGTGCAGCCTCTTGCCAATGATAACAATGAAGCAGAGCTAATCGGCGGCCCAAATTATCAAAGTGATGTTGAATCAACATCTGCTGCCTGTGATGATGGCATCGTATCCAATGGGTTTTCGACCTATGATTATTGGCACCTTAATCAGTACCTAACGCATAACGAGCTATTCTCACACCCGGAACATGGGATGTATTTCGCCGAGAATTGGTTGAATGCGGAGAGTGACCCGCAGGCCATTAAAGATATGGCTCAGCGTCTTTTCTGGATGAATGAGCTGGACGGCAATCAAGAAGTGGCCATGGCGTTGTATCGCGAAGCCGCAGCTTTGGGTAATGAGCAGGCCATCCGTGACATTGAGCAGATTACATCCATGGGGCTGAATGGCTATGTTGATCCGGGCCCGATTGTGCCGTGTGAAGTGCCCGAGGACGTTGAGGTGCAGAGCCTGACGCAAACCTTTACCGATAATCAAGGCCAGCCTTATGTTGAGGTTGATCCTGAACTCGCCTCCGAGATGCTGTTCAGGGATCCTGAGATAGTCTTACCGGCTGGCGCTCCTCATACGTTTATTCTAGGCGATACACGCGTTTCATTGCCGCCACCGCCAAATGATGTATATGCTAGCGCGTATTGCCGTGACATGCAGATCATTCCACCGGGTGAGACGCAGGCGGTCAATGCATGTTCTTATGCGATTTCTGAATTGGAATTGCCGTTTCCGGCCAATGATGTGTATGCGAGTGGTGATGAGCCAGCGCTGGCCAATAACTTAAACTAAATCTTTGACGCTGTTTTTTGCGGGGTCAATCAAGAGAATGCGCGGTTGATGGGTTTTGGATTCATCCTCGCTAAGTTGGCAAAAGGCACAAATAATCACCAGATCGCCTTCCTGGACAAGGCGCGCCGCCGCACCATTAACACCGATAATGCCACTGCCCCGCTCACCTTCAATTGTATAGGTCGTAAAGCGAGCGCCGTTATTGATATTGAGAACATCGACTTGCTCATAGACAAGAATGCCCGCTTGATCGAGAAGATCCCGATCAACGGTGATAGAACCCTCATAGTGCAAATCACTTTGCGTAACGCGGGCGCGGTGGATTTTCGCTTTCAGCATTGTCAAATTCATGGCACTTATATAAGCAAAGTTACAATAAAAGTCGAGCCCAAAGCGATAAGGAGATATCCGATGAGTTATGATCAAAACAATATTTTTGCCAAAATTCTGCGCGAGGAAATCCCGTGCAATAAGGCCTATGAAGATGAATATGTATTAGCGTTTCATGATATTGCCCCGCAGGCACCGGTGCATATTCTTGTGATTCCAAAGGGTGAATATGTATCGATCGCTGATTTTTCAGCCAAGGCATCGGATGCCGAGATTGCAGGTTTTTACCGCGCGGTTTCAAAAATTATTGATCAGAATGATTTGGAAGCGGAAGGGTTTCGCACTATTGCCAATACAGGCCTGAACGGTGGGCAGGAAGTACCGCATTTTCATTTGCATATTTTGGGGGGCACGGCACTTGGCCCAATGTTGGCCAAGGCCGCTTAGAAGGTCTCTCCCCAAAGCCCTATTCCGTTCAAACTAATATAGAGTTTAATTAACCGGGAACTGTACCACGTTGTCTTTGGTGCTGTCCTTGGTTGTTATTGCATTTTTGCGCTGTTCGGCACGTGTATCCTCGATGACTTCAAGGACCGTCTCGGCAACCAGTGCTTGCGCGGCGCATTGAATTTCCAAGATGCGCGCCATGCGTGCCACCTGTGGGTTGGCTTTTTCCATCAAGCGCATATTCACGCGGATCAATTCGGAAATGCCGTTTAAATCATCCGGGATGTTCACAAGAATATCAGCCAGAAAATCTGTGTTGTCATCATCGCTTTGCTCGAGCCAGAGTGATGCATATTCATCCAGAACGCGGTCCGCCTCCATGCCCAATACATTTAGTGATATTGATTGCGGCAAGTGATCGAGAATGTCACGGATACTGACGGCGGCCGATAGCAAGGCTGTATCCGGATCAAATTCACTATAGAGCGTGTGCAATGCGTATTCCATTTCGGATTTCAATCCTGTTTGGTGTTGCCCGGCAACTTCCA
Source organism: uncultured Pseudobdellovibrionaceae bacterium (assembly GCA_964611755.1). Classification (GTDB taxonomy): domain Bacteria; phylum Pseudomonadota; class Alphaproteobacteria; order Micavibrionales; family Micavibrionaceae; genus CAZTBB01. The sequence continues at coordinate 20,274 of CAZTBB010000007.1, forward strand.
AAATCTCGCGCATCATTAATGGCGCTTGTAGTTCCTGTGCAATGCGCTCAATGATTTGTTCGGTTTGAATATCCTGTTTCATTTTTCTTTTCCTTGTTTTTGCTTTTCTCTTAATACCTGTCTTAATGGGTATTTATGAATAACAGGTTAATGAAATTAAGAATTTTCGTTGTTTCCGTTTTGTTCTTATGGCATAGAGAAAGGGAAAGAGATACGCATTATGGTCGCACGCATTAATACAGTGGCTTTTCAGGGCATTGATGTAAAACCTGTTCAGGTCGAGGTGCAGGTGGCCGGCGGCATGCCGGCTTTTACCATTGTCGGCCTGCCCGATAAAGCCGTGGCCGAGAGTAAAGAGCGCGTGCGTAGTGCCTTGCATGCTCTGGGCATTGCCCTGCCGCCCAAACGTTTGACCGTGAATATGGCGCCGGCCGATCTCGCCAAAGAAGGATCGCATTATGATTTGCCGATTGCTCTGGGCTTGCTCGCGGCGATGGATGTCCTCCCGAAGGAAGAGCTGGAAAATTATCTGGTGCTGGGTGAATTGTCGCTCGATGCCTCTATCCGTGCGGTGAGCGGTGTTTTGCCCGCCGCCATGCATGCCAGTGCCAATGATAATCATTTAATATGCCCTGGCGATTGCGGCGGCGAAGCGGCATGGGCTGGTGATGTCTCTATTCTCGCGCCAAGGGACCTCCTCCAGCTGATTAACCATATAAAAGGCACGCAAGTGATGAGCCAGCCCGAAGCACGGCTTGGGGATGAGGGCGTTTTGAAAATTCCTGATCTGGCCGATGTGAAAGGGCAGGAAACAGCCAAGCGTGCCTTGGAAATTACCGCGGCAGGCGGGCATAATTTATTGATGATCGGCCCTCCCGGCTCGGGTAAGTCCATGCTGGCTTCGTGTCTTCCGGGAATCCTCCCGCCCCTCAGTCCGCGCGAAGCGCTCGAGGTGTCTATGATCCATTCACTGGCGGGTGCCCTGCCGGAGGGCGGCATTTTGCGCCATCGCCCGTTTCGGGATCCACATCACTCTGCCTCGCAGCCGGCCTTGATAGGCGGTGGGCAAAAAGTAAAGCCCGGTGAAATATCGCTCGCCCATCATGGGGTTTTATTTCTGGATGAGCTGCCTGAATTTTCCAGAGGCACTTTAGAGGCGCTCCGTCAGCCGATTGAAACAGGTGAGGCTCTGGTCGCCAGAGCCAATCAACATGTGCGCTATCCGGCGGATTTTCAACTCATTGCCGCAATGAATCCCTGTCGCTGTGGGCATTTGGGTGATCCTGATCTTGAATGCACTAAAGCGCCGCGTTGCGGGGCGGATTATCAGGGCAAAATATCAGGCCCGATTCTGGACCGGATTGATTTGCAAGTCGATGTCCCGCCCGTCAGCATCAATGATTTGAATGCTCCTGCGGGTGAGAGCTCGGCCAGTGTGGCAGCACGTATCGAACATGCGCGCAACCTTCAGGCGCAGCGTTTTGACACTCTGGGCGCAGAGGCGCGCACCAATGCACAAGCCAGCGGCGACATTTTAGAGAGCATCACGGCGATGGATAATGATGCCAAAGCATTGATGGATCGTGCGATGGAAGGGGCGAAGCTGTCCGCGCGCGGTTATTTTCGCATTTTACGCGTGGCACGCACGATTGCCGATCTGGATGGGGAGCCCGATTCTATCAGCAAAGCCCATATCGCCGAAGCGCTCAGTTATCGGCGCGTTAATTATTAACCCACAACCACATTTACAACACGGCCGGGCACGACGATGACTTTGCGTAAAGTCTTGCCCTCCATCGCGCGTTGAACATTGTCTTGCGCAAGGGCGGCTTGTTCGAACGCATCTTTATCGGCATCTTTTGGCAATGTAATGCTGGCCTTCACTTTGCCATTCACCTGAACACCAATCGTAATGGTATCGTCACTGAGCAAGGATGTATCTGCCTCCGGCCAGCTTTCTTCGGCTAGTAAGCTTTTATGACCCATTTCTGACCAAAGCTCTTCGGCCAAATGCGGCATCATCGGTGAGAATAGTTTGACAAGCACTTCGAGGCCCTCACGCATCGCCCACAGATCGGCTGGATCATTGCCCGGAATATGCAGGCCGTTTGATAGTTCGCGGATGCGTGCCACGGCTTTATTCATGTGGAAGTTTTCAATATCCTCCGCAACGCCCGCGATGGTCTTGTGAACAAGGCGGCGCAATTCTATGGCGCGGTCTGAAAATTCAGATGGTTTATCAGCGGGCGCGCCCTCTAACTTAGGCAAGGCTTCTGTTACAAGGCGGTGAAGTTTGTTCACATAGCGCCAAGCGCCTTCAATACCTGATTCCGTCCATTCCAAATCACGTTCCGGCGGCGAATCGGACAGGATAAACAGACGCGCCGCATCGGCGCCATACGCGTCCAGTATGTCTTCGGGGTCGACGACATTCTTCTTGGATTTGGACATTTTAATGACAGGGCCAACCTCAATATTCAAGCCCGTTGTTGCCTGCTTGGCGGATCCATCGCTGTCTTTTACGACATCGGTCGGGACAACCCATTCGCCATTTTCATTTTTATAGGTCTCATGCGTGACCATGCCTTGTGTAAACAAGCCCATAAAGGGTTCATCACAATCAACAAAGCCGCAATCGCGCATCGCTTTGGTAAAGAAACGCGCATAGAGCAAGTGCAGAACAGCGTGTTCCACGCCGCCAATATATTGCTCAACGGTGGCGCCGCGCTTCATCCAGTAATTGGCCTTGTCTTTGGAAACAGGCAGATCAGGGTTTTTCGGATCGCAATAGCGGAATTGATACCAGCTGCTCTCGAAGAATGTATCAAACGTATCAGTCTCGCGCGTGGCGGGCTCGCCTGTTTCGGGGCAGGTTGTGTGTTTCCATGTCGGATGGCGATCCAGCGGATTGCCGGGCTCGGAGAAATCAACATCTTCGGGCAGCTCAACAGGGAGCTGGTCTTCCGGCACGGGAATACATGCGCCATCCGAATTACGATAAACCACAGGAATGGGGCAGCCCCAATAACGCTGGCGGCTGACGCCCCAATCACGCAGACGGAATTGCGTTTTACCATGGCCAGTGCCATTTTCTTCGCAGCGTTTGATAACCTCGGCTTTTGCCTCTTCGATGCTCATCCCGTCAAGCCATTCAGAATTGGCGAGTTTGCCAATACCGGTAAAGGCTTCTTTCTTGATATTGATCTGATCTGTATCCTCAGGCAGCACAACGGGTAAAATGTCCAGTTTATATTTAGTAGCAAAGTCCCAGTCACGCTGGTCATGGGCAGGCACGCCAAAGATCGCGCCTGTGCCGTAATCCATCAAAATAAAGTTGGCAATATAGATCGGCACCTCACGGCCCAACAACGGGTGCGTGGCTTTGAAGCCTGTATCAAAGCCTAACTTATCGGCTTGGGCGATGGCTTCTTCGGATGTGCCTGTGCTTTGGCATTGCTTGATAAAATCATCAAAACCATCCTTGCCCCCAGCCAGTTGTTCGGCCATAGGATGATCAGGGGCCAGTGCGACAAAGGATGCACCAAATAAGGTATCAGGGCGCGTGGTAAACACGTCGATTTGATCGTCCGAGCCGACAATATCCCATTTGAATTGCAGACCCACCGATTTTCCGATCCAGTTTTCCTGCATGATGCGGACTTTTTCAGGCCAGCGCTCCAGCTTTTGCAAATCATTCAACAGCTCATCGGCGTAATCTGTAATTTTCAAGAACCATTGGTTCAGTTTGCGGCGCTCAACAGGTGCGCCGGTGCGCCAGCCCTTGCCATCAATTACCTGCTCATTGGCCAGCACGGTGTTATCGACCGGATCCCAATTCACAATGGATTCCTTACGGTAGGCAATGCCTTGTTTAAGGAAATCGAGGAACATTTTTTGCTCATGCTTGTAGTAATCAGGCAAGCATGTGGCGACTTCCCGGCTCCAATCAATCGAGAGGCCCATGGATTTGAGCTGGTCACGCATGACATCGATATTCTCAAGTGTCCATTTCCCGGGATGTTGGCCGCGTTCAATCGCCGCGTTTTCCGCCGGCAGGCCAAAAGCGTCCCACCCCATCGGGTGAATGACGTTAAAGCCTTTCATTTTCTTATAGCGGGCAACAACATCACCCAGTGAATAATTGCGCACATGTCCGACATGGATACGCCCGGACGGGTAGGGGAACATTTCAAGTACGTAATATTTCGGCTTGCTGTCATCTTCGGTGACGGTAAAACAATCAGCCTCGTCCCAGCGGGCGCGCCATTTTTTCTCGGATTCTTTAATGTTGTATCGATCGCTCATAATAAATGCGTTTTATTACTGATAAACGCTTCTGTAAAGAGAATCATTGAGATCATCATTAAATTGATACCCATTGATCGATTGCTTGTTATCAAGAGCGGTTTTTAAGCCCGGGTCGGCATAATGGCGCAGATGTGTCAGGATGGCGTTGTTGCTGCCCCCGAAATTATGGCGGTAGTCTTTATATATTTTGGAGATAATCACATCACCATTTGGCTTGATCTTAACGCCTCTCTCGGAATTAATGAATTGATGCGCCGCGCGGGTGAGCATGTAGCGCGCATTGCCGGCCGTGAAGGCATTTTTCTGTATGTTCGGGGACCCGACAGCCGCATCATTCAGGCCGTAATAGACGCGCTCATCGAGCCAGATATAGCGGATAATCTTATCGCGCACATCATTCAGGTTTAAACCTTTGCCTTCAACGGCGATACGGGAATGGTTGTAAACTTCCGGCCCGAGATAGCGGCTATCTATATCTTTGAAAGAGCCAACCGGGTAATTTTCCATGACAACCGAAACAACAATCGCATTGTAAAGGTTTAACCAATAGGCCAGTTGTTCGTTGCGATTTAATTTTGTGACGGGAATAGCGGCCAGGCCATTCAAGTAATTATGAAGAATTTTCTTATCTTCGTTGGAGACACGCGCATAAGCGATTCGGTTGATCCCCTTATTGTCTGTTTCTACATATTTCCCCAAAAACTCATCCCAAGGAGCATGGCTGACGATGTAGCGGGATTCGGGGTCATATTGCAGCCAGTATTGATCGTAATGGCGATCACCCAGCACCCGCGTAACGGCATTTTCTGCATAGTAACATCCGCCGAGAAGCATAGTTGTCAGCACAAAGATTGTGAGAGCAAAGCGATGTTTTAACTGCGGATGGAACATATCTAATCCTTCTAACTTTTATCACATAATTGGCCATAATTGGCCACACCCTGTTTTAGGACTCAAGGTCTTGGACGCGCAATTGGCGTGCCCGTGTAAGAATCGTGTCCTCTAACTGAATTTCGCTATCTCTGGAGGATGAAGCATCAACCCATTTCCCGCCGGAGCGCTTTTGTTTAAAGAGTTTGACCTCAATACCATCTGAGCGGAGCGAGCGTGAGACAATAAAAATATTGAGCTTAAAGCGCTCATTACTTTTACCTTCCGGTGCATACCAATCCGTCAAAATAACGCCGCCAAAGGGGTCAGCACTGGCCAGAGGCATAAAGGACGCCGTGTCCAATGCGGCGCGCCAAAGATATTTATTAACGCCAATACCATTATCCTCGGCGCCTTCGTCACGCCCGCCCAAAATGCGCAGGCCGCCTTCACCAAAGATTGTTTGACGTTCTGCATAAATATCACTGCCGGTAGAATCGCGATCCGCGCCGGTCGGATATTTTGCCTCTTTTTCAACGGAACTGCATGATGACAGGCTAAAGGCTGTAAGGCATAGGGCAAAGGCTATGACGTAAAACTTTGTGTGTCTCATATATATAAGTGTCCTTAATTATTAATTTTTATCTCAAGATCCGGCTTTGCAGGATAAAAGCGAATCCTTTTTTAACGGTGTATACCATTAATAGTGATTAGCAGGAATCAACCATGGGCTCAAGCGCATCATAGAGCGCATATCTATAGGGCTCTGGATAAGTCTGGCAAAGGCTTAGAAAAGGGATGTTGCAAAAATGCAACGATGAGTGAAATTTTTTCTGTGACTTTTTTAATTCAGTTTGACGTTTGGCAGTTTTATTGGCTTACTGTTGTTGTTCTTTGGCAACAAGGGGCAACGTCTTGTGGTTTATTTTCGATTTATAAAGTTTTAGAAAATAAGCCTTTCTTTATAACAGTAATCATTTTTTGATTGGAGGAAATGATAATGAAAAAACTTCTACTTAGCAGTGCTGCTATCTGTGGTCTTGCCATGGCTGCCGCTCCTGCACACGCTGAAGGTCTAACATTGGATCTTGGCGGTTACTTCAAAGGCTATGGTGCTTTTGTTGATCAAGATACAGCAGTTGGTACAGAAGAGCGTGAATTCGATATTCTTCGTACAACTGAACTTCATGCAACTGGTGAAACAACATTGGATAATGGTCTTGTTGTTGGTTTCCACATCGAAGGTGAAGCAGACAATGCTGACGGTTTCGAAGTTGAAGAGAGCTATGCTTACTTCTCCGGTACATGGGGTCGCGTAAACTTCGGTGCTGAAAACGGTGCGGCATACCTTCTACAGGTTGATGCTCCTTCAGCTGACTCAGCTGTTGACGGCGTTCGTCAGTTGATCAACCCAGTTAACTACTCACTAACTGCCGGTACTGTTTCTACAGTATTCGCAGGTTTGACTCAAAACGGAATCGTTGTAAACAATACAGGTACAGCGAATGACGTATACTCAAACCTTACATTGGCAACAAATGGTGGTGAGTTGGATCTATTCGGTTTCGACTACGATGATGACGTATCATTGTACTCAAACAAGCTTACATACATCACTCCAGTTTTCGCTGGTTTCCAGGTTGGTGCATCTTACACGCCTGAAAACGACACAAGCGGTACAAACTCAACAGGTGGTGTTAGCCAGGACAACCAGGCTAATGACTACGGTGATGTTCTTGAAATCGCAGCCCGTTACGAAGGTCAGATCGACTCTGTTGGCGTGATCTTGGGTGCTGGTTTCACACATGCTGAATTGGAAGCTGAGCAAGTTGTTCTTTTCACAGACACTAACTCAAACCTTACATACACAGCAGGTACAGACACAGTTCTTTCCAAGCGTGACGATCGTCAGTCTTGGAACGTTGGTCTTGACCTAGACATCGGTCCTTTCGGTATCGGTGCTGCATACAAACATGACGACCTAGGTATTGATGGTTACGATGCTGACCAAGATACATATGTAGTCGGTGTTGATTACACAACTGGCCCGTTCAAGTTGGGTGCTAGCTACTACAACCAAGATCAAGAGCTTGACGGCTTCTTGGGTGCAAATGCTGGTGAACTTGAAACTGACCGTTACACTGGTGGTGTTGTATACACTTACGGTCCGGGCATGACATTCCGTGGTTCAGTGAGCTACATTGAGCACGAAATATCAAACAGCGCAGATGTTGAAGCAACGTCAGTTCTCTTGGGAACTCACATCAACTTCTAAGCTCATACACAGTTGTGTATAAAGATTTCTTATTTTACGGGGTGTCCCTTGTGGCACCCCCTTTTTTTATCTTTTTTCTGCCTGTAATATCGGGGCATGAGCATTGCCGATAATATTGCAGATATTCAAAATAGAATTTCCAAAGCCGCATCCTTGTATGGTGTTGCTGATCCGGCTACCCAATTAATAGCCGTTAGCAAAAAACAGCCTGATGAGCGCATAGATGAGGCATTGCAAGCGGGTCAGCGCATATTTGGCGAGAACCGCGTGCAAGAAGCCATGGAGCGATGGTCTGGTCGCCGTGCGCAATTTCCCGATCTGGAGCTGCATTTGATTGGCCCGTTACAAACCAACAAGGTTAAAGAGGCGGTCGGGCTTTTTGATGTGATACAAACGCTGGATCGTGAAAAATTGGCGCGTGCACTTGATAAAGAGATGAAAGCGCAGGGGCGCGTTTTGCCCTGTCTGGTTCAAGTGAATACAGGCGAAGAGGAACAGAAATCGGGAATTCTTCCCGGCAAAGTTTCGGATTTTCTGACATTTTGCCGCGCGGAAACCGGCCTGGATATTCGGGGTTTGATGTGCATACCCCCCGTGGATGAGCCTGCCGGGCTGCATTTTGCGTTGCTGAAAAAACTGGCAGATGAACATGGGCTTGAGATTTTAAGCATGGGTATGAGCGCCGATTTTGAAAAGGCCGTGCCGCTTGGCGCGCGTTATATTCGTGTTGGCACATCTGTGTTTGGGGAGCGGGCTTATTAATGCCTATGCTGCGCTTGCAGGCTGGCTTTTATCCTCGGCGCTGACCTCTTTTAAGATCGGGCTATGGCCGGCAGCATCAAGATAGGCGGATTGTTCTTCTTCAATCCAATTTTCCAGAGATTCATCAGTAAAGCCCAGATCTTTGAGGATGAAAATTGCAATCTCGAGCCCTGGCGGGGCGCCTGAATTATTGAACGGGATCATGCCCAACGTGGCAAAACGCACCCCATCGGACGAATTATTGACGGCGACATAACGTTTCAGGCTGGGGTAAATCTTTTTAATAATCGGCGAGAGTCGTTTCGTCACTTCATAGCGCGGGCTGGCAATACAAATGGCGCGCGCTTTCGCAACGCCAAGTGTGTTCCAGAAGCGTAAATCATCGGTTTGTCCATAGGCCACAATATAGCCTGCGGCGGTAGCCTCGAGAAAGCGTTGGCGATCATGATCAACGGCAATATAAGGCACATCATGCGCTTTAAAAGCCCGGGCAAGTGTCTTTCCAACTTCACTCATGCCAATAATAAAGACGGGCTGGTTGATAACAGGGTTCTTATTGCCGCTTTTCGGGCAATTTGAAATTGTGTTCTCAAGGCCGCGGCAAATCCCAAGGGAATAGCGATATAAAGCCAGATTTAAGAAAGGCGTGATCAGCATGCTCATCGCCACAGCGGTGATAAGGTTCTGTGTAAGTGCCGCGCCAAGGCCTGCACTAACGGCCGCCATAGAGAGGATAACAAAGGCAAATTCACTGCCCTGCGCAAGAAGGAAAGAGAATTGCAAAGCGTGATGCGTCGGGCGGCCAAAGATGAAGACAAGGGCGGTGATAATCGCCGCCTTGGATGCGATCAATAAGATAGTAAAACCAAGGACCGTACCAATATCATTGCCGATGGCAGGCAGGTCAAGCATCATGCCAACCGTCACAAAGAATAGAGCAATGAGGAGGCTGCGGAAGGGACGCAGCTCTGTTTGTAATAATACGCGGAAAGGCGTTTCTGCCAAAACCATACCGGCCAGAAAGGCCCCCAATGTCAGGGATAATCCCACCATTTCGGTGGCGGTGGCGGTCACAATCACAATCAAAAGGCCGAGGATGGTAAACATTTCCGGATCATCATATTTGATGATCATTTTCATCAGCGGGCTGAGGATGTACTGACCCAGCACGATTGCGGCGCCGATTGCCAGAATCGTTTTACCGAGGGCAATCAAAACTTCCATGCCCAAATGCCCGTCCCCGCCAATGGCATCGGCAAAAATGAGCAGGAACACGGCAATCACATCCTGGAAAATCAACACAGCCTTGGCCGATTGCCCGACCGGCGATTCATTCTGTTTGAGATCGGATATAATTTGCATGACCACGGCCGTGGAGGATAAGGCCAACGCCATACCCGCCAATAGGGCAATATCCGGTGCCGTTTGGAAAATAAAGGAAATCGCAAAGGCCAGTAAAATACCGCATAGAATCATTTGAAGAGGCGCCAAGCCAAGAAGATCCTTACGCAGCGTCCAGGCTGACTTCATCGAAAAATGCAGACCGATATCAAAAAGCAAAAAGACAACCCCAAGCTTGGCCAAGAGTGATGTTGTCTCGCTTTCTTCAATCAACCCGAAACCGTGGGGGCCAAGGGCAATACCGGCCAATAAAAATCCAACAATCGGACTGATTTTAATAAAGCGCGAGAGGACAATAACAAAAAAGCCGGTTCCAAGAAGAACAATGACAGGAATAAGGATATCTAAGCCGTACATCATGCCATGATAGCATGAAAAGGTTTAAAAAACGATGCCGCAAGTTGGGCTTTAATGATCTTTACAGTTCTTTGCGCAGCCACGCCAGCTGAGCCAATGAAATAAGCTGCCGCTTATAATATTGACGCTGGCCATGGCAATAAATATGCCGGTTATTCCGCCATAATGATCACCAATAAAGACAGCGGGCAGCAAGAGCACAAGCATTTTGACCACAATCATTATGAGCGAGCGCTGTGGCATGCCCATCGCATTAAAGGCCGAGGCCCAGCCCATGATCAAATTACCGAAAGCATAGGAAAACGGCACTAGCCAGAAGAAGAGAACGGCATATTCTATTACGGCAGGCTCGGTTGAGAAGAGCGCTGCAATCGGTTTGCCGAAGGCGGCCAATATCAGCGCCACAAAAAGAGACCATATGACATTAAAGCCAATTGCGAGAGAGAGGGTTTTGCGCACGCGCTCATAGTTTTCTGCGCCCCAATTCTGTCCAATCACAGGCGCCATGCCGGTGGATAGAGCCATGAGAATGATAAAGGCAAAGGCCTCAACGCGTGTCACAACCCCGAAGGCGGCAACGGCGCTGGCTCCGTAGGCGGAGATCAATCCAACAATAACCGCATTCACAAAGGGCTGGATCGCATTGGTAATACCGGCAGGCAGAGCAATAAAAAGATGTTTTTTGGCAGAGTCCCAGAATAAATCAAAGCGCAAAGCTTGTTTAGGGCAGACCAGTTTCTTTTTAAAAATGATAATGTAAAGTCCCGCCAGCATCGCGCAGCTATTGCCAAAAATCGTGGCGATTGCGGCTCCTTCAATTTCAAGGCGTGGAAACCCGAATAAGCCAAAAATCAAAATCGGATCCAGGATCGCATTCACAACCGCAACAACGGTCATAATAATCGCCGGGGTGACCGAATCCCCTGTGGCACGGATTGCGGCATTACCAACCATGGGAAGGGTGACAAAGACGGCGCCTGCAAACCAGATCGTCATATAGTCTTTGATGAGGGGCATCATTTCATCATTCGCGCCCATTGCTCTGAAGATCGGCTCCTGAAAGGCAAGGCCAAGCAGCGCGGTGATCATGCCAAAACCAAGCACGAGCATCAGCCCATGTGAGGTAATGCGCCGAATTTTATTAAGCCCCTCTTCGTCTTTACTCTGGCCAATCAGGCGCGAGACATTGGAGGACATCGCAATGGCAAAACCGATAAAAACGCTAAACACCATATAGGTGATCGGAAATGTAAAAGAGATAGCGGCCAGTTCTTTTGTCCCAAGCAGCGCGATAAAATACATATCAACCAATTGGAAGCTGATGATCGCAAAAATGCCCCAGATCATGGGAATAGTCATGCGAATCAGATGCTTACTTACGGGCCCCTCTGTGAGGTTGCCTTTTTGCTGATATGGAAGAGGTTTGGCTGTCATATTTTGTTCTTTGGGTCAGTTCTGGTTTGTAATCGATAAAGAGGGGATAGGCAAGGGCGGTTATTTTATTGTTATGGCCGAATTTTTATTCTAGCCTGCTGGGCGATACTACTGATAAGGCTGACAATGTGAAATGAGTGCATCAAAAACCCTTTTATACCCCTTTGCGCAAGGCGCGCTTGCTTATCCAGAGCAGGGTCGCCAGCTTTATTTGAATGCGGATGCGGAGGCGCCGGAGTTAAAAAAATTTCCTCATCTGCTTTGTCAGCAATTTTTTAAGCCATCCTATAATGCTCTGGAGGGTTCCGGATATAAATTATGCGCCGATTTGAATGATATTGACGGCAAATTCGATATTGTACTGCTACAGGCCAGTAAGTCGGTGCAGGAAACGCAGTTTTACCTAGCCTATGCGCTCAGCAGCCTTGCCGATGATGGTTTGGTAATGATCGCGGCCGATAACAAAGGCAATGCGGGACGGCTTAAAAAATGGCTGGAGCAACTGGGAATTAGTCATTTTGAGCAAGACAGTAAATACAAGGCCAAGGTCTTTTGGGCACGCAAGACATTGGATTGGTCGCTGCATCAGGCGCTTGTGGACCAGTGGCTTGGTTTTGGTACTCTCTCACAGCAAGAAGCGCATGGCTTATATGCCTGTGCCGGGCTTTACGGGTGGAATAAAATTGACCAAGGATCAAAGTTATTAATTGAGCATATTCCGGAAAAAATCGGGGGTGTATGTGCCGATTTTGGATGTGGGTATGGATATTTGAGCCATTATTTGGTCAAAAACCATAATAAAATTAAAAAAATAGATGTTTTTGATGCTGATTATAGAGCAATAGAATCGATAAAGCGCAATTTATCCGAATTTAATGCCGATATTGACTATTTTTGGGATGATTTAACCCAGAATAAGCCGATGGGTGCTTACGAGCGTATTATTATGAATCCGCCCTTCCATGAGGGCAAAAAACAAGACAGTGAGATTGGTGTTAATTTTATCCGTACAGCGGCAAAATCACTCCGAAATAGAGGCGATTTATATATGGTTGCCAATATTCACCTGCCGTATGAGGCTATTTTGGCTCAAGAATTCACAAAATTTGATGTTTTAGCCCGTAAAAATGGCTTTAAAGTGCTTCATGCGGTCAAATGAGCAAATTTAGGTGCATTTTCATGTAATTAAACGGCATAAACACAGGTTTTAAATCGTGTAGGTGTGCCCTTCGCCTTCCACCTCAATCACATGTTTCATGATGCGCTGCCATTTTTTCTCATCTATCAGAGCATTTTTGTTAAGACCGGCTTCGCGGCCTACCATGTGATAGATGGATTCGAGCTGAAGTTCATTGCCGGTGCCATGATCTTTGACATGATGTGCCATGGCGCTATCCAGTGTGATAATTGATTTATCAGGCTGGTTACGCTTTCGCATATGTTCATCGGTCAGATAGACAATCAGCATGAGCGCATTGTTGGAAACGCTGACTTTGTGGTGTTTTTCCATGTCAGGGCGCAATGATTTTAAAATACGATATGTTTCTTCGGTATTGGGAACTTTGAGGAATACTTTTTGAAAACGCCTGTCCAGCGCGGCATCGGGCGCTACATATTCGCGGAATTCATCCATAGTCGTCGCGCCGATGATCATAAGATCACCCGCCGTCAGATAGGGTTTCATCACATCAGATAGGCCGGCATAGGATGATCCAACGCACGACGGCATGATTTGATGAATTTCATCGATGAATAAAATTGTGCGAGGCTGATCGGGGTTATGGAACCTCTCAGCAACACCCTTACATAGAGGGATAAAGCGCTCTTGAAACTCGGCAGGCCCGGATGTTCCAGCAGCCATGCGCGCGAGATCCACTTCTAAAAGCCGTGCATCTTTGAGATAATCCGGCACGTCATCGGCGGCAATTTTTTGTGCCAAAGCCACAGCCATGGCGGTCTTACCTACACCGGCAGGAGCCAAAAGCACCGTATTTTTGCGGCCCTTTTGCAACAGAATGAGGATCATTTCATCCAATTCTTCATCACGGCCGGTGATCGGGCTATAACGCCCTTGTTTAGCCAGAGCCGTATAATCAGTGCAGTATTTCCTGAAAAGCTCTTCCAGCTCTTCATTCGTGACCGTATATTGCCATTGCTCACTCATTGTTTTACCGCTTCATTTATTAAAAATATCGTGTGAATACACAAGTTTGAACCCTTAGTGTAAGGTGAGAAAGTTAATGAAACCTTATGCTTAAAGTATGTTTTTGCACTAATTTTGCTTAATCGCTTACAAAATTGGCTTCATGGATGCCCATGGCGAAGAGCATACAGGTCAAATCGCCGAAAATAATACAGTTATCAACACTCTCCCTGACAATTTCTTTGGCCTTATATCCCATGCCAAGGCCTGCGCGTTTGAGCATTTCCAGATCATTTGCGCCATCGCCAATCGCGGCGGCATGCTCGGGCTTTAATCTGTTCTGGTTAAGATGTGTTTGTAGATGTTCTACTTTCGAGAATTTATCCTGAATGGGTTCCAGCACATTGCCCGTAAAAATTCCGTGCTCGATTTCGATCATATTACCGTAATGATGGTCAAAGCCGCACATTTCCGCCACCGCACGGGTAAAATATGTGAATCCGCCAGAGACCAGAATCGTTTTGGTGCCTTGCGCTTTCAGGGTACGAATAAGTGTTTTAGCACCGGGATTGAGCTGGACCTCTTGCATGGCTTGTTCAAAGAGGGTTTCTTTTTGACCCTTTAGAAGAGCCACGCGGGCGCGCAGCGCGGAATGGAAATCAATTTCTCCCGCCATCGCGCGTTTAGTGATTTCTTTGACCTCGCCGCCAATGCCGGCCAGATCGGCAACATCATCCAATGTTTCGCCGGACACGATCGTGCTATCCATATCGGCGAGCAATAATTTTTTAACACGGCGATCAATCGTAACAATGAAGCTATCTATTTCCAGAGTTTCACAATAATGCCGGATGGATTGCATGATTTGCGCAGAAGGCTTTTCGGATAGACCCAGATCAATGGCTTTTTCAGGCGAAAGCCAGATCGGCGCACATGTTAGAGCAATTTTTTCCTGAGCAAGCATCTCTTTGATGCGTGCCAAAGTCGTGTCATTGAGGGGAAATTCTTCCCGTGATGATACTAAGGTTAAAACGTAACTCATATCGGTGGTTCTCAAATTTTTTTATCTCAGCATCAAAAAACGCTGGACATCAGTTTGACAGGAAGTTTTTATCAAGCAAAGAGTTTTTAACATTCATAAAGCGGAAAACAATTATAATGAGCACTGAAACAAAACCTTCTGTGAAACCCAAGAACCCCTGTTTTTCATCGGGGCCATGTTCAAAGCGCCCTGGTTGGTCGCTTGAAAATCTGGCAACAGCGCAGCTTGGGCGCTCGCACCGTGCCGGCCCGCTCAAGGCAAAGCTAAAGGATGTGATCGAGAAACAACGCGTATTGCTTGGTATTCCGGCCGATTATAAAGTCGGCATCGTGCCGGCATCTGATACAGGCGCGTTTGAAATGGCGATGTGGAGCATGCTCGGCGCACGCGGCGTGGACGTTTTTGCATGGGAGAGTTTCTCATCCGATTGGTTGAAGGACATTACAGGCCAATTGAAATTAGAGGATGTAAAAACCTATGAAGCGCCTTATGGCGGCCTTCCAGACCTCAGCCAGGCGGATGGCGCACGTGATAGCGTATTTGTCTGGAATGGAACCACATCAGGCGTGCGCGTCCCCAATGGGGATTGGATCGATGCAGATCGTGAAGGGATTACATTGTGTGATGCGACCTCGGCTGTCTTTGCCTATGACTTGCCGTGGGACAAGCTCGATGTCACCACATGGAGCTGGCAGAAAGTTCTGGGCGGGGAGGCCGCACATGGCATGATTGTCCTCAGCCCTCGCGCGGTTGAGCGTTTGGAAAGCTATGAGCCGGATCGTCCTTTGCCAAAAATTTTCCGTATGACCAAAGGCGGTAAATTGAATGAGGGTATTTTTGTCGGGGAGACAATTAATACGCCGTCCATGTTGGCGGTGGAAGATTGCCTTGATGCGCTGAATTGGGTTGAGAATATCGGCGGCTTGCGCACAACGATTGCGCGCTCGGAAGAGAATTCCAAAGTCATCGAAGCCTTTGTTGAAAAAGCGGATTGGGCCGCATTTTTGGCCGAGACGCCGGAGACACGCTCGACAACATCTGTATGTCTGAAGGTTGTTGATCCATGGTTTGAGGCCCTTGCCGATGATGACAAGCTTCCATTTGTGAAGGGCATGGTCAAACTGCTGGATAATGAAGAGGTGGCCTATGATATTGCCTCTTACCGCGCCGCGCCTGCCGGCCTTCGTATTTGGTGCGGGGCCACAGTGCAAGCCAGCGATGTCGAAGCCCTTATGCCATGGCTGGACTGGGCGTATCAAAGCGCCA
The DNA here is from genome assembly GCA_964611755.1 of uncultured Pseudobdellovibrionaceae bacterium. GTDB lineage: Bacteria > Pseudomonadota > Alphaproteobacteria > Micavibrionales > Micavibrionaceae > CAZTBB01. The sequence continues at coordinate 36,132 of CAZTBB010000007.1, forward strand.
AAGCCGAGGAAGAACGTAAAGCGGCGGCTTAAGGCTCTTTCCAGAAAAAATTCTGGGCGTATTCTTCTCGAGTAAGCTCGGGATATTCAAGTCCCAAAAGGTCGTAAATTTGCTCTGCGCTCATAACTTTACGTTTGAGAAGTTCTTCGGCGAGCAGCTCCAGCTTATCGTAGTTTTCTTCGAAAAAGGCACGTGCTTTTTTCTCGGCCTCTTGAATAAAGGCTTTTATGGATTCATTCCAAAAGCGGTCATTTTCTTTTTCTAAAAGGCCACGCAAAAGGAACTCTTCAAGGCTTTTTGATTCCAGTGCCCTATTGGCAAGCCCCCCCTTAAAAAGGTGATTATGGCCATCAAAATACTCAAGTATTTCTTTTGCAGTCAAATTAGCGTGGAAGTAGTCATTGCCGTACCCTGCCCCATCGCCTTTTTTAAATAGGCCCTCGGCGATGCGTCCTGAAACAAGGCACATAATACCGTTTAAAAGCTCTTCTTTACTGAGCTCTTCGTTTTCGGGAAGATCATAGAAACTGACATGGGCATTCTTTTCCGTTGGGCTTCCTATGATCGTTGCATATTGTATTTTTCTGCCCGCCGGAAAGTAAATCGCGGAGAGGGTATGGCCAGCTTCGTGATAGGCCGTTTCTCTAAGAGAAAGGCGCTTATTAATTTGTAACGCTGTTATAAAGGCGCCTATGGCAATCAGCCAGTCGAGATCAAAATTTTGGTATATATTCGATATCCCTTCAGCAGCCTGATCTTTGTTTGGATCAGCACCCGATTCACCAAAATAATCCGATAGGCTATCTTTACCATCATTAAGTGCTGCAACACTCAGCCCTAAAGCTGAGGCCATGATACCTGTTTTGATTATATCCCTCATGGTTTCCACCCACATTTATAAAGAGGCGAACACTAATCAAGGCACATAAATATGTCAAATAAATTATTTACTTTACAAGATTGCTGCATGTGCTCAGTATGGGGGTCTGTTTGCCTAAACAAGACAAAAATAGGAGTACAAAATGTCTGCACCAAAGGTTCTTATCAGTGATAAGATCGATCCGCTTGCGATCGAAATTTTCAAAGCAAATAATATTGACGTTGATTATAAGCCGGGCCTCTCCCCTGAGGAGCTGGCCGATATCATTGGCGACTATCAAGGCTTGGCAATTCGCTCGGCTACGACTGTTACACCGGAGATCATAGCCGCCGCAAAGAATATGAAGGTGATTGGCCGTGCCGGTATCGGGGTTGATAATATCGATATCCCGAAAGCCACCGAAGCCGGTATCATCGTGATGAATACGCCATTCGGTAATTCCATTACAACGGCCGAGCATGCGATTGCGATGATGTTTGCCTTGGCGCGCCAAATCCCCGAAGCCAGCACGAGCACACATGAGGGCAAATGGGAAAAGAGCAAATTCAAAGGGGTTGAGCTATATAACAAAACGCTTGGTTTAATTGGTTGCGGAAATATCGGATCGATCGTTGCGGATCGTGCGGTTGGCCTCAAGATGAATGTCTTGGCCTTTGACCCGTTCTTGACCGAAGAGCGCGCAGTGGAACTTGGTGTTGAGAAAGTGGAGCTTGATAAGCTCTTTGAGAAATCCGATTTCATTACATTGCATGTGCCAAAGAATGACAAAACCGTTGGTATCATTAACAAAGACAGCATAGCGAAAATGAAGGACGGCGTACGCATCATTAATTGCGCGCGCGGTGGATTGATTGTGGAAGCGGATCTCAAAGACGCGCTGGATAGTGGTAAGGTCGCCGGCGCTGCGCTTGATGTATTTGAGGTAGAGCCAGCCAAGGAAAATATCCTCTTTGGGCATCCTAATCTTGTTTGCACGCCGCATTTGGGTGCAGCTACGGTGGAGGCACAAGTGAATGTTGCCATGCAGGTCGCAGAGCAGATTAGCGCCTATCTAAATACCGGCGCGGTTGAGAACGCGCTTAATATGCCATCGATTTCGGCCGAGGATGCTCCGCGTTTGAAGCCGTATTTAAAGCTGGCGGAACAGCTCGGCAGCTTTGCAGGACAAATTTCGGAAAGTGCCATAAAAGGCATTGAGATTGAATATGAGGGCACAATCACCGAAGTGAATACGGATCCGATTACATCGGTTTTGATTGCCAATCTATTGGGCGAGCAAATGGATAGTGTGAATATGGTCAATGCGATGCAGGTCGCCGAAGCCAGAGGCATTACCTTAAAGCAGAGCTATGATAATAAATCGGATCAATGGCGCTCGATGATTAATGTGATTGTCAAAACAGAAGAGCGTGAGCGCAATGTGACGGGCACTTTGTTTACAGGCAAGGAGCCACGTATCGTGGACATAGAAGGCGTACCGATCGAGGTTGCTTTGCGCCCGAATATGGTCTTTATCCGTAATGATGACCAGCCGGGCATGATCGGTGATCTGGGAACCTTGCTCGGTGAAGCGGGACTCAATATTGCTGATTTCCGTTTGGGCCGCAAAGACGAGACATCCGGCGCGATTTGTATCGTGGCTTTGGATGCCCCTGTGAATGATGAGGTGTTTGAAAAGATTGCCTCTCAAAAACAAGTGCGCAGCGTTAAACGGTTAAATTTTTAAAGCTATATTTTAGATTAAATAATTATATAAAAAGCGCCGAAATGAAAATTCCGGCGTTTTTTCTTGCGCCCAACAAAAATATTATGGTAATCAAACAGTCTCAATTATGACAATAAATAAAAAAGAGATAAAGAATGAGTGAAGCCGTAAGCAACCTTGAGAGGTTTAAAGAAGCCAAAGACAAAGGATTTTCAAATGAATTTGCCGCGCGTGTTGCCAATGGCGAGGGCCGTGCATTAATGGCGGATATGGTGGCGCAGATGGATAACGTCACTTTTCTACATTACATCAATCATAACGCTAGTATTCAGCTTGGCGATGAAATGGATGCGCAGTGTTTGGTTTATGTTCTTTTAGAGGGCTGTGCGGCGGAGCATCTGGACGCCAGAACAATCAACGAAGCCATCGCATGTCTGATGTTGAATGCCAGCCTTCATCCGGAGGAAACCCACAGCCATTTGATAACGCAAGAGGTTATTACCGAGGCTATGGAGTTATCGACCAAAAATCCATCCTGTCAAAATCACGCATTTTGGGCAAAGCTAACATCAAAAATTTATATGAATGAGCAAGGCCATGGAGCAATCAGACATCACGACCAGGATGATCTTCAAATGGCGGTTTTGCGCTTATTGGATAATCCGGCGATTGATGAAAAATATCCATTTTGGCAAAGCTATACGAAGTCATTAGCCGATCAGGGGCGCATTTTTCTCTCAGGCCCGGCGTTATCAAAGCTGAATGCCGGCGATGCACATGCTCCTTCAACTGGTTTTTAAGCGGTAGGTAACGATATATGGCTGGCAAAGTCACATCACTTAATCAATTTAAACGAGCACGAGAAAAAGGTTTCTCAACATCTGAAGCGAGTGAATTGGCCTCGGGTGCTGGTTCGCGCGAAGTCTTTGCTGCCAAGATCGCAGGTATGGGCGATGGTGAAGTTATTTATGATTTGAATCACAATATTGATATGTTTGAGTATGACCGTGATCAAGCTCTTGATTTTATTATTTACCTACAAGAAATTATTCGCGCCCCGCATTTTGATGTGAACACCATCATACAGACAATGAGCTGTCTTTTGGTTAGTTCAATGGATATTTCGAGTTTTCCTCATTCTGATTTGATTTCACATGACGTGCTTCTAGAAACCATGCATATAGCGATTCAAAACCCATCCTGTCAAAATCACGCATTTTGGGCGTTCTTGACGCGCTCTATAGCCCAGCTTGAGGGTAAAGTCTCGCGCGGCGGAGATGTTTTAGAAGCAGCAAGCCTTGAGTTACTGAAGAATGGCGAAATGATTGGAAAATACCCGTTTTGGCAACAATGGACTGAGAAATTATTGCAAGAAGGTTCAATTTCAATCACAGCACGTGTCAAAAACCAAATGGGTTATCAGGCGTGGCAGCCGCCCGAACATAATTAGGTGAGAAATAAGTTATGAGTGATAAGAAAGTTGTAGATTTGGGTACAGTCAGGACCAATATCAATGAAGGTAAATCTCTGAGCGATGCGCTTACGCTAGCACAAATGAGCGCGGCTGAACGTAAAGAGGAAGAAAGAAGCAGGTTATTGGTCGAGGTTCAGCAATATTCCAAAGACGATGTAGATCAGTTATTGAGCGAAATTATTACTATTATCCGAGATCCTAGCTTGAGAGATCAGAATGCTAATATTCGCAATCTCGGTATTTTCTTAACTCTAATGTCTTCTAATCCCAATCTTGATGCAGATTTGATGCAAGGCATTGTGAATGCATCTTTTGGACTGTTTGGAATAGCTAATAATATAAATAATAAGGGACAATCAGCGTATAGTTTGATTGATCTTCATGAGACATTGGCAGAGATTGCAAAACAGCCCTCGGCTCAAAATTTACAGGTTTGGAAAGAAATTACTATTCTGACTTATATGCTAACATTCGGTCAGGATGCACAAAATATTAGTAACACGAATGAAGATCAGCTCATTGACCAAGCATCGGTTATATTTCTTCACCAAGGCAATATGTTTTTTCCTAAATGGAAGGATTATACGCGTTCAATCAATAATAAGCATAAAATAGACATGCCCATTATTGTGCAAGAGCATTTCGGAGCCTCCGGGTGGGGCCGCATCGATTTAGATAGATTCTAGGGTAAGCGCTATTTTTTAGAGGCAAAATAGCGTTTACAGGCGTCTTTAAGCTCTTGTTCCATTTGGCGGCCATAATCCCCGCCATCGCCCTTCATCTTGTTATTTACAATCGCAGTCAGAGTCGTGTGGTGCGCCGCAACAATTTCAATGGCATTTTTGTCCATTTCTTTAATGCCTTCGAGGAAACTCAGCATGATATTGGCTAAATTACCGATCAAATCATAGTTAAATGTACCGGCATTCGCCTTTAATTGCATGACCGGGCCGGTCATTTCGGCAATCATTTCGTCCATGGATTGTTCACCGCCGCGGGCGTGTTCTACGGCTTGTTGTAATTTATCGAGAAATTCTTTGGCAAGGGGGGCAAAATCAACGGTATTTTCGTCCATAACCTTTTGAGCTTGTTCAACAATTTCAGCATCAATAGGCCCGGATCCAATCTTAGATTGAAGCATATAATTGGCTTTATAGACTTTGGATTCACCACTTGCAGACATTCTTAACTCCATCCCACCTTACACATACATTAATTTTAACAGAGAATGTATCAAATTTATATTAAATCATACCATTTAAAAGATTAATTTTTGATGAGGTTTTCCCCGCATTTAAACGTCATCTTCGCGCCTGAACGGGCCTTTATAGTTATCAATTTTACGACGACGGCGATCGGGGCCGAAAAAGTCTTTTGTTTCGATGTAATCTCTAGGTTTATTAATGACATAGGCGATGCGACGCGCCATATCGTTCGCCGAGAAAGGTTTGACCAGAAATTCGGTTACACCCGCATCACGCGCTTCGGAAACGCGCGGCAGAGCGCTATAGCCGGTCATCATGATGATTGGTACCATTCTGTTGGGTGATTCCGAGCTCCAACGGATTTTTCTGACCAAATCCATGCCGCTCGTCTCCGGCATATGCCAATCGGCAATCACAATGTCCGGATTATACTTGCAAAAGGCTTCAAATCCCTCTTCGCCGTCCTGTGCTGTGTATACTTCACCAATACCAAGCGTATCGAAGATCGAGCTCACCAATTTTAGCATCGGAACAGTGTCTTCAACGACTAAAATTGACAATCTTTCAAATTTAAAAGCCATAGATAACCATTATAAAACAAAAGTATAATAAAAAAACGAAATAATAATACGCCATTTTGGACTTATTTTATAGAGCATAGGCTCAAAACAGTCCATCATTTGATTGTGCATTAATAAAGAGAAAAACCCTAAAAACCCACCAATCTTTTTTCATAACTCTTGACAAATCTTAATTATTCGTTAATATAGTGTCTTATTCATTGAAAGTTTACGGGATTCTCGTCTAAAACAAGACTTTAGAGAGACTCTCTTGGAATAAGGAAAAAAGTGATGGCGGGTACTTCAGGAAATAATATTTCGAACAATAACGGAAATGCGATTGTAATACGCAAACCGGGAACAAGCGGCGAGGCGCAAAGAATTGCCCTTCAGGATGGCGCTCAATACGTTCTTGATTTCGATGTATCCAACATTATCGCTGCTTATCGTAAGGGTTCTGATTTTATCATCCGCTTCAAGGATGGATCATCTGTTGTTCTTGAAAATGCCGGCGCCCTGGATGGCGTTGAGTTTTTATTGGCCAATGGCGCGCATGTATCTCTGGACAGCATGTTGTCATCCATGGCGATGTCTTTGGACGCACAGGGCGTGATTGGCGAGACGGCTCTTGAATCTGTGGCGGCCGCCGATGATGAAATGAATATTGATGAAATCGCTTTAGCGGTTCAAAACCTATTGAACGCAGGCAATATCGGTGAAGCCGAGCAGTTAATGGCACAATATGCCGTTGATGTTGCAAGTCTTGAAACCGCCGCAGGGTTTGATCCATCTGTATTGGCCGCGATTGAACCGGCCGCAGGTGAGGGTGCGCTATCCGGATCAAATGGTTTTGGTTTCCAAAGCAGCTTTAGAGGCGCTGATATTAACCCGATTGATGCGATTGGTGTGATTGGCGAGACAGAATTGTCGCCGGATCTTCCGGAAGCCGCCGACCAGCCATTTGCTCTGTTCTCGGCATCTTCAACGCCATCATCAACACCAACACCTCCGCAATCTCCCGAGATTGTAGCCAATGATTCTGAGGCTCCCGAAGACGGCAGCACGTTCTCCGATCTTGTTATTACGCCTGTTTTGCAAACATCATCTCTTGAAATTGTGATTTCCGGTATTCAATCTGGCTGGAATGTATCTGGCCCTGGCGTGTTTGATTCAAATGCAGGCACATACACTGTGACTCTAGGCCCGGGTGAGACATTTACTAATCCTGAGTTTTTCACGCCAGCCGACAGCGACGTGGATATGAACGGGTTAGTTGTTACAGTGACCGAAACTGACCTTGTAACCGGTGATGGCTTTACGAATTCCGCTACATTCAACATTGTCGTTGATGCGATTGCGGATACACCGAATTTGGCAGTAACAGCGTCAACAGAAGATGAGAATGACCCGGCTGATATCAACATTTCAACATCACCGAATGACCGTGATGGATCAGAAGAAATTATCGAAGTTATCCTTTCTGGAGTGCCAACAGGCTTTACACTGAGCGCAGGTACATTTGATGCAACAACAGGCAATTGGACCTTATTGCCAACCGAGCTTGCAGGTCTCCAAATTACACCGCCAAATGGCTATGTCGGGACAATCAATTTGCGTGCAGAAACAATTGTACGCGAAGTAAATTTGAGCGGTACCGAGCCGGATCTTACAAATAATGAAGCCCGCGCGACATATGATTTCCCTGTGACGTGGAATCCCACTATAACCGGCGGTGTTATTGATGTTAATAATGGCGTTGCAGACGCTGTTTTAAAAGAAGACGGCTCCGTTGATGTTCCAGTTGTAGCAACATTAAATCCGGCCAATTCCGGGAACGAAATACTTAAACTTACCCTTTCAGGTCTTGATTTAACATTATTGCAATCATTTTCCGCCTCCGATTATGCGGGCGCATCATGGACACGCGTTGCGGGAACGCCTGATAATAATGCCAGTTTCGAAATTACGCTGCCCGCAGGAACAGGTTACATAGGTACATTTAATTTTGTGTCTTTGCCGGATGCTGATTTCGATCAAACGGCTCTTCGCCTGACGGCAACAGCAACAGAGCCATCGAACAATGCGACTGCAACAGATACGGTAGATTTTAATGTGATTGGCGATGCCGTCGTTGATACACCGACACTGGTAGTTAATAATCTGACGGGGGAAGAGCAAACAGCCGTTACATTCCCTATCACAACAAATATTACAGATAATGACGCGGGTTTGGGCCGCCCTGTAACATCCGAAGTGATTGAAAAAATAGAAATTTCAGGACTGCCTGCGGGTGCGTCTTTGAATGCTGGCTCATTTTCGAATGGCGTTTGGACATTGACACCATCAGAATTGGCCGGCTTGGAAATCAATCTGGGCACAGCGGCTATTGGGACATATACATTGTCTATCACAACATTTGCAGTTGACCAGAATTTAAGCGGCTCGGAAGATGATTTCAGTGATAACAGAACCAGTGTTACAGAAACAATAACGCTGACAATCACGCCGGACGATATTCCCGAGTTTGATGAGAATCCAAATGGTGATGCCGGTGTTGGTATCGTTGATGAAAGCGGCTTTCTGGGCATTAACGCGCCAGCCGGCAGCGAGACGGTCAACGGCACAATCACCGCCGATTTCAAAGGCGATGGCCCGGGTACATACAGCGTGAATAACAGCTTTAGCTTTAGCGGCTCTGTTTTGACGAGCAACGGTAACATGCTCTCGCAAGGTGAAGAAGTAACCGTATCCCAAAGCGGCAATGGCTATATTGGTACGGCGGGTGGTCGCACCGTATTCACCATCACATTGAATGGTACAACAGGTGAATATGAATTCCGTTTGCTGGATCAATTGGATCATGCCGATGGTGGCAATGCCAACGATCTTGTGAATTTATTCTTTGGCGTGCGCGCCACAGATAATGATGCGGTTAACCCTGATAGTGATGATAGTGTTATTCGTATTGTTGTATTGGATGATGCGCCAATCGCAAATGATGATATCAACAGCTTCGACAGCAATCTGACAAATACAACATCCGGGAATGTGATTGCAGGCCAGAATGGCGGTGCAAATGCTGCCGATAGTGAATCTTTCGATGAATTTACATCCGGCCCGGTGAATAAAATTACATCCATTACATTTGGCGGCACGACTGTGAATTTGACGGATGATACATCCTTCTTCCGTATCGATGGTCAGGATGGCTATCTTCAAATCCGCGCAGATGGCCAATACACATACACATTGTTCAACAATGCGGTGGCAACAAATGGTCAGTTTACAGATCAGTTTACATACACGTTAACAGATTTTGATGGGGATAGTGATACAGCTGTCCTGACAATTATCGCTGCCGATGATGACGTTCCCGAGTTTGATGAGAATCCAAACGGAGAAGCAGCAGTCGGCGCGGTTGATGAAACAGATTTTGATAATGCCCCAATTGGTAGCGATACGATTAGCGGCACAATCACCGCTGATTTCAAAGGTGATGGCCCGGGTACATACAGTGTGAATAATTTCTTCACATTTAGCGGTTCTGCAAAAACGCAAAATGCAAATCTTCTCTCGCAAGGCGAAGAGGTTAATGTTGCGCAAAACGGCAATGGTTATGTCGGTACGGCGGGTGGTCGCACCGTATTCACCATCACATTGAACCCGACAACGGGCGCTTATGAATTCCGTTTGCTGGATCAATTGGATCATGCAGACGGTTCGGATGCGAATGAGATTATCAATCTATATTTCGGTGTACGCGCCACAGATAACGACGCGGTTAACCCCGATAGTGACGACAGCGTGATCAAAATTATTGTGATTGATGATGCGCCAATCGCAAATGATGATATCAATAGCTTCGACAGCAATCTGACAAATACAACATCCGGGAATGTGATTACAGGCCAGAATGGCGGCGCTACGGCGGCGGATAATCCATCCAATGATGAATTTACATCCGGCCCGGTGAATAAAATTACATCCATTACATTTGGCGGCACGACTGTGAATTTGACGGATGATACATCCTTCTTCCGTATCGATGGTCAGGATGGCTATCTTCAAATCCGTGCAGATGGTCAATACACATACACATTGTTCAACAATGCGGTGGCAACAAATGGCCAGTTTACAGATCAGTTTACATACACGCTGACAGATTTCGATGGTGACAGCGATACAGCTGTCCTGACAATTATTGCGGCCGATGACGATATTCCTGAGTTTGATGAAGATCCGAACGGGAATGTTGATAGCCAGATTGTTGATGAAACAGACTTTGGTGTAAACCCGCTTGGCAGCGATAGCGTCAGCGGTACAATCACCGCTGATTTCAAAGGTGATGGCCCGGGCACATACAGCGTGAATGGAACATTCACATTTGGTGGATCGGCCCTGAGCCAGAATGGCAATTTGCTCTCCAAGGGTGAAGAAGTAACCGTATCCCAAAATGGCAATGGTTATGTAGGGACGGCGGGTGGTCGCACAATATTCACCATCACATTGAACCCGACGACGGGTGCTTATGATTTTGTTTTGGAGGATGTTCTTGATCACGCCAATCCAAATAACCCGAATGATGTGATTAACCTGTATTTCGGTGTGCGTGCCACAGATAATGATGCGGTTAACCCCGATAGTGATGATGGACGCATTCGCATTCAGGTGCGCGATGATGCACCAAGTGCAACAACTCTATTTGGTGTTGTGCATGAAGATGGCCTGGATAATAACGGCACAATCTCTCTGACGCGCGATATGGATATGGACTTTGGTGAAGACGGCCCTGGCGCCATCACAGCTTCTAATAAATTCGAAGCTGTTTATGAAATGAATGGCGCGCCTAGAGACCTTTATTCAGGTGGCAATCTCGTGACTGTTACACAAAGCGGTAACAACTACATTGGTACAGCCAATGGCGAGACTGTTTTCTCATTGGTGATTGATCCGGCCACCGGGCGTCACACATATTTCCAGTTCAAAGCACTTGACCATGATTCATCAGGCCAGGGCGATAGCGTAATCTGGTTGAAATTCTATGTGAATATCACTGATTATGACGGCGATTCAATCGAGGCCATTATCGGCATTGATGTGACAGACGGTTTCCCGGTTGCCAATGATGATGTCAACAGCTTTGACAGTGATGTAGCAACAATCACCAGCGGTAACGTGATTACAGGACAGAACGGCGGCGCAGGGGCAGCGGATAACCAATCCAACGATGATTTTGACTCGGTTACCCCGAACAATAAAATCACGTCTGTGAGCTTTGGCGGCACGACTGTGAACTTGACGGATGATACATCCTTCTTCCGCATTGACGGGCAGGATGGATATTTGGTGATCCGTGCAGATGGTCAATACACATACACATTGTTCAACAATGCGGTGGCAACAAACGGTCAATACACAGACCAGTTCACATACACGCTGACAGATTTTGACGGCGACAGTGATACGGCAACGCTGACTATTGTTGGTGCCGATGATGACATTCCCGAGTTTGATGAAGATCCGAACGGCAATGCCGATACAGGCAACGTTGATGACGGCGATATTACAGATATCGTAAATGGTACAATTACAGCGGACTTTGGTAATGATGGTCCAGGTACATATTGTGTGAACGGCACAGGCGGTTTCAGCTTTTCAGGCGCAGCTTTGAGCCAGAATGGTAATCTGCTTTCACAAGGCCAGGAAGTCATCGTCACAGCATCCGTGAATGGCAACAGCTACACAGGGACAGCCGGTGGCCGTACGGTCTTTACATTGACGCTTGATGAAAACTCAGGTCAGTGGCAGTTCCGTTTGATTGATACATTGGACCATTCCAACCCGAATTCTCCAAACGAAGCCATTAATCTGTTCTTTGATGTGATTGCAAAAGACAATGATGCAGGCACACCGGATACAGATCAAAGCCACATCAGAATTATTGTGCGTGATGATGCACCGGTTGCTAATGATGATAACAATGACTTTGATGCGAATAACGCCACTACAACAAGCGGTAACGTGATTACAGGTCAGAATGGCGGTGCCGGCGCAGCCGACAGCCTTAGCAATGATGAATTTGCATCCGGCCCGGCCAATAAAATTACGCAAGTAACATTTGGCGGCACGACTGTAAATCTTACAAATGATACATCCTTCTTCCGCATTGACGGGCAGGATGGGTATTTGTTGATCCGTTCGGATGGTCAATACACCTACACATTGTTCAACAATGCGGTGGCGACAGCCGGTCAGTATACAGATGAGTTTATCTACACATTGACAGACTCCGATGGTGACAGTGACACAGCCACATTGAGCATTAGTGCCGATGAAATTGTGAACATCACACCACCAACCGTTGATTTGAAGTTGAATGGATCAGATAACTTGGTTGAGTTCTGTGTCAAGGAAGACACAACCGGAACATTGAATGTGCGTGCAGATGTGGCCGATGGGACTGGCAATGAGACATTGACAATTACTATTCAGGGTGTTGATGCATCGTGGAATGTGAACCTGCCGAATGGTTGGGTTAATCTTGGCGGCGGCACTTATCGCATCATATTGAACAACACAACAAGCTATGATGATGATATTACATTCCGTGCCCCTGCGAATAGTGACATTGATATGAGTAATGTGCGTGTGACAGCAACAGTCAGTGATCCTGACACAAACACAACAGATAGTGAGAGTGATACATTTGATATCGTTGGTGATGCGGTCGCGGATAATTTTGATGTAGGATATAATTACTACAATCAAGGCGGATCCTTCCAAACACAAGACGCTATTTTGAATTTGGATTGGCAGACCGAGACATGGGGTAAGAACCAAAATCGTCTTCCGATTACACGTGAATTGAGTGATGTTGTGGCCATTTCACAGCCGGCTGATCAGGACGGATCAGAAGAGATGCTGATCACTCTGACGTTCACGGCGCTTTACCACACAGGAGCCACATCTTTCCCGATCGCGTTTGATACAGGGACATTGGTATCCAGCTCCGGTAATACATATGTTTGGCAGTTCACATATCAAGAATATCAAAATGCGACATTAACATCAGGTGGTCACCATTATGATCAGGCGGGTCGTTATCTTTTGAATGTGACGGTGACGAATACAGAAACAAATCTGAGTGGTGATGAATGTGATACAACAGATAATCAGGTGACGTACAGCGCATCCGGTATCATCAATATCGGTGATCACAGTAGAACACCTCTTGTGATTGATCTGGATGGCGATGGCCTTGATCTGACAAGCCTGTACAACGCCGCCGTGAGCTTTGACCTTGATGGTGACGGCCAAGAGGAATACACAGGTTGGGTTCAGCCTGATGATGCCTTCTTGGTTATGGATTGGAACGGTGACGGTACTATCAATGACGGTACCGAGCTTTTCGGTGATGCAACAGGCTATGACGATGGTTTCGCAGCTCTTGCAGCGCTGGATGAAAATGGCGATGGTGTGATTGACGCGCAGGATTCTCTGTTCTCACTTTTACAAATCTGGCAAGACTTGAACAGCAATGGAATTTCCGAAGCAAATGAATTGATGACAATGGATCAAATCGGCATCACAAGCTTGTCACTTGATGTGAACGACTATGTTGACATGGTTGAGGGTAATGGCGTTGTCGGTCAGACAATCGTAACATTTGCGGATGGATCAACTGTTGATATGTATGATGTTTACTTCCGCACGAACGAAGTCCCCGAAGGCGTGACAGAGATTAATGGCACGGCTGCAAATGATATTATCGGCTCCACACTTGGAAGCGATATTATGACGGGTGGTGACGGTGCTGATATCTTCCACTTGATCCAGGGCGCGGACGGCACATTGGATGTGATTACAGATTTTGATGCAAGCGAAGGCGACCGTATTGATCTCTCACAAATGATCCAAGGCTATGACAACCTTCAGGGGATGATCGATAACTTTGTCTTCACAACAGAAGTGGACGGTAACACGGTTGTGTCTGTTGATCAGAGCGGCTCCGGCGATCGCAGCAATGCGGTGGATGTTGTTATTCTTCAAGGTGCGAATGATTTGACGTTGGATCAAATCCTGAACACGGCGCAAGGCAACGTATAAACGCTCTTCATTATTAAAATGGTATTTTTAAAAACCCGCTTGATAACTGGCGGGTTTTTTTAATGCCCCCCTTGTATCACTTGGCTCTTGCGTGCATAAAGAAAATTGGCTAGTTGTATAGGAATTCAAGAAAATATAGAAAATACAATCCGAAGGATTTTTAAAATGAAGGTTATGATGAGTAAATCCCTGCACCGTTTTTGTTTAACTGTTTCGGCCGTTGCCTTGATTGGCCTTGGCGCCGGATCAGTAAACGCAGAAGATTCGCGCGATGAGACAAATGTAACACTGGGACAGGCGGTTCAAGTGGGTATTTCGACAAATCCGGAATACGGGACTGTGGCGGCCAACCGCCGCGCCACGGACGAAGAATTGGCACAAGGCCGTTCTCTTTATTTGCCATCTGTAGACCTTCGCGGTGATACGGGTTTTGAGCATACGGATGACCCCGGGACAAGAGGCGGTCTTGATCCGGATGATGAGGAAAACCTTTTCCGCTATGAAATTGGCTTGACGCTCACACAGCTTTTATTTGACGGCTTTGAGTCATATTACGAAATTGAGCGCCAAAAAGCGCGTGTTCAATCCGCAGCAGACCGCGTGCGTGAAACAGAAGAGCTTGTCGGTTTGGCGATTGTCGAGGCGTATCTTGAGGTTCTTCGCCAGCGTCAATTGCTGTTTATTGCCCGTCAAAATGTGCAAGAGCATGTTGATATCATGTCCTTGATTGAAAGCGGTGTAACCGGCGGACGATCAACACAGGCCGATTTGGCACAGATTCAAGCCCGTTTGGCGCAGGCGCGCGCAACAGAGGCAAACACATTGCAATCTCTTCGAAATGCGGAAGCAGCGTATCGCCGTGAAGTCGGACAAGCTCCTGGTGATCTTCGCTTGCCGACAGTGCCGTTTAATCAACTTGCCGGTGATGTCGAGACAGAAGTCGAGCAAGCCTTGGCTATGAGCCCAACCTTGGATATTTTTGCCTCTGATATTGAGGTGGCTTATGCCGAGAGTGAGCAAACGAAGTCTACGTTCTACCCGCAGCTTGATCTTCAGTTAAATGCCCGTCAAGGCGATGATCTGGGCGGTGTTGAAGGCCGTGACACAAGCGCCTCGGCTCTGGTTGTTTTGAACTGGAACCTCTATCGCGGTGGTCAAGATACGGCCAGGGCGCGTGAATTTATTCACAGACACCAACAAACAAAAGAAGAGCGTACAGATGCGGCGCGTACATTGGAAAATGATGTACGCCAGACATGGGCCTCTATGATTGCCTCTGGTGAGCGCGCCAAGCAGTTTGCGAAGCAAGCGGACGCCAATGTTCAGGTTGTGAACGCTTATAAAGACCAGTTCAACATCAATAGACGTACATTGCTGGATGTGCTGGATGCACAAAATGAGCTTTTCGTATCACGCAGCAACACAATTGATGCTGAATTTGTTGAGATGATTGGCGCATATCGTCTTTTGGCCCTGAAAGGAAAGCTTTTGCCGGCACTTGGTGTGGAATACACAGCCGAAACAGCCGTGGCACAAAGAGATTCATGGAAATCAGATGAAAAGATGGATGCCCGTTAGGCCTTCTTCGAATGAATGAATTAAGGGCCTTCCAGTAAGGCCCTTTTTTATTGCCTGTTCCATGTTGACATTTGGCCATTCCATAATGATGTTGTTTTATTGTATAATACATAGCATAGTATGGCTCTTGTAGCTGTTCGCGTTCTATGGCCTTAGGGCGCGTTTTCATGAAATAACACTGACTGAAGAGAATCGCATGCCTTTGCGCTTTTATCATCATATTCGTAAGCAAGCCTCGCAGATGGCGTGCAATTCGATGCTCTATAATTGGTCATTGGGCGGAGATGTGCCGGAAAGCCTGTTATTCAAACCGGCAGATTTATGGCCGGGAAACGCCGATGCCGGGCGCTCGATTATGAATGGTGCCTTTTTGTTTCATGGCGAGCCAATGCCGCTGCAAAACGCTTTTGCCGCGCCAAATGATCATGATCCTCTATCGCCAATGTGGCATGGCTATATCCACGGGTTTGAATGGTTGCGAGATTTGCGTTCTCTTGGTGGTGACAATGCACGTGAGGCGGGGCGTCTTTTAACTCAGAACTGGATGAGCGATCATACGAAGTGGGATGCATTGACATGGGCGAGTGATAGTTTAGCCCCACGCATATGCGCCTGGATTGCCAATTATGATTATTTCTTCGGCGCAGCATCAGAAGATTTGCAACATCAGGTTCTAGACCTTTTGCTGCGGCAGATTAAACATCTCCAGCGCCGCATTGATAAGGAAGGTGATGGGTTAACACGGCTTGTGATGGGTAAAGCATTGTTATATGCAGGGCTTGTTTTTGAAGGCCGTGAGGGATGGGCCGAGCTCGGGCTTGATATATTGGAAGAAGAAATTCAGGTACAAATTTTAGGTGATGGCTCCCACATATCCCGCAGCCCTGTCGCCATTATGCGCTCTATGCAAATTTTAATTGATGTGCGTGCCGCCATGGCGGCGGCCAAATATCCTTTGCCTGAGAGTATTCAGCATGCGATTGATCGTGCGGGCCCGGCACTTCGGTTTTTCCGTCAAAGTGATAAGAAGCTCAGCTGTTTTAATGGTTCAAGAGAAGAATCGGAAACACTGATCGATTCTATCCTTTCTCAGGCCAATGTCCGTGGCAGATCACTCAAGGCGTTGCCATCGGCCGGATATGAACGTCTGGCGCTTGGACGCTCTGTTGTGATGGTTGATTGCGGCAATACACCACCTGCGCCGCATGACAAAGACCATCATGCCGCCCCTTTAGGGTTTGAATTTATGCATGGAAAGGAGCGCGTGATCGTGTCATGCGGATCGCATCCAACGGCTGCGCAATGGAAGGATTCTTTACGGGCCACCGCCGCCCACAGCACATTAACAATCGATAACCGCAATGCGTGTGAAATCCATGAAAAAGGCGGTATTAGCCGTGTGGCCAAGAATATTGTTCCTATGCGGCAAGATACAGCCAATGCGTGTTTGCTGGAAGGCTCACATGATGCTTATATACCCCTGAATGGGATCACACACGCACGAAAATTTTATCTCTCGAACCAAGGCGATGATTTGCGTGGTGAGGAAAGCCTGAGTTGCATGAGTGGAATTACACATGCGCATGAGGTTGCCTTGCGGTTTCATTTACATCCGGGCGTTCCTGTATCGCTCATTCAAAATGGCGAGGCCGCGCTGCTGCGTTTATCGAATGGGACAGGCTGGCGTTTTTGTTTTTCGGGCGGTACTTTGCGCTTGGAAGATAGTATTTATCTCGGTGAGGGGATTCGTCCGCGCAAAACGAAGCAGCTTGTGATTTATAGTGTGATGGATAGTGATCACCTGCAAATCAAATGGGCCTTGCAAAGAGAGCGTCTCTAGGACACTCTATTAGGCCTATGGCTAAAAATCAGAAAACATATGTGTGTCAATCATGCGGCGCTGTGACCATGAAATGGTCGGGTAAGTGTGATTCGTGCTCTGAATGGAACAGCATTGTTGAGGAAAAAACATCTCAAGAGGCGGTTCCAAAAGGGTTGGGCGCAAAACGCAAGGGCCAGCCTTTGGAGCTCTCAAACCTCAAACAGGAAGAGCACAAAACCTATCAACGCCTGAGTACGGGTATCCGTGAATTTGACCGCGTTAGTGGCGGCGGCCTTGTGCCGGGCTCGGCGATTCTGATTGGCGGTGATCCCGGAATTGGGAAATCGACATTGCTCTTGCAAGCCGTGGGCGCAATGGCGAATAAAGGCGTGCGTTGCGTTTATGTCTCTGGTGAAGAATCCGTGGATCAGGTGCGCATGCGCGCGCAGCGTTTGGGCTTGGAAAATGCACCGGTGGAGCTGGCTTCGGCAACGAATGTGCGCAATATTGTGGCTTCCTTGGAAGATCGTGAAAACCCTATCAAGCTTTTAATTATCGATTCGATCCAGACCATGTTTATTGATTCGATAGAAAGTGCGCCGGGAACGGTGACGCAAGTCAGGACATCGGCGCAAGAAATTATCCGCACCGCCAAAGCACGCGATATTTGTGTAATTTTTGTCGGGCATGTCACAAAAGATGGGCAAATTGCGGGTCCGCGCGTTCTTGAACATATGGTGGATTGTGTGTTGTATTTCGAAGGGGATCGATCGCATCAATTCCGCCTCCTGCGCGGGGTTAAAAACCGTTTTGGCCCAACCGATGAGATCGGTGTGTTCGAAATGGTGCATGAGGGTCTTAGCGAGGTTGAAAATCCTTCGGCTTTATTCCTATCCCAACGCCATCAAAATGTCCCGGGAAGCGCCGTATTAGCCGCTCTGGAGGGCACGCGCCCATTATTGGTGGAGGTGCAGGCTTTGGTCGCACCATCATCATTGGCCGCGCCAAGGCGCGCGGTGATTGGATGGGATCCAAACCGTTTGGCGATGATAGTCGCGGTGCTTGAAACACGCTGCGGTGTCAGGCTCTCCGGGCATGATATTTTCCTGAATATTGCCGGCGGCATTCGCATTTCCGAGCCGGCCGCTGATCTGGCTGTTGCTGCGGCCTTGATTAGTGCAATGAGTGGTGAGGTTTTGCCAGCAGAGACAGTTTTCTTTGGAGAGGTAGGCTTAGCTGGGGAGATTAGGCAGGTCTCGCAGCCTGAATTGCGCCTGAAGGAAGCTTCTAAGCTCGGTTTTGAAGAGGCCTTCATACCAAAAATTCCGCAAAAGAAAGGCCAGAAGGCCACGAGCACGGGCAATAGCGGGCTTCGAACCCATGAAACAGATCATATTTCGGCCCTCGCAGCCCGTTTTTCAGGATCGGATGCAGCCAAAGCGGCCAATGATTTCATTTGATTGGTGTTTTGGGGCGATTGCCTCTTGCCAAAAACCCCTTAAGAACTTAAATAGTAGAGATGATTATCGATATCATTGTTCTGGTTATCCTTCTTGCGTCCTGTGTTATTTCATTGGTCCGTGGCTTCATACGTGAAACGCTTACTATTCTTGGCGTTGGTGGTGGTTTGGCGGCGGCCTATCTCGGCGGGCCGTTTTTAGCACCGTTGGTGGCCGGATGGTTTGGCGTGGACCCGAATTCAAGCGAACCGGCACAAAAACTGTTTGATATTGTTCCCTATTCTCTTGTGGCTGATCTTGTTTCTTACGGCGGTATTTTCGTTGCCGTTGTGATTGCCTTGTCCTTAACCAGCCATATGATCGCGGAAGCCGCCAAAACAATTGGCCTTGGCGCCGTGGACCGTACGCTTGGCGTTGTTTTTGGGCTGGTAAGGGGTGTTCTTTTGCTCGGACTGCTCTATCTTCCTGTTTTTCTTTTGGTGGATGACACAACGAAAGATCAATGGATGGAAGGCAGTCGAACAAAGGTTTATCTGGATTTAACGGCAGCTCAGCTGGCCGGTCTGTTACCGGATCAAAGCACGGAGCAAATCAGCAAAGATCGAGAAACACTCTTTGGTGAGGGCACGCGCGAAAAGCTACAAAGCCTGGATCTGTTAAAGGATCAAAACGCGGTGGACCAAATTAATAAAGTTCTTAAAGAAAATGCCGATGGCTATACAGATGAATTTCGTGATGAAATGAACGACCTCTTCAGACAAGAGTCAGACACCACGATAGAGCCTTTGAACCAGAACCAGGGGGTCGGAAATGAGTAATCAAACACCATGGGATGATGATAAGTTACATGAAGAATGCGGTATTTTCGGCGTGTATGGGAATGAGGACGCCGCCGCACTCACGGCTTTAGGCCTTCACGCCCTTCAACATCGCGGTCAGGAAGCCTGCGGTATTGTCACTTATGATGGTGAGAATTTTTATTCCAAGCGTGCACTCGGCCTTGTTGATGATACGTTTTCTGATGCGAGTGTGATTGAGCGCCTTAAAGGTCATGCCGCCATCGGTCATAACCGCTATGCAACAACAGGTGAGACATGGTTTCGAAATATCCAGCCACTATATGCTGATATTTCTCTTGGTGGCTTGGCGGTGGCGCATAATGGAAATTTGACCAATGCGCGCGTATTGCGTGAGGAGCTGGTCAAAAAGGGCGCTATTTTTCAATCCACCAGTGATACAGAAGTAATCTTGCACATGGTGGCGATGTCACAAAAAGACAATGTCATTGATCGCCTGATTGATGGGATCGCCCGCATTGAAGGCGCGTTTTCATTGGTGGCGACGTCAAATAACCAAATGGTCGGCGTGCGCGATCCGCATGGTATTCGCCCGCTCTGTATCGGCAAGCTCGGCGATGCCTATATCTTTGCCTCTGAGAGCTGCGCGCTTGATATTATCGGCGCGGATTATGTGCGTGAAGTGGAGGCCGGTGAGATGGTGATCCTGAGCCCTGATGGCATAGAGAGCCAATTCCCGTTTGCACGCAAGCCCTCACGGTTTTGTATTTTCGAATATATTTATTTCGCCCGCCCGGATAGCTTCATGGAAGATAAATCCGTTTATGAAATGCGCAAGAATATCGGTAAGGAATTGGCGAAGGAATCGCCATGCGATGCCGATTTGGTTGTGCCGGTCCCCGATAGCGGCGTTCCCTCCGCGATTGGATTTGCCGAGGAAGCCGGTATTCCATTTGAGCTCGGGATAATTCGCAATCACTATGTTGGCCGCACATTTATCGAGCCATCCGATAAAATCCGTCATTTGGGCGTGCGTCTGAAGCATAATGCAAACCGCGCCTATATTGAGGGTAAGAAGGTTGTTTTGGTGGATGATTCGATTGTACGTGGAACCACATCGCGCAAGATTGTCGAGATGGTGCGCGCGGCCGGTGCAAAAGAAGTGCATATGCGCATTTCATCGCCGCCAACCAAATATAGCTGCTTCTACGGGATTGATACGCCTTCGACAGAAGAATTGTTAGCGCATTCAAAATCGGTGGATGATATTGCCAAATATATCTCGGCCGATTCGCTCTCTTATATCTCTATAGATGGCTTATACCGTGCGGTTGGTGAAACAAAACGTGATGCATCCAATCCACAATATTGCGATGCGTGTTTCACAGGTGAATATGCGGTTCGCCTCACAGATCATGAGCAAAACCTGACAGGTCGTCAGGTGACAGGCTTGCAAGAACGCCAAAAGCCCAAGAAGAATAAAGCGGCTAGCGGATAGGCGTATTTCATGGATGGCGATGATTTTTCCGGAAAAATAGCACTTGTAACCGGTGCCTCAAGGGGCATTGGCGGCGCCACAGCAAAAGCCCTCGCGGCGCAGGGTGCCCATGTGATTTTATTGGCTAAATCACAAGGTGCTCTGGAAGAAATTGATGATGATATTTCTGCATCCGGTGGGCAATCAACGATTTTAAAAATGAATCTGCAGCGCGGGGAGGATGTCGATAAAATCGGCCCTACAATCGCGGAGCGTTTTGGGGCGCTCGATATCGTCGTCGGCAATGCCGGTATTTTGGGCCCGCTCACACCCATTACCCATGCAAACCCGGGTGATTGGGATAAGGTGATGGCCATTAATGTAACCGCGAATTTTAGATTGGTGCGCTCGGTGGATCCGCTCTTGCGTGCCTCCGGGCATGGCCGTGCCGTCTTTATTACAAGTGGAATGGCCCAAAACAATCATCCTTATTGGGCGCTTTATGCTGCATCAAAAGCGGCGCTGAATGCAGCAATTTTAACCTATGCTGCGGAGAATAATGATACCTCTATGCGCATTAATCTGCTCAGCCCGGGGCCTGTTGATACACGTATGTTAGGCGATGCTTTTCCTGGCGGTTATCAGGGCGAAGACATGAAAAAGCCCGAAGATGTTGTCGATGCAATCCTCGGGCTTTGTTCTGAACACTGTACGCAGCACGGTGAAATCATCGCGCTATAGCAGGTTGTGGCTTAAATTTTAGGCCGCTTTTTTGCTTTGTGTTGTTTTCTTTTTATCATTGGCGGCTGATTTTTTTGCACTCATATCGTGCAATTCAATGGTGCGCATTGGGAATGGAATTGTAATGCCATCTTTATCCAATGCTTCCTTCACAGCTTTCGTTAAGTCCCATTTTACAGCCCAGTAATCTGATCCCTGGCACCAGATGCGGATAATCAAATCAACCGATGAGTCACCAAGATTGGCTACCATCACTTCAGGGGCTTTACCTTCAGTGGTGATCAAACGCTTTTCTTTTTTCAACACGGCCTCGATTGTTTTGAAGGCTTTGTTGATATCATCAGAATAGCTGATCCCGACATTGATATCTTGACGGCGCTGTTTATTGCGGGAGTAGTTTTTCATGTCGCTGCCCCAAAGGTTGCTGTTCGGCACATAGATATAGACATTATCCGGTGTCGCGAGCTCCGTCCCGAACAGGCCGAGTGATTTTACCGTACCGGCAACGCCGCCACCTTCAATGAAGTCACCGACATTGAATGGACGCATAATCAACAGCATAACGCCTGCGGCTACATCGCTTAATGTCCCCTGTAGCGCCAGGCCAATAGCAAGACCCGCCGCACCAAGGACAGCAAGCAAGCTGGCTGTTTGGATGCCGAATTCGCCAAGAACACTAATCACGGCAACGGCAAAGATAAGATATTTTGCAAGACCGCCAAGAAATGTTTTCAGCGTGGCATCAAGTTTTTTAATGCTGATAATTGTTTTCTTGGCATAGTTGCCGATAACCCAACCGGCGATAAGAATAAGCGATGCCGTAAGCAGGCTCATTCCCCAAACTGTGACGAGTGATACACTCGTATTGACCATATCTTCCATAAGAGAGCTTCCTTCTATTTTAATGATAGATTTATGTTTAAGGCTTTTTGGCCGAAAGAGCAAGAGGACAGCGCGTATCGCAGCAAAATAGGCTTGTAATTTTTAATATGACCTGCGATACATGGCTCATGTCTAAAAAAATATGTGTTCTTTATACGGGTGGGACTTACGGATCGACCCTCACCAAGGATGGGCTTGAGCCATTTCCGCCGGGTGATTTTGAATCAGTGATGCGCACCATTATGCAAGAGAACGGTGTACGCACCGCGTTTGATTTTCTTGAGATGGAACGTTTGATTGATAGCTCTCAGGCCGAGCTTAGTGATTGGAATATGATCGCTGAAAAGATAGCTCAGATCTATGATGATTATTCAGGCTTTGTTGTTATCCATGGCACGGACACATTGGCCAATGCTTCGGCCGCACTTTCATTTATGTTGAACGGGCTTGATAAGCCCGTGATTGTAACAGGCTCTCATTATCCGCTTATTGCGGTGGATACGGATGCGACTGACAATACCAAGCTGGCTTTGAAGGCGGCATCACAGGAAAACCTCAAAGGCGTTTTTGTCGCTTTTGGGGATCATGTCATGATTGGCAGCCGCGTTGTGAAATATTCATGTGACGATATCAATGCCTTCCATAGTCCGAATGCCGCACCTGTCTCATTATCAAAAGGGATGGATCTTAGGCACAATACATCGGATAATTTTTCTTACGTGCCGTTGCAAGCGCATGATCTGGAGCTTGTGCGTTCTCAACCCGGAAATTCAAAATTTTTGGCAAAGCGGATTTCAAATTCGCAGGCGAAAGGCCTTGTCATTGATTCCTATGGCAATGGGAACTTACCCGACACACAAGAGATGCGTGCCGCCATCAAAAAACAAATTGATAGGGGCGTGCCCGTCATCATCAAAACACAATGCCTGCAGGGCTTTGCCGATTTTCGTTACAGCGCCGGATCATGGCTCAAGGATCTTGGCGTGATCTCCGCGCATGATATGGGCGAGCCGGCCATTATGATGAAGCTCAATCGATTGCTCGATCAGGGGCTAAGCGGTGATGATGTGGCAAAAGCATTTGAAACGGATTTATCTGGTGAAGTTCAGTTTCAATCAGAGCCGTCTTACCCCGCGATGCGTAACGACTTTTTATAAACGTATCTATTGTTTTTGATGCACTACTTTATCAACCGCGATGCATAGGCAGAGCAGCATGATAAAACACCCCAGCCACCAACTTTGCCAGATACCATAGCCCGTCGAGGCAACGGCAATAACGGAATAAAGCGTGGGCAAATAGATGCGTGCGCGGCTTGGCTCCAGTTTTGATATTTGCCAAAGAAGCATTCCAATAAATCCGGAGAGCACAGCAACACCAATCACACCAAATTCAATCCAGAATTGCACGGCAAAATTATGGGGATGCAAAATATATGGATCCGGATGATACAGCATGGCTGAATCAAAATTTTTGATATGGCGCGTGGCTTCGATGCCGAAACCTGTCCAAGGTTGATCCAGCGCATAGCGGCTGATGAAATCCCAAATTTCCATGCGGTGCATGGCATAACCCGTTTGAAACCAGTGATATTGTTCGATGATGGATGGCAAAGATTTGAACATCCATTGGCTGAGCCAGGGCGTTGCGAAGAGAAGCACCACGGTTACAAACCCGATGGCTATATAGGATGCTTTGCATCGATAGGGAAAGGCGAGGAATAAAACGCCGCCAATAATCATACCCAAATGCGAGGATTGGCTTTGGGTCAGATACAGCATAAACCCGCAAGAGATAATGAACATGAAGAGCAATGCGATCGCGATATATCGTCGTTTTGCCGCGTAAGTTTGCATGGAATGCCTTATAAGAGCCAGCGCCGCAAAGAAACACAGGCTAATGCAAAGAACCGATCTATTCATCACAGAGGGGTTAAAATGTTCGGTGCCGTATTCCTTACCACGGAAGAGATGGTGTAGATAGCCATCGCTCAGTAATTCGTAACAGCATAGCGCGGCTCCGATGATTAGAAAGAACGGTAATACGATGCTGATTTTTTCTAAGTGTTGCGCATTTATATTTTGTATAGCGCTGACCAGCAATAGACCGGGAATAAGGACAAGGGCAATTTTGCCTGTTCTCTCGAGCGCAAAATCCGCATCAATCGCCCATAATGAGCTGATCGCCGCGAGGAGCAAGAGGACCCCGACGAGGATATATCCCCGCACCTCAAAACGCGGCCATGATTTGCTTTGGATAGCCAGAGCGCTTATGAGAATCAGGCCAAACGCACCAGGTAAAAACGACAGAGCACGCGGTGATAATACTCCAATGAACGGCATCAGGCTAAGGGCTATAACAGAGCACAGCCCAATCCAAACAAATTTATTATCAGCGGTCATGGTCATATTTTTTCTAAGACGGGATCCATATGGCGTAAAGAACAAGTGCAATGGAAATAAAGTTTCCAAGGAAGAAGATCATATAGGCGAGTTTGAGCCAGCGAAATTTCGGCAAAATTATGCGGCGGGCAACATCATGAATATCTTTGACGGCCGCCTCCGATAGTTCGCTTAAATTATTAAAGACAGGCAAAAAGTCCTGAACAAACTCATCCTCACTCATACGGCCAATATCACCAAAATGCAGAAGATTGACGGATCCATCAGGTTTGGCACCGGCGCGCCGTTTCGGATAGATACATATAATGCAAAAAAAGATGGTGAGCACACCAACCAGAATTGTGATTGTGGCAGGCCAATGAAATTGCTCCTCTTGAACCCAGTTCAATGCAACGGGAACAAGGATAGAGTTCAAGATGATCATCGCCTGCGCCTTTTGATCGACAAGGGCGATGTAATTGAAAAACTTAGCCGTGGTGGCGCTCAAAATTTGGCCACGGACAAGCGCTTCCCATCTGCGTTGATCGGCCGATTCAGGGAATGTTGTAAAGTCTTCTGTCTTGGGGTTATTGCCAAATATAGACATGGTTTTCAGATCTTATCCCATTGTTTAGAAAAAGATCATTGCAGAACTATGCCCTTTGGGCAAGATGGATAAAACTTTTACTTAACGCCAATGGCCGGGATTATCCGGATCATTGTTATTGGGAATACCATCTAAATGGGTTTTAAGTTGGTTTAGCAACCCAATAAGCGTAGCAGATTTTCTCATAAAATCATCTTCGGGAACCAAAAAAGAATAGAGCGGATCATCATTGCGAATATCAGGAAAATAGACTTCGGCCACAAGATGGCTTTTCCGGCCATCCGATTTCAAAGGCAAAAGAATATTCAGACCTGAATCGGTAGTAAGGCATGTGGCGCCGCTTGCTTGTTTGAAATCCAGAACAGCGCGACGCTCGGGGCCTGATAGTGTGACCCGTTTCTTAGAAGGGGATTTTTTCATGACAGCAAATTATCAAAAACAAACTGTTTATGTCAAATATATTATTTTCTGAGACGATCAATCAGTTTTATCATTTCATCGGACTCCCAATCAGCCCCGATAAATTTCTGTGAAATGGTCTGGTCAGGTGCAATGACAAAGGTCTCGGGCAGTTTAAGTGAGTGATAGATTTTTTGTGTTATTTTCTGATCTTCATCAAAGCCAATATAAACATTGTCGTTCTTCATATTGGGCTGTGTGTCTGTGAGTTTTTTTAAAAACCAGTGCATTTTGTCTTCGGTCAAATCAGAGGATAGCGCGATAAACACAACATCATCGGGGTATTGTTCGGCTATATCGAGCAGAACCGGAAATTCTTTGATACATGGCGGACACCAGCTAGCCCAGAAATTGAGCAGTACAATTTTACCCTCAAAGCTGCGTAAGGATTCATAGCGTTTTTGAGTATCGGTAAAGAAAAAATCAGGCGCTTTTTCTGCACTGCCCTGCTTGGGGGGGGCGGATCCATGGTCCAGCCAGTAGGTCAATCCGGCCGTGAAGATAATAATGGCAACGACAATCAGAATATTACGGCTCATAGCTGTGTTCTCTCCTTCCATCGGATCGCAATCCAAAGCCCGCCGATAAGGGCTGTTTGGGTGGCCACGAAAATGGCCAATCCAGTGGCCAGACCGGATGTAAATCCATAGGAATGTAAACCAACGCCAAGCAGGTTCACACCGAACCAGGCAAGGGCAACAATAACATTGAGATAAGCAATTGAGGCATGGAAAGGAAGCGGTTTAATGTGTCCTGAGAGGCGGCCATGTTGAATCCAGATCAGCCAGAGGACAATCAGCAAGGCACCATTTTCTTTTGGGTCCCATCCCCAAAAACGCCCCCATGATTGATCGGCCCAAATCCCCCCCAGAATTGTTCCGATGGCGGTAAGCAAAAGGGCAAAGAGCGAGAGTTTGTAGACATTATTTTGCAGGAAAATCATCAGGCCGCCGCGCATGTCAAAGAGCCGCGCGATAAGATAACCATGGGACAAGAGCGCGCATAAAACGCAAGCACCATAGCCCGCTGTGATGATAATCACATGGGTGGCGAGCCAAAAATTCGTGTTCAGAACGGCCACTAAAACTTCGAGTGAGTCAGCATTGGGCGCGGTGATAGGTGCCATTGCCAATAATCCGATGGCTGCTATTGACCCTATGACGCCGAGCACGGGCTTTCTTTGCAGCAAAGCGATGAGCAATGCGAGGAACGCCGTCACCCATGATACAAATAAGACGGATTCATAAAGCGTGCCGACAGGGGGGCGTTCGAGAATATAGATACGGGCAAAAATGGCGAGCCCATGCGCAGCAATGGCTCCGGCAAAAGCGAGCGATGTTGAATGCCTTAATACAAAACAATCAGGCTTTCCAAGTGCCCAAAGCCCGAGCAAAAAGGCGATAAAATAAAGCGCCATAACGATGCGATATGGTTTGATATTTTGATAGACCAGCTCGGTCTGCAATCTGGTTTTTGAAATGCTCTGCCCGTTAAGCTCAAGCGCGAAGGCAAGAGTCGCTCGTGAGCTTAGTTCAAAATCCATGGCATTATTCGTACGATAGGCCAAGGCCATATCAGCCCATAAATCCAGAAATGCCCGGTGCTCTTCACTCAGAGAGTCCGTTGTCACTTGCCATGGATTCACCCATTGTTTGTGATCATTTATGGACGGAATAATTTGAAAGATTTGTCCAAGCGATCCGGCTTCGGAAATTTGATCCAATTGATAAACCAGCACGGCGAGCGCCTGTTCATCATCCGAATAATTTTCGGGGTTATCGCCTTTCTTTCCAATTAACTGTTTTAGCTCGGATTTGAGTGCAATTTTTACCGGCAACAGATCGAGATAGGTCGGGTTTAACCCTTCGGTTTGATATTTCTCCGGCAGGCTTACCTGCAGAGGTAAAACCATGGAGAGTGAGCGCAATAATTTCATCAGGCTTACCGATGATTCATGCAGGGCCAAAAGGTCTTTTTCATCAAGGCTGAGATCATCTTGTTCTTTTTCCATCAGTGGCAAGAGATCAGCAGATGTTTGGCTTAACCCTGCGTTGAGTTCTTGGAGTGAGAAATATGTGCGCTCCTTATCCAATCCGAATTTATTGCGCAAATGGTCGTTGCGTACGGCGATAAGGGGTTTTTCAATGGCTTGAGCAGGATTGAATAAAATCTCGGCCAAAAGGCGCGTGGCTTCAATGCCTTTATATGTGTCGTTGCCGTGGATTTGTTTAAGAACGGTTTTGGCAAAACTACCGAGCGGCTTTATGCGGCCTTCATGCTGAATTGGAATGAGGGCAAAAGCGTCCTGATTTAATGTTTGATGTGAGTCTTGATTGGCATAGGAGGAAGAAGATCCCAAACCGGAACACAACAACAGACATAAGCCAAAGAGGATGAAAATAATATTAGGCTTCAGGCGCATCAGCTTTTCTCCCTCTTGGGTATGGATAAGAGAAGGACTAGATGTAAGATCAGCCCTGCGGCAATCACCAGCGCGCCGATATAGGGAAAGAGCCGGCCTTTATTTTCTACAACAGAGAGGATGGTCACCTCTTGTTCCGGCCCTTGTTCATAAGAGGATTGATAAAATGTATAGCCCTTGTAGCGCAGTGGCTTGTTCATCTCGATCAATGCAGGCCATTCAATACCGCTATCCTGCACGGCCACCTGTGAGGAAAAGGCCTTGGCCATAGACAGGCCGGGATAGGTTTCCTTCACAAAATCAACCAGCTTGATGGAAAAGGGCAACATGTCTTGCACTTTGCCGAAGATGGCCTGGATTTGTCGCTCATCTGATCCGTCTTTTGATGGGATAGAGAGCTCGATAGGTTTTGGCATCCCTTCAAAACCGATATAAATGCCGTTTTGCCCTTCGGCCGCTCCGCTCAATTGAAAGGTGAGGCCGGAGATATTGGCTTCTGGTTGAATATCGGGCGTATCGGCCTTTAGTGCCATAAATTGCGCCATGCTGTGCAGTGGCTGATCACCAAAATTTTGGGCACTGTCTTCGCGCTTTTCAATCGCACAATTATCACATGTCGCCAGCACATCAATATTTAAACCTGTTGATGAGAGCGCATAGGTTTTGCCCGCGCGTAAATCATCAAAATCGAGGCTATATAGAATTTGGTTATCTTCAAAGAAAACAAACTCACGTGCATGGTAATCATAGATAAACGGCGTGCTCTGCCCTTCGGGGATCACCATAAAGCTTTCCTTAGCCAGAATGGCGGTTAACAGCCCCCCTATGAGCAAAATAAGAGCCCCCATATGGGTCAGAATAATGCCGGCTTTTTTCAAACTCCATTCGCTGTGGAATAAGAATTTAAATGTGAGGTTAATGGTTATAATGCCAATCAATGTATACCCCCCGGGCAGAGGAATTGGCACATTGCCGATATGTTCCAAGAAGACAAAACTGGCAAAATATTTCTGATGCGCGGCATACAGGCCTATATCTGCTTGCGCAACAGTGCCTGCGATCAGTAAAAGAATGAGAGCCGGCATAGTCCAAAAGACAATATCAGCCCGGCTTAATCGCTCAATCATAGAAGATATAGATTGCATGATTATCATCATGAGATAGATATATCGTCAGGCCAGATTTGCAAAGGGTTATTTGTAAAGAAATTTGATCTAGGCGGCTTCCGGTGGATTGAAAAGCAGGTGCCTTCTATCATCACTGATGCCGTGGCATTGATAGCCAATATCCAACAGAGTTTTTACTTGGCGGATCGTTTTTGTGTTTAACGCCGCAACGGCATTCAAATCAACCAGAATAGGCCAGCTGCGCTGATCAATGGCCGGGTGTGATTGAAACCCATTCAACAGGCGATCATTGCTCAGTGGTTTATGCAGATTAAAAACAAGCGCGCCATCACGCTCATCGATACCCATGCCTTTGATACGGAATCCTTTTTTCAAAAGCGAAATCGTACTGCCCGGATTATCAACATTTGTGATCGAAAACAGATCTTTAAAGCCCTTATTCTTGCTTGCTGCTTCTGCGCGTTGCATGCGGAAATCAATCAAATATGTCTGCAAGCGACAGCCGGTATAACCAGGATGCACAACCGCGCCGGTAAAGGCAGCACCGGGGCTAATATCATAATAAGAGATAAAATGCGGATCCAGACCTTCATCTTTAAGGTCGGTGCCATAAATCAAATTGGCTTTGGCCACCAATTTACCATGATGAAAGATACCGACAAATTCATGGCCTTGATCCATGAGTTGGCTGTATTCCTCTTTGGTTTTTGGAAAAAAGAAATGTTCTTTATTTTTTGTTTTGAGATGAGCAAGAACCTGTTGTTCAAGCTCTTCGAGCTGATCACAGTGGTCATGACTAAGCAAGCATGCCACGAATTCTTTATCCTCGCCTGCGTAGCGCGCATTATTAAAAACATCAATAATACCGGAGGTTGCGGGGGCGTTACTCATATGTTTTTACTCGAGGTTATTAGGAATTAAGACGTGACCTTAGCGCGTTTATATTTTTTAGTAAATAAAATTATGGTAAAAAATGGTGGACTCGATCGGGATCGAACCGACGACCTCTACAATGCCATTGTAGCGCTCTCCCAACTGAGCTACG
>CAZTBB010000008.1:0-40833 GCA_964611755.1 uncultured Pseudobdellovibrionaceae bacterium
TCAATTGATTTCTGGTAACTGCGTGCCCTGCATCTGGGCGAAGGCCACCCGCGTTTAAAAAAAAACATGCGCGGGAGCGCATAGGGTTCAAGTCCCGTCACTCGCGCCATTTTCCCTCAATTGATTTCTGGTAACTGCGTGCCCTGCATCTGGGCGAAGGCCACCCGCGTTATATCTTAAGGGATTCAATACGCATTACTTGACATAGTGCGCGGATTGTTCTTTTATGAAAACAATCGTGTGAAAGGGATAAATATGTTGAAGCAAGTGCAGCACTTCTTTGCGGCCGCCGCCATGACTATTGGTCTGAGCGCATCCCAGCAACCCTCTCAAGCCCAAACACCCCCCAATTTAGATGTATCCGAAGGGGCGCAAACGATATCTGATCGCGTGATTTATATTACAGGCACGCTTGATCATAAGGCCGGCGATGAAATTTTAGAGCAGTTGGATGCGTTGAATGCCGAGAGCAATGAGCCCATCACGATACGGATAAATTCGGCAGGCGGGCTTTCCAGTGTGGCCTCCGCGATTATTACATCTGTCCGGCGTGAGACGTTTCAAAGCCCAATCCGCACGGAATGTATCGGGAATACATCTTCGGCGGCATCGGTTATATTAATATTGGCCGCGGATAGGGGGCAGCGCTATGCCTCAGAGCTTTGTAGGATCGCCATTCATCAGCCCGGACGTTCTATTCAGGATGGTGAACTCGGTGAACTGCAGAACGCCATGTCGGGTGCGGAGTTGATATGGGAGGGGCGCGTCAAGGATCTTGCTGCGGCAACAGCACTTTCCGAGGATCAACTGAGAGCTCTCCTGAGTGATGGGCAGGAGCTCTATCTATCAGCGGAAGAAGCCCAAAATATGGGATTGATTGAGCATATTATCCGCTTGCGATCATATGATGGCGATCAGGACATAGATACTTTACCTGCATCGGTGTGTGCACGCTTGTCATACCCGCATCCAAATCTATGCCCCGATGATTAAAATATTCGTTTTTCTGCATACAAGCCGATAAAAAGTAAAATCGCACCTTGGCCTGTGGGTTAAGGAGTGATAAAAATAATTCTGGTTTGTTTTTCAAAATCATGATGGGTATAACGCACACATGGCTTCACAAGAATTTTTATTGGAATATTTGCCGATTTTGATCTTCATAGGGATCGCATCTGTTGTCTCTGTGGCGATGATTGCTGGCTCGCTGCTTTTTGGGAAACAAAATCCGGACCCTGAGAAGAACTCGGCCTATGAATGTGGCTTTGATGCCTTCGCCGATACAAGCGGTAAGTTTGATGTCCGCTTTTATCTTGTGTGTCTTCTATTCATTATTTTTGATTTGGAAATTGCCTTCCTTTTCCCATGGGCCATTACATTGGGTGAGATTGGTATGTTTGGTTTCTGGTCTATGGTTGTCTTCCTCGGTGTTCTAACCGTCGGATTTATATATGAATGGCAGAAAGGCGCCCTGGATTGGGAATAGGATAGTATAAGGTTTAAGCATGGCTGATAAGAAATTTGTACAGGCTCCAAATTATGATTTTACAACGACAACCCCGTTGCCTCCGGCGGTTGAGCAAGATGTTGTTCCTGCTGCCATTTCCAAAACTCTGGAAGAAAAGGGGTTTATCCTGACACAAGCCGACGCCCTGTTTGATTGGGCCCGTACGGGGTCGCTTTGGCCGATGACATTTGGGCTGGCCTGTTGCGCCGTTGAGATGATCCATGCCTATATGAGCCGCTATGACTTGGACCGTTTTGGAATGATCCCGCGCCCATCACCGCGTCAATCTGATGTGATGATTGTGGCCGGTACGCTCACTAATAAAATGGCACCTGCTTTGCGTAAAGTTTATGACCAAATGCCGGAGCCGCGCTGGGTTGTATCTATGGGCTCATGCGCCAATGGCGGAGGTTATTATCACTACTCATACTCTGTTGTGCGCGGATGTGATCGTATTGTTCCGGTTGATATTTACGTGCCGGGTTGCCCGCCAACAGCCGAGGCTCTTGTTTACGGTTTGCTTCAATTGCAAAAGAAAATCCAACGGGAGGACACACGCATTGCCCGCTGATGCTTTAAAAGATCTTGCCGATTATATCGAGGAAAAGCTCGAAGATCATGTTGAAGGGTATCACTTCGCAAAAAATGAGCTTGTTTTGGTTGGAAAAACCGCATCACTGGAAAAAATTCTGAATTTCCTGCGTGATGACAAGGAATGCAAATTCGAACAGCTCATGGATATTACGGCGGCGGATTTTCCCGACCGTCCTGCTCGGTTTGAGGTTGTTTACAATTTTTTATCGGTAAAACAAAACCAACGTATCCGCCTAAAGCTGAATGTTAAGGACGATGAGCTTGTTCCATCGGCCAGTGCTGTGTTCAAGGGAGCTGTATGGTTTGAGCGTGAGGTATGGGATATGTACGGCATCCCATTTGAGGGCAATGAAGATTTGCGCCGCATCTTGACCGATTACGGTTTCCAGGGCCACCCGCTGCGCAAGGACTTTCCTCTGACGGGGTATGTTGAGCTGCGCTATGATGAAGAGCTTAAGCGTGTTGTCTATGAACCTGTAAAGCTCAATCAGGATTTCCGCAGCTTTGATACACTCTCCCCGTGGGAGGGCATGACCGATATGCAATTGCCCGGTGATGAAAAGGCGATGAGCCCAAAGCACGGCTGGGTTGATCCTAAGAAAAACAAGGAGGCAGAGGGGTAGTCATGTCTCTGGCAAAAGAAAAAGAAGTTCGCGACGTCGATATCTCTGATACAACACAGATAAAGCCGTTCACAATGAATTTCGGGCCACAGCACCCGGCCGCACATGGTGTTTTGCGCCTGGTGCTGGAAATGGAAGGTGAGATTGTAGAGCGGGCAGACCCGCATATTGGTCTGCTTCATCGCGGTACAGAAAAGCTAATCGAGCATAAAACCTATGTGCAGGCTGTGCCGTATTTCGATCGTTTGGATTATGTGGCGCCGATGAACCAAGAGCACGCCTTTGCTTTGGCAACAGAAAAGTTGCTGGGCATTACCGCACCGCGCCGTGCTCAATATATCCGCGTCCTATTCTGTGAGCTTGGCCGTATTATCAACCATATTTTGAACCTCACCACATTTGCCTTGGATGTGGGCGCTTTGACGCCTGCTCTATGGGGGTTTGAGGAGCGTGAAAAGGGCATGGAGTTTTATGACCGTGTCTGCGGAGCGCGCCTGCACTCCAATTATTTCCGCCCGGGTGGCGTTCATCAGGACATGCCGGCAGGGTTGGCTGATGATATGTATGAATGGTGCGAGAAACTACCTGAATTTATGGATGATCTGCAAACATTGTTGACGGATAACCGTATCTTTAAACAACGCACCGTTGATATTGGAACTGTTACAAAAGAAGAGGCGCTGAATTGGGGCTTTAGCGGGCCGATGTTGCGCGGCTCCGGCGTGGCTTGGGATCTGCGCAAGTCGCAGCCCTATGATGTTTATGATGAGATGGATTTTGATATCCCAATCGGTAAAACAGGTGATTGCTATGCCCGTTACTTGGTGCGCGTAGAAGAGATATACCAATCGCTTAAAATTATGAAGCAGGCGATTGAGAATATGCCTGATGGACCGATTAAGATGAATGATTTTAAAGTTTCGCCGCCATCACGCGCCGAGATGAAATCATCGATGGAAGCGATGATTCACCATTTCAAGCTTTATACGGAAGGCTATCACGTACCTGCCGGCGAGACCTATAGCGTTGTTGAAGCGCCGAAAGGCGAGTTTGGGGTGTATCTGGTATCTGATGGCACCAATAAGCCATATCGCTGTCATATTCGTGCTCCCGGCTTTGCACATTTGCAGGGATTGGACTTTATGAGTAAAGGTCATATGTTGGCGGATGCTGTTTCGATTATTGGCTCGTTGGATATTGTGTTCGGTGAGATTGATCGCTAGGAATTGTGTTGAATTAGAAGTTTAGAAAAATGAAAAAACCATTTGATTTAAAAGCCGATTATCAGCCTGAGAGCTTTGCATTTACAGCGAAGTATCAAAAGGCTATCAAAGATGTTCTGAGCCGCTATCCGGAGGGGCGTCAACAAAGTGGAGTCATGCCGCTTCTGGATCTGGCACAGCGTCAGGTCGCAGAAGAGGGCGCGAAGGCCAATCCTCCCTATGGCGGGTGGATTTCCCGTGCGGCCATGGATGTCATTGCTGATATGCTTGGTATGGCTCCTGTAAAGGTCTATGAGGTGGCTAGCTTCTATTCGATGTATAACCTTGCCCCTGTTGGAAAATATCTGGTGCAGATCTGTACAACAACACCGTGCTGGCTTTGTGGTTCTGATGATGTTGTCAAAACATGTAAGGATGAACTCGGCATCGGCATGGGTGAGACGACCAAGGATGGTAAGTTTACGATCATGGAGGTGGAATGTCTTGGGGCTTGTGTCAATGCGCCGATGGTACAGATCAATGATGATTACTATGAAGACCTTACATCCGAAACAATGAAAGAAATACTGGGTCTCCTTTCCGAGGATATGAAGCCAAATATAGGATCACAAAAAGGGCGTAAAGCCTCAATGGCGATTACGGGGCCAACAACACTCGAAGCGGAAGCCAAGAAAGCAAAGGTGGCCTAAATGTTACAGGATCAGGATCGTATTTTTACCAATATTTATGGCTGGCAATCACATGCATTGAAGGACGCCAAGAAGCGTGGTGATTGGGATAATACGAAGGCTATTATTAAAAAAGGCCGTGATTTCATTATTGAAGAAATGAAAAAATCAGGTCTGCGTGGCCGCGGCGGTGCGGGCTTTCCGACTGGTTTAAAATGGTCGTTCATGCCAAAGCAATCTGATGGCCGTCCGCATTATCTGGTAATTAATGCCGATGAATCGGAGCCCGGCACATGTAAAGACCGTGATATTTTGCGCCATGAACCGCACAAGCTTCTGGAAGGAGCTTTGATCGCGGGTTTTGCGATGGGCGCGCATGCGGCATATATTTATATCCGTGGTGAGTTCTATAATGAAAGCTCCGAGCTATGGCAGGCTATTCATGAGGCCTATGATGCCGGTCTGCTTGGAAAGAATGCAGCCGGTTCCGGTTGGGACTTTGATGTGTATGTCCATCGCGGTGCAGGGGCCTATATTTGCGGGGAAGAAACGGCACTGATCGAATCGATCGAAGGCAAGAAGGGCCAGCCGCGTAACAAACCCCCATTCCCGGCTATGGCGGGGCTCTATTCATGCCCGACAACAGTGAATAACGTAGAAACCATTGCGGTTGCGCCATCAATCATGCGTCGTGGCGGTGATTGGTTTGCTGGTATGGGCTTGAATGAGAAGAATGCCGGTACAAAGTTGTTCTGTATTTCTGGTCATGTGAATCAGCCCTGCAACGTTGAAGAAGAGATGGGGGTTTCCCTCAAAGAACTCATTGAGCGCCATGCGGGCGGTGTGCGCGGCGGATGGGATAATCTGCTAGCGGTCATTCCAGGCGGGTCATCTACGCCGCTTTTGCCAAAAGATGTCTGTGACAGTGTCAATATGGATTTTGACTCCTTGCGTGAGGCGGGAAGCGGCCTTGGGACAGCGGGCGTGATCGTCATGGATAAATCAACCGATATTATCTATGCAATTGCGCGTCTATCGTATT
The DNA here is from genome assembly GCA_964611755.1 of uncultured Pseudobdellovibrionaceae bacterium. Classification (GTDB taxonomy): domain Bacteria; phylum Pseudomonadota; class Alphaproteobacteria; order Micavibrionales; family Micavibrionaceae; genus CAZTBB01. The sequence goes on from CAZTBB010000008.1 coordinate 5,658, forward strand.
TCTACAAGCATGAAAGTTGTGGTCAATGTACGCCATGCCGTGAGGGAACTGGCTGGCTCTGGCGCATTATGATGCGCATGGTTAAGGGCGATGCCACAATCGAAGAGATTGATATGCTCTGGGATGTCACCAAGGAAATTGAAGGCCATACGATTTGTGCGCATGGGGATGCCTCTGCCTGGCCTATTCAAGGATTGATCCGTCATTTCCGCCCGGAAATGGAAGCGCGCATTAACGCATATCGTAAACAAGCGGCTGCTTAATATTTAAAGCCTAAGCTGGTCCGGTAGGGTCATGGTCCATAGAGAGACCATCGGCGGTATTTGGGCCGCTTAGCCCCGGAATTTTATATTCCTTGTTCACATATTCCTGCCCATCGGGCTTTTTAACGATGGCCCATTCGCCGGATGAGAGTTTCTGGAAACGCATTAATCCGTTTATCAGGCGAGTGAAATGCGCTGCATCGCCTGAAAGAGACTCAATCGCGCCTTTTTGGCGTTCAGGATCCATGCTGGTTAGGGCAGGGATTGATAAGAGAGATACGAGTACAGAAAAGGACAAGAGCCACGCATAGTATTCCTTCGTTTCATCAATCGCTAACCTATGTTTTTTCAAGCTATTGAAAACATCTTGATCCGATGGAAACTTATCAATGCAGAGATCCTTTAACTTTTCATCGCTGATGAGGAGGTTCTCGGCATTATCAAACATGTTCATGATGTATTTTTCTACAAAATATCGAAGAACAAGATAATCCTTGGCGTTATCAAAGCTGACATCAAGCATACTTGATAACATTTCAGCAGGTGTCTCACTCATGAGCGCTGACGGTGCCAGGGCAGCTAAACTGGCTGTGGCTTCGTTGGAATTAAACGTCGCCGAGAGCCTGCTTTTTTCAATATCATCACCCATCAGAGTGATATAGCGTTTTTCTTTGCGTGTAATCATGATTTACCCGAGTGATTTTTATACAGGGTAGTCATAATAATGGGGGTGGTTTATGTCAAGAAAACTCTGCTTTAGGCACTTTTCTTGAGGGCAATACCAAAATGTGCGGCGGCATTTTCAAACAAAGCCATACCATCGGCGCGTTCGGGCAATGCGCTACCATCACGAAGTGCGGCGTCTTTAAGCTCGGCATAATCATCGCGCTGCCATGTGAACATGCCGCGCTCCGGGTGTGGCATCATGGCCAGAACCTTCCCGCTTTCATCGCTTATGGCTGCGATATCCGCAACTGCGCCATTGGGGTTGAACGGGAATTCTCCCTTGGCGGCGCTGCCATCCGGTTTCACATAGGTGGCGGCAATTTGGCCTTTATTCTGGAGCTGTGCCAGTGTGTCATCATCCATCATAAAGCGTCCTTCACCATGCGCCACAGGAATGTGCATGCTTGATACATTCTTGAGCCAAGGCGAGGCGCTCTCAACTTTAAGATCAATCCATCGACATTGATAACGCGCACTTAGATTATGCGTCACAGCGACAAGGCGCTGCCCGTAATTTTCATCAAAAGCAGGAACCAGCCCTAAATTGGCCAAAATCTGACAGCCATTGCAGATCCCAATGGTTAGGGTATCGCGGCTCACGAATGCCTCCAGAGCGTCCCACAAAGATAGGCGCATCTTTTGGGCAAAGGCATTGCCCGAGCCTGTATCATCACCATAAGAGAAGCCACCTGGAATAGCTAGAATTTCAACTTTATCTAATGCTTTAGGAGTTTCAATAAGGTCATTGATATGCATAATGTTTCCATCAATGCCATTAACCCCAAATGCGTGAAGTGTTTCCTCTTCACAATTCAGGCCATATCCGCTGAGAACTAAAACTTTTGCGCTCATTTTAATAATCCTTCAAAGGGGCTTTGTAGGCGTGCTCCAGCTCCGCCAGATTAACTTTTGTAACATCCTTAATGTTCAGTACATCACCATGGGCCACATGACCGACATAGGTAATGTGATCACAGGAGGAGAAATTCTTCTCAAAGGCTTTCTTGTTCTGTGGGGCCACGGTGACAATAATGCGGCCCTGCGTTTCCGAGAACAAAGCCTTATCCGCGCGCAGATCAATCGATGAGAGATCAATATCCAAGCCCATCTGTCCGGCAATGACCATTTTAGCCAAAGCCACACCAAGCCCGCCATAAGTCACAGAGATGGCCGAGCTAATCAGATGAGCTTTCGAGGCGCGTGTATAGAATTTATAGAGCTTGCGGTTCTGATCATCTTTGACTTCAGGGACATTGTTCCCAAGAACGCCATGCATGTCATAATATTCACCGCCGCCACATTCATCGCGTGTTTCACCAATGATATACACAAGATCACCCACAGCTTTTGGTGCAAGGGAGATAGCCTGATCAACATGCTCGATCACACCAATGGAGGAGGTCAGCAATGTTGGGGGAGCTGAAATCTTGACCGGCTGGCCTTTTTCATCATAGCCCTTGAAATCATTAAACATGGAATCTTTACCCGAAATAAACGGCGTGCCGTATGATTTTGCCAAATGATAGATCCCATGAATAGCGCGCTTGAGCTGACCCAGACGCTCTTCTTCATCGGATGAGCACCAGCAAATATTATCGAGTAAAGCCAGGTGGAAGAAATCACAACCTGCCGCCACGGCATTTCGCACAGCCGTATCCAGACCGGCCCTAGCCATCGCATGCGTATCAATATCACTATAGCGAGGGTAGAGACCCTGCGAGAGTACGACGCCTTTGGGCGAGCTCAGAACCGGCTTGGTAACAGAGGCATCTGCATAAACACGGCCTTTGCCCTGAAGTGGCCCAAGAACAGCGCTGCCTTGAACATTATGGTCATATTGCGTGGCAATAAATTCTTTAGAGCAGACATTTAAACGCTCCATCATCTTGCACAGTGTATCGGCGTAATCAGATGGCTCCGGAAGATCAGGCTCAGCCTCACCGCCGCGCGTAAATGTTGTCTTAAGTGGTGTTTCCGGCAAACCATCATGCAGGAAGTCCATGGCCATATCCATGATTGTCTCGCCATGCCATGTAATATGGGCACGGCCGCTATCGGTATAAGTTCCAATGGCTGTTGCCTCGACGCCGCGCTTGGCAAAATGGGCAATGATCTGGTCAACATTCTCAGGAGGGACGGCCAGCGTCATACGCTCTTGGCTTTCGGAGATCCATATCTCCCACGGGGCCATGCCCGGATATTTCAAGGGCACTTTATCAAGCTCTATGTGAAATCCACCGGATTGCTCGGCCATCTCACCAACCGATGAAGAAAGGCCGCCAGCACCATTATCCGTGATCGCACTATAAAGCCCGAGATCGCGAATCTCCTTGATGATCGCATCGCTCATTTTCTTTTGTGTGATCGGGTCACCAATTTGTACGGCTGTGGCCGGCGATCCTTCATCAAGCGCAACGGAGGAGAAGGTCGCGCCATGAATGCCGTCACGGCCAACGCGTCCACCGGCCATAATGATAATATCGCCGGGCTGTGCTTGTTTCTCATGCCCGGGCTTGCCGTTAATCTCACGCGGAATCAGGCCGATTGTGCCCACAAAGACAAGCGGTTTGCCGACATAGCGGTCATCGAAATAGACAAAGCCCTGCGGCGTTGGAATCCCGGAGCAATTCCCCCCGACTTCTACGCCTTGCACCACGCCATTCATAATCGTTTCGGGCGAGAGCACAGGCTGGCTAAGCCCCTTATCGCGGTAATAGGCAGGCTTGGTGCGCGGGTCCGCGAGACAAAAGCCATAACGATTGATGACCGGCTTCGCACCTTGACCGAATCCGATACAATCACGGTTCACCCCGACAATGCCCGTGATGGAACCGCCAAAGGGGTCAAGTGCGGATGGAGAGTTATGCGTTTCAACCTTATCCGTGATCAACCATTTATCATCAAAGATGATGCCGCCGGCATTGTCCGAAAAAACAGAGACGCAGATATCATCCTCACCGCGCTCTTCACGAATCTCTTTTGTGGCGCGCTTGATATAATGTTTGTAAAGACCGTCTTTAATCTCATCAATCGGAGAGGCAAAGATTGTGTGCTTACAATGCTCGGACCATGTTTGTGCCAAGGTCTCAATTTCAATATCGGTTGCTTCGCGGCCTTCTGATTTGAAATAATCCTGAATGGCCTTGAGATAGAGAAGGGATAGCCCTAACGGGCCGCGGCGTGATCCATCTGCATTTTCAATGCCTTCGCGCCCCAAGATTTCGAGGTCATCGTCACTTATGTCTAAATTTACCGTATCGGCAACACTGCCTTGATTGGTGAGGTTTACGGTCGGAACAACCAGATCCATACCATTGTCTTGTTCAAAGGCTGCACGGTCTTTAATGTGCACACGCTGGATAAGTTTGTTGGATAACTTCTCGGCCAGCATTTCAATATCGGCACGCTCGGCTTTGCCATCAATTAAAAACAGGCGCGAGGAAAAACATGCTGTATCCTCTTGCTCTCCGGCTAGCTCTAAAAGCTCGGAGGCTGTGTGTCCCACATTATCTGTCACGCCCGGCAGATAACCAATTTCCAAAGCCCAGCTAAACTCACCCAAATCGTTCAATGCGGGGTTTGCCGATTGTGTAACAGGGTTGGCCAATGAGCTAACGAACACGTCATTGGCGGCTTGGTCTTTTTGGCTGGTGTAAACATCTATGACACGGACTTTGGCGGTAACGCCTTGTGCTTCTAACATGTTTTCAATGGAAACTGCGCGGCCATCATCTTTATGGGCTAGTATTTCAATGCGAGTGGACATATAGTATTTATCTGTAAGTTGTTCTGTTTCTGGTGTTGATCTTCATTGCGAAGCCGATTAAACAGGAAACACGAATTGTATTCAATATTCTTATGCGACTAATTTAAACGAAAATAGCGAATAACATGCCAAAGCTCACAATCAACGGAATGGAAGTCGAGGTCGAAAACGGCACCAGCATCTTGCAGGCGGCCAAACAGATCGGTGTTGAAATCCCTCATTTTTGTTACCATGACCGCCTCTCTGTGCCGGCAAATTGCCGCATGTGTTTGGTCGAGGTTGAAGGCGGCCCTCCAAAACCGGTTGCATCATGCGCGATGGCTTGCGGCGATGGCATGAGTGTAAAAACCGATTCTGATATGGTCAAAAAGGCACGTAAGGGCGTGATGGAGATGCTCCTGATCAATCACCCGCTTGATTGCCCGATTTGCGATCAGGGTGGTGAATGTGACCTACAGGATCAGGCAATGGCCTATGGTTTTGACCGCTCGCGCTTTGCCGAGAATAAACGCGCGGTGAAAGACAAAGAGCTCGGCCCGTTGATTAAGACAATTATGACGCGTTGCATTAACTGCACACGCTGTGTGCGTTTTGCCGAGGAAGTCGCCGGTACACCAACGCTTGGGCAGTTTAACCGCGGTGAAGATGCGGAAATCGGAACATTCATTGATCAAATTGTGGATACAGAACTCTCCGGTAACATGATTGATATTTGTCCGGTTGGGGCGCTGACCTCCAAACCCTATGCCTTTAAGGCCCGCTCTTGGGAGCTAACAAAAACCGAAAGCATTGATGTGCATGATGCTCTGGGCTGCAATATCCGCATTGATTCGCGCGGGCGTGAAGTCATGCGCATTTTACCGCGCCTTCACGAGGGCATTAATGAAGAATGGATCGATGATCGTACAAGGTTTTCCTATGACGGCTTGAATTATGCGCGCATTGATCGTCCTTACATCCGCGATGAGAAAAGCGGTAAGCTTGTTGAGGCTTCATGGGAGAGTGCTCTCCAGCATGTTGCTGACAAGCTTGACGGGCTGAAGGGTGAGCAAATTGCCGGACTGGCCGGGGATATGGCCGACATTGAATCAATGGTTGCGCTCAAGGACTTATTGGCTGCACTTGGCTCTGAAAATATGGATTGCCGCACGGATGGCAGCGATTTTGATGTCTCCGAGCGCGCTGGCTATTTATTCAATTCTGGCATTGAAGGTATAGATAAAGCCGATGCAATTTTGCTTGTTGGTGTTAATCCTCGCAGCGAGGCCACAATAATCAATGCGCGTATTCGCCGCAATTATTTGGAGCGAAATGTTCCGGTTGCCCTTATCGGTGAGCAGGCGGATCTGACATATCCTTATGAACATTTGGGCGCAGGGGCACAAGATTTGGAAAAGCTTATGGCCTCCCGCAGTGGTTTTGCACAAAGACTAAGAGATGCGAAAAGACCTATGATTATTTTCGGCTCATCTGTCTTTACACGCTCGGACGCTTTGGCAATGCATGATCTTGCCTATCAAGCGGCAGAGAAGCTTGGCGTTGTTAAAAAAGGCTGGAATGGCTTTAATGTTTTGCACAAAGCGGCTTCGCGCGTTGGCGGTCTTGATGTCGGGTTTGTTCCACAAAATAAAGGGCGTGATTTCTCCGAGATTATCTCCGGTTCAAAAAGCGGTGCCGTAAAAGCGTTATTCATGCTGGGTGCTGATGAATTTGATGCGCGCGGCCAAATTGGCTGGAAAACATTTGTTGTTTATATTGGGCATCACGGTGATCATGGCGCAGCGCGGGCCGATGTTGTCCTGCCGGGTGCCGCCTTTACCGAAAAAGATGCGCTCTATGTAAATACAGAAGGGCGCCCGCAACTCGCCCGCCGTGCTGTGACGCCGCCGGGAGAGGCGCGCGAGGATTGGACTATCCTGAGAGCTTTGTCCGATTATCTGGGGCAGACATTGCCATATAATAATCACATGCAGCTCAGAGAGCGTATCGTAAAAGAGTTCCCGCATCTGGCTCAGATAGATGAAGTCACGCCGGCTAAATGGGGTGCTTTTGGCAAAAAAGGGAAACTTTTGAAGCAAGGGTTTGATCAAGCGGTAACACATTATTATTTGAATAATCCGATATGCCGTGCATCTAAAACGATGAACGCATGTCATCAACAATTTGTAGAGAGTAAGGACTCAAAGAAAGCGGCCTAGACGATGACAAGGAAATCAACCCTCGAGCAAGTATGTGAATTTCATGAAACCTATGGGTTGCCGGTTGAAGATTCGCCGTGCATCTCAGATGAGAAAACAAATTTATTGCGGATCAATCTGCTTGCGGAGGAACTTGATGAGTTGAAGGAAGCTTTGGCAGCAGGAGATGCCGTGGAAACTTTAGATGCACTGATTGATTTACAATATGTATTGGATGGCGCGTTTTTATCTCTCGGTTTTCACGATGTCAAAGAGGCTGCCTTTGCTGAGGTGCATGCCTCTAACATGTCCAAGCTTGGCGAGGATGGAAAACCTATTCGCCGTGAATCAGACGGCAAGGTCATGAAGGGGCCGAATTATTTTAAGCCTGATATGGCAAAATTTGTAAAACCAGCCGATCAATCTAAAGATAAGGCCGCATAATGACACTCATGGAGCTTTGGGACATATACGGAATTTGGACAGCCCTGACATTGGCACATATTGTCGCGCTTGTTGGTGGGGTTCTTCTTTGTGTGGCTTACTTGACCTATGCCGAGCGCAAAGTGATGGGCGGTATGCAGCGCAGACAAGGCCCAATGACTGTTGGACCTTTTGGATTGCTCCAGCCGATCGCCGATGGTCTAAAACTTTTTTCTAAGGAGACCATTATCCCATCCCAAGCGGATCGCGTGGTCTTTTTGCTCGCGCCCATGCTTCTCTTTGCTCTTGCACTGATTGCCTGGGCGGTTATCCCCGTGGATGAGGGGTGGGTTCTTGCCAATGTAAATGTGGGTATACTTTATCTCTTTGCTGTATCATCGATGGGTGTTTACGGAGTGATAATGGCTGGCTGGGCCTCGAATTCGCGTTATGCGTTTTTAGGCGGGCTTCGTTCTGCCTCACAAATGGTGTCCTATGAAGTGTCTATGGGCTTGATTATTGTCTGTGTGTTGCTCTGTGTGGGGTCATTGAACCTTCAGGAGATTGTTATGGCCAATCGCCCATTATGGGTCCAGCTGTGGCTTTTCCCGATGTTTATTGTTTTCCTGGTCTCTATTCTGGCCGAGACAAACCGCGCGCCATTTGACCTGCCCGAAGGTGAGTCGGAGATTACCGGCGGATTTATGGTGGAATATTCCGCGATGAGCTTTGCGCTTTTCTTCCTTGGGGAATACGCCAACATGATTTTGATGAGTGCCATGGCCACCATTCTTTTCCTTGGTGGATGGCTTCCTCCCTTCGGTATTGAGGCGCTTGATTTTGTGCCGGGTATTATTTGGTTTGGCCTGAAGACGGCTCTTATTTTATTCTTCTTTATCTGGTCCAGGGCAACATTGCCACGTTACCGCTATGACCAGTTGATGCGTCTTGGCTGGAAGATTTTCTTACCCCTGACATTGATCTGGGTGGTTGCCACGGCCGGTCTTCTAATTTTCTTTGATGCTTTACCAAATTAAGATAGGGTATATCTCGAAATGTCTAAGAATTATGCACAATCATTTTTACTGACTGAGATCGTAAGGGGCTTTGCGCTTACGCTGAAATATATGTTTTTCAAGCCACGCGTAACAATTAACTATCCCTATGAGAAGGGGCCTCTAAGCCCGCGTTTTCGCGGCGAACATGCATTGCGCCGCTATCCGAATGGTGAGGAGCGCTGCATTGCCTGTAAGCTCTGTGAGGCCATTTGCCCTGCACTTGCTATCACAATCGAAGCTGAGCCGCGTGAAGATGGATCACGCCGAACAACACGCTATGACATTGATATGACCAAATGTATTTATTGTGGTCTGTGTCAGGAAGCATGCCCCGTTGATGCTATTGTTGAAGGTCCAAATTTTGAATTCGCCACTGAAACGCGCGAAGAGCTTTACTACAATAAAGATAAGCTTTTAGAAAACGGTGATCGTTGGGAGGCGCAAATCGCTGCCAATTTGGCTGCGGATGCTCCGTATCGCTAAAGCGTTTTCCAACTCTTTTCAAATTTATCCATAGCATAGCAATCAAATGAGGTTAAAACTGTTTTTTTGTTGATTGCGGCCTTGCGCCAATGCGATGAAAAGATTAGAAAGATGAGGTGCATAAGCACATGAATCTATAAGAATAATAACACGAAGGATTTCATTCCGATGATCGAGGCACTCGCCTTTTATCTATTTGCCGGTATTCTTGTTCTTGGGGCCTTCATGGTGATTACGTCGCGTAATCCTGTGCACTCTGTTTTGTTTCTTATCCTATGTTTCTTCAATTCGGCTGGATTGTTTATTTTGCTGGGGGCTGAATTTATCGCCATGTTGATGGTGATTGTTTATGTCGGTGCTGTGGCTGTGCTCTTCTTGTTTGTAGTTATGATGCTGGATATCAGCTTTGAAGATTTGCGCAAGGGTGCCATGCAGTATGTGCCCTTTGGGTTGTTGATTGGCGGTGTGTTGTTGGCTGAATTGGTTATTCTCTATGGGGCGTGGCAATTTGCCCCTAATGTAGGCACTAATCTCGATTTTGCTATTCCATCCGATATCTCCAATACCCAAGCGTTGGGCGCAATCCTCTATACAGATTATATCTATGCATTCCAGCTGGCCGGTTTGATCTTGTTTGTTGCTATGATCGGCGCAATTGTTTTGACGCATCGCAAACGTCCGGGCGTGCGCAAGCAAGATGTTGGTGTTCAGAATGCACGTAAGGCATCCGATGTTCTTGAAGTGAAAAAAGTAACAACAGGAACGGGGGCTTAGGAGACAACATGGAAATAGGTCTTGAGCATTTTCTGGTTTTGGCGGGCATCTTGTTTACGATGGGTGTGTTTGGGATGTTCTTGAACCGCAAGAATGTGATCGTGATCTTAATGTCGATCGAGCTTATGCTTCTCTCTGTAAATATTAATTTCGTTGCATTTTCTGCCTATCTTGGCGACCTCTCCGGCCAAGTCTTTACAATGTTTATTCTGACCGTTGCGGCGGCTGAGGCGGCAATCGGCCTTGCGATTCTGGTCGTATTCTTCCGTAACAGAGGTTCAATTGATGTGGAAACAATTTCGGGGTTGAAGGGATAGGTCATGGAGATTTTAGCTGTCTTTTCACCACTCTTTGCCTTTTTGGTTGCCGGCTTGTTTGGCAAAAAACTGGGTGATTCAGGCTGCCAGCTTATCACCTGTTTTGCTGTTATTACGGCTGCGATTTGCTCTGTCATTTTATTCTTTGATGTCGTATTGGGGGCAAATCCGTATACTGTGACATTGGCGACTTGGATTGATTCCGGTGATTTTTCCTTGGATTGGGCGCTTCGCATTGATCCGCTCTCCGTTGTGATGATGTGCGTCATTAATATTGTGTCGGCCTGTGTGCATGTTTATTCCGTCGGCTATATGAGCCACGATCCTGCCAAAGGCCGTTTTATGGCCTATCTCTCACTCTTTACTTTCGCCATGTTGATGCTGGTAACGGCCGATAATTTGGTGCAGCTTTTCTTCGGTTGGGAAGGCGTAGGATTGGCCTCTTATCTCTTAATTGGGTTCTGGAATCATAAACATTCGGCGAATGCCGCCGCGCAAAAGGCCTTTATTGTTAACCGTGTTGGTGATTTTGGTTTGGCGCTCGGGATTATGGCGTGTTTCCTTGTTTTCGGCTCGGTTGATTTTGATACGATTTTTGCTGCTGTCCCGCAAATGGCAGACGAGACCTTTAATTTTGTCGGGCATGAGCTGCATGCCCTGACACTTATCGCTATTTTGCTCTTTATTGGTGCGGTCGGTAAATCGGCGCAACTCGGCCTTCATACATGGCTTCCCGATGCGATGGAGGGGCCGACGCCCGTATCGGCTTTGATCCATGCGGCAACGATGGTCACGGCCGGGGTGTTCTTGGTAACGCGCATGTCACCGCTTTTTGAATATGCGCCAGATGCTCTGGTTGTTGTTGCGGTTCTCGGCGCAGCGACCTGTTTTGTCGCGGCCACTATTGGCCTAACACAATTTGATATCAAGCGTGTAATCGCATATTCAACCATGTCACAGCTTGGTTATATGTTCTTTGCGCTCGGCGTGTCGGCCTATAGCGCGGCGATGTTCCATTTAATGACCCATGCTTTTTTTAAAGCTCTTCTTTTCTTGGGTGCAGGCTCGGTCATTCATGCGATGAGCGATGAGCAGGATATGCGTAAAATGGGCGGGATCTGGAAGAAGATTCCGTACACCTATGCCTTTATCTGGATTGGCTCTCTGGCACTTGCCGGGGTTTGGCCATTTGCCGGTTATTACTCCAAAGACATGGTTTTGGAATCCGCATGGGCCGATCATACATGGTTTGGTGATTTTGCTTACTGGACGGGGATTGCTGTTGCGCTTATGACCGCGTTTTATTCCTGGCGCGTGATTTTGATGACATTCCATGGCAAGCCGCGCGCCTCAAAGAAGGTTATGGATCATATTCATGAATCAGGGGCAACAATGTTAACACCATTGGCTGTGCTGGCTACGGGCGCTGTTCTGGCCGGTTTTGTATTTTATGGCGGATTTGTCGGCTCCGATCACCATGATGCCGGGCATGGCGGATCGCATAGTGAATCCCGTACTGCCCATTACGATGATCATGGCGTTGCGGGGCATGATGATAAAGCTCACCGAATTGATTGGAATAAATCGGCTTTCTGGAATGGCTCGATCACTGTTCTGCCTGAAAATGACACTGTAGAGGCCGCGCATAACGTGCCGACATGGGTTAAGAAGCTGCCGCTGGGTATGGGCGTTCTGGGTATTCTTCTGGCTTATGTGTTTTATCTGTGGCTTCCGATCTTGCCGCAAATCTTTAGTAAGATTTTCATGCCAATCCACGCCTTGTTCTTCAATAAATGGTTCTTTGATGAGCTGTATAATACTGTGTTTGTAAAAAATGCATTGCGTTTAGGCCGTCTTTTCTGGGTGGCGGGTGATCAAAATACGGTTGATCGCCTTGGCCCAGATGGGTTTGCAAAAACATCCAATATGGTTGGTGGGCTGTTTTCAAAATTCCAAAGCGGGTTTGTTTATCAATATGCGTTTGTCATGGTTATTGCTGTGATTGCGATCATTTCATGGTTTGTTTTTAAGGCTGATGTAATCGATCTGGATTTAATTCTGCCCATTACAGATGAGGGAGGTGTTGAATAATGCTTGATTTTCCAATCCTCTCATTGATGACATTCTTGCCGCTTGTGGGGGCGTTGATCATTTTGATGATCCGCGGTGATGAAGAGACCGTTGCCCGTAATTCAAAACATATGGCGCTTTATACCTCGATGTTTACGCTGGCTTTTGGCTTGTTCATGTTCAGCCGCTTTGACGGCAGTACAGCCGATTTCCAATTTGTCGAGCAAGCAGAATGGTTTATGGGTATTTCTTACCATATGGGCGTGGACGGCATTTCTGTTTTCTTTATATTGCTCTCGGTCTTTTTAACGCCGATTTGTATCTTGGCCAGTTGGAATTCGATTACGACACGCGTGAAAGAATTTATGGTCGCGTTCCTCGTGCTGGAAAGCTTTATGGTTGGGACATTCTCTGCGCTTGATAGCGTATTGTTCTACGTATTTTTCGAGGCCGTTTTAATTCCGATGTTCATTATTATTGGTGTATGGGGCGGGCCGCGCCGTGTGTATTCGGCCTATAAATTCTTCCTCTACACTTTGCTTGGCTCCGTACTCATGCTGGTGGCGCTTTTAACGCTTTATGTGCAGGTGGGAACAACTGATATCCCAACATTAATGGCCAATCCGGTTGCGCGTGATCTTCAGATTTGGCTCTGGCTTGCATTTTTCGCCAGCTTTGCCGTGAAGATGCCGATGTGGCCTGTCCATACATGGCTGCCGGATGCGCACGTAGAAGCGCCGACGGCCGGCTCTGTCATTTTGGCGGGTGTGCTCTTGAAGATGGGGGGCTACGGATTCTTGCGTTTCTCATTGCCGATGATGCCCGAAGCCAGTGAATTCTTCACGCCGCTTGTTTTCTGGATGAGTGTGATTGCGATTATTTACACCTCGCTTGTGGCACTTGTTCAAGATGATATGAAGAAGCTGATCGCCTATTCGTCGGTCGCGCATATGGGTTATGTCACGCTTGGGATATTTACGGCCACGGTTGAGGGGATCGAAGGCGGGATCTTCCAGATGATTTCCCACGGCCTGATCTCGGGGGCTCTGTTCTTATGTGTTGGCGTAGTCTATGACCGTCTGCATACGCGGGAGATTTCGCGCTATGGCGGGATTGTTAAGAACATGCCGAAATATGCCACAGTCTTTATGATCTTTATGCTGGGCTCCGTCGGTTTGCCGGGGACAAGCGGTTTTGTTGGTGAATTCCTCGCGCTTCTTGGTGCCTTCAAGGTGGATACAACGATTGCCGTTTTGGCAGCTTCCGGGCTTGTGCTTGGCGCGGCCTATATGCTTGTGCTTTACCGCCGTGTGGTTTTTGGCCCGGCGGATAATAAAGACGCCGCGAAGATGAGCGATCTGAGCCCGCGCGAATATGGTCTCATGATCCCGCTTGTCTTGCTTGTGATATATCTCGGGGTCTTTCCATCGGCTATTACGGACAAGATAGGGCCTACGGTTGATAATCTGGTGGCCAATTATCACCAGAACCTTATGGATGCCCAAACAATTAGTGCGATTGTTCCCGCCGCCGGGGATATGAGCGTTGATATGAAGGAGATAATCAGGTGAGTGATTTTAATCTAATTCCTTTATTGCCTGAACTATTCTTGGCCATGTCTATCATGGGCTTGCTTATTGTTGGTGTGAATGGCGGTAACCGGACAACATCCATTATCAGTTGGGCCTGCGTTGCGGCACTGGCTATTGCGGCTCTTTTGCTGATTGGTTTGGACTGGTCACGTATCACAGTGCTCAACAACATGTTTGTGTTTGACCAATTCGCCGCCTTCCTCAAGCTTTTGATATTGATTGGCTTGATGGCCTGTCTTGCGATGTCTCTTAAATATCTCAAGCAAGAGGATATCTATCGCTTTGAGTTTCCGGTTCTGGTCGTGTTATCCGGTATTGGGATGATGCTATTGGTGTCATCCAATAATTTTCTCTCTCTCTACATGGCGCTTGAGCTACAATCCTTGGCGCTATATGTGCTGGCCGCGTTTCAACGCAATGTTCTGCGCTCATCTGAGTCCGGCGTGAAATACTTTATTCTGGGTGCATTATCCTCGGGATTGATTCTTTTCGGTATTTCTCTGGTATACGGCTTCACCGGTTCGCTTGATTTTGAAATTGTAGGGACAACTCTGGCTTCTCTTGGAACGGCCCCGTTAGGTGTAATTGTCGGTCTTGTATTTATATTAGCGGGGATCGCCTTTAAAATCTCCGCGGTGCCTTTCCACATGTGGACACCGGACGTTTATCAGGGGGCGCCGACTGCTGTTACGGCCCTCTTCGCAATTGTCCCGAAAGTGGCGGCGATTGGCCTGTTAATCCGTCTTCTTTTTGAACCATTTGCAGCCCTGAGCGATGAGTGGTTCCAGATTGTTTACTTTATCGCTGTGCTGTCTATGGTGCTCGGCGCTTTTGCCGGACTTGCCCAGAATAACCTCAAACGCCTATTGGCGTATAGCTCGATTGGCAATATGGGCTATGCATTGATTGGCATTATTGCAGGCACACAAGATGGTGTTGGTGCTGTTATTCTCTATATGCTGATATATATGGTAATGACGGCCGGTGTCTTCTCCATTGTCTTGGCTATGCGCCGCGATGGCCTGGAGGCTAATAAGATTTCCGATCTGGCTGGGTTATCAAAAAATGCACCATTCCTGGCATATGCCCTGGCTATTTTAATGTTCTCTATGGCCGGTATTCCGCCTATGGCTGGGTTCTTCGGTAAGTTGATTATTTTCGAAGCAGCCGTCGCTCAAGAGCTTTACATTCTGGCTGTTTTGGGTGTTCTTGCCTCTGTGGTTGCGGCTTATTACTACATTAAAATTGTTAAGGTCATGTTCTTTGATGAGGCGGCCGAGCCGTTTGATAAAGGCTTTCCTTTGCCACGCAAAGTAATTATCTATGTATCATTGGCCTTCGTCCTCTGCTTTATCCTGCGCCCGGCTTTCTTTATATCGGCAACACAAGGCGCAGCCTCTGTGTTCTTTGCTGGATAGGCGGATAGAATCCATGGCTGGGTTCAATTGGACTATTCACGAATATGACCATCTAGACTCCACACAAACTTATGCGCGCAATGAACTTGCGGCCGGACAAGCCAATGAAGGCACGGTCATACAGGCCGCCCGGCAGACAGATGGCTATGGCCGTCACAAACGCGTTTGGACTGGCGGGCAGGGCAATTTGCTGATGTCATTTATCTTGAAGCCCGCTTGCACAGCGCAAGAGAGCGTTCAATTTTCTTTTATAACGTCTTTGGCACTTACCCGGGCTATTGAAGATCTGGCAGGCAAGAGTGATGTCTTGAAATTAAAGTGGCCGAATGATGTGATGCTTGGGAATAAAAAATGTGCAGGCATATTAATCGAGGCGGAGAGCGATGCGGAAGGCCGATTGACCTTGATTATAGGTCTCGGTGTAAATCTGGCTTCGGCGCCGGATATGGGCGCGGCTCTTTACGAGGCATATGGGTACGATCATAATTTAAGCGTCAAGGCTTTGCGCGAGATGTTTCTGGCGCACTTTGAAACCCTCTATCATGAATGGCATCAGGAAGGTTGGGATGCTATCCGCTTGCAATGGCTGGAGCACAGCTATGCTGTGGGGCAAACCATGATAGTCAAAGTGCGAGATTTACCTTGCGAAGGGGCCTTCCATGGCTTATCCAAGGATGGATCATTGCAATTAAAGCTGGACGATGGGCGTATTAAAACCATATCGTCTGGAGATGTGTTTGTAGAATAAGAAAGGCATTCTCATGCTACTGGCCATTGACGCCGGAAATACCAATACTGTGTTTGCCATCTATGATGGCGATCGCCTCGTTAATAACTGGCGCTGCCGCACGGCGGCTTCACGCACGGCGGATGAATATGCCTCTTTTTTGCATGATTTGCTATCAATAGAAAAGATGCGCTGGGATGAAATCTCTGATGTGTTAATTGGCTCGGTTGTGCCTGAGGTAAATTTTAACCTTACGCGCTTTTGTCAAAAATATTTAAATAAAGAGCCAACCTTCATAAGCGCGGAGAACGCAGGCATTGCTGTGGATTTGCCGATGCCATCCGAAGTCGGGGCAGACAGGCTTGTGAATGCAGTTGCCGTTGTAAAACATTATCAATCACCGGCTGTCGTGGTTGACTTTGGTACAGCCACAACATTTGATGTGATTGATGAGAGCGGCGCTTACAGCGGGGGCGTTATTGCGCCCGGCATCAATCTCTCTATTTCTGCTTTGCATCAGGCAGCCTCAAAATTACCGAAGGTTAGTGTAAAAAAGCCGGATACGGCGATTGGTAAAACCACATCGCATGCCATCCAGTCCGGCATTTATTGGGGCTATCTTGGCCTGATCGAGGGCGTCATACAGCAAATTAGCAATGAGATTGGCGCCAAGCCCTTTGTTATTGCAACGGGTGGCCTGGCCAGTCTTTTTGCACCGAATACAGATGCTATCGATATAGTTGATGAGGAACTGACCTTGAAAGGTTTGCTGGAGATCTATAAAAAACTGTCATGAACAAAACAAAATCAAAACAAAATCAGAAACAAAAGACCAAGCCTCACAATAAAGGGCGCCAGCATAAAAATGCGAAAAAGGATGTATCGAAACAATCCAAACCCTTTCGATCGGCTATGGATGATAAGGGGCTGTATTTTTGTCCTCTGGGCGGCAGTGAACAATTTGGCGTCAACTTGAATGTATATGCCTGTGATGGGCAATATCTGGCCGTTGATTGTGGTCTTGGATTCGCCGATGAGCGCTTCCCGGGTATTGATCTTTTGCTGCCTGATCCTTGGTTGCTGGAGGCGCGTGCCGATGCGCTCAAGGGAATGATTATCACCCACGCGCATGAAGATCATATTGGTGCGGTTGCTTATTTGTGGGAACGCTTTGAGTGTCCGCTTTATTGTACGGAATTCACAGCCGCCGTTCTTCATAAAAAATTGAAAGAGCGTAATATCAAACATGCAAAAGTGCATGTTATTGATCATATGGTGGAGACTAAAATCGGACGCTTCACGGTAAAGCCGGTTTCGGTATCGCACTCTATCCCTGATACATGTTCGCTATTGATCAAAACCAAATACGGACAGTTTTGCCATAGCGGGGATTGGAATCTTGACCCGGCTCCGGTTGTCGGGTCCGCAACGAAGGCAGCTCCATTCAAGCAAGCCGCCAAAGAGGGGGTTATTGCGTATATCGGGGATTCCACCAATGCGGGCTCTAAAGGGCGCTCGGGCTCGGAAGGGGATGTCGAAGAGGGGCTCTATCAAGAATTTATAAAATGTAAGGGCAAGATTGCCGTAACGATCTTCTCATCCAATATTGGACGGATTATATCCGTGGCCAGAGCCGCAAAGCGCTGTGGGCGAGATGTTGGCGTGATAGGGCGTTCTTTGCACCGTATGATCGGATGTGCCAAGGAATGCGGCTATATGGATGATATTGATGATTTCCTCTCTGAAGAGGATATGGGCTACGTGCCAGATGATAAGATTGTCATGATTATGACGGGCTCGCAAGGTGAACACCGTGCGGCCTTATCAAAAGTGGCGCGCGGGGAGCATCGCTCTGTCTCGCTATCCAGAGGGGATAGTGTCATTTTCTCGGCTCGAACAATTCCGGGCAATGAACGCGAGATTAACGGGGTTAAAAATAATCTGATTGCGGGGGGCGTGCATGTTGTCTCTCCTCGTGATAGTGAGCATGTCATTCACGTATCCGGCCACCCCTGCCGTGATGAAATTATCGAGATGTTTGGTTGGTTAAAGCCTGATTGTGTTATCCCTGTGCATGGTGAGCGTGCGCAGCTGGAGGATCATGCTGCTCTTGCCGCGGAATGCCAGATTAAAAAAACAGTTGTGCCGAATAATGGTTCGATTATTCGACTGGCCCCTGATGAGCCTGAATTGGTGGATCATATCGAATCTGGCTTATTGGCTGTTGATCAGAAGCGTCTGATTTCTGCGGATCACGGATCTATCACCCAGAGACGCAAGCTACAATTTTCCGGCGTTATTCATGTTAGCCTTGTCATGGATGCGCGCGGTGAATTAATTGCGGATCCAAAACTGGATACGGCCGGTCTGGTTGATATCGAAGCGGGCGATCAAGCCATTGAAGATAAAATCTATGATGAGATACTGGACCTGCTGGATGATATGAGCTGGGAAGAATTAACCGATGACCATTTTGTCTCGGAAGAAGTGCGCATTGGATTGCGTCGCTTGTGTTTTCACATGCTTGGCCTGAAACCAGCGACCAGTGTTCATGTGATTAGAGTGTAGAGAGTATAGGAGATTAGCAATGGGATGGCTTAGCGGCGTCGTTGTTTTTATCATGATTTGGTGGACGGTGATTTTCTGTGTCCTTCCTCTATGGGTGAAGCGCGATAAACGCGGGCCTGAAATCACGGCAAGCGGCGCACCGGAAAACCCGCAAATTGGGCGGAAGCTTGCCATTACTACCGGCATATCAATTGTACTTTGGCTGGGTGTCTATGCATTGATTCAATCTAATGCTATTAGTTTTAGGGAGATTGCCAAAAACATGGCGGCCGAGCAGCAATATTTGGATCATAAAGGGGAGAGCCAATGAGACATATTCTACTATTGATATTATTTTTATTTCCACTTCAGGCTCAAGCCAATGGCGCGGGCGCTCTATGCATGATGTATCAAATGCCGGATGATGTTGAAACACATGGCGCAGATGATGGGGTTGTGCCTGCCGATATTGGCGGGGGTATGGGTGGCAATGCGTTTGGTTTTTTGGGGCAGCCAATCGAGATTCCGATTGAGTTGGATATCATAAAGCAATTTGCGCCTGACTTGCCTGTGGGGACACAAAATGCTCTTAATCTCCAGCCCACAGTTGGTTTTGTTAAAGTCTACCCCGATGGAAAAGTCGAAATTAACGGACAGGATATTAGCGGGGCAGCCAGAGAATACTGTGCGAATAATCCGCCCTCAACCAGCTCTATCACAATCAATGAGCCCGGTTTCCAGATGCCTAATCTCGGGGAAGTTCTTCAAGGCGGGAGCCAGTAGTCATGCGCGTGCAGGCAAGGCAACATTTCACGAATGCTGCCGGATTGCCACATATCGAGACGGGTTTTTATTTCTACAGAGATGATAATGATGGACTTACCAGAGTGCGGGTGATGAAGCCCGGTTTTGAGTGGTGGCATTTCCGTGAGAATTATTGGGAATTTTCAACATCCCTGAGGCAGGACGAAGTTCTTGAGCATTATGGTGATTTTATTCATTTGAAATTCAAAAATCCGAAAAGGGATCTTTTTACCCATCCTGATTCTATCAAACGGATCGAAATGCATCCGGCCACTTCTATTGTTATTGCACTGAATTATGAAGGCGATGTTCAAGAATATTTTCAATTAGAAGAATTACCAATCTTGCCAAAAGATAAATATACGCATTTAGTTCTAACCCATTTAGGGGACTTTAATCACCAGCTTGTTGATAGACCGGATTTTGATCAGGCCGCGTACGACTTGGAGGGCGATATTATTTTTAACAATGATTATTTTCAGCAGCTCTATAAAAATAAAAAATGGCGCTCACAAATGCGCTTTTCTTTACCCGTTGAAGATGGCACACTGCACCAGTTAATTGGACTAGATAAAAAATAGATAAATAAAGCTATGAGTAAAAAAGCAAGAACCGCGATCACTCCAACGCGTGATGAAAATTTTCCTGAATGGTACCAACAAGTCATTAAGGCCGCTGAACTGGCTGAAAACTCGCCCGTACGCGGCTCCATGATTGTTAAGCCCTATGGTTGGGCGATATGGGAGAATATGCAGCGTGTCTTTGATGATTGGCTCAAGGATTATGGGGTGGAAAATGCCTCTTTCCCGCTGCTTATTCCTGTAAGCTTTCTGGCGCGTGAAGCCGAACATGTCGATGGCTTTGCCAAGGAATGTGCGGTTGTAACCCATCACCGTCTTGAGGGGGCAGATGAGGGCGGCTTGCAGCCTGCGGGTGAATTGGAAGAACCCTATGTGGTGCGCCCGACATCGGAAACCATTATTGGTGATGCTATGGCACGCTGGATACAATCGTATCGTGATCTGCCGATGCTGCTTAATCAATGGGGCAATGTGATGCGCTGGGAAATGCGTACACGCATGTTTTTGCGCACATCTGAGTTTTTCTGGCATGAGGGGCATTGCGCATTCGAAGATAAAGCTGGTGCTGAGAAAAATTGCCTCGATATTCTGGATCTATACGAAAAATTCTTCACAGAATATTTGGCGTTTGATGGATTTAAAGGCATTAAAACCGCAGAAGAGCGTTTCCCCGGTGCCGATGAAACCTATGCGTTCGAAGCCATGATGTGGGATGGTAAGGCGTTGCAAGCGGCAACGACGCATAATTTGGGCACGAATTTTGCCACATCATGCGGGATTAAATATCAAACCCGTGAAGGCGGCGAGGAATTTGCCCATACAACAAGTTGGGCCTTTTCAACGCGCACGATTGGCGGCCTTATCATGATCCATGGTGATGATGATGGTATGATTATGCCGCCACGCATTGCACCGTATTCTTCAGTGATTTTGCCATTTATTAAGGGTGATAATGAAGCCACACTTCTCGAATTCTCCCACAAATTAAAAGGCCAAATCAAAGAGCTTGGCTTAAGATCAAAGATTGATGATCGTGATATGCGCTTTCCGGATAAAATGTGGGATGCCGTTAAAAAAGGCGTGCCTGTGCGTATTGAAGTGGGTGATAAAGAATTGGCAGAGGGCAATGTTACCTATGTCCGCCGTGATATTGGCCGTGAGTCCAAAAAGACGGTCCCAGTGGATCAGTTCTTAAGTGAGCTGCCAGCTGTTCTCGATGATATTCACAACACAATGCTCGGCAACTCTCGCACATTCCGTGATGAGAATACGCATGATGGCTCATCGCTCGATGATGTGCGTGATTTCTTTGATGCGGATAAGCGTGGCTTTGTAAAAGTCCCCGTAGAGTTATTGGATGATCCGGCACTGGATGCGCTGAAATCGAAATACAGCCTGAGCGCGCGCGTGATGCCATTCGAGGATGAAGGGCGCAAAGTCTTAATTGCAAAGGCGTATTAAAATATGTTCTCAAGCTTTGAAAGAATGGTGGCTTGGCGTTATTTGCGCTCAAAAAAGGCAGAAGGCTTTGTTTCTGTGATTGCCGGTTTTTCCTTCGCAGGCATTATGCTGGGCGTAGCAACGCTCATCATTGTAATGAGTGTCATGAACGGGTTTCGCATAGAGCTCTTTGATCGTATCCTTGGGATTAACGGCCACTTGAATGTTTATAACACAGCCGGCCCATTGGAAGATTACGATGTCATTACCGGACTTGTCCGCTCCATTGATGGGGTCAGTCACGCATCGCCGATGATAGAGAGTCAGGCGCTTGTCTCTGTTGGCGGGCAGGCCAGCGGTGTTCTTGTGCGCGGTGTGAAAAGCGAAGAGTTTCAATCACGCCCGATCTTTAAGGACAATATAACGCGTGGTGATGCGTCTTCTTTTCAAGGCAATACTATTGCTATCGGCTCGAAGCTAGCGGATCGTTTGCGTGTTATTCCAGGTGATGTCTTGGTGTTAACCTCTCCCAAAGTAAAAAGTACGCCCTTTGGTTCTATGCCTCGGCAACGCTCCTATGAAGTGGCGCTTATCTATGATGTCGGGATGCATGAATATAATGCCAATTTTGTCTTTATGCCTCTTGAGGCTGCGCAGACCTTCTTTCAAATGAAAGATGCCGTGCGCTTGGTAGAGGTGTTTTTGGATGATCCGGGTCAGCTTGATCAAATGCGTGCCCGTGTGGCGGCGGCTGTTGGTGAAATGGCCAGTGTTTATGATTGGCGGGATGTAAACCAGACCTTCTATAACACTTTAATTGTTGAACGAAATGTGATGTTCCTTATTCTGACCCTGATCATTTTGGTGGCGGCCTTTAATGTCATCTCCAGCATGATTATGCTGGTGAAGGATAAAACCCACGACATTGCCATTATGCGCACTATCGGTGCGGCCAGCGGGTCTATGATGCGCATCTTTATTCTGACAGGAGCCAGCATCGGGCTGGTTGGAACCTCTCTTGGCGCTCTTCTGGGGATTGCTTTTGCGGCGAATATTGAAACGATCCGCCGTTTTATTGAGGGCTTGAGCGGTGCGGAGCTGTTTTCCGAAGAGATTTATTTTCTCTCGCAATTGCCTGCCGTGATTGAATGGTCGGAAGTCATGACCGTCATTGGTATGGCTCTCATCCTATCTGTACTAGCTACAATTTATCCTGCATGGCGTGCTGCTCGTCTCGACCCTGTGGAGGCGCTTCGCTATGAATAAACAACAAGCAGCTCGCCCAATCACGCCCATAGAACAAGATTTGCTTTTGCGCGCGGAAGGCATCAATAAAAGTTTTTCGCAAGGCGATAATACACTGACTATTTTAAACAATCTTGATCTGCGCATTGATGCTGGTGAGATTGTTGCCCTTGTGGGGCCTAGCGGTTCTGGGAAGTCTACATTGCTACAAATTTTAGGACTGCTGGATAAGGCTGATTCCGGGCAGATCACAATTGATAATCAACAGCTCAGCGGTTTGAACGAGTCCAAACGCACAAAGCTACGCCTCTCATCGATTGGCTTTGTGTATCAATTCCATCACCTCTTACCGGAATTTAATGCAATGGAAAATGTGGCTCTACCCCTTATTATTGCTGGTGAGCCTAGACGTTTGGCTTATGAGCGTGCGATGAAGCTTCTCCATCAGATGGGCTTAAAAGATAGAGCAGATCATAGACCTGCGAAACTATCGGGCGGGGAACAACAACGCGTGGCGATTGCCCGTGCTTTGGTGCATGATCCACAAATTCTTCTGGCTGATGAGCCCACAGGGAACCTTGATCCTGAAACATCGGCACTGGTTTTTGATTTGCTGTTGGAACAAGTCCGAAAACGCAATATTGCGGCATTATTGGCAACACATAATCTTGATCTTGCGGATCAGATGGATCGCGTTCTTGAACTAAAGGCTGGAAAACTTTTGCCTTTATAGGCTGCCCCCCTAGGATTCCCATCTGCCTTCTTGCTAATCTGTGGCTATGTCTACATTTGTGCATTTGCATACCCATTCAGCATATTCGCTGGCCGAGGGGGCTTTGAAAGTCAAAGACCTGATCAAGCTCTGCGTTAAAAATAATATGCCGGCCGTGGCTGTCACCGATACAAATAATATGTTCGGGGCCATGGAGTTCGCCCTTGAGGCCAAAAATAACGGCGTGCAGCCGATCTTAGGGGCGCAGGTTGCTGTCGGGGAAGATGGGCACCAGATTGTCCTGCTGGTTCAAAACGAGCAGGGCTATCGCAATCTGTGCCGCCTGATTAGTGATGCCTATATGGAGGGTGAGCCGACAAGTGCTGTACGCATTGATAAAGACGTCCTCAAAAAATTTGCCGAGGGGCTTATCTGCCTGAGCGGCGGGCCAAAAGGAGAGATATCCAACGCCCTTGTTCACGGGCAAAACGACAAAGCCCACAGTGCGGCAGAATTTTATCGCGGCCTTTTTGCCGACCGTTTCTATATCGAGCTACAGCGCCATGGTTGGGAGGAGGAGGAAAAGGTTGAGGAGGCTCTTATTAATTTGGCATATGAGCTTAAAATTCCTTTGGTGGCGACCAATGATTGTTATTTCCCGGAAAGCGCGTCTTACGAGGCGCATGATGCATTGCTCTGTATCTCGGAGGGGCGCTATGTGACCGAAGAAGACCGTCGCAAAGTCACGCCCGAGCATTACTTTAAAAGCGCCAAGGAAATGGAAGCTTTGTTCTCCGACATTCCCGAAGCCATCCAAAATACAGCCATCATAGCTCAGCGTTGTTCATATTTACTGGAGCCGATTGATCCCATTCTCCCCCCCTTCGAAAGTGATAAGGGGCGTAATGAAGAAGATGAGTTGAAGGCACAATCACAAGACGGTCTCGAATGGCGTTTGCAGAATTTTGTCTTTGAAGAGGGGCTAAGCGAGACAGAAAAAGAAGACATCGCCAAACCGTATCGTGAACGCTTGGCTTTTGAATTGGATGTCATTAACCAGATGGGGTTTCCGGGGTATTTCTTGATTGTTTCGGATTTCATCACTTGGGCCAAGGAGCAGAATATACCCGTTGGCCCCGGACGTGGATCAGGGGCGGGCTCAGTTGTGGCCTGGGCACTGAAAATTACGGATCTTGATCCGCTTGCGCTGGGCCTTCTCTTTGAGCGTTTCCTGAACCCGGAACGTGTCTCTATGCCTGACTTTGATATCGACTTTTGTCAGGAGCGCCGTGACGAAGTGATCCGCTATGTTCAGGATAAATATGGCTATGACCATGTCGCGCAGATCATTACCTTTGGAAAATTACAGGCGCGTGCGGTTGTGCGTGATGTCGGACGTGTTCTTCAAATGCCTTACGGACAGGTGGATAAAATCTCCAAGATGATCCCGAATAATCCGGCCAATCCCATGACATTGGAAGAGGCGCTGGCTTCGGATGAGGATCTGCGACGCGTCCGCAAACAAGATGATACAACCGATAAATTGATCACCATTGCATTACAGCTTGAGGGGCTCTATCGCCATGCTTCTACCCATGCGGCCGGTGTGGTGATCGGGGATCGCCCTTTGCATGAACTTATTCCGCTCTACCGTGATCCGCGCTCCGATATGCCGGTTACACAATTCAATATGAAATATGTGGAACAAGCCGGCTTGGTAAAGTTCGACTTCTTGGGTCTGAAGACCATGACCGTTATCCAGAAGGCGGTCGAGATGGTTAAGGCCAAGGGCGAGGATATCGATATCCTTCAAATTGGACTGGATGATAAAAAATCATACGAGCTCATGGCCAAAGGCGATACGGTCGGCGTGTTTCAGCTGGAAAGTGCGGGTATGCGCGATACGCTGCGCAAAGTAAAGCCGAACCGCTTCGAAGATATTATCGCGCTTGTCTCTCTCTACCGCCCGGGGCCGATGGATAACATTCCCAAATATATTAGCGTCAAAGAAGGTCATGAAGAGCCGGATTATATGCACCCGAAACTGGAAGAGTTTTTGACCGAAACCTATGGGATTATGATCTATCAGGAGCAAGTGATGCAGGCCGCGCAGGCACTCTCCGGCTACTCACTCGGCGGTGCGGATTTGCTCAGGCGTGCGATGGGTAAGAAAATCCAGGAAGAAATGGATAAGCAACGCAAGATGTTTGTTGATGGCGCGGCTGAGCACAATAAGGTGCCGGGCGAGCAAGCCAGTGCGATTTTTGATCAGATTGCTAAATTTGCGGGCTACGGATTTAACAAATCGCATGCCGCGGCCTATGCGCTTATTGCCTATTGGACAGCATGGCTCAAGGCCAATCATCCGCTCGAATTCTATGCCGCCTCTATGACGCTCGATCTTGGCAATACGGACAAGCTCAGTGTGTTTAAACAAGATATGGATCGCATGAAAATGGATTTATATCCGCCCGATATTAATCAATCGGATGTCACATTTCGCGTAGAGAATAATAAGGGCGTGCGCTATGCTCTTGCCGCCCTTAAAGGTGTGGGGGAGCAAGCAATGCGTGATCTTTGCGCTGAGCGATCCGAAAATGGTGCATACACATCTCTGGATGGTTTTGTGTCGCGCCTGAATCCAAAAATAATGAACCGGCGCCAATTCGAACAGATGGTCTATGCAGGGGTCTTCGATAGTTTGAATGACAACAGGGCACAGGTGCATTCCGGCGTTGAAATGATGCTGCGCCATGCTCAATCCCTTGCGCAAGAGCGCGATAGTGGACAGGTCTCTCTCTTTGGCGGCGGCGGCGGAGAGGCCGAGGATAATGGTATGGGTATGCCGGCCTTGCAAGATATCAAGCCATGGAGCCCGCTAGAGCGCCTCGGCCATGAATTCGGCGCTGTCGGGTTTTACCTCTCGGCTCATCCATTGGATACCCGTCAGGGACAACTTGAAAAAATGGGGATTAAGACCTTTGTTGATGTTGAACAGGAGCTCTTAAATACGCCTGCACTGCGCGTTCAAATGGCTGGGGTTTTGTTAAAGAAGCAAGAAAAAATGTCGCAGAAAGGCTCTAAATACGCCTTTCTTCAGCTCTCTGATCCGAGTGGAATATTTGAAGTCACCCTGTTTTCGGAGTTGCTCTTTGCCACGCGGGAATATCTGGAGCCTGGAACGTTATTGCTGCTGACATTAAATGCGGAATCGCAAGAAGATCAGGTGCGCTTTACCACCCAACGCATTGATCCGCTGGATGAGGCGCTTGAGGGTAAAATATCTCAAATCCAGATCAAGCTAAATCATGGCGGCCCGATCAAAAAGGTGAAAGAGTTCCTTGATATAGAGGGCAGGGGCATGGCCAAGATCGTCTTTATTACACATCTGGACGATCAGAACAGGAATGTGAAGGTAAAACTCCCCGGATCATGGTCTTTGAGTGCGCAGGCACGCGATAAAATCCGAGAACAAGAGGGTGTGATCTCTATTACGGAGCATTGATCTTGCTGCAAAGCCCATAAAACCTGAGTTTTTGGCGATATTTCATTGACAAGAACAGGCAAACAGGCCTATAAAATCTGCATCAATTAACAAAGGTTGATTTAATCATGATGTCATCAATGGATGCTTGGGATATTAACGAGGGCGACTTTCCACATAATGGAAGCCCTGCGGACAAGTTGGAATTTTGTGTGCGCTACGCGGTGCTGGCATCATCAACATACAATACGCAACCCTGGTATTTTGCGATTGATCAGGACTCGGTTTCGCTCTACGCGGATCGCCGCCATGCTTTGCCGGTGATTGACCCGGATGATCGCCAGATGCTTTTGGCATGTGGCGGTGCGCTTTATAATTTACGCTTGGCTATTCGTGCTTTCGGGTATGAGGAAACAACACAATTATTGCCCAATGTCGGCGAGGAAGATTTGATTGCCCGTATCCAGATTGGTGCCAAGAAAACCATCGCACGTGAGAGTGAGCAGACGTTATTCTCCAGCATTACCAAGCGCCAAATGAATCACGGCTCGTTCCAAACTAAAAAAGTTCCCGCAACATTGCTGGATAAACTCTCGAAAGCCGCCGAAGATGAGCGTGCTTGGCTTTATGTGTGTAATGAATATGAGCGTGACATCGTTGCCAGCCTTATCGCAGAGGGCGACCATATTCAAATGAATGACAAGCATTTCCGCCGTGAATTGGCGAGCTGGGCTAATCCGCGCCGTGCGCTCAGCCGTGATGGCATGCCAAACCATGCGCGCTCTTACTCTGAGATTATGAAGCATAATAAGCCGCGTATCTTGCGCCGTTTCGAAATGGCCCCCGGTGAAGTTGTCACAGATGATCAAATATTGGCCGGTTGTCCTGTTATTGCGATTATAGGAAGCAATAAAGGCGGTAAAGCCGAGCGTTTATATGCAGGTCAGGCCATTGCTCGTATTTTGTTATTGGCAGAAGCCGAAGGTCTCTCCGTTTCGCCGCTAAACCAGCCATGTGAAGTGCCTGATTTGCGTTTGCGCCTTCATGATGAAATTGAACATCATCATGGCCGCGCGCATACAATTTTGCGCATTGGCTATGGTCAAACGCCCGTTAATTACTCTCCACGCAGACCTCTGTCCGAGGTTGTTCAAAATGTCGCGGATGCACAGCCGGGTTTCATTCCTGCAAATGATAGCCACGGAGCCTCGGAAAGGCCTGGTTTTCTTGGCGCTATCAAGAAACTTTTTTCTTAAAATCTTTTCTTGCAATTTTACCCAAGAACCCATATAACCCCTTACAAACTGTAAAACACATGCAGGGCTAGGGATGAACCATCCCATCCGGTGTTTCAATTTTGAAATGCATCAGCCTTGTAGAGGATTAACCGGAAAAGGAGTTATAGATATGGCAATCCCTCAATTTACAATGCGTCAACTATTGGAAGCTGGTGTTCACTATGGTCACCACACACGTCGCTGGAACCCAAAAATGCGTCAGTACATCTTTGGTGTGCGTAACGGCGTTCACATTCTTGATCTGCAGCAAACAACACCAATGCTTGAGCAGGCCCTCCAGGCAATGCGTGATATCGTCGCTAAAGGTGGTCGTGTTCTGTTCGTTGGTACAAAGCGCCAAGCATCAGACCGTATCGCAGAAGCTGCAAAGCAATGTGGTCAGTACTACGTGAATAATCGCTGGTTGGGCGGCATGCTGACAAACTGGCAGACAATTTCAAAATCTATTGCCCGCCTTCGCGAGCTTGACGGCATTTTGAGCAATCCTGAGCAAATTGCAAAGCGCACAAAGAAAGAAGTTTTGATGCTAACGCGCGAGCGTGACAAGCTTGAAACATCAATTGGTGGTATCAAGGATATGGGCGGTCAGCCAGATGCCATGTTCGTGATTGATACAAAGAAAGAAGATCTTGCCATCGCAGAAGCCAAAAAGCTTGGTATTCCTGTATTTGGTGTTGTTGATTCAAATGCAAGCTTCGAGGGTGTTGATTACGTCATTCCTGGTAATGATGATGCGCTTCGTGCGATTGATCTTTACTGTGAGCTATTTGTCGGCGCAATTCTTGATGGCCTTCAGGAAGAATTGGCCGGTGCGGCTGCTGATCCGGGTGAAGCCGAAGAGGTGAATGTAAACCTTCCTCCAAAAGTTGTTGAAGAGGAAAAAGAAGAGCTGACACCGGGTGAGCAAGCGAAATTGGATGCTGAAGCCAAGAAGGCAGCAGAAAAGGCGGATGAAAAAAAGCCTGAAGCTGCTGCGGATGAGAAGGCCGCCAATGAGGAGCCCTCAGATGATAAGAAAAAAGCGGCAAACGCTTAAGTCTTGGTGACGTATAATTTTTAACAGCATAGATAAAATCTAAAGGAGATATGACATGGCAATTACTGCTGCAATGGTGAAAGAACTACGCGAAAAGACGGGTGCCGGCATGATGGATGCTAAAAAGGCACTGACTGATGCGAATGGTGATATGGATGCCGCAATGGAAGAACTTCGTAAGAAGGGTATGGCCAAGGCGGATAAAAAATCATCCCGTACAGCGGCTGAAGGTCTCGTGGCTGTTGTTACGGATGGCAACAAAGGTGCTGTGATTGAGCTGAATGCGGAAACAGATTTTGTAAGCCGTAACGAGGAGTTCCAAGCTTTTGTTCAGAAAGTGGCTCAGAATGCATTGAACGTAAACACAGTAGAAGAGCTTGCCGCATCAGAGATTGATGGGAAATCAGTCAAAGATGGCCTTACAGACTTGATCGCCAAGATTGGTGAGAATATGTCTTTGCGCCGTATGCAAAAGCTAGAAGTGAGCGAAGGCAAAGTTGTATCTTACGTTCATGGAGCGTTGGCCGATGGTCTTGGAAAGATCGGTGTTCTTGTGGCTCTTGAATCTGCGGGCGATGCCGGCGTTCTGGAAGCAACAGGCAAACAGGTTGCTATGCATGCTGCTGCGGCTTTCCCGAAATATCTAAACCGTGACTCTGTTGATGAGGCTGCTGCTGAAAAAGAGCGCAAGTTCTTGGTGGAGCAGGCGATGGCAGAAGGGAAACCTGAGGAGATTGCCCAGAAAATGGTTGAAGGTCGTATGCGCAAGTACTTCGAGGAGATTTGCTTGCTTGACCAGAAATCAGTCATTGATGGCGAAACAAAAATCTCTGACGTTGTTGCCAATGCCGCAAAAGAAGCGGGTGCTGATATCAAGCTAACAGATTACGCGCGTTTCCAACTGGGCGAAGGTATTGAAAAAGAAGCGGAAGATTTTGCGGCAGAAGTTGCAAAAGTAGCCAATGGCTAATTCTTTTTTGAAATAAGTTTAAAATTCTTAACGGGCCGCATTGCTTTGCAGTGCGGCCTTGTTTATTTTGATGATGCCGGTTTGAAATTAAGAATGTAAAAATTATGGTTAGTGAACAAAGAATAGAGACTGAAATGAGCACATCATCCCCATCCCCTTATAAACGTGTCATGTTGAAAATGTCAGGCGAGGTTCTGATGGGGCCAAATGAATATGGACTTCATCCGGAAACTGTAAACCGCGTTGCGGCTGACATCAAACAGGTTGTCGATATCGGTGTTGAGGTGTGCGTTGTTGTTGGTGCTGGAAATATCTTTCGTGGTGTTTCAGGTGCTGCGGCCGGTATGGACCGCACAACGGCCGATTATATGGGGATGCTTGGTATTGTGATTAATGCATTGGCCTTGCAAAACGCATTAGAGGAGCTGGGCGTTGGTACACGTGTTCAATCAGCTATTCGCATGGATGCAGTATGTGAGCCATATATCCGCAGGCGTGCCTTCCGTCACATGGAAAAGGGGCGCGTTGTGATTTTTGCCGCCGGCACGGGTAACCCTTACTTTACAACGGATACGGCCGCTGCCTTGAGGGCCTCCGAGATGGATTGTGATGCTTTGTTCAAAGGGACAAAGGTAAATGGTGTCTATTCCGATGATCCGCAGAAAAACCCGGATGCCAAGAAATATGATAGCATCTCGTATCTCGAGGTTCTGACAAAAGATCTCAAAGTAATGGATGCAACAGCCATTTCATTGGCGCGCGAAAACAACATTCCGATTGTTGTATTTTCAGTCCGTGAAGAAGGTAATTTTGCAAAGGTAGTTCAGAATCAGGGTGAGTTTACAAAGGTAACTAACTAATATATTTAATAAATCTAACGCGAGGAGTATAACCATGCCGCATGATAGAAATGATCTTAAACGACGTATGGATGGCGCCATATCAAATCTACAAACTGAGTTTGGCGGTTTGCGTACAGGGCGCGCCTCGGTGAGCCTGCTTGATCCGGTTCAGGTTGATGTTTACGGCTCCAAAATGCCGCTGAATCAGGTGGGAACAGTGGCCGCGCCAGAGCCTCGCTTGCTGAGTGTGCAAGTATGGGATGCTTCTAATGTGAAGGCTGTTGAGAAGGCTATTCGGGATGCCGGATTGGGCCTAAACCCTCAACCGGAAGGCAATTTAATTCGCATTCCGATTCCCGATCTGAATGAAGAGCGCCGTCAGGAACTGACAAAGGTCGCTGGAAAATACGCTGAATCTGCGCGTATTTCTGTGCGTAATGTCCGCCGTGATGGCATGGATGAGCTGAAGAAAATGGAAAAAGACGGCGAGATCTCCGAGGATGAGCATAAGCGCCTATCGGATGAGGTGCAAAAGCTCACGGATGAGATGATCCAAAAAATTGACACAATGTTATCGGATAAAGAAAAAGATATCATGACCGTTTAAGGCGTATTTTTTAGCCGAACTTAAATTTAAAAAAGCAGATGATCCTATGGACAAAGCGCCCGAAACAATCCCCCAGCATATTGCCATCATCATGGATGGTAATGGTCGCTGGGCTACACGCCGGGGCTTACCGCGCACAGCAGGCCATCGCCGCGGCGTAGAGGCTGTGCGGACAACTGTGCGTGCGGCGGCCGATTTGGGTGTGCAATATCTGACCTTCTTTGGGTTTTCGTCCGAAAATTGGAGCAGGCCTCTGGGCGAAGTCAAAGAGTTGATGAACATCTTGCGCTTTTACCTGCGTTCCGAGACCGCGGAATTGCATCGCAATAATGTCCAACTCAGAATCATCGGCAATCGCGAGGATTTGGATCCGGATATTGTTGAACTGATTGAAAATGCTGAAGAGCTGACACGTGATAATGATAAAATCACGGTTCTGATTGCCTTGAATTATGGTGGCCGTGATGAAATTATCCGTGCGGTCCAAAAAGTGGTGCAGCAATCAATCGATCATCCGGATGCGGGGACAGATCTTCTTGGTATTGAAGCCAATTTTATTGAAAATTTAATGACGGCGGACATTCCCGACCCTGATCTTTTAATCCGCACAAGCGGTGAGCAACGTGTCAGCAATTTTTTACTCTGGCAATGTGCCTATACAGAATTTGTGTTCACCGATATTCTATGGCCTGATTTTAATGCCAAGGCGCTGCAATCCTGTATTGATCAATTCAATAAGCGCGACCGTCGTTTCGGTGCCATTGATAGCGCTGAGGTATAGGGGGCGAGCTTAAAATGCCTAAGTTAAACCCGATCACTCTTCAACGCCGTGTTATATCAGCGACAGTTTTAATCCCGCTTACGGTGCTTCTTTTGTATCTGGGAGGGGTCTGGTTTATGGCCCTGATTGCACTATGCACATTGCTCTGTGCAACGGAATGGGCATCGCTTGCGCGTGCCTCTGATAAGCCAAGGCTTCTTACAATGGCCGGTTTTGTGTATCTCAGTCTTGCGTTTTACGCTTTGTATCTAATCCGCTCGGAAGGCGGGCTGGATCTGGCCTTGTTGTTTGTGGTGATGATTTGGTTCAGCGATATTTTCGCTTATTTCTTTGGTAAATTTATGGGGGGGCCTAAAATGTTACCCCAGATCAGCCCCAATAAAACATGGGCGGGTCTCATGGGCGCTATGGCCGGTCCGTTGCTTGCATGTTTTGTATATATCTCTCTTCCGTTTGATCATCTAAACCCGCTCTCGCAGGCTCCGGTCTGGATGGTTATTCCATTTGCCGCTCTAATGGGAATAACCGCGCAGGTAGGTGATTTATTGATTTCATCGCTCAAGCGTTATGTCGGGGTGAAGGATACAGGCCATTTAATTCCCGGGCATGGCGGTCTTTTAGACAGGCTGGATGCAATGATTCTGGCGGGGCCTATTTTTCTGGCGAGCACCTATTTTTATACGGTGATAATCTAAAATTATGACACGCAAAATCCACATATTCGGGGCCACAGGATCAATTGGGGATAGCTGCGCGGATATTGTTCTCTCTGATCCTGATCGTTTTGAAGTGGATGTTGTGTCCGCCCATAAAAACGTTGCAAAACTCGCGGAGCGGGCCATTCAGTTACAGGCAAACTGCGCCGTCATTGGGGATGAGGATTTATATAATGACCTCAGCCAAGCGTTGAGCGGCACCAATATCGATGTTCTGGCAGGCAAGCAGGCGCTGTGCGATGCTGCCTCACGCCCGGCCGATATAAGTATTGCCGCAATTATGGGGATGGCCGGGCTGGCACCACTCATGAAAATGTTGCAGCACAGCCGGCACGTGGCCATTGCAAACAAGGAACCTCTTGTTGCGGCGGGAGAGCTGGTCAAGGCCGTCGCAGACAGGCACAACACAAAAATTTTGCCCCTTGATAGTGAGCATAATGCGATTTTTCAGGTTTTTGAAAACCATAACCGTGCCTATATGAAGCGCTTGATTTTAACTGCCTCTGGCGGGCCATTTCGAACCTGGTCCAAAGAGCAGATCGAACAGGCATAATTGCAGGACGCCCTTAATCATCCAAACTGGTCGATGGGTGATAAAATAACAATCGATAGCGCCACGCTGATGAATAAGGGGCTGGAAGTGATCGAGGCGCATCATTTATTTGATATCAAGGCCGGCGATATTGACGTTATTATTCATCCGCAATCCATTATTCATTCCATGGTGGAATATGCGGATGGCTCAATCCTCTCCCAAATGGGGGCGAGTGATATGCGTACGCCCATCGCCTATGCCATGGCATGGCCGGAGCGCATGGATACGCCCGGGCAGCGTCTGGATTTAAATGCACTAAAACAACTTGATTTTGCAGAGCCGGATTTTGATAAATTTCCCGCCCTAAAATTGGCATATGAATGTTTAGAGCAAGGCCAGGGTGCCTGTCTTACGCTGAATGCCGCCAATGAAATCGCTGTGGGGGCATTTTTAGAGCAAAAGATTGGTTTTGGTGAAATTATACACTATGTTAAGCATGCTCTTGAGGCTATTGATTTCCAAAAGCGCTATGATGGGTTAGAAGAAATAAGTGCACAGGATGAATATGTGCGTGAGTTTACCTTGCAGGCTATCGGACAACACGCCAAACAGCATGCAGGAGCAATAAAAGGATAAAGAGGACCAATGGATTATCTTTCATATTTTCAAGAGTTTAGCAGCAATGTATGGATCTATGGCGGATCGTTTTTACTGGTGCTCAGTATTCTGGTTTTTATCCATGAATGGGGGCATTACATCGTAGCGCGCATGTGTGGTGTTCGCGTGGAGACGTTCTCGATTGGTTTTGGGCCCGAATTATTCGGCAGAACGGACCGTAAGGGAACGCATTGGAAATTCTCGATTATTCCCTTGGGTGGGTATGTGAAGCTATTCGGTGATGTCGATCCGGCAAGCGCACAGCATACAGATGAGGTTGAAGATGCCCAGACGGGGAAAAAACGTGTTTTAACACCGACAGAGCTGCAAGAAACATTTTTTAACAAACCCGTCTGGAAACGTGCTCTGGTTGTTGCCGCAGGGCCGGGTATTAATTACCTGTTTGCGATTGTTCTTATGGCTGGGCTTTTTGTTTATACAGGCCAACCTGTAACACCGCCGGAGGGCGCCGCCGTTGTTGTTGGCTCAAGCGCAGATGAGCATGGGTTCAAACCGCATGATCGTATTATTTCCATTGATGGCAAATCGGTATCGTCTTTCGAAGATATTCGCCGAGAGATGATGATTGCCTTGGATGAAGAGCGTCATTTTGTTGTCGACCGTGCGGGGGAGGTGCTTGATATTCATGCCGCGCCTAAAAAGAAGGAGTTTGAAGACCGCTTTGGATTTAAGCAAAGTATTGGCCTTCTTGGCCTGATTAGCCCGCGCCAGGCCGTCAATATTGAACGTATTGTTCGTGTTGATAATATCTCCTTTGAAGAGGGGCAGGCGGAACGTGTGCGCGCAGCTCTTCTTCGTAAGATGGATCAAACAATTGAAGTCGAAATTTTAGTAAAGAATGGGGATAATGATCGTTTGATTATTCGTCCGCGGGCCGAGTTTAACGATGCTTTGCGCGATTCCGAAAGCAAAGAACATAATATTTTGTTTTTGGCAGATCGGCAGGGCAATGACATGGTCAAACACTCTGTTGGATCTGCTTTGTTGGCAGCTCTAAAGCAAACCTATGTGATAACACGCGGTACGTTGGAGGCTCTCGGGCAAATGATTACCGGGGCGCGCAGTGCCGCCGAACTTGGCGGTATTATCCGGATTGGTGCAATTGC